>CAZLMM010000013.1:1246-107839 GCA_964560495.1 uncultured Caldilineaceae bacterium
TTCTGCGTCTGCGCCGGCGTGGCGCCGGTGTAGTAGCGTCGCGCCAGCCGTTCCTTCTCTTTCTGATAGCTGACGAAGGCGTCTATGCCGGTGCTGCTGTTGCGCAAGTCCAGGTAGGTGAGCACCTGCAACCCCAGGTCGACCTTGGCGCGGATGGGATTCAGCTTGACGTCGAACTCCTGCTCGGTGACGCTGAAGCTGGTGATCATGACCGGCGCAATGCGTGACTCGCCCCAGTTGAGCAGCACCAGCGCCAGGTTGGAGGGCGATACCTGGATTTCGCCCTGGTCGGCCAGTTGCTCGTTCTGCTCGTATTGCGCACTGGGCGGATACATGAGCATCTCCAGCGCGGCCAGGGCCGTGTGCAAGCCGTAATCCACCGCGTCCTGATTCTCGCTAGGCTTCTCAAGTTGCTCCGTGGCGTCCAGCTCGATGCTGATAGAGATGGTCTCCACGGGCGGGCCGGCGACCAGGCGTGCGTCCTGGGGCGCGGCGTTGGGCTGGCCGGCCTCGCGCGGGCGGCGTGCGGCCAGGGTGCGGCGCATTTCGCCCGGATTGTACTGAAAGTTGATGGTGAGCGGCTGCGTCCCCGGCGCGTCGTTGTTGTAGATGGTCAGGGCGCCGCGCTGGACGCGCGGGGTGCGTGGCGATGCGCTCATAGCTGCGCCTCGGCTTTCATCCCGGCTTTCATCTCTGTCAGGAAGCGCCGCGCCCACTGTGTGTACTTGGCGTCGCCGGGCTGGCCGGCCAGGGCCTCCATGTGCATGACCGCCGCCGCTACATCGCCGGTCTGGGCCAAGGCTGCGGCGTGGTAGTAGCAGGCGCGATCGGCAATCGGGCCATGGATCAGAGCATCCTTCGTCAGGTCCAGCGCAGCCTGGACGTTGCCCTCGCCCAGGCGCAACACGGCCAGGTCGACCAGCGTCTCGGCGTTGTCAGGTTCGATTTCCAGCACGCGCTCCAACTCCACCACGGCTGCGGCCCGCTCCCCACGGGCGACCAGCAATACGGCCAGTTGCTGCCGCGCCTCCACATCGTCGGGCGCCAGGTCGAGAGCGGTCTCCAACGCCTCCTGGGCGCTGCCGTAGTCATGGCGTAGCGTCAACAGCGCGCCCAGATGGGCCCATGCCCGGCTCTGATAGGGATCCAGGTTGACGGCGTGGCGCAGGATGGAGATGGCTTCGTCGCGACGATTTTGCATGGCGACCATGGTTCCCAGCGCGGTGAAGAAGCGCGCTTCCTGGGGTGCCAGGCTGGCGGCCTCGCGGAAAGCATCTTCCGCGGCGGCATAGTCGCCCTGCATCATGCGGCATTGCCCCAGGCTGTCCCAGGCCGCGACATGCTGCGGGTCCAGCCGCAAGGCAGTCTCCAGGCTGGCGACGGCCTGCTCCACGTGGCCGGTCAGCGCCAGGGCTGCGCCCAGGTTGGCGTGGGCTGAGGCCTTTTCCGGCTCGATGGTCAGGCTGCGCTGCAAAAGCATCAACGCAGTCCGCGGGTCGCCCTCTTGCAGCGCAAGAAAGCCCAGGTTGTTGAGCGCGGTGGCGTCGTCCGGGTCCAGGCGCAGCGCCTCCTCATAGCAGGCGCGCGCGCCGGCCAGGTCGCCCTGGGCATGGAGCAACGCTCCTCGGTTGTTATAATCGCGCGCCGCAAGCTCCATCAACATCTCCCCCGCAACTTCGTACTCGTACTCGACCTCACGTCCTCGCAAACCCACGCCGTGCTAAAAGAGGGGATCATACATCTCTCGTAACCCATCAATCAGAAAAGCGTAGATCAATGGGACGGTCCGTGAGCCGAACATGCCACGCTCAAATCTCTCCTCTTGCACAAGAGCAACAAATTCATTCATGACACCAGAAAGTCGAAAGAAAGAGTCAAGCTGTATTGGGCTGATTCCAAGCCCCTGGCAAAAGGGGATCAGCCCTGGTTTGTCGCTGTCAAAACTGCGGTCAATATCTATGACAAAGATGCGTGTCCGGTATTGCCAACTCGTGCACGAAAGGACTGGCCCGCTTGCCTTACCTCCAATGCTCTCTCTTGGATATAGCTTTGGGGGCTGTGCGATATGATGAAGAAACAGGAGCGAGAATTGGATCTCGTCACATGTCTGAATTCATCGGCTGTATAGCCAAGGCCATGTGGAAGAGAATCTGGGTGGCTGGATGGAAAGAATCTCGAATATACATCAGCCCAATTCCGTGCTCGCTCAACCAACTCGCTCTTATTTGGATTGAAACTATGGGGATAGGCGCCCTCTCCGAAAATTCCCACAAATCCAGAGTCGATTCGATCTCTGCTTCCCCCGACGTGAGTGTTGTCAATCCAGTCGACAATGACCTGTAAAGTATATTGAAGCCTGTTCATAACGCACCTACCATGACTCACCATCATCTTGAATTCGTGCTGTGCAGCTCATGTTTTTGTGTACCCGCGCCGTGCGGCTACAAGCCGTACCTACGATGCCACCCACCCCTGCCTCAGTCGCTCAGAATACTGCTCAAAATACTCTCCGCGTCGATCTCCGGTATCTGGAACTCCAGGTCATCCAGCGAGATATCGAACGGCTCGGTCTCGGCGTAGTGAATGGGGAAACGCACGCCAAAGCGCAGATTGGAGCCGATCTCGTAATTCGCCAGGTTCCAGCGATTGCTGTAGAGTTCGACGGTGTCGAGCAGCAGATCGGCCTCCACTTCGACATACGCCGACACATCCAGCTTGAGCCGCGGCTCCACATAGATCTCGCCCAGTGCGTCGAGGACGATGCCCTGTTGCGGCGTCCAGTCCACATCCACCGCGGCGCGCGCGGCGCCTTCCAGCCCCAGCTGGCCGCCCACCTCGACGCCGGCCTCGGCGCTGACGATGGGAATGCCGGCGCCGATGCCGCCGCGAATGAAAAGACGCAGCCCGGCGTCGGCGGGGATGAACAGCTCGCCGTGGCCGACGATGTGGGTCTCCTCCTCGTGGGCCGGGTTGTAGGTGACGGACAGACTCAGGTCGCGCAGTTGCCCTGGTCCGACGCCGGCGCTCAAATCCAGCCCGCCGCCGATGGTGGCAAAGATGCCGATGCGCTGACCAAGCACGCTCACGCCCACGATGGGGATGTCGATGTTGACGCGGAAGATGTTGCGGTCGAAGCGTTTGGCCGGGAAGATGTCCACCGTGCTGGGCAGCCCGATGCTGCCGGTCACTTCGATTTCGCCGTTGGGCAGCAGGCGCAGCCCGGCTGTGCCTTGCAGCCACGGCGAGAAACGGATCGTCACCTGGCCGCCGCCATAGACCGTGATGTTCTCCGTAGGCTCGCCTTCGGGCTGGCCGCTCTCCTGGTTGACAGCACGATTGGTGGCCGCCACGCGCAGGGATCCGTTGATCATGCCACGCGCATAGGCGGCAGTCACTTCGGCGTCGAACGCGCCGTCGTCGTAGGTCACAGCGATGCGCGAACTGACGCCGGGAATTTTGGGTTCAGCCGTCCCTGCCGCGTGCACCTTGTAGCTGCCGTCCGGTTTGCGCTCGATGCGCGCCTCGATGCTGCCGCTGCGCATGGCCGGATTCTCGGCCAATTGCAACGAGCCAGAAATGACCAGTCCTTCCTGTTCCGAATAGGTCAGCGACAGCGTGCCCTCACGCACGCCTGGCACTTCCGGCTGCACCACGCCGTCTGCGACGAAGCGGTTCTCGGCGTAGCTCATGCGCAACCGGGCGGAACGAATGCCCCGCACCTTGCCGCGCGGAATGCCAATCGTCCCTTCGCCGCTGAATTGGCCGTTTTCGTAGCGCATTTCGATGTGGGCCGGGTCGAAAAGCTGGGTGTCGAAGTCGAAGCCGCCGGCCATGCTGAACTGGGGATGTCGTCCCACCGTGCGCGTGCGCGCTTCGAGAAAGCCCGTCCCTACCCGGTCCACGCCAAAATCGGCGCGCCCTGTCGCCTGCACACCAGATCGCGTGCCGGCGGAGACCGTCAGCGACGCCGCGTCGATGCGCAACGGCGCCGGCGCGCTGATGTCGTTGGCGGTGAAAGTCTTGGAGATGCGCAGGTCGCCCCGATCAAGCTCGAAGTCGATCTCTGTCCCGCGCAGGATTGGCAGGTTCGCTATGATGCGCCCGCGCAGATAGACGCCCGTATCTAGGATGTCGAATTCATCGAAGACGACCGGGCTGAAAGGCGGCAGCTCCACGCCCAGGCGCTCGGCGTTGCGATTCAGGATGCCTTTGGCGCGGTTGACGTTGATATAGCCGGCGTAGCGCGCGCTGTAAATGCGTTCGACCTCCAAGGGGAACTCGATGCTCAGGCGCGTGGATTGATCCTGCCCGCTGAAGCGCGGTTCTTGCAGCACAACGGTCAGCGCGCCGAAGTTGTCGCGCTGATTGACGTCGCCGGTCGTACCCGGAAAGGCCTTCTGACTGATCTTGAAGGGGGCCAACCAGTTTTCTTCTTCGGGCAAGACGTAGGAGCCAGGCCAGCGGAAGGATTTGTACTTGCCGCCCGTGCGCCGGTTGAAGACGAAGACCTCAGTGCGGCTGCCCAACACATCGGCCAGGGAGTCATGGCTGGTGATCTCCGCGTTGTTCAGGTGTAGGCCAGCCTGGATTTCGCCCCGCGTCCAATAGTCCTGATCGGTGACGGTGGGAGCGCCCCGGCCGCTGGCCGGTTCCACTGCATCGAATTCGATGTGAAATCTGCGCTTGACTGCATCCACTGCTGCGTCGAGCTCGGTGCGCGGCGCGTCTGGCTGCCGCCGGCCTCGGCGGCTGGATGGCTTCGGCGGTTCCTGGGTCGCGGCCATTTGCTCGGCCTGCTGAGCGTAAACGTGCTCGATGAGGCGGCGCACGCGCCCGGAAATGTATTGGCGGATGAAGTCTCCCGAGGCTGCGTTAGGGAAGCGGTCCAGGAGCGCCATGTTTTCGATAGTGTTGGCCCGATTGTGTGCGCCCCAATTGCCGATCTGCAGCTCGACCACGTGATCCACCTGCATCTGTCGGGCCGGCGCCCGGCCCGAGCCGCGACTGCGTCCCCAATTGGGCGCTTTCAGCAGACCCACCACGTCGTTCTCTGTGCCAAAGAGGAGCACCTCCGAGCGGCCCCCACGTCCCTGGACGGGTACGCGCACCAGACGGATCGGTCGCCGTTGCGCCTCGGCAAAGGCTGTATCCGAACCACCCACGTTTTGCCGCAACCTGGCGTTCATCCTGTCACGAATGCCCGACTCGGTCACTTCACGTAGCCAGATGGCGCGCTGATTCGGCGCGCGGCGGCCGTAGTCTCGAAAGCGAGCAAACTGGCCGTAGTTCGTGCCATAGCGCGCCGTGTAAGTGGTGACGCCCGGCATGGAAAGTTTGAAGGCAGGCGCCTGAACTTTGTCAAAGAGGAGTCCGTCTTCGGGACCGGCCGGGAAGTAGTGACCGATGCTTGTCGGCAAAGATGGGCCGATCTCGCGAATCGCAGCAAAGAGCGGCTCGAAGCGCGCGTCGCCTCGCCCCGATGTGGTGTATTCGGGGACAGTCTGGACCTCGACGTCGTTATCCGCTTCTTCGAGGCCCTCGCCTACGTCGCCATCCGCTCGCTGAATCGTCGAACGTCCAATCTTGCGGACGTTGTTCGGCAAGCCGGCGTCTGGTTGCGCCGAACGCTCCACCCGTTGCACGGCTTTCGGCCTGGCTGCGCCTTGCTGAATTGTGTGGGTCAGTTCATGGGCAAGCAGTTGACGGCCCGGCGCATCGCCCGGCTGGTAATTGCCCGCGCCAAAGAAGATGTGCTCGCCGTGGGTGAAGGCGCGGGCGTTGAGCTGGTTGGCGAGACGTGCAGCCTCGGCGTCGTCGTGGATGCGCACGCTGCTGAAGTCAGCGCCAAAGGCCGGCTCGAAGGAACTGCGCGTTGCCGCGTCCAACGGGCGACCACCCTGGCTCTGGCGCGCCAGCTCGCGCTCGGCCTGTTCGGGCATGGGTGAGGCGGCAGCGTTGCCCTTTTTCTGGACGGCTTTCTCGTCTTCTTTTTTCTTGTCCTCTTTCTTGGTCGCTTCTGGTTTTTTCTCGTCGTCCTTTTGGGGCGCGGCCTGAACGGCCTTTGCGCCGTCAGCCTGGCCCTCTTCCTTCTCTTTCTTGTCGTCCACCTGCGGCGCATTGGCGCGGGCGGTCTGCACTTTTTTCTCGTCTTCCTTCTTCTTGTCGCCCTTGCCCGGCTCCTGCTTTGGCGATTCCTTCTTTTTCTCCTCTGTTGCTTTCTCCGCCCGTTGTACAGCAGAAGTCTGGGTCAGCGACTCGTCATCCTCCTTTGGCGAGGCGGCTTCTCGCTGTGCGACGGCGGAAAGGGGCGTCACCTGGCTGGCCAGCGACTTCGTCTGCACTGCGTCCCTGCGCTTCTTGTCGTCGCGGCCATTATGTGCCGCCTGGGCGGCGGGCGTGGTCGTGCGCGTCACCTGAGAGGCCAGCCGGTCTGCCTCCTGCTCGTAGGCGTCGTTGGGCGCGTTGACGGCCAGCTTGGGCTGCAGCGCCTGCATGAGCTGGTTGCCCAGCATCGAGGCCGGCCCACGCTGCGGCGCCTGTTGATGCGCCGCTGGGCTGGGTGGATTGGTGGATTGACGCGGTCGCCGCGCTTGCGTGAATTGCCCTGTCATCGTTGTCCCCCCTTGCCTTCCCCAGCCCGCTCCGCCAGCCAGGCGATCCGCTGCGCCAACGCTCGCGCTATCTGCGCCAGGTCCGCCGGGTCGTCCACGTCCAGGTCGAGTGCGCCTACATCCATGCGATACGCCGACGCGGCGGCAGTCCGCCTGGGTCGTGCAGCGACTTCGGCAAGCGCTCGGCGCAATTCTGCGATCAGAACGCTGCGCACCCCGCCCGTGCTGATGGGGGACTGGTCGCCGTCGGCCTGTTGCAGGTCGATGGTGATGCGGTCGATGGTCACCTGCATGGTTTATCGCGCTCCAAATTCGGTCTCGCTGACCAGCTTCTCCATCTTGGCGTACTCGCGCTGCGCCGCGGCCAGAATGTGCTGCATGGCGATCTGGCCGCCGTCCGCCGCGGCCAGAAATGCGGCGTTGATGGCGATGTTGCGGATATTGCCGCCCGGAATCTCCAGCCGCGCCAGCCGTTCGTAGTCGATGCCATCCAGCGGCGCAGCAGGCGGGAAAACCTTCTGCCAGATGCGCCGGCGCGCATCCGCGTCGGGGAAAGGGAACTCCACCACGAAACGCAGGCGGCGCAGAAAGGCCCGATCCAGGCTGCTGCGCCGGTTGGTCGCCAGGATCGCCAGGCCGTGATAGCTCTCCATGCGCTGGAGGAGGTAGTCGATCTCGATGTTGGCGAAGCGGTCGTGGCTGTCGCGCACCTCGGTGCGCTTGCCAAAGAGCGCGTCCGCCTCGTCGAAGAAGAGGATCGCGCCGCTTCGCTCTGCGGCGTCGAAAACGCGGCGGATGTTCTTCTCCGTCTCGCCGATGTATTTGTTGACCACGCTGGCCAGGTCGATGCGATAGAGCGCCAGGTCGAGATGATGTGCCAACACCTCGGCGGCCATGGTCTTGCCCACGCCGCTGGGGCCGGAAAAGAGCGCAGTCACCCCGCGCCCACGGGTCAGGTTCGGCCCGTAGCCCCACTCCTCGTAAACCTGATAGCGGCGCATCACCTGGTCGGCGATCTCGCGCAGTTGCGCCAACACATCGGGCGTAACCACCAGGTCGCGCCAGGTGAAGAAGGGCGTGATGCGTTGGGCCAGCTCGCCCAGGGCGCCGCCGGCTGCCTCGCGGCTGGCCGCCCACAACGCGGCGGCGGTGAGCGCCTCGCCGTTCAGCTGGCTGGCAGCGCGCGCCTGGCCTATCACGCGCTGGATGGTCTGGCTGCCAAAGGCGAATTGCTCCACCAGCGCCGGCAGCGCGCCGTTCATGCGCTCTACATCCGCGTCCAACCCGCGCCGCCACAGTTCCAGCCGGGCGACGGGGGCGGGCGGCGCAATTCGCACGGCGATGGCATTGCGTTCGGGCAGCGGGTCGGCGCTGGCGACGATGAGGAAAAGACGGCGGCGCTGGGCCAAGCCGATCAGCAGGGGCGACAGGTCGCCCTCCTGGCTGTAGGGTGGAAGCTGGACGAAGAAACCCATCTGCAACAGGATGCCCTCGCGCTCCAAAAGCGGCAAAAAGTGGAGCGGCTTTGTCTCGCCGGTCAGCCGGGTCAAGTCCAGGCGCAGTAGGGAAAGCCCCAACGGACCGGCCAGAGCGCAAGCCATCTCCTCCTGACCACTGTCCGGCGGACCCACCAGATTGATCAGCGGGGCGCGACCTCCGCCGCTGCGCTTCTCTGACAATCTGGCGACCAGACGATCAACAATTTCTTGCTGCCCGGCGGTCAGGTTGCCGCCGCACACCTCGGCCAGAGCCGGGGCCAGGCGTTGATCGGGCTGGTTGACCCCACGGACGTAGGCGACGATGCGCTCATCTACGGTCAATGGGCGCAGACTGGCAGGCCCACTCTGGGTCGCATCGTTCATATAGATCAGCCGGTCACGGCGCAGCGCCCCTGCTTCGCTCAACGCCTCGGCCAGTTCGACGCGGCGGGCAGCATCGCCGCCGGTCAGGGCAAAGGCCAGGTGTATGGTGGGATAGGTTCGCGCCATGTCGTCCTGCACATAGGCCATGAGCGGGCCAAAAGTCGGATCCAGTTCTGGCGCCAGGCAGAGCAGCAAAACGTCGCGCGCAAGAGGCGACAGATGGAAGAAATGGGCAAGCACCTCCAGCGCCGGCGCGCGTCGCCCCATTTGGGCCAGGAGAGTATTCAGTTCGGCCTCGACGCCGGCAACCTCGTCGGCCACGACACGTGCTTCGGCGTTGGTCGTAGCGAAAGCGTGCGCCGCCGCTGCATCCTCCCCCCGGCGCAGCCATTCCAGATGCGCATCGCTGATCACCTGGCTGGCCGCCTCCTGGCGTGGGTCGTGCCGCCATTGGGAGCGCAGCCAGAGCGCTCGCCCACTCAGCAACAGGCGCAGATGTTGCAGGGAAAGCTGCAAGTAGCGGTCGTTGGCCGCCAACCACTCTTGGTTGGCCGGATTCTGGCGCGTGAGCGGCGTTTTCATAATGGCAGCTCGATTCGGTTGACGCCGCCGATGGCCTCGACGCCGTTGACGCGCACCCGCACCGGATAGAGGCCACGCAGTTGCAACTCGGCGACGGTCGTCTCGTCGCCGCCGGCCACACCGGCCACATCGACTGCGGCGTTGCCGCCAGAAACGATGAGCAGCTGGTCGCCCACGGTGACTGTCAACGAGTTGGCGAAATCCAGGCCTGGGTTGGCGGCGCTGATGGTCGTGTGCAGCCGGTCCGCGGCGTCCACCACAGAAAGCGGCGCGGACGCCAGTGTCGCATTGGCCGCAATGCCGCCCATGGTCACGCGTAAGCTGCCGGGCGGCGTAGTCAGCGTAGGGAAAGGCTGCAAGACGCCGGAGAGATAGCCGGGGCGGGCCGTCAGTGCGTCCAGGCCAAGCTGGGCCGCAATCGGCGTGTTGGCGAAGGCGATGGTCGCCTGCAAACCGCCGGCTGTGAGAACGAAACGATTGTTGCGCGTCGCCACGCGCGCTTCTTTGTAAAGCGGACCGGCGACAGGCGCGGCGCGGATGGCGGCTTGCAGCGCGCTGGCCGCGGCCTGGAAATCTGCCGGCGTGTTCGCTATCTGAATCGTCTGGGCCGGGCCGCCGCCAATCGTGATTTCCAGTTCCAGCGGCGCACCCAAGAGCGGGAAGCCGGCCAGCGGCGTGGAGAGAAAAACGTTGACGCCACGGCGAGGCAACGAATCGGGCAGGGTCAACTGGATGCTTGTGGACGACGCGGCGGCGTAGGCGCTGGCGTCGAAGAGCAGCCGGCCCACCAGGGTCTCGCACGCCAGGTCGGCGGCCAGCAACCGCACGCCGGTGATTGTCAGCGTGTTGGGCGCAGCGCCGACAATGGATTGGACGTGGGGCGTGAGAACGAAGACCGCCCGATTGGAACGAACGCCGGCTTGCGGCAGCCCGACCGGGCTGACCTTGACATCCACATTGTGCACCCCCGGCTGCAAGCGTTTCTCCGCTGGAATGGGTGTATTTGCGCCTGCGAAGATGTACGCGTCGTCGGGCAGCGTCAGTTCGATGCGCTGGCCGGAGAAGGGCGTCACGGGCAACTCCAGGTCGCCCAGAGAGACCGTCGCCGCGCCGCCGCTGAAGTTGAGGCCGTGAAGGATGAGCGTATCGCCGATGCGGGCGTAGGGCGCTGGCCGCTCGCTATCAGGTGGGTCGCCGGCGCGGCGCACGGTCAGCGATTGGATGGCCGGCGTCTGTAAGGGGATGACCGTGACCATAGGGCCGGCAGTGGGGCGCTCGCCCACCAGTTGGGGATAGCGACGGGCGCGGCGGCTCTCGATCTGCACCACGCTGACCGAATAGGCGGCAGAAAGGCGGTAGGGGATGGTCAGCGCGGTCCAGATTTTGGTCAGGTCCTCGATAGAGATGGGGTCCAGGCAGATTTTGAGCCGTTCGTAGGCGCCGACCAGGGTTGGGTGTAGGATGGTTCTGCCGACAGGATCGCGCACGGTTTGCAGGCTGTCGCCCACCAGAGGAAAGTCATGAAGGACGCGCATGGCGCTGCCCAACAGCATCTGCGCCTGGGATTCATCGAGAAACGCGCCGTTACCTGCCGTGTGTGAGCCATAGGCAGTGAGCAAGTAGTGAAGGTTGAGGCTCAAGGGCGGGTTGCCGTAGGCCGCCGGGTGGCTGCGTCCGGGCAAATCCTGGTTGGAAAGAAACGGGCTTTCGCTGACCTGATAGAGAAAGAGATTGACGCGCGGCGCTTCGGGCGCGGGTGGGACGCCGGGCGGCGTCTCGCCCAACGGCGTGCTGATGGTGACCTGCAGGTCGTTGAGCGCAACGCCGGCTGGCAACTCCATGCGGTCGCGCAGGAGCGCCTGCAGGGTGCTGCTGACGCCGCTAATAGCGCGGAAGTCACTCATGCGCCCTCCCCGCTCAAATTCTGGACAGGATGACAGGATGAACAGGATAAGAAAGTGTTCATTGCGCCTCATCGCCAAAGTGATAGCCGCGCCGGACTGCGTAAGCGCTCAGGTCTGGCGAGCGGGCGGGGGGCGTAGCAGGGAGCGGCGCGCGGGGCGCAGGACCCGGCGCCGGCGTCGTGCGCACCTCGATGCTGCCGATGTGCACCTCGACGGAGGGCTGGACGTGCGCAGGCCGGCGCGGCGCATCGTTTTGGGCGCGTGATGGCAGCGGCGCGGGCGACAAGAGAATCGGCGCAAGCGCAACCGGCTCACGCACGTTCGATGGCGGAGCCGGGTTGGTGTCGGCAACAAGTACGGGCATCGGCGAGATGGCAACTGGCGAAGGCGCAACGTCGGCCAGCAAACGAGCCGGCGCGCCGGGAACAGGCGCCGCGTTCGGCGCAACTGCTGGCTGAACGGCGACCGGCGTAACGACGACCGCCGGCTGGTCAGGCAGAGGCGTCCGCAACAGTGGGCGCTCTGGCGGCTGGGGCAGAGCCGGCGAAAGCGGCGACGCGACCGGCTGCGCTGGCGGCGTCATCAGGTTCGATTCTGGTTGCGAGCGCAAACCTGGGGGCGTTGTCAAAACAGCCGCCTCGACCGGGCGCGTCGGGAGCAGTGTCTGCGGTTCAAGCGCGGACGACGCCGTCACGACAGGTGACAACGACGGCTCGTCAGGGGGATGAACAGGGGCGGCGCGCTCCGGTTCGCGTGCCGGCGTCGGCGTGCGAACCATCGCTGGCGTCTCGGCGGCGGGTGTGGGCGCAGGCAGGACGGCTAAAAGCGGAACGGCTGGCTGATTGGTTGGCGCGATGGCGGGTTGGGTTGGCGGAAGAGGTGGGCCGGTTTGCGGCGCGCTGATGCGGGCAGGCGCAGAGGGCGCAGCCGCCTTCACGGCGGGCAGTGCGCTCGTTGCGGCGCGCTGCACAAGCTGTGTCAGAGACGGAGCCGGGACAGCAGCCTGCGTCGCCGGCTGCGCGGGCGCGTCGGCGGTAATCGGCGCTCTCCACTGGGGCAGAGCAGCCGGCGGCATGGTTCTGGCTGTCAGCGGGCTGGCGACGCCTGCCGCCCGTTGTACGAGATTTGCAATAAAGTCAGGCATGGTCAGCGTTTCCAGACCAATAGTGAATCACGAACCGTATGACATCAAGCAGTCTCGTGAAGGTGATGTTCGCCCTATACGGGTTGTCGCACGGGCAATGTCCGACCACTTGGGGCGTCAAGCCCGGTATAGGAGACAACTGAGACCTCGCTGGACAGATTTTTGAGCTGTCGCAACATGATCAAGATGTGATCGGTTGCATCGCCCGATGTGAAAGCTTCGCCGCATTCGTCGCATACCTGGGCTGGCGCTTGCTTTACAACTACGATGATGCCGTCATCCAAAATATAAGGGATGGTTGCTTTACCAGGATGCAGGAGGCCGCCACACAGGGGACACCGACCACTATTTTCGAGTTTGCCACTCATTTTGCCACCTCTCCGCCGATGGAATGTAGACTGTGATCACGAAGACCCTGTTATTAGCTACGTCAAGAGCAACAACGGCGTGCAACGGTTCGCCTGAAGGTAAGTAACCCAAAACCAGACAATCGGGCAAGGCGCGATGTACAGACGGATAGTCTTCAACGACCACACACTGGGTCAATGCCTCTTCGATATCAACACGGCTCAGTCCATAGTCAATCAGCCTTGCAGTTGCATGGCGAGACCACAAAATTCTTGCGCCCCATTCGGAGTCTCTATTCTCGACAGCAATCTGTCGGACAAAGTCTCGTTTTGAATTCCTGGTCCGGATCGGCTCATTGCTCATTGTCAACGGTGGCATCCAGCATCTCAAGATACATGCGACGCCGGCTCACGGGCAGGGTCAGGATGTCGGCTTCGCTCCAGTGATAGAACAGAGCCAGCGTGTGCACTTCTCGATAGAGCGTCGCGGCTCGCTGCTCGATCTCTTGGCCGAGATAGGTCGCCATGTCCAGCAAGACGGAAAACTCATGGCCGCAGAGCGGGCAGGTCATGGCGATGGTCAATTCGGCCTGGGGGTCGCGCTGGGCGACGACGGCGGCAAAGGCCGTGTGAAAGGCGGCGGGCAGCGTCGAAAGCGTCTCACCATCTACGATGGCTTGGCGCACGCAGCGCCCGATGAGCGCCTCGGCTGCGGCGGCCGGTTCCAGCGCGGCCAGCGGCGCGATAGCATCCAGATCGGCTCCCGTGGGCAGGCGATAACGCACTGCGTAGCGCGCTTCATCGGCCTGGAACTCATTATCGTACCACGGCTGTGGATGGGCGTAGGGCGGCAGCAGCAGGTCGCCGGCCTCCAGCTCCAGGTCGAGGCGCTCGCCGCACTGCGGACAAGTCAGGACGCTGCTCAGGCGGCTGCCGAAGCTGAGGCGATGCAGGTGCAGAAGCAGGGCCTCGCGGTCGCCCACGGTCAGATCGGCGATGAATGCGTCTCCTATGCCAGGTAGTCCATCCATGACGACGCAGCGCGCCAACAGGCCGTTAATGCGCTGGGGCAGATTCCACTGGGCAGGCGCATCGAGCCAGAACGCTTCGTCGTGACCGGTCAACTCACGCACCTGGGCAACCCGATGATGGAGGCCCTCCACCCACAGGCCATGCGGCAGGGCGACCAACATCACAGCCGCGGTTCACTCGGCTCCGAGACCGACGTATCCCGCTCCCAGCCTTCGTTTTCCAGCTTGAGCGTCTGAATGGCGACCGCATTGGCGCTGGCGTCCAGCTCTGGGATGGCTTGATATTCCGAGACCCAACAGCGGAAAATCTTGTACGAGAGCACCACCTGGCCGGCCTCGTTCATCATCTCCAGGATGACATCCTTGCGAAAGTCGGCCAGCGACGACTCAGCGCCCAGGCCGGCGCCAAAGTTCCACACCTTGTTGGCCCAGTTCTCGAACTCCGGGTCGTGGGTGACGCCCCGCTCGATGGTAACGGCTTCGTATTTCGTCTGGCCGGGTGATTTGCGTTTGGTGCTGGGGTCGCCGCCCTCGCGATGCTCGACGACCTCGGTGGAGCGTTTGAGCGCGCTGACTTTGCTGACGCCGGCCACATAGCGCCCGTCCCACTTGATGCGAAATTTATAGTTCTTGTACGGGTCGAAGCGCGTTGGATTGGCAGTGAATTGCGCCATGAGGAAGCCCCTTTCTTACGCCTGTTCCTGGCCGGCGAGCTGGGAAATCTTGATGATAACGAACTCGGCGGGCTTGAGGGGGGCAAAGCCGACGATGATGTTGACGATGCCCCGGTCGATGTCGAGCTGGGTTGTGGTCTCGCTGTCGCATTTGACCAGGTAGGCCAGGCGAGGCGAGCTGCCCTGGAACGCGCCCTTGCGGAAGAGGTCTTGCATGAAGCCGCCCACATTCAGCCGCAGCTGGGACCAAAGCGGTTCGTCGTTTGGCTCGAAGACGGCCCACTGGGTGCCACGGTAGAGGCTCTCCTCGATGAAGAGCGCCAGCCGACGCACGGGCGCATATTTCCATTCGGAGGCGAACTGGTCGGCGCCGCGGGTGGTGCGTGCGCCCCAGGCCACATTGCCGATGATGGGGAAGGTGCGCAGGCAGTTGACGCCCAGTGGGTTGAGCCGGCCGTTTTCGCCGTCGGTCATCTTGTAGGCCAGCTCGCGCACGCCGATGAGCGTGGCTTCGGTGCCGGCCGACGCCTTCCACACCCCGCGCTGGCCGTCGATGCGCGCCATGACGCCGCTCATGACGCCGCATGGCACAAAGTCGGCCAGCCGGTTTTCTAGCAGTGGGTCGGCCATGCGCACGCGCGGGAAGTAGATGAGCGCGTTTGGGTCCTGGGAGAAGCCGGAGGCGAGCGCGTCGCTTTCCGCCGCGTCGATGTCGAGCCAGGCGCGCGGCGGGTCGATGACCAGCATGGCGCGGCGTTTCTTGCAATAGGCCAGGGCTGCGTCATAGTCGCTCTTGTTCGGCTCGGCGGCTGGCGCTTCGGACTCCCGGTCATAGGGCGGGATGCAGAGCAGGTTGAACAGGTCGCTCTTTTCCAGCGCATAGACGCCGCGGCGGGGCGCTTCCAAGGCGGGCGCAATAACCTGAGCGGCGGCGACGGGCAAGCCGTCTGTGCCGCTGCCGGCCGCGGCAGCCAGAAAAGTACGGCTGCCGTCCGGGGCCAGGGGTGTTTCGGCCGGGCGCACCGCCGAAAGCGTGCGCAGGTTGACCAGGCGCGATTCCTGGGCCAGCACGGTCTGGATGAAGCGAGGAGAAGCCGGGTCCACCGAGATATTGCGGAAGGTTTCGAGTTGCAGGATCGAGCCATTGGGCGCGACTTCGCGCAGGAACAGGTTGAAGCGCCGCGTGTCGGTCGGGTCGCTCGTTACATAATCCACCGCGGCGCGCAGGGAGTTGCCCCACTCGCCGGGGTTGTCGGCTTCGAGCACCGTCTGCGCGCCGCCCCCCTCGCCGGGCAGAGTGATGGTCGCCGGCTGCGCGCCGTTGTGGACGCGCACGATGAGCGCATCCACGCCGCCGTTGAGGAAATAGTGCTGCACGGCGTAGCTGACAGAGCTCTTGCTCCACAGCCCGCCAAAGCGCCGCTCGAAGTCGGCGAAACTCTGGATGCGCACCGGCTCATCGACGGCCCCGCGCAAGGTGCGCCCGACGAACGCGGTGATGGACGTGGCGACGCCGACGATGGTGCGCACGCTGCTGGGCACCTCCTCGATGTAGACGCCAGGATAGGTTGGTATAGTTGGCATTCCGTCTCCTCCTCGTCAAGCAGGGTTGTCACGCTGCAAGCATAAACTAAGGTAATTAGCAATGAAACGTTTACCATTAATTGTTAACCATTTATGGCGTTGCGTCTTTGGCTGTGAGGATATCAATCGTAACGTTCTGGGGCATGGCGCTGGTAAATGAGATGCTGGCGAGGCTGGGGGCGTAACGATCCACTGCGCCTTTGCCAATGAGCACGAGGGGGCCGGCGAAGGGAATCGCCGTGCCTGTGTTGTTGATTTTATAGCTCAGATTGCCGCCCGCGCCGGCGTCCTGATATTTGCTCGACGTGACGACGAGGAGGAGCGGGTCAGCGGTCAGGTTGACCACCTTGTCCGTGTCGCCGTTGGCGATAGTCACCTGCACCTTCTCATAGGCGTCGGCGGTCAGTGTGCTGGCCGCGCTGACGGTGGGTCCGCCCTTGACCTGGGCGCTGATCATCCACTGAATCGATTCGGACATAGAGAGACTCCTTTCGAGCGGCAACAAAAGAAAGAGAGCGTGGATCAGAATGAAGAGCCAGGCGAGGCCGGTCTGCCACAAGAAGCATTGCTGACCGTCTACAATCGCAGGCGAGGGGGACAAGAGGAAGTTTAGCACGCGTCGTAAGGTACGTCAACCGTTGTTTTTTCTACGAATGGAGTGCGGATGAGGCAGTTTGGCAATGGAGAATTAGTCAAACTTCAACGCATGGATACGGACTTATGCGCAGCCCCGTAAAGTTGGAGCAGCATGAGCGGGAAGTATCGGTTATGTTCCTGAATTGGCCGGGGGCCACTCATGGCGACTGTCAGGAGTTTTGCTCCACAAACCAATCGATGAGTCGGCGAGCGATGCTCAGCTTTGGTGGGAGCTGGGGCAGGTTGTCGGCAGCGAACCACTGCGCGTCGGCGATTTCGGCCTCTTCCAGCGTGATCTCGCCGCCGGCGTAGTCGGCGGTGAAGCCCACCATGAGCGAATGGGGAAAGGGCCAGGGCTGGCTGCCAAAGTAGCGCAGGTTTGTCACCTGGACGCCTACTTCCTCGGTCACTTCGCGCTGAACGCACTCTTCCAGGGATTCGCCTGGCTCCACAAAACCAGCGACAACGCTATAGCGCCCGGCGGGAAAGCGGTGATTACGCGCCAGAAGGATGCGCGGCTGATTGCCATCGCGCCGCACCACCGCGGTGATGACAGCCGGGGAGAGCCGGGGATAGCTGCTGAGGCCGCACGTGGGGCACTTCATTGCTCGTTCGCCGCTTGCCATTTCCATTTCTGCGCCGCAACGCCCACAGAAGCGGTGGGTGCGCGCCCACTCGACCAGTTGCACCGCAGCGCCCGCCAACCGGAAGCCTTGCTCGCCCAGCAATGGGTAGAGCTGACGCAGCCCGTCCGCAACGAACCCCGGCGGCAAGCTGGCGTCTGCGGCGATTTCGGCGGCATAGCAATGCGTCTTCTGGCCTGCTCCATCTTCGACGAAACCCATGTAGTGGCGCTGAAGGGTAATCAGCCCCAGGTTGATGGGATCGTTCACCCACGGCGGGCTGGCGGCATCGCCCGCCGGCTGCACCAGCACCCGGTCTTCCTGTACGATGAACCAAAACGCCGCCTCAGGCAAATCGGGGGGCGGCGTTACGCTGGATGTAAACCGAAAGAAGTGCATAGGGTGCGCCTCGTCATTCTATCTATTTTTCTGTGACTGGAATGCTCAGTTTTCACTCGCGGCCCGCCGTTTCCAACTGGCCCACCAGATCAACAGATCACAGACGATCAGATAACCGACCAAGAAAGCCAGCAGCCAGCCGTTCACCGTTGCGTTTGCCTGGCTGGTTGGCAGCGTGTCAAACGCGCCGTAGACGATCATGAAAAAGACGAGGATCAGCGTCAGGGTCACGATGAACCACAATCCCAAGGCGAAGACGCCACGCAACACGACCGCCGCACGAGGCGCAGGCGAGCCAAGATAGGCGAGCGCAGCAAAAACGGCGATGACGACAGGAGTCAGCCCGGCTGCGATGAGAAAGATGACGCCAGCCATCTGGCTGAAAAGGTCACTATTCACGCAACGCCTCTCCGGGCGAAATCAACGGGCGTGTGGCCGCGGGCGATGAGGGCGCGTTGGTCGTCGCTCAGGGCGATCCACGGCGCAGGCGGCGGCGCAGACAGGCGCAGCAGCTCGCTCCCGCCGACGATTGTCAGCGTGTTGCGCAGCAATTCATGACCGCAGCGCATGTTCATGTGAACATCATAGAAGGGAAAGTTACTTCGCTCCAAAGTGAAGAGCGCAATGTCGGCCAACATGCCCACCCCCAGACTGCCGATCTCTTTCGCCAGGCCCATGACCTGCGCGGGACGCGCTGTAGTCGCGTGGATCACGTCTTCCAGATTCATACCCAACGCCAGAAACTTGCTCATGCAAGTGGGCAGGTCAAAGAGCGGGCCGTGAACGCTCAATTGATGAATGTCCGACGAGATGACATCCGGGCGATAGCCAGCCTGGATGAGCGCCTCACTGGTCTCAAAGGAAAACGAACCGGCGCCATGCCCCACATCCATGATCACGCCTGCTTCCCATGCGGCCTTGACCTCATCCAGCAATCTGCCACGGTCATCGATGATGCGCATACTCTGGTCGGTGAAGCAGTGGGTGAGGATGTCGCCTGTGCGCAGAAAGGGCAGCACCTCGCTCAAGGTTGGAGGCCCGCCGGCGATATGCACCATCAGGGGCGACAGGCAGCGGTCTGCTGCCTGTCGGGCGCGGCGCAGCGGCTCAACGCCCTGACCCAGGGTGGTGTTGGCATCCATGCGCGCCTTGACGCCCAAGAGCCGGTCGCGATGCAGGTCGATGAGCCGACAGCACAGATCGACGTCGCAATAGTTCAGGTTGGCAAGCTCCCAGGTGGGCGCAGTCAACCCGATGGCAGAGATGTTGAGCAGCGCATAGAGGCGCGCCTTTGCCGGATGGATCACGAAATCGAGAAGGCCCAGGGCGTTGTACGCGCCGGCTGAGCCGGCGTCGAGCCAGGTGGTGACCCCGCTGGCTGCGGCCAGTGGGTCCGGCGAGACGCCCCAATAGGTGACGCTGTGATAGACGTGGGTGTGGAGGTCCACCAGGCCGGGCGTGACGATCTGCCCACTGGCGTCGATGACGCGCGCTGCGCTTTCGGCAGGGATGGCGTGATCGACCGATGCAATCCGGTCGCCGACGATGGCGACGTCGAACGCGCCGTTCCGTCCGGCGGCTGGATCGATGAGATGGCCGTTTTTGATGAGCAGGTCGAAGGTCATAGGCCAAATTGTATCAGATGCGATAGCCGGTTGAGCGACAGAGACTATCTGCCGCAAAGCACGCAGAGAAGCTCAAGAGAATCTACGCCGTCAACTTGGCGGCTCCATCACCCATGAATGAGACTTGGGGAAGAGCGTGTCAAGCAGGAGTTTTGCCCGTTCATCGGCCCACACGTCGGGATAGAAGGCGCGCAACTCATCCAGGCTGCGATAGCTGAGGAGGAGCTGGAGAAAGAGCAGCGGCGGCGAACCGGCCATGGCCTCATCGCCAAAGGTAGGCGGACGCCATGGCGTCACCTGGACGAGCCTGCCCTGATCGAAGCGCAGGTGCAGCCCGCCGCGATAGAGGTCGATCTTGAGTTCGCCGCTGTATCCGGCCAGCGCAGAGCGCGCCAGGCGCTCTTCCAACGCAGGCGCAATCGTGCGCAGGAAGGCCGGCAGGTCGGGAATGCGCACATACCAGGCGTAGGGACGCTCGACGCGCAGCGCCAGCTTTTCTCCGAGCAGCTCGTAGAGTGGATGCTCCAGGCCCAATTCGAGGACGATCTCGCTGCACGGCTTCGTGTCCGGGTCAGAACCGGGCGTGGCCGCGCCCAGGTCGCGCAACAGGCGCAGCAGTGATGTCGCCGTCGCCTGACGGTTTACTGCGGGCGCGGCGCTGATCAAAGGAATGGCTTTGAATGAATGGTTCCAACGTCGGGTTCTGGCCCACACACCGCCTACGACTGCGCCATCTTTGTCGACAATCATGTAGAAACGCCCTTTGACGCCCAACGTTGCCACATCCCGGCTGAGCACTGCCGGGTCATCCCAATAGTCTATGTTGAAGCGCCAGTAGGCGCCGTCCGGCTCATACCAGAGTAAACTATCTCGTCGCTGCTGTTGATAGAGGGCCGCCAATGCGGGGATGTCCACATGCGTAGCCGGGCGGAGGGCAAAGGGTTCTGGTTCGCCTTTTGTGTTCTCGGGTATGGCAGAGAAATAGACCGTGCGACTGCCCTCCAATTCGAGCACGAATTCATAGCCGAACTGCCGGTAGAAGTAGGGAATGCCGGTGATGGCCTGGAGCAGATGACCTTCCGCCTGGCTGCGGGCGTGCACCATGTCGAAGAGGCCGCGCACCAGCCCACGGTTGCGATACTCCACCAGCGTGGCGACGTATTCAGGTCGTCCCACTTTCAGAGGGATGTCGGCGTAGCGCCAGCGATGTCGCCACAGACAGGTGCAGGCGACAAGCGGGCGATCAGGGTGGGCGGCGTCCTCCACCACGGCAAAGTCGCCGGCGGCCATGAAGGGAGACTTGCCGCTCATAAGCACATGCGCCAGGTCTTGCGAACGCGGGTTGAGCGGCTCATCGGCCCGGTCACGATGCACCGTGCTGAGCAGGAGGGCGATCTTTTCGGCGTCGGCCTGGGTGGACCAGCGGCGGATCAGGCCGTCGCCGAGATCGCCAGAGAAGTTCGGCGCTGCAAGGTCGTGTGGCATGGATGATTCCTGGGATTGAACGATTGACTCACAACATATCCCAAGTCAATCGCTGGTTGATATGCTCTCACCCCAACGCGTAGACCGTAGACGGCAGCGCTGGGAGGATCGTGTTGATGAGCAAGGCGACCTTTTCGTCCGCCCATACATCAGGGAAGATAGCGCGCAGGTCTGCCATACTGCGATAGCCAAAGAGCAGTTGCAGAAAGGTGAGCGCCGGCGCGCCGGCCTGGGCGTGATCGCCAAAGGGCGGCGCATTCCAGGGTTCAGCCACAGCCAGTTTTCCCTGCTCGAATTGCAGTCGCAGCCCGCCGCGGTAGAACTCGAAAAGCAGCTCGCCCGTGTGCCCGGTCAGGGGCGAGCGCGCCAACCTTTCTTCCAGCGCTGGCGCGATATGCCTGATGAAGGCAGGGATGTCTGGCACACGCAGATACCAGGCGTCAGGTGGATCATAGTGGGGAGCGAGGCGCCTATCCAGCACTTCATAGGCGGGATGGCTGCGCCCTAAGCGCAAGCTGATTTCCCTCAGCGGCTCGACTTCGCTCCCCAGGTAGGGCGTTTGTTCTCCCAGGCTGCGCCATGCGCGTAGCAGAGAGGGCATGGCAGTCTGCCAGTTCACCCCTGGCGCAAGCTCCACGCCGGACACCCAGAAGTTGTCTTCCCAACGAACGGTCATGGCCCAGACGTAGCCGTTTGTGCGACCGGTCGCATCCACGATCATGTAGAGCTTCCTGCTCAGGCCAACGGACGCTGCATCCTTGCCAGCCACGGCTGGATCGTCCCAACACTCGACCTGATAGCGCCAGAAATCCTCAGTTGTTTCGTGCCAGACCAGGCTGGCGCTGCGGCGTTGATTGTACAGCGTCTGCACATCGGGAACGTCGGCGATGGTCGCCGGGCGCAAGGTGTAGGATTCTGGTTCGGCCTCTTTCCTCTCTGGGATGGCGGCGGCGAGCACATTGCGACTCCCGGCCAGATCGAGCACATATTCGTAGCCGAACTGGCGGTAAAAATAGGGAATGCCGGTGATGGCCTGCACCAGATGACCCTCGGCGGCGCTGCGCGCGTGCACCATCTCCATGAGCGAACGAACCAGGCCGCGGTTGCGGTATGCGGGATGGGTCGCGACTTCTTCGGGCCGCCCCACGCCAAATGGAATGCCGGCGTAGCTCCAGCGATGGCGGAAGAAACTGGTGCAGGCGACGCATGGGCGCTCAGGTTGGCGTGTGTCCTCCACAAGGGCAAAATCGCCCGGTCCCATGAAGGGGAACGCAGGATTCATGACGACGCGCGCTTCGTCCATCTCTCGCGCGCGCGGCGGTTCCTCGGGGCTGTCACGAAAGACGAAGGACATCAAGCGCCCGATTTTTTCCACATCGGCCGCAGTGGACCAACGACGAATCAGGCCATCGCCCAGGTCGCCGATATAGGTTGGGTCATGAAGTTGTGCGGTCATTTTGCATCAAAGGCGCTCCACAAATCGGAAACAGGCAATGTAATTCTGTCTAACCTTGAATACACACTTTCAAATACGGAAGCGGCGGTGAACGCATTTTAACACACGGCCAGCTGTGTCACAGTGAAACGTTGTCTGTTCGAACACGGATCGCACAAGGCTGGGCTACGGTAGACGTTCAGCAATGATCAGCGGGCTGCCGGCCTTGAAGATCGTTTTTCGCTGTATGTTGCCAAAGCCGGCGGTCGTCAGCCAGTGGGTCACATGGTCGAGGGTGTAAACCTGACCGCCCAACAGGTGGAAATAGGCCATGCCCAGGATGCGCGTCGTCGCTTCCTGGATGGGCGCCAGGGCCGCGCCGGCAAGCTGCTCCAGGATGATCACATGCCCGCCTGGGTTGAGCGCAGTCCTGACCCTGTGCAGCAGCGCAAGATTCTGCTCCTCTTTCAACCCGTGAATGATGTTGAAGAGCAGCGCCAGTTGGAAGCCTGCGCCCAGATCATCCTGTAGAAAGTCGCCTTCCTGCACCGTCACTCGCTGCTCCATGCCTGCCGCAGCGATGGCTGCGCGCCCGGTTGCCAACGCCTGCGCGCCGTCGAGGATCACCGCGTTGAGCTGCGGGTGTTTCTGGCACAGGGCAATGCTGTACATGGCATGGCCGCCGCCTACATCCAGCAAACGAGCAGGGCCAGGCGGCGCGGGAATGCGCTTCACCACATCGTCCTTGACGTAGCGTGTGATGGCGATCATACCCTCCTGAAAGTAGCGCGAGACCTCCGGCTGATGCTCGATCCATTCGTAGAGATTGACCGGCGGCTGACCGCTGCGGATCGATTCTTCCAGCAAGGGGAAGAACTGCTCCAGAATGACGCCCCAATACTTGAAGAATGGCGAAAAGTTGATTTCGCCGGCGTCGGTGAGCCACTTGCGCGTCATCGGGGTCAGGCCAAAACGACCATTGCCCTGCTTCACATAGCCCAGGCTGGCCAGCGTTTCCAGCAAGATGGTCGTCCCGCGTGGGTCGAGCTGTAGACGTTGCGCCAGTTCTCCGGCGCTGGCAGGCTGGCTGGCCAACGCTTCGAAGACATTCAGGCGAATCGCCGCCAAGACCGTGCGATTGACCGGCCCGCTCCAGAGATCGAGGGCGGGGCCGGGCGCCTGGTTGAAGGTGACAAAGAGCAATCGCTCGATTGGGTTTGGGGCAAAAGGCATGGTCGTCTCCCGGCAATCAAGAACGATGTTGACTCAATCTCTCCACCTCGGCCAGCCACAGTGCGCTGCTGGCGTCGCTGGGCATGCGCCAATCGCCGCGCGGCGACAACGCCACCGACCCCACCTTGGGGCCGTCGGGCATGGATGACCGCTTGAACTGTTGGCTGAAAAAGCGGCGGTAGAAGACGCCGAGCCACTTGAGAATTTCGGCGGGAGTGTAGCTTGGGAGCGTTGAGGTCTTGAGGTCTTGGGAGCGTGAGGCGTCGATTCCCCCAAAGGCGTGGAGCGCCAGAAAAAAGACCTTGGCCGGCGGGAATTGATGACGCAGGGTATAGAAGAGAAAGAAATCGTGCAGCTCGTAGGGGCCGATGGTCTCCTCAGTCTTCTGTTCCAACTGTTCGTTTTCGCCCAGGGGCAGCAACTCCGGCGTGATGGGCGTGGCGCAGATGTCGCGCAGCACCGCCGATGTCTCGCCGCTGAAGACCGCCTCGGCGCACCATTCCACCAGATAGCGAACCAACGTTTTTGGCACGCCGGCGTTGACGTGATACATGGACATGTGGTCGCCGTTGAAGGTCATCCAGCCTAGGGCCGCCTCGGAGAGATCGCCCGTGCCCACCACCAGCCCGCCCACCTGATTCGCTGTGTCCATGAGAATCTGCGTGCGCTCGCGCGCCTGAGCGTTTTCATAGGTCACGTCGTGGGTCGCCTCGTCATGGCCGATGTCGGCGAAGTGTTGGCGCACGGCCGGGCCGATAGGAATGATGCGCAGGGTCACGCCCAGCAGATCTGCCAGGCGTTCGGCGTTGCCGCGAGTGCGCGCTGTCGTGCCAAAGCCCGGCATGGTGAT
This sequence comes from uncultured Caldilineaceae bacterium, assembly GCA_964560495.1. Taxonomy (GTDB): domain Bacteria; phylum Chloroflexota; class Anaerolineae; order Caldilineales; family Caldilineaceae; genus UBA5069. The sequence continues at coordinate 25,272 of CAZLMM010000013.1, forward strand.
TGCGATGACGCCATCGCGGGGCAATCCCAACAGATCGAAGGCGCGCACGATGACCAGCAACGCCAGGGTGGAATCCAGCCCGCCGGAGACGCCGATGGTCACCCGCTTTGCGCCCGTGTGGCGCAGGCGTTTCGCCAGGCCGGTGGACTGGATGGCGAAGATTTCCTGACAGTGGAGCGCGCGCCGCGTCAGGTCGCCGGGCACGAAGGGCGTGCGCGCCAGCATGGGACGGATCAAGTCGCCCAGGGGCCAGGGCGCATCGGCGCGGGGCAGCCGGAAAGGAATCCGGCGAAAGCGGCGTTGGGCGTCGGCTGCGGCGAAGGTGCTGTTCTTCAGTCGCTCATGGAGCAGTCGCTGCACGTCGATGTCGGCTATCGCCATTTGCGTCGCAAAGCGAAAGCGTTCCGTTTCCGCCAGGAGCGCGCCGTTCTCGCTGATGAGCGAATGGCCGGCGTAGACCACGTCGGTGGTCGATTCGCCAGGTCCCGCGCCGGCATAGAGATAGGCGGCCAGGGAGCGCGCCGCCTGCTGTCTGACCAAATCCCGGCGATAATCGGCCTTGCCCAGGGTCTCTGTGCTGGCCGAGGGATTGAGCAGCAGCGTTGCGCCGGCCAGGGCCATCTCGCCGCTAGGCGGCTGGGGCGCCCACAAATCCTCGCAAATCTCCACGCCCACCACACAGCCTGGCTGATTCTCGGCGACGAACAACAGATCGCTGCCAAAAGGAATCTGCGCGCCGTAGATGGTCACATGATCGGCGCGGTTGTGGACAGCCGAGGCAAACCAGCGTTCTTCGTAGAATTCGTTGGTGGTGGGCAGATAGGTCTTGGGCGTGATTCCCACCACGGCGCCATTGCACAGAAAGGCCGCACAGTTGTACAGGCGACCATCCACGATCAGGGGCAGGCCGACCAGCGCGGCGATGTCGCAGATGGCGGCGGCTTCAGCAAGGGGATGCAGCGCCGCTGCGGCTTGCTCCAGCAAGTGGGGCTGATAGAAGAGATCGGCGCATGAATAGCCGGTGATGCACAGTTCGGGGAAGACCGCCAGGGCTGCGCCGGCCTCTGCCGCCTGCGCCAGGGTGCGTATGATCTCCTGGACATTGAATTCCACGTCTGCCACGCGGCATTCGGGAGATGCGACGGCCACACGTACCAGGCCAAGCTGGGCGGCGGTCAGGTTGAGTTGGGTCACGAAATAAGTTCTCTCCCAGGCGCTAAGACAGTTCAGCCAGCAGATCTATCCTGGAAACCCCATCTCGCCCACGTAGATTTCCATGAACTCCGGATCTTCATTGAGGGAGATGTGGCGCGTCATGCGGCGGATGGCCGTGTACTGCTCCAGGTCGTCGCCGGCAAAGAGCGCCATCTTGGCGCCCAACAGCGCGGTGTTGCCGGCCGGCTGCACCCGTTCCGGCGGGAAAGGCAACAGACCGATGCGCTGGGCGCTGGCGCGATTGATGTAGTTGCCAAACGCGCCAGCCAGATAGAGGCGCGTCAGATCGGCGACCGTCGCGCCCAGCCGCGCCAGCAGGATGTGGATGCCGGCTGCAATGGCGCCCTTGGCCAATTGCAATTGACGGATGTCGGTTTGCGTGAGGGAAACGGGCGCGTGGAGCAGCCACTCGTGACTGCCATCGCTCAGCCGGCCATTGGGACGAATCAACTCCAACTCCAGCCCGCAGGCGATGGCGTCCACCAGCCCGCTGCCACAAATGCCTGTAGGCGTCACGTTGCCCAATACCCGGCATCCCAATTGCCGGTCGCCATCCATTCGCACGATCTCCACTTCGGAGATGGCGCCCGTCGCCGCGCGCATGCCCATGGAGATGAGCGCGCCCTCGAAGGCCGGCCCCGCCGCGGTGGAGGCGCAGACCAGACCGGCGCGCGTACCGATGACGATCTCGCCGTTGGTGCCCAGGTCCACCAATCCCACCAGCTCGTCGCTGGCGTGGATGCGCGTGGCCGTGATGCCGGCCAGGATGTCGCTGCCCACGAAGCTGCCCAGACAGGGCAGGAAGCGCACCTCGGCGTTGGGGAGGTTCGACCAGCCCAGTTCGCCAGCCTGGAAGCGGTGCAGACCGTCGTCCACTGACTCGAAGGGCACATGGGAGAGCGGCTCCACGCTCACGCCGCAGAAGAGGTGGTGCATGACTGTGTTGCCCACGATAACCACGCTGCGAATCTCGGCGGCATTCACTTGACCGGCAAAGACCAGGTCGCGGATCAGTTTGCCGATCTGGTCGCGGATGATCTTGGTCAGCAGCGCCTGTCCGTTTTCAGCCACGGCGAAGCCCACCCGCCGCATGACATCGGCGCCGTGGCGCGCCTGCCCGTTGACCGCTGTGCGCACGGCCAACACCTGGCTGGTTTGCAGGTCGAGGAGCTGGGCCACCAGGGTGGTGGTGCCCAGGTCCACCGCCACGCCCAACCCCGGCCGGGGCGTAAAGTGAAATGCGCCCTCGTCGCCCAGGATCGCCGCGTCCCACTGGCGCAGCTCCAGGGTGAGGTCGCCGACAAGGGACGATTGGCAGGCCAGCCGCCAGCCGTGCTCCAGCTCTGGCGGCGTCAGGTGATTGCGCTGCGCATCGTTGATAGGCATCTCGCCAGCCAGCAGGCGCACCTTGCAGCCGCGGCAGCGTCCCTGGCCGCCGCAGGGAAATTCTACTCCCTGCTCGAAAAGTAAGTCGCGCAGAGGCGCACCCACAGGCGCGGTGAGATGAACGTTGGTGGGCTTCAGTGTCAGGGTCGGCATAGTGTGCGAAGTGTCAATGGTCAACGGCGAATGGTTGATGGTTAATGGTTGATGACTGGCTGGGTGATCACTCAACGGTGACGGTCAATGCGAAGGTCGTATTGCCGCCGGCGGCGTAGACCGAGAGCAGGTAATCCTGATTCTTGGGCAGCACGCCGCTCCAGGTTGTCTGCCCTTCGGCAAATTGTAGAAAGATCTCACCGTCGGCGCCGCGCACGCTCAGATAGACATCGCTCGCCGGCGACGAGACGGTCGCTTGCAAGGTCTGGCCGGCCAGCGCGCGCAGCACAAAGGGCTGCACGCTGCCGCTAACGATGGGGCCGTCCACTGTGGCTGACGTTCCGCCAGAGGGGAAACTGATGCGTTTGGGCTGGCTGATGGGCGGAACGGGCGTGCGTCCCAGAGGCGAGAAGCTGACCACCAGCGTGTAGCCCAGTGAACCGCCCGACGAGTTGACCACCGTCACCAGGTAATCTTGCGTGCCGGGCAGCCGTCCCGACCAGGAACGCGCCGGGTCGGACAGCGGCTTGAGCATTTGCCCGCTATTGTACCCGCTGACAGAGAAATTCGCCATATCGCCAGGGGAAGCCAGGGCAACGAACATGGTCTGCCCCACCACCGCGCGCAGCAAATAGCTCTGCTCGCCGTTGGGCGGCAGCGTTCCGGTCAGGGTGGCCGATGATGCGCCCGGCGCAAAGGTGATGCGCTGCGGCGCAGCGGGCGTCGAGGTGGGCGTTGCAGCAGCCGACGGAATTAACACCGAAAGGCTGTAGTCCGTTGGCGCCGTGGTCATGATGGAGATGAGGTAATCCTGCGTGACGGGGATGACCATGGACCACAGGCGATCCTCGTTGACCATGCGCTTGTAGGGCTGACCGTCGCTGACGCCGGTGACGGCGAAATTGGCTGACATGTCAGCTGAGCGCAGGTCGATGGTCATAGTCTGGCCGGCCAGCGCCCTGAGGATGTAGTCCCTGGTCTCACCTGGCTGAATCGACCCGCTGCGTGCAGCGGAGACTGCGCCGGGCGCAAAACTGATGCGTTCGGGTGTGGGCGGCGATTCCGCAAGAGTGGTCGGCGTGGCAGGCGGCGCAGTTGGCGTGGCGGGCAGCGCAGTTGGCGTTGATGTCAACGTGGGCGGCGCAGCCGGCGCAGGCCCCGCAACCGGCGTGGCGACCGGGCGCGCTGTGGCCGGATCAGCGCTGACCCAACACTCGCCGCTAACGCTGGGGGGGCAGATGATGCGCTGCCACTGACCATCGGCGCTCACCTCGATCACGTCGGCGGCGATGCCGGTGCTCAGGAGACCGACCATTTCGTTTGTTGCGCTTGGACCAGAATAGACATTGGCAGTCTGGACGATCAGCACCCGGGTGACGGAGAGAGGTTGGGCGGCTGCGATGGGGGCGACAGGCGCGGTTTCGGCGCTCGCTGCATTGGCTGACGCCGTTGTTGCGGGGGGCGCGAGGGTCTCATTGGTGGGGAAGCCGCCCGGCGCAACGATCATGCCAGCCCAAACTACGCTGCCGTCGGAGCGGCGCGCGGCGACGAGGATGGCTTCGTCGCCGCCGCTGACGCCCAGCCCGCGGACGACCAACGCGTCGGTCGCCTCGACTTCGGGAGACCAGTAAGAGAGGGGGTCTTCGCCAAGCAAAATGGCTGCCTCATCGACGCCGTCCATGGCAAGCGCATAGGCTGGCTCCAGATAGAGAACCTGAATTTCCTGAACAGCGTCGGCAGGCGTCATGAGGCGGCCTTCGCCGTTCCAGTTTGCCAGACGGAACTCTTCATCCATCAGCTCTTGCAGGCCAGCATAATCGCGGGCGATAAGTGCGCTGGTGAGCTGTTCGGTGAGTGCGCCGGTGAACCGCGGCGCGGTTGTCGGCGCAGGCGCATTTTGCACAACGCAGGCTGCCAGAATGAGCGCAGACAAGAGCGCGAGAGCCAGCCACAATTGCCGTTTCAACATCATTGACCCCCTTCATGCTTATGAGAACAACGTGGGCGGATCGCCCAAATGACGCGACTACGCATGAAGACGTTGGCAACGCACGTTTCGTTATGCCTTCAGCCCATCCAATCGTACTTGTACTCGTGCCCGTACTCGAACCCGCGCCCATCACCGTTCCGCAACATACACCATCCATTCATCGGCATCATAGAGCGGGACGCCATCCCAGGAAGGAAAGATCGAAGCGCTGGAGAATCCAGCCTGACTAAGCATGGCGCACAATTCGTCCACAGCGTAGGTTTGGTCGCACAGCAGCACCTCATCCAGACGCCCGCTCTCTAGATGCAGCGTATAGAAGCGCTCCAGCGACATGGCTGTATCTGGGTCCCAAAAACGTTCGCCCAGATGGAGAAACGGCGCATCGCCCCATAGCCCGGCGTCGTCGGTGAACCACCAAGTGTTGTTGCGTTTGTCGACGCGTTCCTGGTTGAGCAATTCCACGCAGAGACGCGCTCCGGCCTTGAGCGAGCGAGCCATATTGCCCAGCAACGCCTGCGCCTCTGCGCGGGGGAAAACAGCCATCTGACCATAGAGAAAGAGCGCGGCGTCATAGACGCCCACGGGCAGCGCCGCATGGCGCACATCCGCCTCGATGAAGGAACAGTGTTGGTTGACGGATTCACGGGCGGCCAGTTCGCGGGCATAGGCGATGGAAGCCGGGCTGAAGTCGATTCCGGTCACATAGCAGCCTCGTCGGGCCAGTTCCACGGCGTAGAGACCAGGGCCGCAGGTGAAATCCAACACGTGTGCGCCAGTCTCCAGCTTCAGCCTGTTCCACAGCCAATCGATCTGCGCCAGTCGTTCTGGGGTGCGGCGAGAAGCTGCGCCGTGAGATTCGTCCAGGTGTTCGCGTAACATGCGCGCCGAAAAATCAGGGTCATTCCACGGAAGATTGCCGCCGCCGCTCCATGCGGTGGGTCGCTCGGGGCGGCGGTGGATGCGCCAGAGCGCGCCCAAGATAGCTTGTGCGGCGTCAGTTTGCGCCAACGCGAAACTCGACAATCTCACCGGTCTCTTTGTCAAAGATTGCGATGTCTCCCATGCCGCAACAGTTCAGAAAGACCCAGATGAGCGATTTGTCGCCGGATGTCTGTTCTTCGATATGCTTGATCGAGTAGGAGAAAGGATCTGCCGGCGAGACGTCGATGTCATTTTCTAGCACATAACGGCACAAGGCAGTCAGATAACCTTGCGGATCGTCATCATAGGCGCACCTCTCTGTCTCTGGCTTCCACACTTTGAAGGTCGCCACATACCTCTGTTTGTCGAGGGGTGGATCAGGCAGTTCGGGACGCGGCTCCAGGGCTAGTAGCCGCACGCCGTAATCGCCGATGAGGGTGCGGTCGGTCGGCTTGGGGCTGTGCTTGGTGCTGAGCGTAAACGAGACTGGCGACTCGCCAGCCTGCTCCAGGGTCAACTCTACGGTGGCGCGCCCGATCCAAAAGCAATTTACCTTCGTCGGGCAACGCGAGTCTTCGCTTACATCCTCGAAGGCGAGTGTCATGGGGGCGTCGGCAAAGCGCACCTGCTCGCCGATAGACAACGCAAGTGGTTCTCCCAGATTGCCGGTTGAGCTATCCGTCGGTCCGGGATTGCTGGGAAGACCAGACCTACCCGATTGCTGTTGCGCTGGCGGCAGCGCGGGGAGTGTACACCCAACGAGAAAGATGCTGATCAGCAGGCAAAGCGATAGTCGTTTCATGTATCCCCCTACTTCCCCATCAGCGCCAGATGCTCGGCGTCCACTGGGTTCATCCTGTGTCCCTCATCGAAGAGCGCGGTGAAACGGTCAGGCGAAAGCTGTTGCTGAACGGACGTGCGGTGATGGTCATAGGGCGCCTGGTCGGCCGGCGCCAGGCGTGCGCCGATCGCGTCGAGCATTGCCTCGCCGGCGCCAAAAAGACGCGCCGCTCGCTCCAATTCGCCACGCTGGGCAGCTACGGCGCCGAACCCCAAAAGACACATGGCGAAATTCTCCTTGTCCGGCAGTTCCATTCCCCGCCGAAAGCAGTTGCGAAAGAGGGACTCGGCGCGTTGGTGATCGCCGCGGCTGAGAGCCACATGGGCCAGATTGTGCAAGAGCATGACCACGCGTGGTCGCTGCCCCGTCTCCTGCGCCAGTTGCATGGCTTCGTTGTAGTAACGTTCGGCGGCTTCGAAGTGGTTGGTCAACCGCTCGAATTCGCCAAAGGCCGTCAAAATGAACGCTATCCCCGCTTTGTTTCCCACATTGCGCGCCCTGGTCAGAGCACGCTCGTACAATTCATGGGCCTGATCTACGTCGCCTCGATTGAGCGCAATCCCGGCAAGGATATTGAGCGAATATGCGGTGCGGTAATCGTCTCCCGACGCCTCTGAAAGCGCCAGACTCTCGTGCAGGTATCGTTCGGCCGCGTCAAACCTTTGCTGGCGGTTGAACAATCTGCCCAATGCGTAGAGACTGTCAGCAACGCCGTGGCGGTCATCCAGGCTGCGATAGATCTGCAGCGCCTCCTCAAACAGGGGCGGCGCTTGGTTGAGATCTCCTTGTGCATGGATGATGGAACCAAGTGCAAAGAGTGCGCGTGCGCGCGCCAGCGGCGGCGCGTGGCTTCCTTTGCCCAGCGCTTCGTCCAGCCAGCGTTGCGCCTCTGTCAGGTATCCAAAGAGATACCAGTAGATGCCCAGCGCTGCAGCGATTCTCATACCGATGACAATGTCTTCGGGGTCGCCGTCTAAAGTCCACCGCAGGGCGCCGCGCAGATTGAACTGCTCGGCATCCAATTTGTGGGTCCAGATGACCTGGTCGGGGCCGCGCAAGTGGTCTTCAGCTGCTTCGGCCAGTGTCAGGTAGAAGGCTGCGTGACGGCGATGTACGACAGCTGCATCGGCGCGTTCCTCCAAGTGTCCGGCTGCATAGGCCCGGACTGTGGATAACATGCGAAAACGCAGTTCGGCGGCAACGACTGGCGTGTTGCTTGCTGCCACAGTATCCACATCCACCTGCTGAAGGAGGCTGTGATCGAGCAGCGCCTCGATCCCTTCCAGGATGTCGGCCACATCATGGGAGCACACCGCCTCGGCGGCTTCAATGGTGAAGGGGCCAGCGAAGACAGACAGAGAGGCGAACAGGTTGCGCTCACTTTGTTCCAAAAGTTGATAACTCCAGGCCAGGGTCGCCTGCAAGGTTTGATGGCGCTCCGTTGCGTTGCGTTTGCCATCAGACAGAATCCCAAAGCCCGCGCCAAGTCGTTCGAGGAGCATGGTCGGCGTGAGCAACTTGCTGCGCGCAGCTGCCAGTTCGATAGCCAGCGGCAATCCGTCCAGGCGTGCACAAATCTCCGCGACAGGCCCGGCGTTTTCATCATTCAACACGAAGCCTGGCCGCACGGCGCGGCTACGGGTGACAAAGAGCATCACCGCGGCATAGCGCATGATCTCTGCAGCAGACAGCTTGTCCTCTGGCTCCGGCGCAGGAAGGGGAGCAATGGGATATTCGTGTTCGCCGTAGACGCGCAATCGCACGCGGCTGGTGACGATGAGCGACAATCCTGGGGCGGCTTGCAAGAGATCCACTAGAAGAGGCGCCGCTGCGACGACGTGCTCGAAGTTGTCGAGCAAAACCAGCATCTGGCGCGGTCGCAAATACTCCCGCAGCGTCTCTTGTAGGGGTCGGCCGCTGACTTCACGCACATTCAAGATGTGAGCCATGGCGCCCAGGACAAAGCGGTGATCAGTCACGGTGGAAAGCGGTGCAAAGAAGACGCCGCCAGGGAAACGATCAGGATGATTGGTGTGCAACCGCGCAGCCGCCTCGATGGCTAAACGCGACTTACCGCAGCCTCCTGGTCCAGTGAGGGTGAGCAGTCGAATCTTGTGGCTGGAGGAGAGCAGCAGGTTAGTCAAGCCGGCCAGCTCTTCTTCCCGCCCGATAAAGCTGGTCAATTGCGCGGGAAGGTTGGAGGGGATACGTCTGTCAACGTCGGATGGAAGCGGCGCGGGCGGAGCAATAGGAGGGGGCAGCACTGGCGACGGCAGGGGCGCAGGTGAATGAACAGGGGCGGTCTGGCGGGCAATCTGGTCGTAGAGCGCGTTGGTCTCGACCATGGGGGCGACATCAAGCTCTTCGCGCAGCCGCTGCTCGAAGCGCTGATATTCCTGCATCGCGCCGGGGCGGTCGCCGGTCTCCAGGCGCAGCGCCATGAGCGCCCGCACCACATCTTCACGCATGGGGTCATGGAGGAGGATGCGTTGGCCATAGCTGATGGCCTGGACAAGCTCTCCCTGCTTGCGACTCCTTTCCATCAGCCGATCGAGTACGCTGAAAAAGAGATTGCGCAGCCGTTCACGCTCAATCAACGCCCATTCATCTTGGAGGGAAGGCAACAGGTCGCCAGCATAGAGCGCAGCCGCTGCGCCCCATCCTTCGGGGGACTCAGCCGCAACCTCGAACTCTTCGATATCGAACCAATAGGGGGCGGACTGGTTCCACTGGACTGTCCCGGCGTCGCTCACAATCCAAGGCGCGCTATCGGACGCGGGAGGCAGGACGCGCTTCAGCTCATAGAGATGGCGACGCAGATTGCTACGCGCCTCCGCTTCGTTTACATCGGGCCACATGGTGAAAGCAAGCGATTCGCGTGAGATCGGTCGATGTCGGTTGAGCAGGAGATAAGCAAACAAAGGGAGGGTTCTGGGCAATGCCGTAAAGCGCTGGGGCTGGTCAGCAAGCGTCAGGTTGAATGAGCCCAGGAGATAAATGTGAAGCATGACCATCTATTGGCATCGTATGCGGTTATTCTCGGTTATTCGATTGGGTGTATTCAAAGTTAGTTTGCTGTAGGGGCTTGAACGGCGGCGAAGTCGTTTTTCTGTAACAGCGACGCCTCGCCGCCGCCGTTCAAGCCCCTACGGAATGACCGACTGTCACTGATTTTGAACACACCCTATTCGATTTCGCCATCCTGCAATCTGATCACCCGGTCTGCGTAGTCATCCACCAGGCTGTCATGGGTCGCCATGAGCAATGTCACGTTGCGTTCATGAACGATGGTGCGGAACAGCCCCAAAACTTCTCGCGCGGTCTTCGAGTCGAGATTGCCTGTTGGCTCATCGGCGATGAGCAGAGGTGGCTCGCTTGCCAATGCCCGGGCAATCGCCACCCGTTGTTGCTGGCCGCCGGAAAGCTCATAGGGGCGGTGATCGATCCACTTCGTCAATCCAACCAATTCCAGCGTTTCGACAGCGACGCGATGACGTTTGTTGGCCGGCATGCCATTGAGACGAAGCACCAGATCAACGTTTTCATAGGCGGAAAGCACGGGCAGCAGTCCCAGAGATTGAAAGATGAACCCCACCTGTTGGCGACGCCATCGGGTGCGTTTGGCTTCGCTCCAACGGCCTATTTCCTCGCCAAAGACACGCACGACGCCGCTGGTTGGCTGGTCCAACCCGCTGATGCAGTTGAGGAGGGTGGTTTTGCCGCTGCCCGAACGACCCTTGAGGGCGACGAACTGACCCACTGGGATCTCCAGGTCTACGCCGCGCAGGGCATAGACTGCCTGGGAGCCGCGCCGATAGACGCGCTGCAACCCGATGGTTTCGATAGCCAGAGAGGATGGCTCTGTGTCGAGTTGGTAGTCTTCCAGAGCGATCATCGAGCCGCTCAACGTTTTGCCCTCGCGTTGAACCTGCCCAGCCAAGCGCGCAATCCGCGCCGCTGTTTTTCGTATTGACCGTCGGCGCTTTCTTCGTCAGGCGGCGCATCGCCATTGAGCGGGCTTGCTTCCTGCTGCACTGGGCGGATGAGAATGCCGTGTTCGGTCACTTCCAGGCGCGCCCTGCCGCGGATTTGCAGCATGTCCAGATATTCGGGCGGCACATGAACGCGTCCGGCCTTGTCAAGCACCACCAGTTCCTCGAATGTATCGTGATGCAAGCCATGATCGTTGTGACGACCGTTGACGCCATCGGCGCCGTTGCCGGTTGCGCTACCTTGCAGCCGAGACTGGCGCACCGTCTCGCTGGCCAACATGCCGTCGCGGATGGCAACCACCCGATCCACCTGGCGCGCAATGGCGGGATCATGACTGACAATGATGATCGTGATGCCCATTTCTTGTCTCAGATGGCGAAAGGTGTCGTAGATCATCTGCGCAGTGACCGTGTCGACTTCGCCAGTTGGTTCATCAGCCAGCAACAGCGGTGGGTTGTTTGCAAGAGCCACAGCGATGGCGACGCGTTGTTGTTCGCCGCCCGAAAGCTCGGAGAGCTTGTGGTGTTTGCGCTCCTCCAGCCCCACCAGGTTTAGCATCTCATGGGCGCGCTGGCGTTTGCGATGGGTGAGACCAGACACAGTCATGGGCAGCATGACATTGTCCACTGCGTTGAGATAGGAGATCAGGTTGCGCGTACTCTGTTGCCAGACAAACCCCACCTTTTCCCGTCGGTAGCGGTTGAGCTGGCTGTCGGACATGCGCAGCAAGTCCTGGCCGTCGACGCGCACACGGCCTGCCGAGGGTCTGTCTAGCCCGCCCAGGATGTTCATCAGAGTGGTCTTGCCGCTGCCGCTGGCGCCCACAATTGCCATCAGCTCCCCCTTTTCGATGCTCAAATTGAGCTCGCGCAAGGCCACCTGTTCCAAACCGGCGATTTTATAGATTTTTACCAATCCATCACACAAGATAAATGGTTCTGACAAGGAACGCTCCTGAAGTAGCAAGCAGGAAGTAGCAAACAGAAAGTGACAGGCCGTCGCCGTTCATAAGCGATTGGCCATTGACTATCCACCATTCCTACACCGTTTCACCCAGTTTGATTGCCTGGAAGATCTTCATGCGACGCAGCATGACGATCAAGATTAGAAAGGCAACCAGAAAGAGCGCGCCAAAGAGGATGTAGAGCCGGGTGATGGCATCCCAGGCAATTTCGACGGTGAAGGGTGGCACGCTGGCTGTTGGGCTGCCGCCGACCTGCAAATAGGGGATGAAGATCTGGCTCACCAGCGCGCCGATCAAGGAGCCGGCGCCCAGACCCAGAATGATCAGAAAGGCGAGTTCGCAAAAGAGAAAAATCGCCAACTGCTGGGTGGAAAGACCAATGGCGCGTAAGGTGCCCAGCTCGATGAATCGGCGGCGAAAAGAGAAAAGCGCGTAGAGCAGAAAACCCAACACCGTGAGCAGCGCTGCGGCCATGAAACCCACCGAGAGCACGCCGAACAACCCTTGTCGCTCAGGGCGCATGAGGTCTCTGGCGATGCGAACGGACGCGGCGTCGTAGTTGAAGACGGTAATCTCCACCTGGCGCAAATCGGTGATCATCTGCTCGAAGTCCACAGTGGGCTTTGTCTTGACCCAGACGTCATAGGGTTGTTCGCCGCCCGTTTGCTCAAAGACATATTCCAGATTGCCGACGAGCAACGGCCTTTCTTCTTCCGCCTCCGAATACCAGGTGGGGAAATAATTGAAGTCGCCGACGATCTTCATGGGGCTGTCGCTGCTTTGTCCGGTGGCGTTGATGCGCACCTGGATCTGGTCGCCCACACGCAGCCCGTTCTGTCGCAAGAAGTCGCGTTCCACCAATACTCCCTCAGAGGCGATGGCCAACGAGTTCATCAGCGCGCCCAAACTGCCCGAAGCGAAATCCCTGCGCCAAAAGGCGACTTTGGGGAAATCGATGCGGTCGATGCCGATCAAGGTGCTGGTGAGCCACTTATCTTTCACCTGAACCGCGCTGCTGAAATCGCCCACACGTGCGGCGGCCTCGATTTCATCCACTTTGAGATGTTCCGAAACAGGAATAAAGACCCATTGGGGGCCGGCATCCGAGTCATCCGGCGAACTCTGCGTCGTTTCCTGCGCCGCGTCCCCGGCTGCCGGGCCGGCGCCTTCGGAGACTGCGCCAAAGGCGCCCGAAACTTCATTTGTGGCGCCCAGTTCCACCAGCCGCGCATCGGCGCCTACCGCATAGTAATTGGTGTCATACAGATGAGTGTCGAGAGTCTGGGCCAGAGAGGCGGTGTACACGGACAATCCCAGGGTCAACATGAGCAGCACGAGCGGCGTCGTATAAAAGCCAGGATCGCGCGCCAGGTAGCGAGTTGCCAGCAAAAAGCCGATGCTCCTGGTGCGAGCGGCAAACCATGCCAGCAGCGCCATAAAGAGGGGGAGCAGACGCAGGGTGAGCAGAGTCAGCGCAAAAGCCATCAGGGCGGGCAGAACGAAGAGGAGGGGGTTGTCATAGAGATTGCCTGATGCGCCCACGCCAGGCATGAGGATGCTGCCCTGTTGCTCCAGCAGATAGACTCCATAGATGGCCGGAATGAGCAACATCACATCGAGCCAGGCGCGCTGCCACCACGGGCGGCGCACGGTGCGCGCCAGTTCTTGTTTATAGCTGACGATGGTGTGGCGCGATGCGCCCAATGAAGGGAAAACCTGTGCAGCCATGGTGACGGCTACTGCAACCAGGCCAAATTGGAGCGTGGCAGTGGTCAACTGAACGCGCAGTTCCGAAGTCAAAGTGAAATTGAGAAAGCTGCGGGTTGCGCCGATGGTGTGGGCCATGGACTCGCTCAAGGGAGCGGCAATCGCCAATGCGATGCCCGCAAGCACAAGAGCTTCCAGAGCCGCAATGGCAACGATCTGAAAGGCTGTTGCGCCTCGGCTACGCAGAACCGCGATTTCATTGCGCTGACGACTGACCGCCAACCCACCAACCAGCCCCAGAAACGCCAATAACAAACCTACAATGGGGATGCTAAAGGCATAGAGCAAGATATTGAGCAGGCGTGAGGCGATCTGATAGGTGCGCAACCCTTCGTAGGGGGAAATGTCCAATTTGGTGTTGAGCAACAGCGTGCCAGCGCGTTGACGGATGGCATCTGTAGCCGCCACCAGGCGATCAGCGTCGCTGGCATTCACATCCGAACCATCCATGAGCCAATACCAGAGAATCTGACTGATCTCATCGTTGAGGATGGAAGTGATGCGTCCATCGAAGCTGCTCGGGTGAATGAACAACTGCTGCTCAAAGACGCGCGGTGGGTAGAACCAATAGGAATCCTGTTCATCTTTTGGCGTCCAGATGCCGGAAATGCGCACAGGAACCTGCGCTGTGCGTGTGCTCGCCTCGCCTTCCAGGCGGCGAAAGGCCACAAACTCTTCGCCGGTTTGTATACCGAGCCTGTCCGCCATCGTTTGGGTGACAGCCACCTCAACGGCGTCTGTTGGGTTTGCACTGGCTGGCGCAGGCGGACCTCCCTCCAAATAGGTGACGTGTTCGTCGAAATCTGAAGCGGTGGAGAAGGCGATCCATTCCAAAGGATCTTTGGCGCTGGCATAGGCGCCGCTGGCTACGTCGGCGGCGGGGAAAAGGCGGAAATTGTCCGTGCGGCGGTAGTGAATGAAATCTTCGATCGGCAGACCTAACTGACCGATCGCTGGTCCAGAAAGATATTCGTCGACGACCTCCACATCCTCCATCTCCTTGAGGCCATAGATAGAGCCGGAGTAGCGAAACATGAAAGCAAAGGGCGGACGGCGATAATCCCCTGAATCTGTGCCCTGGCTCAGTTCTTCCTGTAAGATGCGATAGTAGACTGCATCGGAATAGAGGGGAATACTCATGATCAGGGTGATGGAAGACACCAACCCGAGAATGGTCGCAAAGGTCAACCCCAATTGTGAAAGCAGGCGGCGTATGGCAATCAACAGCGTTGCCCATGCGCGTAGTAGAAACCCCATAATCCTGTTCTCGCTTACGGCCCGACCACTGTCTGTCCCACTTCCAGGCCTTCCTCGATTTCCACCCGTTCTTCACCCTGGACGCCGATTTTGACATCGACGCGACGTTGGACATCGCCATCTTGCACAACAGCAAAGCGACGGCCATTGAAGTTGCGCACTGCCTGGGGCGGAATCCACACAACATTGTCCCGGCGCTCGACTTCGGCTGTGACGCGCACCAGGTCGCCAAGGGCATAGCCGGCGTCGGCGGCGGATTCCTCGATGGTGACGCGCGTGCTCTTGTCCTTCTCTTCAATGGTCTGCCCGCTGCCGCCGCTGCCAAAAGGATAGGGAAGACGCCGAACGACGCCATGGAGCAATTGACCAGGCCGACTGCTGAGAATCATGGTCACAGGCATCTCTTCGGCCAGGAGTTGGAGCTGGTCGCCCAGAATGTTGGCGCTGACCTCAAGCGTCGCCGGGTCGGCCAGCGTGACGACAGGTTGATAGGCCTGGACGGCCTGGCCGGGGCTGAGAGTCAGAGAGAGTATCAAGCCATCGAAGGGCGCCACGATCTGGCTCTCGGCGATTTCTTCGGTTAGCTTTTCCACGGCATATTGGGCGCGCGTGACATCGCCGCGCAACAGAGGGCTGACGTCGGCGCCCAGGCGCTCCAGGTCGAGTTGCGCCATTTGCACTGCCATTTCTTGGGCAGCCTCGTCGGCGCGAGTGCTATTGGGGTCTCTCTTGACGCCGTCGAGGCGCGCTTTTTCCATCTCTAGCCGAATCTCCGCAGCGCGACGGTCAAACTCCAACGCCCGTTCCGCTTCCGTTAGTACTGTTTGCGCTCGCTCCAATTCCAGATTGGCGGCCACCAACTCGCGCTCCAGTGCATCGATCTCCAATTCGGCGATGACATCATCTTTTTTCACCGGTTCGTTGCGGCGGAAGAAGACAGAACGCACGCGGCCATCTGCGCGGAAGAAAAGTTCTTCCTCCACAACAGGGGAAATGCGTCCGGCGAAGGTGGTCGTCTTGACGACATCGCCTTGCTGTACGGTGTATGTTGGTTTGAGCGCAATTTGCGCAGTGGGGATTGGAGTGGGGGTGGCTTCGCTGGCGACCTGTTCGCTGCGGGTGGCTGGCAACATGGCGCATCCGGCGAGCAGAACAATGACCATCATGGCAAGAAAGGCGCGTGTAAAGTTGTCTTGTTTCACCATTTTTCCTTCAGAACGAGAGAGGCAAGAAGAGCTGCTGAATGATCAACGGCCAGTCGATCACCAACAAGCCTCAACACGATCAAGCGATTGATGTATAGGATACCAGATGAAGCGCGTGTTTCCAACTTTGGCCTTTTATGCAGCACATGCGAAATCTGGCAACTGCGCCGTAGAGCTGATCAGGCAGCCAGTGAGGCGAGATAGGACAGATAGGCATTGATCAAGGTCTCTTCGATTTGATGGCACTGCCAAATTGGGCTCTGGCCTGGGTGTAAAGTATAGCGAGCATGGAGTCAGCCGTGTTTTGTATGTTGTCCATTTTGACCTCGATGCTGTGGATATAAAAGTGATGCTCGTTTGAAACCAAGTGTATTCTCTCATGAGAAACCCCTGGTTTCGATGTATCTTAACCTCAGATGTCGTTGCGACGATAACCAACGAGCCGTCGATTCTATGACCGTGTGGTTGAATCTTCGACGCAACACCCCTTGACAAACGCTCAATATGCGCATACAATTTATACGTATAAATTGTCCATATCTTTCTCGTATATATCAACCCTTGCATCTCAATCATACAATCATGGTTGGCACGAGAGCGCTCAAGCGCGCAACTCAGACAGATGTAGCTCGGCTGGCTGGAGTGTCGCAAGCCATGGTTTCCTATGTGCTGAATGCCAATACATCGGTCACTGTGCCAGAAGAAACTCGGCGACGCATCATTGAGGCCATGCACTCTCTGGGCTACACTCCCAACCGGGCTGCACGCAGTCTACGAACCAGCAAGACCTTCACAATCGCCAGTATCATCCCTGATATTGCCAATCCTTTTTACCCGGCTTTCGTGCGTGATGTGCAAGATATGGCCGACCAGTATGGCTATGATTTGCTCATGTATAACACGGACGGCAGGGCCGATAAGGAACGTAAGTTTCTCTGGTTGGTGGAGCAGGGGCGCGTAGATGGTGTGGTAGGCGTCTTTTTTCATACGTCAGTGCGAGAATTGTCCCAATTGATCGCACATAATGTGGCGATTGTGCGTCTTGAAGCGGTCAGGAAACGTACCGGTCATCTGCCTGTAGACAATCTGTTCGTCGACAATGTCGCCGCCAGTCGTGCAGCGGTCGGGTTTCTTATCGAGCGCGGCTATCGTCGCATCGCGATGCTTACGGATGCGTCGGGGCCTGGTCAGCCCCGCGTCGAGGGCTATCGTCAGGCGCTCGCTGCGCATGACATAGTCATCGAGAGCGAATATATTCAACAGGTTGATTTTACCGAATTCGGAGGTTTCAGTGGAACGCAGCGCATTCTTGCGTTGCCGACGCCTCCCGATGCTATCTTTGCTGCAAACGACTTGATGGCAATTGGCGCCCTCATGGCCATCAAGGAAAAGAACCTACGCGTCCCCCAAGACATTGCTCTCATGGGTTTTGATAATATCCCCACTGACCGGCTCGTAAATCCCCCTTTGACCAGTGTAACTCAATTTCAGGAGCAGATGGGGTGTCGCGCGGCTCAATTGCTTTTTGAGCGTATCAATCAAGAATACCAAGGACCAGGTCGCTGTGAGGAAATGCCGTTCGAGATCATTGTTCGTTCGTCGACCTGACGCGATCTACAGATCTACCGATTCGGTCAGCTGTTCTTCAGTATTATCTTTTCAACCCACAAAGGAGGGGCAAGATGAAGATTCGTTGGCAGTTTTTCATCGTTAGCGTTGTTGCGATCTTACTGACCGCGGCCTGCGCGGCGCCCGCCGGGCAAGCGCCCGTTGCGCCCGCTGAAGGCGCAGAACAGGCGCCAGCCAGCGGCGAGAAGACAAAGGTTGTCTGGTGGACAGAATCGACGGAAGCGCCTTTGGAAGAGGCGTTCCAAAAGCAATTCGTCGAGGCGTTCAACGCAGCGCACCCTGACATTGAATTGGAGGTGATTTATCAAGAGAATTTGAACGATGTTCTGCGCACAGCAATCCAGGCCGGAGAGGGGCCGGATATTGTGCAGACCCCAGGGCCTGGTTTCCTATTGGAGTATCAGAAGGCTGGTCTTGTACTGCCTTTGAACGATTTTGCCAACGACTACGGTTGGGAAGATGAAATCCTGCCTTGGGCCTATGATTCGGGCACGCTTGGCGGACAACTGTATGGCTTGCCGTTGACATTCGAGTCCATGGTCATGATCTACAATACCAAAGTCCTTGCTGATTTGGGACTGACGCCGCCGACCAATCGCACGGAATTTGATGCCGTCGCAAAGGCGCTTCAGGACGCCGACTTGTTGCCGATTTCCTATGGCAATGTAGGATGGCAACCAACTAACGAGCATTTGCTCGGCATGTGGCTGAATGCCTATGCCGGCCCGGACGCAGTGTACGAAGGTCTTACCGGGGCGCGCCCTTGGACGGATGAGCTTTTTGCCGGCGCCATCGATATGCTCAAGGAAGACATCACAACCAACGGCTACTTCGCCGGAAGTCTGGACGATTACTATTCGTTCGATTGGGACACATTCTGGAGCACCTTGGCCTCTGACAAGGCGGGCATGATGACCATCGGCACCTGGGGCTTTCGTGGCGCCGCCGAGTACTTTGCCGACAATCCGGAGGGATGGGATTGGGCCATGCTGCCTTCATTGCGAGAAGGAGTTCCTCAGGGGTTCGACCTGGCGATTGGTAGTACAGTCTCTATCAACGCAGCAAGTGAACATCCTGAGGCAGCAGCTGAGGTGCTTGACTTCCTCTATAATGACCCGGTGCGCGCGGCCAGCATTGCACAGATCTTCAGCTTTGGCGAGTTCGTCGTGCCGATCAAATTCACAGCAGAAGACTTCCCGGCGGATGTCGATCCGCGCGTAGCGCGCTTCTTCACCGAATTCGCTCAGGTTACAGGTGAAGGTCGCTATGGTTATACGACCTGGACCTTCTGGCCGGCGGAAGCCGAGACGCAAATGTGGAAGGATGTCGAGTTGGTCTGGTCAGGCGAAATGACCACCGAAGAATATCTTGCCAAGCATCAGGAGTTGTGGGACAAAGCGCGCACAGAAAACGCGTTGCCGCCGGTTCCAGAACGCTAACGTTTTGATCAGTGAACCTGTGTATATGCGCCGACGCTTGACGGCGCATATACACAGCGCGCAAAAGGAGAATCGTCCATGGCTGTCACATCTGTACCTGGCGTGCTGCCGGCTGTGCACAAGAAAAAGCGAACGTTTGGTCCCAGGCAGTGGCTTCCCTGGCTATTTCTAGCCCCTCTTCTGCTGCTAAGCCTTGTAGTAACGATTATCCCTTCGGCGCTGAGTGTGCGCTACGCTTTCACCGATTGGTCGGGAATTGGCGAAGCAAAATTCGTGGGAATGGCTAATTTCCAGGAGATGTTCGCCGATCGCGCTTTCTACCGCGCGTTGTGGAATAACGTGCGTTGGACATTCATCTTTTTGACCGTGCCGGTGGCCATGGGGCTTTTAGGCGCTTATCTACTCTCCTCGATCCGTCGCGGGCAGATGCTTTTTCGCACCCTCTACTTCATTCCCTACGTCATTGCCAGCGTAGTAAACGCCTACATCTGGAAACTCATATTGAACCCAGTGTTCGGTCTCGGCCCTTGGCTGGCCGAACGCGGCTTTTCCTGGCTCGACATCCGGTTCTTTGGCCGTTCGGACACTTCGCTCTATGCTGTGGCCTTTGTCGACAACTGGCATTTTTGGGGGTTTCTGGTGGTGCTCTATCTGGCAGCCATGCATGCGGTGGATGTCGATCTTTACGAAGCAGCGCGTATCGAAGGCGCGAATCGATGGCACGAGTTTCGCCATGTAACGCTACCTGGAATACGACCGACTCTGGTTTTCACGTTGTTGATGATCATGATCTGGTCGTTTTTGGTATTCGATTATATCTATCTGCTGACCAACGGCGGCCCGGCGCAGTCGTCGGAAGTTCTGGCAACGCTGACTTACTCGACTGCATTCTACTCGCTACGCGTCGGTTATGCTACAGCCATCGCGTTGACCATGACGTTTTTCTCGACCATTTTCGTCTCCATGTTTGTCATTCTGCGCCGGCTTGGCTGGGAGATCTAACATGTTCCGCACAAAGCGCACCGCATCCCTCGCCCCCAATTACGTCATTCTGATTCTTCTGGCTTTTTTCTCTATCATACCGATCGTTCTTTTGTTTCTAAACTCGTTCAAAGCGACGACCGAGATTCAGCAAGACCCCTTTGGTCTGCCAACTGTCGTGCGGATTGGCAACTATGTGGATGCCTGGGTCATGGGAGGTTTTTCGACCACCATGACCAATACGCTGATCCTGACTTTTGGCACAATTCTGGCTGTAGTGGTGATTAGCGGATTGGCGGCCTTTGCTCTGGCGCGTTATCAGTTTGTCGGCGCCACTGTCGTCGGCTTCTACCTGATTGTTGGCACCACTGTGCCGGCGTTGCTTTTCATGGTGCCGCTTTACTTCATGTGGGCGCGCCTGGGTTTGGTCAATAGTCTTGCGGGCCTGATCATCATTTACGCCGCGATTTTTTCACCCTTTGCCACCTATTTGCTGCGCTCATTTCTAGTTTCGATCCCTATGGACTATGAAGAAGCGGCGCGCATCGATGGCGCCAATGACATCCAGGTGCTCACGCGCATCATTCTTCCCCTCGCCTGGCCTGGTTTCCTGACTGTGGTGCTCGTCGTGGGGTTGGGCGTTTGGAACGAGTTCCTCTTCGCTGTCACCTTCTTGCAGCAGCCGGAATTGAAACCTATCTCCACCAGCCTTCAAGCATTTCAGGGTCGTTTCCAGCGCGATTGGGGGTTAACCAGTGCAGCGTCGATGATCATGATTATTCCTGTTGTCATTCTTTTCTTTTCCCTACAACGTCAGTTCATCGAGGGCCTGGCGCGCGGCGGTCTCAAGGGCTAGATCGAATCGTCAGATTCGATCCCCATTTTATCGATCCATTGATCAGGAAAGGTTCGCACCACATGCCACTACCAACCGACTACGCCGAACGCGTCTATGCCGGCGTGCTGGGCAAGATCATCGGCGTCTATTTGGGACGCCCGTTCGAGGGCTGGACCTACGAGCGCATCATGGCGGAGCTAGGTGAAATCTGGTACTACGTCCATGAAAAGCGCGGCGTCCCGCTCATCGTCACCGACGACGACATCTCGGGTACATTTACCTTCCTGCGCGCTCTTCCCGATTATGACAACCGCCGCGACCTGACGCCTGCTCAGATCGGCCAAAGCTGGCTCAACTACATCATCGAGCAGCGCACCATCCTATGGTGGGGTGGGCTGGGCAACTCCACGGAGCACACAGCCTATCTCCGCCTCAAGAATGGCATCGGCGCTCCGGCCAGCGGCTCCATTGCCCTGAACGGCAAGACCGTGGCAGAACAAATCGGCGCGCAGATTTTCATCGATGGTTGGGCCATGGTGGCGCCGGGCGACCCAGAGCTGGCTGCTGACCTGGCGCGGCGCGCTGCCAGCGTCAGTCATGATGGCGAAGCCATCTATGGTGCGCAGGTGGTTGCAGCTATGGAGGCGCAGGCTTTTGTCGAGCGCGATATCCACAAACTCATTGACACCGCGCTGCGTTTCATTCCGGCCAACTCGCTCATCTATCGCATGATCAATGAGCTGCGCGAGTGGCGCGCTGCCGAACCAGATTGGCGCAAGACGCGCGAGCGCATCGCCGACAGCTACGGCTATGACAAATACGGCGGCAATTGCCATATGATCCCTAACCATGCGCTGATCATCCACGCGCTGCTCCACGGTGACGACGATTTTCAGAAGTCGCTCATGATCGTCAACACTTGCGGTTGGGACACCGACTGCAATTCGGGCAACGTAGGCTGCATTCTGGGCATCAAGAATGGGCTGGCAGGTATCGACGCCGGCCCCGACTGGCGCGGCCCGGTCGCAGACCGCATGTACCTGGCGACAGCCGACGGCGGTCGCGCCATCACTGACGCTGCCAGCGAAACCTATCACATTATTAATATGGGACGCAGTCTGGCTGGGCTGCCGCCAGCGGCGCCCAAACAGGGCGCTCGTTTCCACTTCGAGCTGCCAGGCTCCGTGCAGGGGTTCACGGTGGAAGAGAGCGCCGAGTGTCACGGCGTCGCCCGCGTAGAGAATGTCACCGGCCATAGCCGAAGCGGGGCGCGCAGCCTGGCAGTCCATTTTTCAGGCGTTGCGCCGGGACGCAAAGCACGCGTTGCCACACCCACCTTTATCCCCTCGCGTCAGACAGCCGACTATTTCATCAAGCGCGGCTACGCCCTTTACGCATCGCCCACGCTTTACAGTGGGCAGACAATCCGCGCCTGTGTGAGCGCAGAGCGCAGTAACAGCGCACCAGTGCAGTGCTGCCTCTATGTCGCCGTGTACGATGCCAGTGATGCGCTCACGCTCGTGCGCAGTCCAGGTGTGACGATTGCGCCAGGCGCCGACCATGATGTGCAGTGGAGGATTCCCTCAACTGACGGCCAACCCATCGCCGCGGTCGGGCTGGAGATCAGCCACATGCAGCGCGCCGACGGCGTGCTCTATCTCGATTACTTGACCTGGGAGGGCGCGCCAGAGATCACATTACAACACTGCGCAGGCGATGGCGTTATGTGGCGGCGCGCCTGGGTGAACGGGGTGGATCAGTACGAAGAACGTTGGCCCGAGGCTTTTCGCCTGGTGCAAAACAGTGGCCGGGGGCTTTTTAGCCAGGGCTGCCGCGAGTGGGGCGACTACACGGTTTCATCAGAGATCAATCTACACCTGGTGAAAGCGGCCGGGTTGGCAGCGCGCGTGCAAGGTATGCGCCGTTATTATGCTCTGCTGTTGTGCAATGATGGCAAAGCGCGCCTGATCAAAACGCTGGACGGCGATACGACGCTGGCCGAAGCGGATTTCCCCTGGGCGTATGGGCAAACTTACAACTTTACACTCAAGGTGCGAGGCAGGCGCATTCACGGAGAGATCGATGGGCAACTTCTCCTGACGGCAGACGACAATGAACGTCCACTGATGGGGGGGGGAGTGGCCTTTGTGGTGGAGGAAGGGCGCATTGCATCTGAGGCGGTCTCGATTGCGCCCTTACCGCACAATTTTTGATGGACTCCGTTGGCGTATGATTCGTCACGAGTCACTGCTTTCTCACTTCGACCTGAAAGCGGAATTTCCACATGCACCACTCAGCGTCTATCCTGAAAATAGCTTCACCACAGAGGACGCAGAGGAGCGCAGAGAGCTATTTTCATTGATGATTGTGACCCGTAGAAGACATGGATACTGACTTGACGCCGCCGCCCGTTTCTGTCATCCTCACCGAAACGGGTGTGCCTCATCGCCTTTTCCGTCATCCAGGCCAGGTTCATTCGTTGGAGCAGGCGGCCCAGGAACGCGGTCAACGTCCCGAACAAGTGGTGCGCAGCATTCTGTTTCGTCTGGGCGAAGGGCGCTACACCATGGTGCTCATGGCCGGCGCACGCCAGGTCTCTTGGCCGATGTTGCGTAAGCATTTCGGTCAATCACGTTTGACCATGGCGAAAGAAGAGGAAGTGTTGGCTGTCACGGGGTATCGCATTGGCGCGGTCTCGCCCTTTGGCCTGCCCACACCGATGGCGATACTCGTGGATAACAGCGTGCCCGCCGAAGAGGAAATCTCCATCGGGTCGGGCGAGCGGGGAGTTACCGTCATCTTGCGCTCAGCAGATCTGATGCAGGCGTTGGGAGACGCGGTTGTTGGGGACTTTGGGGTGTAGAGAACGAGGTGGAGCGGCGAAGCCTCGCCGCCCCACAGGTGCATATCGGAACACTCTATTTGATCTACGCCTCTTGCGGTGGGGTCGCTTCCTCTGGCGCCGCTTCCTCTGGTGTAGCTTCTTCTGGCGCCGCTGCCACAGGGACAGGCGCCGCCTCGGGCGTTTCTGCGTATTTGAGGGCGCGACGTAGGCTCTCCTCCAGCTCACTGTCCAGCGATGTATGAAGCACAGTGCCCTTGTAGGGCTTGAGCGCGGCCAGCACCGCGTTGCGGTCGGAGCTACGGCCAATAAGGAACAGGGCGGATGTGCCGGGCTGTATCTTGTCAGCCACATCCTTGACGAATTTTTTGTCCACGCCATTGCTCACCATCTTGCCAATGGCTCCGCCGGCGGCCGCGCCAATCGCTAACCCGCCCAACGGCATAAAGATTCCGCCGATCAGAAGGCCAATGAGGCTGCCCCACCCTGCGCCAACCAGAACGCCCCGATCGACCTGATTCTTGACGTGCAGCTTGCCCTCGGCATCCTTGACCACAATGGCAGAATCATCCAGTGTGACCAACCCATGTTTGCCCAGCTCCTTGACCTTCTCGCGCACTTCTTCGGCTTCGTGCTCACTCTCAAATGCAATAACAACAATATTCGAAGCTGCCATTATTCCTCCCTATGGTGTCATTATCAAACAATTGTGTGGAAATCCTAGAGCGCATTATAGCAAATCATTTCTCATCTGGCAAGGTGAGCGTTTGGGTCAATTTTTCGTCATTCACTTATTCGACTGACTGTCTGGTTTCGTTCGGCCAAGGGTTTTGGGTCAATTCAGGTCGCACCTGAATACGCCCATCGCTCGGTTCCAGGCGTCCGGTGATCACACAAGGGTCATGTTGAAAGACGAGCAGCGCGTTGCGCTCCAGCGCCTCACTGCGAATGCGCCGTTTGGTCTCGATGCTGGTCATGGGGAAGATGTCGAAGGAGGGCACCCAGGCCAGGCGTTCCAGGTGCACCGCCCAGTTTGCAGCATCGCCGAGAAAAAGGAGACTTTCACCGCCATCCTCCACCCAGACTATTTGCAACGATGCTGTGTGCCCGGGTCCAATGTCGGTGCGGACGCCGGTAGCCAGACGCTGTGGGCCATCGACGATGTCGAGCTTTCCTGCTTGAAGCAGCGGCTGCCAGTTTTCGCTGTGATAGGTGGCAGAGGTGCGTTCGTTGGGGAAGCTGGCCTCGGCCAGGTCGATGCGCTGGCCAAGGTAGCGGGCGTTGGGAAAGGTGGGAACGATCTCGTTCATCGGGCGATCTGACTCAGCCCAGCGGGTTGCCCCGCCCACGTGGTCGCCGTGATAGTGGGTCAACAAGACGATGTCAATATCATCTGCTGTATAGCCCACCTGTGACAGTTGACCCAGAAGTCGTTCACTGGCTGACCCGATGCCCAAACGGGAGCGGGCCTTGGCGCTCAGCTTGTCGCCATAGCCCACGTCCACGAGAATCAACCCCGCATCTGACTCGATGAGCAGAGAACGATCATCACTGGGGACCATATTGTCTGCATTTGGCTGGATCACCCGCTGCCACATAACCCGCGGCACAACGCCAAAAAAGCCTCCACCGTCGATCAGGTGAGTGCCGTCGCTGAGAATGTGGCAGCGAATGGAACCGATTTTCAACGTGTGGGGCATGGAGCGATCCCTTCACAATCTATGCCGTCTGGCAATTCCATATCAGCACTGTCTGGAGGCGTTGCCGGGGTCTCTCACCCTAACCATGTAGCACATCCGAGTTCATAGCCCTGATTGACGCAGCTATTACATTAGAATTATACTACACGCATGGATGACGTGTCAGGAACGGACCTCACGTTGGACAGGAAGGAATTGCAGGTGGAGCGCACTCAGTGGCATCGCATCCTGGCGCGGCTCTTCGAGTTGCTGTTCACCCACTTGGGCGTCACGGTTCTCACTGAATTACCGGTCATGGGCGAACCACCCAGGATTGATATTCTCCTGGTGCGGCGCGAAGGTAAGCACTGGACTGAAAAACAAATGCGGCCCCGAAATTCATAACTCCGTTGTACAGCATTTTGCCTCGAAGCGACGGGTGCGTCATGCCGCTTTCAAACAACTGGATGAAATTGGCGAGGAAGAATTGAATGAAGCTGTGATGGATTTGGTCATCGGCCTGCGCAACGAGTTCGACGAGAAGGAGGCTGAAATGGGAAAAGTGAGGGAAAGAAGGGTTGTCACACCAGAGTCGTTGATGGAGGTCGGGCGCGAGATTCGGCGGCTGGTCATTGCCACATCGAAGGTCGAGGATCGTCTGGCGGGGCTGGCGCCTGAAGAACGCCTGGCAGGGCTGGCGCCTGAAGAACGCCTGGCGGGGCTCACGCCAGAACAAATGGCAGAACTTGTCGAGCGTATCGACGCCTATCTCCGACAAGTGCAGGCGCAGCCAGAATCTTCGTGAACGACAATCGTCCGACCGATGACGGGGTCGCTCTTCCATTCGGCGCTGAACCTTTGACCGCTGAGGAAAAAGAGGCGTTCTTTGCTCGCATCCGCAGCGAAGGACGCGTTCTCACGGCGCAAGAGCGCAGACTATTGTTCGGCCCACCGCCAGATATGGCATCGGCGCCTCGCGATGTAGACGTCGTGGAGGAAATGGAGCCTGCGCACCTGGAGGCTGAAGAGATTGCCCGCCTGGAGACGGACTTTTTCCCAGAGATCGGTCATGACAACGTAGTCCCTGCGCTCCACCTGGTGACAGGCGTCATTTTCGACTTTGATTTCACTCTGGCCACGCTCCGTCGTCCGCTGGAAGAGTTGATGACTCTTGGCGCACAACAGGCCGACGCCTACATGCGCAGCATGGGGATGAATCTACCCGATGAATTTTGGCGGCACATTGTCGAGGCGCGTCGTTTTGCCGAGGAGAAATCCGAAGAGGAGCAAGAAGAACATCTGGCCGATGACGCGCTCAGTTTTCTCCTTCAATTTTTTGGCTACCCGGCCAGTGAGATGAATCCAGACGTATTGCGCCGCGCCGTAGACATCTTCTACGCCCCGGAGATGACGGCCTGGCAACTGCGACCGGGCGTGAAGGAGTCCATTCAATCGCTTCACAGTCAGGGGTACAAATTGGCTGTGCTCGCCAATTACAACAGCGACCGCGTCTTTCAGCGCACCATAGACTACTTGGGCATCCGTCCCTATCTCGATCTGTGTCTGTGCAGCGCCAGCGTCGAGTTTCGCAAGCCGGACGTTCGTTTTTTTCAGATTGTCCTGGATCGCTGGGGCGCTCTCCCCTACGAGGTGGTCATCGTGGGCGACAGCCTGCGGCATGACATTGCCGGGGGGATCGAGTTGGGCAGCCTGACGGTGCAGGTGGCGCTGGACACCCTGCCGCAGATCGCCCATGACAATCGGCTCCATGCCAGCCAGATCATCCCAGATGCAGTGCTCGACAGCCTAGCGCAACTGCCCGAAATCATCCGACAATGGACATGACAAACCCGCTGAACGCCGCCGCTCCTCCTACCCAGCCAATTGCAGTGCGGCGGCGCTATCCAGATGCACCCCTGGTGGGCGTGGCTGCCGCAGTCTTCGATGAGCAAGGGCGCGTGCTATTGGTGCAGCGCGCCCGCCCACCGCGCACGGGACAATGGGGGCTGCCGGGTGGGTTGATCGATCTGGGCGAGCGACTTCAGGACGCCGTGCGCCGTGAAGTGTACGAAGAGTGTCAGGTCGAGATCCAGGTGGGCGATGTTGTGGCGGTCTTCGAGCCGATCCATCGCGACGCCGAGGGCGGGATCGAGTATCACTATGTGGTGATCGACTACTGGGCGCGCCATGTTCAGGGAACGGCGACGGCAGGCGACGACGCTGCGGCGGTCGCCTGGGTTTCGGTCAATGACCTTGGCGCCTATGTCCTGCTGCCAGATACCCAGATTGTTGTCAAGAAAGCGCACAGTGCATGGCGGGAATCTTCTGCTCTGACATTGATGCCCTCTGATCACCCCACGCCCAACGTCTCGTGAACGGCAGCCAGCGCGTGGTCGAGAATCTCTAGCGCCATCTCCACGTGGTCTTCGCTGGCGGTAAGAGGCGGCGAAATGCGGATGACGTTGCCGTATAACCCGCCCTTGCCGATGAGCAATCCACGCTGGCGCGTCTCTTCGAAAAGCTGACTGACCGCCATTGGCGCCGGCTCTTTGGTGCGGCGGTCCATCACCATCTCGATGCCCTGCATCAAACCCTTGCCCCGCACATCGCCCATGAGAGGATACCTATCCCACAGCTTCTCCAGGCCGGCGCGCAATCGCTTGCCTACAAAACCAACCTGCTCTGGCGGCGCCTCTTCCTCCAATGCTTCGATAGTCGCCAACGATGCCGCAGTACTCACTGGATTGCCGCCAAAGGTGCTCAATGTCAACCCCTTCCCCACCATGCTCTGGGCGATCTCGCTGCGGGTGATGGTGTTGGCCAGAGGAAGCCCATTGGCGATGCCTTTCGCCATGGTCATGATGTCGGGTTCCACATTCCAATGTGAGATGCCAAACCAATGCTCGCCCGTGCGCCCAAAGCCTGTCTGCACCTCGTCACAGATGAACAGCCCTCCGTAACGATGAGCAATTTCGACAACAATCTTGAAATACTCCTCCGGCGGTGTGATAAAGCCGCCCACGCCTTGGATCGGTTCGGCCATGAACGCAGCGATCTTGCCCGACGTGGTGGTGCGGATCACATCCTCCACATCTTGAGCGCAGGCCACCCCACACGATGGATAACTCAGCTTGAGCGGGCAGCGATAACAATAGGGATTGATTGCGTGCTTGATGTCTGGGCTGAAAGACTTGCCCACCTTCCAGTTGAAATGGGCCGTCACACTCATGGTCAGCGAGGTGCGCCCACTGTAAGCGTGACGCAGCGCAACGACCTCCCGGTTATCCGTGTGTGTCTGCGCCAGAACAATCGCCGTTTCGTTCGCTTCGCTGCCTGAATTGGTGAAAAACGAGGTCTGCAAGCGTCCCGGGGTGATCTCGGCCAGCTTCTCGGCCAGCTTGATAGGGTTGGCGTTTGGATAGAGTGTGGACGAGTGGATCAGCTTGCCGGCCTGCTCACGCACCGCACCGACTATTTTGGGATGATTGTGTCCCACGCTTGTGGTCAGAATCCCGCCGAAAAAGTCGAGATAGCGTTTGCCCTCTACATCCCACACATATAACCCATCACCCTGATCCAACGGCAGCGGGTCGGTGTAATAGAGGATGTGATTGGGCCACAGATACTTGCGCTGCTTTTCGAGAAGCTCTTGGCGTTCCATGAGAAGTCGAATCTCCGTTTCAAACACTGTTGGGCGGCAAGGTCGGGGATATTGACTGGTGGGATTGTACATCACCATGTCCGAGTCGCGCATTTTTCAACCCAAGCATCGAGGCGATCTATGTTTGACGCAAACATCCCGCCCGGTCCATCTTTATTGATGACACCCATGAACAACAGTCTCGTCAGTATACGAATCCACCCGGTTGATTGTGCTATACTTGTGACGAGCATAGGGAAACGCAAATCGATCCTACGGAACTGAGCGAGACTGAGTTATATCTATGAGCATACGCACTCTGAGCGGTCCCACCCTCCTCACCGATGGCAGCATCGCGCCGGCCGCCCTTGTTATAGAAGGCGGCGCGATCGCCCAGGTCGAATCGGGGCTTAATCCCCACGCCGACCTGGTTGCAGAGGGCGTGATTGCACCCGGCTTCATTGACTTGCAATGCAACGGCGGCTTTGGTTGCGACTTTACCAGCGACCCGGGTAGCATCGTCCATGTGGCTGCTCGCCTGCCCGCTGCCGGGACGACGGGTTTTCTGCCCACTTGCATCACGTCGCCTTTGGAAAGTTATCGTGATTGGCTGACTGGCGCAGAGCGGGCTGCGCGCCAGGCGAGCGGCGCGCAGGTTTTGGGTGTACATCTGGAAGGCGTCTACTTTAGCCCTCACAAGACCGGCGCGCACAACCCAGCCTATATGCGCCCCATCGACGTGGAGGAAATTCTGAGTCGCTACGCCAGCTCGCCCCTGGTGCGCATCGTGACGCTGGCGCCCGAACTGGAGCACGCCCCCGACGCGATCCGCGCTTTGAGCGCGCGGGGCGTCATCGTCAGCGCAGGACATTCCAACGCTACATTCGCCGAAGCCATGAGCGGCATCGCGGCTGGCTTGCGGTGGGGCACCCATCTCTTCAACGCCATGCGCGACCTGCGCCAGCGTGAACCGGGATTGCCAGTTGCGCTCCTGCTCTCATCTGTCCCTGTGGGCTTGATCGTCGACGGCGTGCATCTACATCCGGCCATCACTGCGCTGGTCTACCGACTCAAAGGTGCGTCCGGCGTCACATTGGTGACGGATGCCATGGCGGCCATGGGCGCGCGGCCTGGGGTCTACAACCTGGGCGGCTATGAGGTTGTCGTGGATGAGACTTCGGCGCGCTGGCCCAACGGCACCCTGGCCGGTAGTATCCTCACCATGGACCAGGCCGTGCGCAACATGGTGGCCCAGAGCGGCTGCTCCCTGGCCGATGCGTTGATCATGGCGAGCCAGACGCCCGCTGACCTGTTGGGATTGCCTGGCAAGGGGCGCATCGCTCCCGGCTGCGACGCCGACCTGACGCTCTTGGATGCCAGTCTGCATGTCCAGGCCACCCTTGTGGCCGGTCAGCTTGTCTACCAGCGCACGTCCTGAGTCCAATTTCGTCACATCCACAAATACAAGTCCACTATGACCTCACTCCTTCTCGGCATCGACGGCGGCGGCACCAAGACCGTGGCTCTCCTGGCCAACGGCGATGGCGTTCTATTGGGGCGCGGCCAGGCTGCCTCGTCTAACTACCACAAAGTTGGCGCGGCGGCTGCTTTGGCTGCGCTGGATGAAGTCATCACGGCCGCCTTTGCTGCGGCCCAGTTGCCATCCGCCCCGGCGGCCTCCATTTGTCTGGGCCTTTCCGGCGTAGATCGACCCGAAGACCTGGGGGTTTTTCGGCCCTGGCTGGCAGAGCGTCATCCGAATGCGCGCTCGGTGATCGTCAACGACGCCGAACTGGTGTTAGCGGCTGGCGCGCCAGAAGGATGGGGCGTGGCGGTCATCTGCGGCACTGGTTCCATCTGTGTTGGGCGCAACCGCACAGGTCATTCTGCGCGCGCCGATGGTTGGGGCAATATCCTGGGCGACGAGGGCAGCGGTTTTGCCATCGGCCTGGCTGCGCTGCGGGCAGTCATGCGCGCGTATGATGGCCGTGGGCCAACCACTGCGCTCACCCAGAGCGTACTGGCGGCCTGGGCGCTGGAACGACCGGAACAGCTCGTACAGCGCGTCTATACCGAGCAGGCCACGCCAATGGAGATCGCCGCCCTCTCTGTGGAGGTGGGCCAGGCGGCGGAGAGCGGCGATTCAATCGCGCTGGGGATCATGGCGAAAGCAGCGCACGAACTGGCTAACTCAGTGCAGGCAGTCATACGGCGGCTGGAGATGGCGGGTGAAGTCCCGTGTGGGTTGGCTGGCGGCGTGCTCACCAAGAATCAGCGCATGGTTGACCTGTTTACAGACGCGGCGCAAGAGCTGAATCTGCAATTGACGCCCATCACGCTTGTTCATGAACCCGCCCAGGGCGCGCTGCGCCTCGCGCAGGAGGCGTTATTGTCTAGCGAATAGCGTATTTGCGCCTGCTGTGAACCGTGCTATAATGGCTTTAGTGAATGAACTGCCTCCCCCGGCTAGTCAGATGCCTGTCTGTAGGAGCTCTCGAAGGAGAAGAAACCATGCCCGGTCTACCAGGTCCACTCGAATTGATCTTGATTCTCGTGATCGTCGCCATGCTCTTTGGCGTCGGCAAGCTGCCCGAAGTCTTTGGCGCAGTTGGGCGCGGAATTCGCGAGTTTCGTAAAGAGTCCTCGAGCAACGATGCCAAAAACGAGAATGTTGCCAAGAGTGAAGCGCCCCCCCCAACTGAAGGCGCAGAGAATCCCAGTTAGCTCGACGATCTCGTAGCAATTCTCAGCGTGTTGCGATCGACCCGGTTGTGCAGCTATGAACAGCCGGGTTTTGTCTTCTACGAATCCCTCTATTCTGGCATCCTCGCCTATACCCTGTTGTCCTAGCCCATGCGTTTGCTCCAATTCGCCGGTCTGGTTGCCACAGTTGCAGGCGTCTATCTGGCCCAGTACATCGTCGCTCATGCAGGCGTGGCGAATTCTATCCCATCCCCACTGCTGGATCTCTTTCCCAGTTTGAGCCGACTGAATCGTTGGTTGCCAGAAGACCTCTACACACTGGCGGCCTGGGTCATGACGCTCTCGGCTCTGGGATTTGGGCTGCTGTCACCCATTTGGCAACCGGGACGGGGTGTGCGGATGTGGCGCTTTTCAGTCACACAGATTCGGTCGTCTCGACCTATTGCAGCGTTGGCCTGTGCGAGCGTTGCCGCAGTGATTGGTGTCGCCCTGGTCATCAGAGGCGACCGTGTATTGCCCGCAGAGGGTGTCTTGTGGCTGATCAGCCTGGCGCTCCTCATGGTGAGCGCTGTTCTCTTGGACCAGATGCGGTCGTCGCACATCTCGTACACACAGGAGGGGCGTCCGGAGCGCGGCTGGCCCGTTGCTGCGCTCATTCTGGCTGCCGGCGTCTTTCTCATGATATGGAGCAGCGACCGGCTCCCGGCCCAGATTCCCGAACAGACGGCCAGGTTGGCTTTACAGGCGTTTGCCCAGGTTGGCGGCGAACAGTCGCTATTTGCCTACGGCGATGCAAATCAGCCCGGCTTCGCCTCTTTGCCATTGGCCGCGTTCCTCTTTGCGGGTTTTCGCCCACTGGATGCAATACGTTGGGGCGGCGTTATGGCCGGCGTCACGGCTCTTATCGCCAGCTGGCTGCTTGCCTGCGAGCTTTTCCGTCGAAGCGGCGATCCTGCGCCTGACGACGCGGACGCATATGATCTCCCGGTCGATGATGATGGGCGCACGCCGGCTTTATGGTCGCTGCTCGTGTTGGCCGGCGCTGTTCCCATGATTCACTTCGGCAGATTGTCGGGGCAACTCGAATCCGTGGCGTGTGGTGTGCTTGGCCTCTGGCTGCTTCTGCGCGCTGTGCGGTTGGCGCGTCTGACGTTGGTTGCGGCAAGCGGCGTTCTGATTGGCGCGTCGCTGATGCTATCGACGTCGGGAGTCGCGTTTGTCGTGACAGCGGCCCTTCTTTGGGTGGGCTTATGGCTTCTGCGGCGTTCATGGCTGGAATTCCACCGCGGCGGGATCGGCGGCGCTGGCGCGGCCCTGTGGATTGCCAGCCTGCTTCTCGCCTGCTCGCCTTTATTGGGCGGGTGGATTCGTGAACCAGATCGGTTGATGACTCTCCAACCAAACTTCTTGGACAGATTGCAATCCACTGCGCTTGCTTTCGGCGCACAATTCGACGCCAGCCCCTTTGCCAACGTCAACCTGCCCATGTTGAGCAGTCTGATCGCCCCATTGTTCGCTCTTGGGGTGGGGGCGCTTCTGTTTCGCCTGGATCACCTGATCGGCTGGACGCTCGTCCTGTGGATGGTGTGCGTTGTCATCATTGCAGCCATCGCCGTCCCCCATGCGCCGTGGTGGCCGCTGTTGCTTCCTGCTCTGCCGGCCGCCGCGCTGGCCATCGGCTTTGCCCTCGATCGTATTCGCGCGATGATCGGATATACTTTGGGCGGCTGGACGACCCAGGTTGTCTCTTATCTTGCAGTGGGTTTGCTGCTGCTGGCGGGCGTTACGAGCTGGGTCGAGTATGCGCAAGCATCCACTGCACGGCGCGATCTGACAACGGCGCTGGCGCGCAGCATTGAACAAGCCCCCGCCGATGCGCCGATATACTGGGTCGCCAGCGAGGGGAGCGAGCCAACCAGTTGGAGCGATCCTTTGTTGCTGACAGTCGGTAAGGGCCGCTCACAGACGGGCGTCATGCTGAATGTTGAGGAGATGGCCGCCTGGCCAGGCGATCTTCCGCCGGGCGCTCACGTCTTCGTAGCGCCTGAACTACGCACTACGCTGGATACGCTTACCCAACGCTATGCTGGCGGCGCCGTTCGAACGGTGCGGGACCTACGTGCAAATCCTCTGCTGTACGTATATGTCACGCCGTAGTACAGTTCGGCCTAAATAACACTACGATTTGTCATGCTGATCGGAACGGGCGCACCCGCCAACGCAGTGAAGCATCTGGGTGGCATAACGAGATTCTGAGCGCCAGCGAAGAATGACGATATCCTGGTCTCATTTAGGCCGCTTTGTAGTAGCGTCTGGCGGGGTGAAAGCAGACAAGCGTTTGGACGAATGATTGCTGATCACGGCGCGCGAAGACTTACAATTGGACATGCGGGCCGAATACGAATACGAGTTTGAGCGAGGGAGGCAATATGTTTGGACGCAATAAGCAGAATGGCGTGACGCAAGAGACGGTGATGAAAGCGTTGAGCGCGGTGCAGGAACCCGAGTTGCACAACGATTTAGTCTCGCTCAATATGATCCGCGATGTGTCGATCAGCGGCGGCGAGGTCGGTTTCACCATCATGCTCACCACGCCAGCCTGTCCCTTGCGGGGACAGATGGAACGCGAGGCGCGACAGGCCGTTCTGGCGCTGCCTGGGGTCGAGCAAGTCCATGTCCGTTTCGACGCCCAGGTGCGTGGAGATAGCAGGATCATCGGCAAGCTCAATATCCCAGTCAAAAACATCATCGCCGTGGCAAGCGGCAAGGGCGGTGTGGGCAAGACGACTGTCGCCACGAATCTTGCAGTCAGCCTGGCCCTGGATGGCGCGCGCGTCGGTGTACTCGACGCCGACATCTACGGCCCGAACATTCCCATCATGTTCGGGTTGGCAGGACGACCACGCATCGACAACGGCAAGATGGTTCCTTTCCGCGCCTTTGGTGTAGAGGTGATCAGCATGGGCTTCCTCATGCCCGAAGGCGAGGCGGTGGTATGGCGCGGCCCTATGCTCCACAAGGCCATTCAACAACTTTTCACCGATGTACGTTGGGGCGAGCTCGACTACATGATCGTTGACCTGCCGCCTGGCACGGGCGACGCCCAGCTCAGCCTGGCGCAGAGCACGCCCCTCACTGGCGGAGTGATCGTGACTGGGCCGCAAGCGGTCTCCGTGGCCGATGCACGGCGTGGGGCGACTGCGTTCAAACGCCTGGAAGTGCCAGTACTGGGCGTCATCGAGAACATGTCAGGCGAGGTCTTTGGCAGCGGCGGCGGCGAAGA
This sequence comes from uncultured Caldilineaceae bacterium, assembly GCA_964560495.1. Taxonomy (GTDB): domain Bacteria; phylum Chloroflexota; class Anaerolineae; order Caldilineales; family Caldilineaceae; genus UBA5069. Next base: position 59,998 of record CAZLMM010000013.1, read on the forward strand.
GGCGGCCCAGCTCATGGGCGTGGAATTCCTCGGACGCGTCGCCCTTGACCCGCGCGTGCGGGTGGGCGGCGACACTGGTCAACCCATCGTCATCGCTGCGCCAGAGAGCGAGGCAGCGCAGGCGTTGCGCAACTTGGCGCGTAAGATCGCTGCGCGCATCAGCGTGATGGTGATTGCTCCCGACCCAGAGCTGCGCATCATTTAGTGATGTCTAGTACACAAGGGCCTAAATAAGTCGATGGTATTGTCATGCTGAACGCAGTGAAGCATCCCTCGTGGTCGAGCAGGATTCTTCGCTGGCGCTCAGAATGACAACCATTGGTTTACTTCCGCCCACGTATACTAGATTGGCAACCCACATCGCCGACCGTCACAAGTCACTCGTGTTTCGTGACGTATGAATTGTTTACCTGGCGAGCAGTAGCATCGTTCGGTTTCCATTCTGATTTGAGTGTAGGGTCGCTTATCTCCTACTGATTTCGACTGGAAGCGGGGGCGATTTGCCCCCATTTCCAGTATTTTTGTCACTTGCATCCCTCCTGATTCCTCACTATTATTAGGCGCAATGGCGGCGTAGCGCAGGTCAATCGGCGACGGGAGGACGCAACCGCTTGAGCGCCCTGGCTAACGAGCCTGCAACCTTGTGGCAACCCGTCGCGATTACAAGTGAATTGGTGTTCATCTTTCCCATCTTCATCAGGAGGGACTCTCTCGCATGCTCACTCTGATCGAAAAAATCCTCTTCATTGTTGCGGTGGCCGCGTCGTTCTATTTTTCCTATGTTGGCTTCTCGCGCGTTTTTCGCGTCGTGCTGCGTGGGCCGGGGGTCAAGCCGAAACCAAGGGAGATGGCTGGACGCGCATGGAGCGCCCTGGTCACGTGGATCATCACGAAACCCATCTGGAAGACGCGCCGCATCAGCAGCATCTTCCACATCATGATTTCGTTGGGTTTCGTCTTCTACTTCCTGGTCAACTTTGGCGATGTGCTAGAAGGGTTATTTCCCATCACATTCCTGGGGACAGGCTTCATTGGCAATACATACCGCTTCTTGTCCGACATTTTCTCAATCTCCGTGTTGACCGGCATGGTCTATTTCTTGCTGCGACGTTTCGTTTTCAACAGCAAGGCGCTCCAGTACCGCGACAATGTCATGCTGATGGATCGAGTGAAAGAGGGCGGAATTCGCCGCGACTCGCTCATCGTAGGCGTCTTCATCCTCTGTCATGTGGGCTTTCGCTTTCTTGGCGAGAGCTTTCAACTTGCTCTCCATGGCGCCGACCCATGGCAACCCTTTGCATCAACGGTGAGTAGTTTGTGGGCTGGCTTTGGCGAGACGCCCTTGATCGTTTTGGAACATCTCGCCTGGTGGCTGGCCATTGGCCTGATCCTGGCCTTTCTTCCCTATTTTCCCTACACCAAGCACTTCCACCTTATCATGTCGGGCTTTAATTTTCTCACCAAGCCCAAACGCACGTCTCTGGGCGCGCTGGAGCCGATCAACTTCGAGGATGAGTCCATCGAAGAGTTCGGCGTCGCCAAGATCGAAGAGTTGCCCTGGACCCACCTGGTGGACGCTTATTCGTGCATCATGTGCAATCGCTGTCAGGATGTCTGCCCGGCCTATGTGACGGGCAAGCAGTTGTCGCCATCGGCGCTAGAAGTCAACAAGCGCTATTACCTCAACGCGCACCTGAGCGATCTGGCCGGCGGCGCGGCCTCTGACACCAAGCTCATAGACTACGCTATCAGCGAATCGGCCGTGTGGGCCTGCACTTCGTGTGGCGCATGCGTGGACATCTGCCCGGTGGGCAACGAGCCGATGTTCGACATCATGTACATCCGCCGCCGCCAGATGCTCAACGAGAACGAATTCCCCAGTGAACTCAAACAGGCCTATCGCGGTATGGAGCGCAACGGCAATCCGTGGAATCTCAGCAATCGTGACCGGATGAAGTGGGCGGATGGGCTGGATGTGCCCACAGTGGACGACAACCCGGACTTCGAGATTCTGTGGTGGGTGGGATGCGCGCCTTCCTATGACCCGCGCGCCCAGGACACCGCCAAGGCTTTTGCCAGAGTGCTGACTGCAGCAGGTGCGAATTACGCTGTGTTGGGTGAAATGGAATCATGCACTGGAGATTCGGCGCGGCGTTCGGGCAATGAATACCTGTTCTATGAGATGGCCAAAGCCAACATTGAGACGCTCAACGAGGTGGTGGGCGGCGAGAAACCCAAGCGCATCGTCACCACCTGCCCCCACTGTCTACACACCATCGGCAAAGAGTACAGTCAGTTTGGCGGCGACTATCAGGTGATCCATCACACCCAACTCCTCAGCGAGCTGACTGCTGCCGGTAAGATTCAAGTGCAGCGCAACGGTAGTGTGGATCAGATCACCTTCCACGACCCGTGCTATCTGGGGCGTCACAATGGCGTCATCGACGCGCCGCGTGGGGTGTTGGGGAGCGTCGGCGCAACGATGCTGGAGATGCCGCGCCACGGCACCCAGTCCTTCTGCTGCGGCGCGGGCGGCGCGCAGATGTGGAAAGAGGAGGAGCACGGCGACGCCCGCGTCAACGAAGTGCGCTATGAAGAAGCCGCCGCCACCGGCGCTAAGACCATTGCCGTGGGCTGCCCGTTCTGTTTGACGATGCTCACGGATGCAGCCAAGAGCGCAGACAAAGGCGTTAAGGTCAAGGATGTGGCGGAGATCATCGCCGAACGCCTGGCTGTGGTAGAGGCTGCGGATTGATGCACAAGTGATGAGTGGCAGCGATCGTTCGACAGCAAGATGAAAACCTCGCGCTCCGACCAAACGTGCGCATCGACGCTTCGGTGACTGCGCCACGGGGCAACAGAGCGCGAGCTTGCTGTGCTTCTATACTTCGCTCTGTTTGAAACCAGGAGTTTTTGAACTGTGAAAACTCCTGGTTTCAAAGCAACCGCAGTTTAAAATGTCAACACAACCTAGGGCGATCTCTGAACCAAGATAGGCCATGAGGTGGGCGGCAAATCAAGTTGATTCCAACGAGCAAAGTCCCCTTCTCATGGCTCGCTACGAAGATGAGCTGCTGAGCGGTTGCCAATCGGTGGGTCTTTCAGGTCAGATTGTTTCAGCGAGAAGCGCGCTCGCGAACTCTCCGTGAGCGCGAATCGTCCTCACTCCAGCCGGATCTGTTGCCCAACCTGAATGATCGAGTTGGCGGTCAGCCCGTTGATTTGAAGTAGCTTTTGCCAATCCACTCCATACTTGATAGCAATCGAGATGATAGTGTCTCCGGCGACGACCGTATGCGTGCGACCTACTCCGGCTGTCCCCGTCGCGGTTGAGGGGGTTGCAGCCCCCGTCGTTGTGGCTGTGGCTGGAGCCGTGGTCGTAGTCGGGGTCGCAGACGTTGTCGTTCCTGTCGTTGTCGTCGTCCCGGCTGCGGGAATTGTGAGCACCTGTCCCACGACGATCCTCTCGTCTTCGCTCAGTCCATTGGCTGCTGCCAGTATGCGCCAGTTCACACTGTTGCGTACGGCGATGGCGAGGAGCGTGTCGCCCGCTTGCACAGTGTAAGTCTTGCTTTGCGGCGTTCCGGTCGTTGCGGCTGCCGGCGCAGTCGTTGCGGCGGTGGCAGCCGTATTCGTCACGCCGGGCAGACGCAGTGTCTGGCCGATGCGGATGATGGAACTCTCGCTGAGACCATTGGCCGCCGCAATCGTCGTCCAAGGGACGCCAAAGCGCGCGCCGATCGTGCTCAGGGTATCGCCAGCCTGTACGATGTAGTTGCTGCCAGACGTAGTCGTTTGCGCCGGAGCAGATGGCGTCGCTGGTGCAGTTGTCGTGGGCGCGACGACATCCGCCGCAGGCGCTGCGGATGTTGCAGGCGCCGGCGCCGTTGTGATGGACACCGGTGCAGGTGGAACCTGGCCGGCTGTGACACACTTGGCGCTGCCCGAATCCGTAAACGTTTGGCCAGAAATGGGCATGAACACCCAGTCATAGCCATCGGGATGGAGCGTCATCTTGAGCACGCCAAAGGTTTCGCTGTTGCGCACTTCGCTATTGGGCTGAATGAAGCGGAAGTCGCTCAGAGGGTCGCCGCCGGTGCCGACCACAAATTGACGGATGCCCCGATCGTGTTGCACCTGCCCACTTGGGTCTTGCGGTGCAAAACGCTCATAGTTGTGTTCATGACCCACCAACAACACATCCGCGCCGTAATCATAAAGCGTCTTGAAAAGCCCTGGGCTGGAGCCGGCTGGTCGCCCGGAACTAAAATAGGGTCGGTGCCAGAAAGCCAATGTGCACAGACGTGGATTGGCTGCCAAATCGGCGCGCAGCCACTGATCCTGTTCCGAACCGGGGTCGCCGGAAATCTCACTATTCAGGGCTACTACGTGCCAGTCGCCAATGTCAAAGGAGTAATACCCTTTGCAATTGCTGCGACATCCCGGCTCCAATGGAGTGGCTCTGTCGCCAAAATAAGCGAAATAGCCGTTGGCGCCCGCAGAACCGTATTCGTGATTGCCCGGTACGGGATAGATGCGATCCTTGTGTCGTCCCCAGGTGGGACCAAAGCATGCGTTGTATTCTTCCAGCGAGCCGATCTCATAAGCGTTGTCGCCCAACGCGAGCACTGTGCCCGGGGTGATATCCAGCAGATAGGCCGTCTCATAGTCCTCTTGATTGTAACAGTTGGCAATGTCGCCAGCCGCAACGATCACAGGAGACGAGCCGGTGGTTGTCGATTGCGCGCTCGCAGGCTGGGTCAAAAACAGCACACCAAAGACCGCTGCCAAAACCATCGCCAGCATCGCGCTCGCGGTGCGCCTCCATCCATCTCTGGTCGCATCGACTACCTGATCCCCCCCAGATCGTCTCATTCGACAGTATTCTTGTCCCATGACGCCCCCTTTTCGCAACAAACCTACTGGACTAACCAACATTCTACACCATTCACCCATCTGCGTCATTTCGCAGTACTTTGGTTGTCACAACTCAAAACGTAACGGCGCTCGTAAGGTTTCCACAATTTTTGCAGATGCGTTTTCCGTGCAAGTACGGCGAATCGATTCAGTTGGATTCAATGCCGTTGTGCTATACTTTTTCTATGCCAGTGGAAGTTCACCAGACGCCCAACCCGAATGCACGTAAGTTTATCCTGCCTGGAGTGCGCTTTCTTGCCCCTCGCAACTTTTCCAGCGTCGAAGCGGCGAGAGAACACCCTTTGGCTGCTGCGCTCTTCGCCATCGACGGCATCTATAACGTGTTTTTGGCGCAAGACTTTGTCACGGTGAACAAACGACCAGATGCCCCGTGGGATTCTCTTACGGCGCAGGTAGAGTCTGTAATCAAGAGACAAGGGTTCTTGGGAGACAATTCCCTATGACGACACTCGAAAAAGTACAACTTCTCGAACAATATCTAGCGGCGTCCGATGGATCGAATGACAAGGTTTTTGCTGCGACGATGGACAAGCTCGTCGAACGCGAGCGCAACCGGTTGACTGGAACCAAAACCCAACTCCTGACCAGGGTGAAGCAGCTCGAAGAAGAGTTTGTGAGATGAATCGTCAATCGCCAACTGCCCCTCTTCTTGTTGCCAGTGAAAATGGGCGCGCCGGCATGATCGCCGCCATGAATCTGTTGCGCCAGGGCGGGCGCGCCCTCGATGCAGTCGAGCTGGCCTGTCGCTTCAACGAAGACGACCCCGATGACCATAGCGTCGGGTACGGCGGGTTGCCCAATGTGCTGGGCGAGGTGGAGCTGGATGCCAGCATCATGGATGGGCGCACGTTGCGCGCCGGCGCAGTGGCCGGCGTCCAGGGCTATGGCCGCGCCATCACTCTCGCGCGCCAGGTGATGGAACAACTGCCCCATGTGCTGCTTGTGGGGCGTGGGGCCGAACGCTTCGCCGCCGAACTGGGCGAGACGCCGACAGATCAGCGTAGCGTAGAGGGTCTCCGACGTTGGCGCGAACGCTTCACCCACTATGGCATTGACCCCGCAGGCCAACATGATGTGCGCAAGCTCGCCAACCTTCTCACGCGCCCCCTCGACCTGGACGATCATCTCTATTGGGAGGAGAAGAGACAAGAGGCCGAGGAGACCCACGGCACCGTCAACTACCTGGCGCTGGATCGACACGGCGACCTGGCTTCTTCGGTCAGCACTAGCGGATTAGGCTGGAAATATCCAGGGCGTGTGGGGGATAGCCCGATCATTGGCGCAGGCAACTACTGCGACAACCGCTATGGCGCGGCTGCCTGCACGGGCATGGGCGAGTTGGCAATCCGCGCCGCCACAGCCCACAGTCTGGTCTTTTACCTGAAGATGGGCAAGTCGCTCCGGGACGCCGGGTCGGCGACGCTGGCCGATCTCATGGAGTTGGCCGCTCAGCCTGGCCAGTACATGAATATCGTGGCGCTGACGCCCCAAGGAGAGCACGCCGGCTTCACCACGGTCGCTGGCAAACGTTATCTCTACATGACCGGCGAGATGGATGAGCCGGCCATCGCCGACAGAATCACACCCTTCTGAAGGTCTACGCCCCATGTCCACACCTGTCCTTATGCCCAAACTTGGTGAAAGCGTGGTCGAAGGTGTGGTCGCGGCCTGGCTCAAAGCGCCCGGCGATCGGGTGGAAAAGATGGAGCCGCTGTTGGCTATCAGCACCGACAAGATCGACACCGAGGTTCCGTCGCCAGCCAGCGGCCCACTATTGGCAATCTATGTTCCTACTGGCAAGACCGTCCCCGTCGGGACATTGCTTGCCGCCATCGGCGAACCAGACGAGGAGAGCGCGCCACATTCAGCAGGGTTGATCCCCTCACAGCCGTCGGCCGCTGGTGGACAAACGCCCGCTGGCGACGCAGCGCCCATGCGCCGCGTGACGGTTTCGGAGCGCGGGCCTGGCCGCAGCTTTTTCAGCCCGGTGGTCAAACGCATTGCCCGCGAGCACGGGATCGACGCCAGTCAGATTGCCGGCAGCGGTTTGGGCGGACGCGTCACCAAGAAGGACGTGTTGGCATTCCTGGCGCAAGAGCACTCTGCAGGCCGTGCACCTGGCGCTGCCGTCGTCCGCTCAGAAGCGCCGCCTGCAACATCGCTCTCCCCGGACGAAGTATTAGAGCCCCTCTCCTCCATGCGCCGCGCCATTGCCCAACACATGGTGCACAGCAAAGAGACCAGCCCCCATGCCGTCACCGTCTTCGAGGTGGACATGACCGCAGTGGTGCGCCATCGAGAAGAGTACAAAGCTGCCCTGGCGGAACGGGGCGTTAAGCTGACATTCACACCCTATTTTGTGGCGGCGGCGGCGCGAGCGCTGCGTGCTGCGCCCCTGGTCAATAGCCGCTTCAGCGAGCAGGGCATCGTGCTCAACCGGCGCATTCACATCGGCGTGGCTGTGGCGCTGGCGAACGGTCTGGTCGCACCAGTGATCCGCGACGCAGATGAGAAGAATCTTGCTGGCCTGGCGCGCGCCGTGAACGACCTGGCTGAACGGGCGCGGTCGGGCAAACTCACACCGGATGAAGTGAGCGGGGGGACGTTTACGGTGACCAATCACGGCGTGGGCGGCAGTCTGACCGGCGCGGCCATCATCAATCAGCCGCAAGCCGCCATTCTGGGCATAGGTGCGATTGTCAAGCGTCCAGTGGTGCGCAGCAACAGCCCATCTCTGCTGCCCAGCGCGGATGACGCCATCGTCATCCGCCCTATGTGCTATCTGAGCCTGAGTTTTGACCACCGCAACTTGGATGGAGCAGACGCGGACCAGTTTTTGACAGCAATCAAAGAAACGTTGGAGAATTGGCGGGACGCACCCGCATGAATGATAGGAAGATGCAATGAGCAATCACATCTACGAATATGATCTCATCGTGGTCGGTTCAGGGCCTGGGGGCTATGTGGCTGCCATTCGCGCAGCGCAGCTTGGCCTAAAGACGGCTATTGTGGAGCGGGAGAATCTGGGGGGCGTATGTCTCAACTGGGGCTGCATTCCCACCAAAGCCCTTATCCACAACGCGTCCATCGTCGAGACGCTCCACAGCGCCGCCGAATACGGCATCAGCTTCGACAACCTCAAGGTGGATTTTGGGGCAGCGGTCAAGCGCAGTCGCGGCATCGTCGATCGCCAGACCAAAGGCGTTGCCTTTTTGATGAAAAAGAACAAGATCGATGTCATTGAGGGACATGGCGTCTTTAGCGACGGTCACACCCTCAAAGTGACTGCGTCGGAGTTCAAGCCAGCCGTCAGCGAGCGATCTGTGACCGCCGCTCATTTCATCATCGCAGCCGGCGCGCGCGCCCGCAGCCTCCCCGGTGTGGAGATCGACGGCCAGCGCGTGATCCAATACCGTGACGCCGTCGTGATGGCCGAAATCCCCAAGAAGATGATTGTGGTCGGCTCCGGGGCCATCGGCATGGAATTCTCCTATGTCTACAACGCCTATGGCTGCGAGGTGACCATCATTGAGATGCTGGATCAACTACTGCCCTTGGAGGACAGCGATGTGGCCGCCGAAGTGGAAAAGGCTTTCAAAAAGGCGGGCATGAAGACCATGACCAGCACGCGCACCGAAAGGGTGGAAGTGAGCGAGGCCGGTGTGACCGTCACCGTGCGCAATCTCAAGACCGACGCGACGGAGACACTGACCGCCGACAAAGTGCTCATGGCGATTGGCATACGCGCCAATACGGACTGGGTGGGGCTTGAGGCCGCCGGCGTCAAGCTCGACCAGCGCGGCTTCATCGAGATCGACGAACGCATGCGCACCAATGTGGCCCACATCTACGCCATCGGCGACTGCACAGGCAAGCTGGCGCTGGCCCATGTGGCCAGCGCACAGGGCATCGTCGCTGCGGAAACCATCGCCGGCGCGGAAACGTTGCCCATCAAGGCTGATCGCTACCAATTCATGCCGCGCTGCACCTATTGCCATCCCCAGGTCGCCAGCCTGGGCATGACGGAGGCGCAGGCCAAAGCGGCTGGATACGAGATCAAAGTGGGCAAATTCCCCTTCCTACCCAACGGCAAGGCCCAGGCGCTCAACGAAAAGGTGGGGTTCATCAAGATCATCGCGGACGCCAAATATGGTGAGATTTTGGGCGCGCACCTGGTCGGTCCAGAAGTGACCGAGCTGTTGCCCGAGCTGAGCCTGGCCCAGTTCATGGAGATTACGCCAGCGGAGATTGCGCGCACTGTGCATGCGCACCCCACGCTCAGCGAGGTGATCATGGAGGCGGCGCACGCAATCGAAGGTCATGCCATCCACATGTAGAGGGGTACGTTACGGGTTGTTAGTAGCACGTCTGTACGTCTACCTTCACACCTATCGGATTTACGCCATCTACCGCTGAGAAATAACGCGCAATGTTCGACGGCGAGTCAGCAGAGATCGAGTTCCCGGTGCGTTTTGCCGAAACCGACGCCATGGGAGTTGTGCATCACAGCAATTACCCCATCTGGTTCGAGGCAAGCCGCGTGGCGTGGATGGATGCAGTCGGTTTTCCGTACACCGAGTTTGCTGCTGGCGGCCATCATTTTGCTGTGACTGGTTTGAAGGTTCAGTTTCGTACAGCGGCGCGCTTTGGCGATGTCGTGCGGGTGAAGGCCACTCTCCAATCTGTGCGTAGCCGCCAGGTAGTCTTTGCCTATCGGGTGGAGAACACAGCCAATGGCGCATTGCTGGCGATGGGTGAGACGGAGCACATTTGCGTTGACTTGCAGGGGCGTATGGCAAAGATTCCTCAGCGGTTGCTGGACAGGTTGGGTGCAGTCGTCGAAGGTGCAGGGAGTTCAGTGGAGCTGCAACGATGATCCATGTTGATCGGCACGGGCCAGTGATCGCCATCCGCATGGCGCGGCGCTTTTTGGGCAAGCCACTCTCCTGGAGTGCTGCCTATTGGGTCGATGGTTTGCTCATCGACGCCGGGCCGGCCGCCACAAGCCGCGAGCTTCTGCGCGTCCTGGAGCAAGCGCCAGTTCATCAGATTGCCATTACCCACAGCCACGAGGATCACATTGGCGGCCTGGCTGCGCTGCACCAGGCATACCCTGATGCTCCCATCTATGCTGCGCCACGGGCCGTGCCAGCCATCGCCGACCCGGGAAAGCAAGAGATGCACCTGTACCGCCGTCTGATGTGGGGCGCGCCTCAGCCCGTGGAGGGCGTCATCCCCCTGGATGAGGTGGAGGATGAGATTCGCACGCCCGCCTATCGTTTTCGCGCCGTCGAGACGCCCGGTCACAGCCGCGACCATGTGGTCTACTTCGAACCGCGCCAACGATGGGTCTTTTCGGGAGATGTCTTTATGAGCGGCCACGATCGCACTTGGGCCAGCGAGTTTGATCTCTTCGGAGTGATTGCCAGCCTGCAAACTCTGGTGAGCCTGGAGCCAGAACGTCTCTTTTCAGGAAGTGGGCAGATGCGTCGCACGCCGACCCTCGACATCCAGGACAAGATCAACTACCTACGCCAGCTTACGAGGCAGGTGAGCGTGCTGACAGCCCAGGGCAAAAATCCGTTGGCCATCGCTCAGAAACTGTTTCCCGATGAAGCCTATTCAGGTTTCTGGACCCAAGGTCACTTCAGCGCAGTCAAACTCGTCGAAGCCTGCATCAGTTATAACACCATCTTCTCACCTGGCGATGAAACATCGACCAACCTGAGCGCGCCACCCAAGGCGCCGGGTTCGACGAAGCCGTCGCCCAAACGATCGACAGGCCAGGCGACGTGACGCGTTGGCCACAGCCAACTACATACACCTGCCGTTTGAGGAATTTGACCATGAATCCAGATCGCTTTTTCGACTCTGACCCTGCCCAGCGAGCGTTGGCCCGGCAACTCTATCAGACCATTGCTGGCCTGCCGCTGATCTGTCCCCACGGCCATGTGGAGCCACGACTTTTCGCCAACCCCGACACTCGCTTCGCCGATCCAGCAGAGATGTTCGTCATCCCTGACCACTATGTCTTTCGCATGCTCTTTTCACAAGGCGTGAGTTTGGAGGAGCTGGGCATCCCCCGGCGGGACGGCGTTGCGGTGGAACATGACCCGCGCCGCATCTGGCAGCGGTTTGCCGATCATTTTCACCTCTTCCGCGGCACACCCACGGGCGTCTGGTTGCGCGATGAACTGGAAGGCGTCTTTGGCGTCACGGAGAAGCTGATGAGTCAGAACGCTCAGGCCATCTATGACCAGATTGCCGCCCAACTTGCCACGCCCGAATTTCGCCCACGCCGTCTGTACGAACGCTTCAACATCGAGGCGCTCTGCACCACCGACGCGGCGACCGATTCCCTGGCCCACCACCAGGCCATCCGCTCATCGGGCTGGGCCGGCCATATTCGCCCCACTTTTCGCCCGGACAGCGTCCTCAAGATGGATGCGCCGGGCTGGCTGGGCGAGGTCGAGAAGCTCGGCGATTTGACGGGCCGCGAGATCGACAGCTATGAGACATTTGTGGCCGCGTTGGAAGCGCGCCGCGCGTTTTTCAAGGAGATGGGCGCCACGGCCACAGACCACGCGGTCTTCATGCCCCACATCACCCGCTTCGAGAGCACGGAAGCCCTGCGTCACGGTTTCGTCAACGCGCTGCGAGGACGGGTGGATGCTGATTTCGCTGCGCGCTTTGAACTGCACATGCTGTGGGAAATGGCGCGCATGAGTCGTGAAGACGGCTTGGTCATGCAGCTCCACGTTGGCTCCTTGCGCGACCACAACCGCCTCATCTTTGATCACTTCGGCCCCAATATGGGCGGCGACATCCCCGTGCCCGTCAGTTTCACCGCGGCCCTGCAACCATTCCTGAATGAGTACGGCAATGACGCCAGCATGACCATCATTCTCTTTACGCTGGATGAGACCACCTATGGGCGCGAGCTTGCGCCATTGGTCGGCCACTACCCGGCGTTGCGCCTGGGGCCGCCTTGGTGGTTTTTCGATAGCTTGAATGGCATGCGCCGCTATTTCGACGCAGTGATCGAGACTGCGGGCGTCTATAACACTGCGGGCTTCAACGATGACACACGGGCGTTTCCCTCCATTCCGGCGCGCCACGACACCTGGCGGCGGGCGGCAGCCAATTGGTTGGCCGGCTTGGCCGTCACAGGCGTCTGCGATGAAGAAGACGCGGCGGAAATGGCGCACAACATGGCCTATGATCTGGCCAAAGAGTGTTATCGATTGTGAGAATAGGACAATCATGAGAATACTTGTCACCGGGGGGGCGGGATTTATTGGCAGCCATCTGGCCAATCGCCTTCTGCAACTCGGTCACTTCGTGCGCGTTCTGGATGACTTGAGCAGCGGCGATCCCGCAGCGCTCAATCCAGGCATCCACGTGACGCGCGGCGATGTGCGCGATATCCCCAAGTTATGGTCCCTATTGCAGGGCGTAGATGTGGTTTATCATCTGGCCGCGCGCGCCAGTGTGCCGGCCTCCGTCCTCTATCCGCGGGAGTACAACGATGTCAACGTGGGCGGCACAGTGGCGCTCCTGGAAGCCTGCCGCGATGTGAGCAGCGTTAGGCGCGTCATCCTGGCCAGCAGCGCCACGGTTTATGGCGATCAGAGCGATCAACCGGTCAACGAGCTCATGCTGCCGCGCCCGGCGGTCCCCTACGCAGTGAGTAAACTGGCAGCCGAGTATTACCTTTTCAATATCGGCCAACTGAGCGGCTTCGAGACTGTCGCGCTGCGCATCTTCAACGCCTACGGGCCTGGTCAGCACATCCCGCCCACCCACGCTCCTGTAATCCCGCAAATGGTTCAGCAAGTCTTGGGCCGCGGCTCGGTGGTGATCAACGGCGACGGCAACCAGACGCGTGACTTCGTCTATATTGAGGATGTGGTGCAAGCCCTGGTGAGCGCAGCTCAGGCGAGCAGTGTGGACGGTCAGATCATCAACGTGGGCAGCGGCGAGGAGACCTCGATCAACGAGTTGGCGGCGCAAATTGCGGCCATCGTTGCCGTCAAGCCGCATATCCTTTACAACCGCGACGCCGCTGGCGGCATCGCTCGCCTGGTGGCTGATCTGGGCAAAGCGCGCCAGTTGCTCAAACTCCGCCCTGCCACACGCCTGGAAGCTGGACTGCGCAACCTGCTAGCCCAGGACCCGCGCTTTCGCCGGGGACGCCCCAGTAGCGAGAGCGCACCGCAGCAGGACGCCGTCTTGGCGTTGGAAGGGCGCTGACCCGTGGTCGGTCTTTTTACACCGCTGCGATTGATTGCAGTTTTGGCGATTTTGCTGGCGGCGGCCGCGTGCGGTCGAGGCGCCGCGGCGCTGGATGTCTATTTGGCCCAGAACGAAGAGGAACTTCACCTGCCAGCCAGTGTGGATACCCGCCCGGTCGAGTTCGTCGTGGAGCCGGGCGCGCCGGCGCGGGTCATCGGGCAGAATCTGCTCAAGATGGGGTTGATCCGCGATGACCTGCTCTTCGAAGCCTACGTGCGAGTGAACGGCCTGACCGGCAGCCTGAAGGCGGGAACGTTCACCCTCAGCCCGCATATGACGATGGTGGAGATCGTCGACCGCCTGCGCAGCAGTCGCGCTGCCGGCCTGCTGGTGACGGTGCCCGAGGGCTGGCGGCTGGAACAGACCGCGGAATATCTGGCGACGGTGAATGCCTTTGGCGATTCCAGCGATGGGGCGTCGCCCCAGAGCGAGCTTTACCGACAGATCGCTGCGACGGGGGACTTGAGCACGCTCGACGTCAGTAAATATCCTTTCCTGCAAGCGCGACCTGCTGGCGCCAGCCTGGAAGGATATCTCTTCCCCGACACCTATGAGCTGCCCAACGATCCTGCCGCCGCCGACTTAATCATCCGCCAGTTGGACACATTCGCGGCGCGGGTGATGCCGCTCGTCGAAGAAGCGCAATCATCGGGAAAGACGGATCTGGCGCTCCACGAGGTTCTCACCCTGGCCAGTATCGTGGAACGCGAAGCGGTTATCCCCGAAGAGCGTCCCACCATCGCCAGCGTCTATCTGAACCGCTTGGCGAACGGCGTCAAGTTGGACGCCGACCCGACCGTGCAATACGCCATTGGCTATCAGCAAGAGAACGGGCAGTGGTGGAAGACGCCGGTTACTCTGGAGGAGTACAGCGCGGTGGACAGCCCGTACAACACTTACCTCTATCCTGGCTTGCCGCCCGGCCCCATTGCCAGCCCTGGCCTGAGCAGTATTCAGGCGGTTCTAGATCCCGACGATCACGACTATCTCTTTTTTGTTGCGCTTCCCGATGGCAGCGGTCAGCATGTCTTCGCCGCCACCTATGAGGAGCATCTGGCGAACGTGGCGCGCTATCTGCAAGGACGGTGAACAACAGGCTCGAATCTCGGTTGGGGGCGCCGGGATATAGGCTGGACCTTATGGTCGTCTCATTCCGGGGCGTTCGGTCGCCATGGGATGAGCTGCGACTCCCCCATCGTCGGGGTCTATCTCGTCGGGGCCAAGCCCCAGTGTGTCCATATAGGGAAGGGGGTCGCTGAACCCACCCCATCCGTCGAAGCGGTTGTACGGTTGGATACGAATGGCGAAGTGCAAGGGCGCGACAGGAAAAATCTGAGTAAAGGCGATGTGCGACGCGCGACTTACTATTTGCCCGGCGTCTACTGGTATTTCGCCCAGGAAAGCATAGAACGATTCACCCCATCGATGTTCAATTTTGATGTATCGTTCAAAGCCGTTGCGCTCGAGGCTGATCTCAACCACACGTCCGGCGTCGACCGCCAGAACGCGCGCTCCTGGGGAAAGGGCAAAATCGACGCCGGGGTGTCCCTTGAGCATCACGCCGTTGTACTGCCATTGCCCATAAAATTCGGCGTGTTCGCCCCACCCCTGAACGATGACCACCTCCCCCTCGAAGGGCATGTGTAGATAGATGCCCTCTGGTTCATACAGTCCCGAAAGAAGTTTCTGCCCTGCAAATTTGAGCGACACTTGCGCCTCCACTCACGCGCCGCGCTGAAAATTAGACACAACCGCGCTCTCTGACTATACTTGCGATTTTGTACACCGTGCGCACAGCCGTTCTGAACTTCTGGTGCAGTATAGCTGTTTCGGATTGGCGGTGCAAAGCGTGGATCAGCGGAAAGATCGAGGAGAATGAGCATTTATGCCAATTTATGAATTCGTCTGTCAGGAATGCGGTGTTCATTATGAGCAGATGCAATCCTTTTCTGCCACAACACTACCGCCATGTCCTGCATGCCACAGCCATCATGTAGCGCGCATGTTAGGCCGCCCAGCCATTCATTTCAAAGGCAGTGGCTGGTATATCACCGACAGTAAGAAATCGAGCAAAGAAAGCGCAACGGGCAGCGGAGACAGTTCCGAAAAAAGCGACAAGAATGGAAAGGTCGAAGGGGGCGCAAAAGCGGTGGAGACCCCTGTTGACAAGAGCGCCAAAGAATCGACTGCTACAAAAGCGCCAGCTCCAGAGGCGTGACTCGCGCAAATGGTGATGCAACCGTTGGTGTGTTGCTCACTCAACACCGCCGATATCGGCGGTGTTTCTGTTTACTGGTTTGTTTTCAGACTCTGTTGTACAATACCCGCAACAGCGAAGCAACTTATCAGCTTGATCAACAACTGACCCTATCAGGAGGCTTCAATGACTGTTCCAAAACGGTTTGGTGTTCTGCGTTTCTTTGCAGGCTTGATCAAGGTCATTGCCTGGATCGTATTGATCATCTCTGCGCTGGTTGGCATCGTCGTCGCCCTCATCAGCATGGTGAACATCGGTGAGATTCTCGGCACAGAGCCAAATCAACTTCCCATCATCGGGGGAATCTTTGACGTGTTCGTTTCCCTGGGTGGGGGAATCATCTTGGGAATTCTCTCTATGGTCGGCGGCGTTTTATATTTCATCGTTCTTTATGCTGCGGGCGAGTTGATCTCAATGAATCTGGCTATCGAAGAAAACACCCGGTTGACGGCTGCGCTGTTGCTGCGCATGCACCAGGAGAGCCAACCAGAAGCGCGTTCTGCATCCAGCAGTTACGGGGGGGCAGGGGGATATGCTGCTGGTGGATACGCTCAGAGCTATGCCAGCGAACCCTTCGAGAGTGGCAGCTGAGGACTTATCAGAGGATGATTGACACATCTTCCAGGAAGTTCCCAACTTCCTGGAAGATTGTTCACTGATCGGCTCTAACTGGCAAGCGTCAGTTTCTCCTGAACAAGCGACGCCAGGAATGTTCTGTCTTGTTCACCGCCAAAACGGATCGTCACCTGTCGATCCTCTCCCTCCGCCGAAAGGGAGATCACCTCACCCTGCCCAAATCGTTCGTGACAGACGACCTGTCCGACAGAAAGATTGATCGCATGTCTGCGAGTTGGCGGACTTGAAAGGGGGAGAGGCGTTGGGAGATCGTTGGTCTCGCGATCTTGCCATGCCTCTGCCAAACTCGACATGACCTGCGCAGGCGATTTGGACAGACGTGAACGCAGTTCACTGGCTGTTGCGCTCGCCTTTTGCAGTGAGCGAGTGCGCTGCGCCCCAGAAAGATTGCTGCCTTTGCCATTTGGCTTGTTGAAGCCAGCGCGGGAAATCGCATCCAAGAGCGCATCCACTTGCTTCAACACATCCTCGCTGTCAGGCTCGATGAGCAGCAACTGAACGCCGTTGAGTCGACACAACTCCTCGCGAGTTTTATCGCGTTGTTCAGCCTCCAGAGCCTCCCAATCGCTCTGGCGTCCCTGTCCTTTGGCGGTGAGGCCCACAAAGCGCACTGCAATGCCAAAATCAGGGTAATACTTGTCGAGCTTTAGACGACGCTTGGTGGCTGGATTGACCAACCATTCCGGCGTCACATTGTCTTGACATGCTGCATTCCCGAAGACGCGCTGAAAAATCTCACGCCAGGCGTTCATGGAAAGTGAAATTCCAATCATAGTCCCCCACACGATCACTGAGCAATTGTCCCAACCAAATCCAAGCGGGAAAATTTTAGACCATTTGTTCGATTTTTGCAACCGTGAAGAGAAATAGATAGCGCCAATCAGCCGTGCTATAATCGGGCGCGATGAACAGTCAAGAAGTCCAAGTCGCCCCACTCGTCACAGAACGAGACAGCAGCATTGGCGTTGAGGTCGCGTCGAACGACAACGCTGTAAGTCGACGCGTGGCCCGCGCTGCCTTGCTGGTGATGGTCTTCTACCTGCTCAGTCGCGTAACGGGGCTGCTGCGCGAGGTCGTCATCGCCGCGCAGTTTGGGGCTGGCGCCGAGCTTGACGCCTATCTGGCAGCCTTCCGTATCCCTGATCTGCTCTTCCAGTTGATCGCCGGCGGCGCATTGGGCAGCGCTTTCATTCCCGTCTTTTCCGTCGCCTGGACGCAGGGAGACCGCCGGGGCGCCTGGCTGCTCTTTAGCAGGGTGCTGAATCTCCTCACTGCTGCGCTGGTGATTGCCGCCGCTCTGGCCGCCCTTTTTGCGCTGCCCCTGGTCGAGCGTGTGATTGCACCTGGCTTCACCCCCGAACAACAGGCGCAGACCGCCTGGCTCATGCGCATCATGCTCATGAGCACCGTGGTTTTTGGCGTCAGTGGGTTGGTCATGGGCGCGCTCAACGCCGTACAGCACTTTCTCTGGCCTGCTTTTGCGCCGACGGTCTACAACCTGGCGATCATGGGCGGCGCGCTTTTGCTTGCGCCTAGCATGGGCGTCTATGGCCTGGCTGTGGGCGTGGTAGTGGGTGCGTGGGGGCATCTTTTGGTGCAATTGCCGCCGTTGCGTCGCTACGGCGCTGTTTACACAGCCAATTGGTCGACAGGCGACCCAGGCGTGCGCGAGGTGCTGTGGTTGATGGCGCCGCGCGTGTTGGGGTTGCTTTTCGTGCAGATGCACTTCCTGGTCAACACGATTCTGGCCAGCGGCCTGGATGCCGGCAGCTTGAGCGCGCTCAACTATGCCTGGCTGGTCATGCTCCTCCCATTGGGTATTTTCGCCCAGTCGCTTGCCACAGCAGCGTTTCCCACCTTTGCTGCCCAGGTGGCCGCAGGTGACAGGCCGGGAATGCGTCACACTTTTGGGCGGGCGCTACGCACGGTCCTCTTCGTCGAGATCCCCGCCGCTGTGGGGCTGTTTGTCTTTGGCGGGGCAGTGGTCAGCCTGATTTTCGAGCGGGGTGCGTTCACAGACGAGATGAGCCTTTGGGTGGCCTACGCCCTGCGTTTCTACGCCATCGGCCTGGCGGGCCACGCCGGCCTCGAGATCATCGTGCGCGCGTTCTACGCCCTCCACGACACCTGGACGCCTGTATTTGCGGGCATGGCGACGATGATTCTGGCCATTGGCTTGAGCGTCTGGTGGGTGGATGTGTTGGGGTTCGGCGGCCTGGCGCTGGCCAGCAGCATCGCGGTGTTGGTGGAGATGGCGGTCTTGTTGAATCTGCTGCGTCCGCGCCTGGGGGGGATCGATGGAAGATCGCTGGCGGTCTCGCTGGCGCGCACCTTCGTCGCGGCAACGTGCATGGGTGTTGTCTTGTGGATGATCGAGCGCGTTCTGCCTGAGCTGGCGGGCGTCTATCCAGAGTGGCTGCTGGTCATTCTAGGCGTTGGCGCAGGCGCTCTGGTCTATGCCGCGGTCGCCTGGCTGCTGCGCAGCCCTGAACTGCGTTGGGCTGCTGCGCCGCTGCTACGGCGTCTGCGTCGGTGATGAATCGCCTGTCGATAGATCTCAAACGCCTGTTCAGTCGTCACCATTTGAGCACCCTGAACCTGCCTTCTTTTCACCGCAGCCTACGATTGAAGAAAGCGCCCAACCAATTCGCCGATCTCATCTTCATGCGGCGCTTCCAGATCGAACCAATGGACGCCCTGCATCTTGCGAAACCAGGTCTCCTGGTGACGCACGAAGCGGTGGGTCTCGATCTTGATGCGCTCCACAGCCTGTTCCAGCGAGCATTCCCCGGCCAGATAGGCGCGCATTTCGCGATAGCCCAGGCTGGTGAGCGCCGGCAAAGCAGGATCGTAGCCGGCGGCCAACAACCGTTCCGTTTCGCCGCTCAGCCCTTGTGCGATCATGGCGTCGACGCGGGCGTCCACACGCCGATACAGCGCGGGCCGGACGCGTTGCAGGCCGATCTGCAGGATGCGATATGGCGGCGGGGCGCTGCCTTCGCTGGCAACTTTGGACTGACCCGTGGTGAGCACGATCTCCAGTGCGCGCAGCACACGCCGAGGATTGCGCAGATCAATCGCCGCGGCGGTCGCCGGGTCGATCTCCTTCAGGCGCCCAGCCAACGCAGCAACGCTTGTCTCTGCCAGTTGCGTTTCCAGAGCGGCGCGCAGCGATGGATCAGGGGGCGCTGTGGGAATGCGCAATCCCAAGACTACGGCGCGCAGATAGAGGGCCGTGCCGCCCACCAGGAACGGCGTGCGCCCTCGCTGGTGGATGTCGTCGATGGCCGCGTAGGCCAGGCGCTGATACTCAGCCAGAGTGAGGGTTTCGTCGGGGTTGCGGATATCGAGCAGGTGATGACGCACGAGGCGCTGCTCGGCAGGGGTTGCCTTGGCCGTACCGATGTCCATGCCGCAATAGACCTGGCGGCTGTCCGCGCTGACGATCTCGCCGCTGAAGCGCCCGGCCAGTCGCAGACTCAGTTCGGTCTTACCTACGGCAGTAGCCCCCAACAGCACAACCAACGGCGGAAGGGGCAGTAAAAGGCGTGAATCAATCATTTCCGGTGACGGCGTGACGGATGTGTTTGATCTGGAGCAGGCGACCCCGCGCATCCATCTGCACGGCGACAACGTCGATGCGCCACGGGCCGCGCCAGTCATGTAACGTGACGTAGTGGGCGGCCGTCTCGCGCATTTTGGCGGCTTTGGCGCGGGTGATAGACTGGAGCGCAGTGCCGAAGGCGTCGCCGCGGCGCGTGCGCACCTCGATAAAGACGCGCCACGGTGCAGGGCGCCAGTCGTTCATCAGGTCAGGGGCGACCTCCTCTGCAATGATGTCGATTTCACCTGTGGCGCAACGCCAGTTGCGCTCGATGACAGTCAGGCCAGCGGCGAGCAGCGCCTGCGCCGCCAACGCTTCGCCTGCCGCCCCCAACGACCGGCGCGGGTCTCTTTTGTTGCTGCACATCATCTTTGGCTTCGCAAAAATTTGCTTTATGACAATTTCACCATGCCTATGATACAATCGAGTTTACACATCATGATAAATTGCTCCCACCCAGACGGCTCTGACAGAATCGATCTCGGCGGCGGGCGATGACGACATCTTCTTCAGGGAGCCAATCTATGACAGCAGACAATCTTTACCTTGACGTTGAGGAGGACGACTGGTCGCCATCGCGCAAACGCGTGATCACTGCCTGGTTGACTCATCTGGTGACAGCTTCCAGCGCGGTGTGGGGGCTATTGGCAATTCTCGCGATCACGAACCAGGAATGGACCGCAGCTTTTTGGTGGATGGCGATTGCCATCTTGATTGACTCCTTCGATGGACTGTTGGCCCGCCGCGTCGATGTCAAGCGGGTTTTGCCTCAGATCGACGGCGCGCTTTTGGACAACATCGTCGATTACCTGAACTATGTTTTCGTGCCCGCCTATTTCCTCTATTCGGCGGACCTGCTTCCCCCAGGGTTCATGGTTATCATTCCAGCCGCCATCCTGTTGGCCTCGGCCTATCAATTCAGCCAGACCGAAGCCAAGACAGACGACCACTTCTTCAAAGGCTTCCCATCTTATTGGAATGTGGTGGTTTTCTACATGTTCCTGCTCGAACTCAACCCGTGGGTCAATCTGGGCTTTGCCGTGCTCTTCTGCATCCTAGTCTTTGTGCCCATCAAGTACATCTATCCCTCGCGTACCACAATTCAGCCACGCCTGACGATGATCCTGGGAGTTCTGTGGGGCATCTGCAACTTCATCATGCTCCTGCTCTATCCCGATTATCCGCGCTGGATCATGTGGTTCGCCATCGCCTATATCATCTATTACCACGTACTCAGCCTCTACGCCACGTGGATCACCCGCGATCGTGGGGTTGCTGGGTGACGCTTCCCCCGTTTTCCGCCGAACAGGCGCGCTGGTTTCGCATGGCGCGTTCGGGCTTGGTTGAACCTTTCGCCTCAGCAGAGGAATGCGCTGGCGCGCTTGTGGGCGTCCAGGCGCAGATTTTGCCCGCAGCGGGTCTGGCGCTCTGGAATCGCACCCCACGGCTCACCAATCAGCGTTTCGAGGAGCTGCTCTACACCCATCGCACCCTGGTCAAACTCTGGGGACAGCGTAACACGCTTCATCTTTTTGCCAGCAGCGATTGGCCCCTGCTCCATGCCGCCCGCACCATCAACCGCACCTGGTGGGAACGCTCCGCCGAGAATGGCCGGGCTGAGTTCGCCGACCATCGTCATCTGGTGGAGGAAGTGGCGGCCTTACTGCGCGAGCGCAAAACCATGGGGCGCAGCGATCTGCGCGCCTCTGGCATTGACCTGCACGACGAGCTCTATTCCTCCTGGGGCGGCATCTTCGCCGACCTGGTGCGCCTGGGCTTCGCCTGTCACGCCGGGCGTGTGGGCAGCGAGGGGCGCTTCGCCCATCGGGAACGCTGGCTACCCCACCTGGAATGGAATCCGCCCGACCCAGAGACGGCCAATGTGGAGATCATGCGACGCTTCTTTGCCGCCTATGGGCCGGCCACGCTCCACGATTTCGCCTATTGGCGCGGCGTGACCATGGAGGATACGCGCCGATGGCGGGCCGTCCTCTCATCCGAGCTTTGCGATGTGCTGGTGGACGGGACGACCATGCTCCTGCGCGGTGACGACCTGGAGAGAGCCATGAAGGCGCCGCCCCCGGCCAGCAAATGGCCTGTGCGCATGGTCTATCGTTTCGACCCCTATCTGCTGGCGCACCGAGACAAGTCTTGGGTGGTGGATGAGGAGTTTTATGCGCGCGTCTGGCGACCGGCGGGACACATCGAAGGCGTAGTGCTGGCGCACGGTCGCGCCGTCGCCGTCTGGCGCTATGACCGCAGCGACACAGGCCTCGCCATCACGGTCGTTCCCTTCAAGCCGTTGACGAAGCGGGTATTGACAGCGGTCGAACGAAATGCACGCCAGGTTGCTGGATTCTTTGAGCTGCCACTCGTGTCATTCTCGGCGGAAAGCGAAGCCGCACACGCGTCGTGATTGGTTTGCCTGAATGGTCGGGGACAAATGATAAGTGGTATCGTTGGGGTGCATTCAAAGTCGGTTGAGATTTTCCAACCACGGATTTTAAGGGACGCGGAGTGAGTGGCGTTCGGTCAAAACGCGCCGCTTGTTGGCAACGCTGCTGCGCATTGGCTGGAACATCAAACGGCAATTGGGAGTGATGCCGAGGGTGATTGAGAAAATCTATACTGCGGTTGCTTTGAGACCAGGAGTTTTTTGGTCTACGAAAACTCCTGGTCTCAAACAGAGCGAAGTATAACTGAGAACAGCTCATAACGCCCTCTTCAACGCCTGGGCCAGATCGTCGATCAGGTCTTGGGGATGTTCCAGGCCGATGGAGAGGCGTAACAACCCCTGGGGTGCAGTGGTGAAGACGCCCTCTACCGAGGCGCGATGCTCGATGAGGCTTTCTACGCCGCCCAGGCTGGTGGCGCGCGTAAAGAGCCGCACCTGCCCGGCCACAGCCATCGCCTCGTTTGCTCCACCCTTCACCTCCACAGACAACATGCCGCCGAAATTGAGCATCTGCCTTTTTGCCAGCGCATATGCTGGATGGCTCTCCAAACCAGGATAGTGAACCATTGCGACTGCAGGGTGGTTGGCTAACCAGAGCGCTACCTGCATAGCATTGGCGCTGTGCGCCGCCATGCGCAGGGGCAGTGTAGCGATGCTGCGCCGCAGCAGCCAACAATCGAACGGCGATGGAACCGCGCCGCCCACTGTCTGCGCCAGGCGAACGCGCTGGAAGAAGGCGTCATCCTCGCGGGCAATCACCGCACCGCCCAGGAGGTCGCTGTGCCCGCCCAGGTACTTCGTGGTGGCGTGCATGACCAGATCGGCGCCCAAATCCAGCGGACGCTGGCCGAGTGGCGTCGCCCAGGTGTTGTCGCACGCGCAGAGTGCGCCGGCCTCATGAGCGATCTGTGCAATGGCGGCGATGTCGGCGATTTTGAGGAGTGGATTGGAGGGGGTCTCCACCCAGATGAGGCGCGTGTTGGGACGCAGGCCAGCGCGCACCCGGTCGAGATCGCTCATATCGACGATGGCGTGCGCCAGCCCCCAACGCTGGAGCAGCTCGACCACCAGCCGTTTCGTGCCAAAGTAGATGTCGTCGGGCAAGAGCACATGGTCGCCGGCGCTCAACGCCTGGAAGATGGCTGCGCTGGCTGCCTGACCCGACGCAAAAGCCGCTGCCGCTGCGCCGCCTTCCAGGGCAGCCAGGCACGCCTCCAGGCTGCGACGGTTGGGGTTGTCGCTGCGGGTATAGACAAAGCCGTCGGTGTAGCCGCCGTCAGGCTGGCGCTCGAAGGTCGTACTGAGCACGATGGGCGGCGCCACCGCGCCTGTGCCTGGGTCGATGTGCAAGCCGGCGTGGACGGCCAGGGTTTCGATTCGTTCACTGGAGGTCGCCATTGAATCACCCCGTATGCGTCGTGAAGATCCACCAAAGGATCACTGGCAGCGCAGCAACAACGGCAATGAAAAGCGCCCAAGCGCCATATTCGCCGACGTAATCCCAGAATTTCAGGTGGTGGGTAACGTGACTATCGGCCAGGTCTACATGACCCGGAAGTCCTCCACTCAGCGGTTTGTCGGCCTCCAGTCCGGTGACGATGAGGGTGACCCACCCTCCGACGACCAAGACCCAAAGAACATCGGTGATAATTACTTCCCAGGGCAATATGGGCATGTTCTTCTCCTCTTGTACAGTAGACAACGTTCCATGAGCGTCGTTGAACGGTTATACTCATTCTCAATTTGTGTGATGTGTTTCTTCATGAGATGCAGAGTGCGCCGTCGATTGTTCCTTTCCTTCACTATCAAAGAGTTCAAGTTGGAAGGGAACAATCGTTGTGACAACGTTTTCCAGGTCGCCTAACGCCAATTGCTCGATGATATGGGCGTTCTGATGGAGCGCCTGTGTGGCCGGGTTGCCTGTGCGCAGCTGCCCAAGCACCACCTGGATATAGCCCTTTGGGTTCTGACGTAGCCGCTTCTCCACATATTGGCGTAATGGCCGTGTCAGGCTGCGGAAGGGCGAGCGCAAAATCACCAGCTCGCCAATCCCGACCCGCTCCTGCCATTTGCGCTGAACATCGGCGATGCGCTCCTCATTGACGGCGATATGTATGGCCTTCCACGGCGTGTTGAGCGAATTGGCAAATTCGACCAGACGCAGCGTCTCCCGGTGTACATCACCCACCAAAACGATCGTCTCGATGCGCCGCGGCTCACCAGAGATATGCTGACCGGCAGTGCTGAGAATCTTCGCCACCATCATGTAGTGACGATGAATGCGCAAAAAGATCCACACCAGCGTGGGAATGAGAATGACGATGATCCAGGCGCCGCTGGCAAACTTGGTGATAAGAAAAATGAGGGCAACAATGGCGGTGATGGTCGCGCCGATCCCATTCAGGATCATCTTGCTAAACCAGCGACGGTCGTAGTGGATGATACTGCCCAATGTGGTGATTTCTTTGTCGGGCGTCAGATCGCCCCGTTTCATCATGTCGCCCACTCGATGCCAACGTTTTGCCATGCCTGCCTGCGAGAGAGTGAAGCACAGGAAGACGCCAATCGCATAGAGCGGAATCAGACGACTGACGCTGCCCTGAAAAATGACAACAAGCAGACTGGCAAAACCAGCCAGGATGATCACACCCCAACTGAAAACCAGGCGGCTGCCGCGGAACGTGAACTGCTTGGGCAAGAAGCTATCGCCCGCCTGTAGCGCGGCCAGACGCGGGAAGCCAGCAAAGCTGGTGTTGGCCGCCATGATCAAGATAACTGTGGCCGACGCCAGCGTCAGGAGTCGCATGGGTCCAGCGCCGTAAACTGTGCGCGCCACCTGGGAGATGAGCACTTCCTGCTCGGAGGGTTGGGCGTGCACCAGATAGCCGAGAATTCCCAGGCCGAGAAACATGCCCATGAGCAACCCGGCGTCCCAAAGGAGCGTTGTGGCCGCATTGCGTGATTTCGGCGGCTTGAACGCCGTGATGCCGTTGCTGATGGCCTCTACGCCGGTGAGGGCCGTCGTGCCGGAACTAAACGCGCGCAGCAGGAGAAATGCAAAGGCCAGACCTGTAACTGGCAGCACATGATGGTCGCTCCCTGGCACGTCGCTTACTGTGCCCAGAGTTCCTGTGAACTCCTGATAGAAGCCAACCCCGATCATGAGCAGCATCATGGCGACAAAGAAATAGGTGGGGATGGCAAAGATGACGCCCGATTCCTTTACGCCGCGCAGATTGACGAAGGTGATCATCAGGATGAGCAGGAGTGCAATCTGCACTTTGTATTCAAAGAGGACGGGGAATGCGCTTGCCATCTGATCGACGCCAGCGGCAATGCTGACGGCCACGGTGAGGATATAGTCGATAAGCAGCGCAGCGCCAGCCACCTGCGCCGTGTACTCGCCAAAATTGTCGCGCGAAACGATGTAGGCGCCGCCGCCAGAAGGATAGGCAAAAATGGTCTGGCGATATGAAAATGTCAGGATAATCAGCAGTCCAGAGATCGCGACGGTGATGGGGATGGCGAGCCAATATGACGCAGCGCCCAGGGCGGCCAGAATCAACAGGATTTCTCCCCCTGCATAGGCAACCGAGGAGAGAGAATCTGAGGCAAAGACAGCCAGGCCAACTGTTTTGCCGATAGTTTGATGGGGGCTGTCTTTCGTGCGTAAGGCGCGCCCGAACATGATGTTGCGAATCTGCCCGATGTTCATAGTTTTGCGAATTCCTCCGGTTCTCCAATGACAAGGCCGAAAAATCCTCAAACAAAAAAGACCGCAGCACGGTGCGGTCTTTTTAGCGCGCAAGGTTGCTGTTTCCAAGCCTGCGAAGTTAGCTGTCGGGTTCGGAGGGTAAACTCTCCGTCTTGCTGCGCTGCAAGATTCACCCCACCTACAATGGGTCCTCCGCTCCCCTCAGGGATTCGGCTGCATTCAGTTGATACTGGAAATTTATCTCCGACCTGTCTGTTTTGTCAATTCTGACTTTCTGGTTGTACACCAGGCGTCGGTTTTGCGCCGATCATGGACGCTTCGGTCGAATCGCCATGGGACTTGCGCCAGCGTTCTGCGATGGCCTCCCAAATGGGCGGCACAAGCGACAAGCCGATGATGGCGAAAATGACGATCTCAAAGTTGTCTTTGACAAAGGGGATGTTGCCAAAGAAGTAGCCCGCCACTGTGAAGATGAGCACCCAGGCGATGCCGCCCACTACATTATAGGTGATGAACTTGGGATAATTCATTGCGCCAATGCCGGCGACAAAGGGGGCAAAAGTGCGCACGATGGGCACGAAGCGAGCAATGATGATGGTCTTGCCGCCGTATTTCTCGTAAAAGCGGTGGGTGCGGTCAAGATGTTCTTTCTTGAGGAAAGGAATTCTGCCCGTAAAGAGCTTCATGCCGAACCAATGGCCAATCCAATAGTTAACTGTGTCGCCCAGAATAGCTGCAATGATAAGCAGGGGGATGAGGATCCACAGCTCTAGCGCGCCCAACGCTGCAAATGCTCCGGCCGCAAAGAGCAGCGAATCGCCCGGCAAGAAGGGTGTGAAGACCAGGCCAGTCTCGCAGAAGATGATGGTAAATAGAATGACGTAGGTCCAGACGCCATATTGGCTGATCACCTGCGCCAGATATTCGTCCAGGTGCAAAAACAACTCAACCAAGTTTGATAGAAACTCCACAAATTCCTCCTCGAATCTTCCCGCACACTCAGATGTCTTCACGCCGCGACGTGCGCAGGGATCTCCATAGGCCAATGCCCAAAGTGACGACGGTCAGCGGGACAACGAACAACAACATCACGAGATTGAAGCTCTCCAATGACGGAGAACCAGTGGCGTATAGCGCCAAGTAAGCCACATACGCTGCATAATACCCCAAAAAGAGCCAACCCTCCCAACGAGCGATGACGCCGCCAGTGAAAAAGATGGGCAGGCACGCCACGGCAACGGCGACCATGAAGGGGATGTCGAACTGGAGCGCCTCCTCGCTCACGGTCACTCCGCTGGGAGAGACAACGGCGGAAAGCCCCAAGACCGCCAGAATGTTGAAAAGATTGCTGCCCACCACATTGCCCACCGCAATATCACGCTCGCCGCGGATGCTGGCGATGACCGAAGTGGCGACTTCGGGCAATGATGTGCCGGCCGCCACAATGGTAAGGCCAATGATCAACTGGCTGACGCCCAGCGCCGTGGCGATCGCAGTTGCGCCGTCCACCAGCCAGCGCGAGCCGAGCACAAGCAGCGCCAGCCCTAGCACGATCAATATCAAGTTGATAGTCCAGGTCGTCACCTTGTTTCTGGGCGCGGCGATGGCATATTCGTGTTCATATTCTTCCTTGATGGCTGCGTTCTTCTCTCGCCGAGCCTGGACAATCTGAAAGATCGTATAGGCGATGATCCCGACAAACAGCAGCGCCCCTTCGCCCCTGCCGATCCGCCCATCCAACCCCAGGAGCAGTAAGAGAACCGACGCGCCGATCATGATTGGCACGTCGAGGCGGATCAACTGCTGGGCGACAATCAGTGGAACGATGATGGCAGCCAATCCCAGAATGAAGAGCACGTTGAAAATGTTGCTGCCCACGACGTTGCCCAGTGTAATATCCGTCTGACCCGTGGAGGCGGACATGACGCTCACAGCTAATTCAGGCGAACTGGTGCCAAACGCAACGATTGTCAACCCGATCACCAGCGGCGAAATCCCCAACATGGCTGCCAGACGCGACGCGCCGCGCACCAGCGACTCAGCGCCGATCACCAGAATGATCAATCCCAAAACCAAAAACCCAATCGTGGTCAGCGTCATATATCCTCCATCGATCTACAATTTATACTCAGCACGGGCATGGATTGCACTTTTGAGTAGGACAGTAGAACAGAGAGAAAGTCGGACGTGTCTTTCTGTTTTACTGCCAACTGCCCGAATGAGAAAACTCACCTTGTGACCGTTGGCAGTATATACTGCAAAATGGAAATCATCGTACACAGTTCTGCATGAATATCGGTAATGATATACAATGTTATCGAGCAACATTGTCTTTGGAGAAGATTTCTATCCCCAGATTACACAGATTCTTGTAATTAATCTGGAAATCTGTGTAATCTGGGGATCAATCATTGATTTTGGCTTGTCCAGGTGAAGGAAATCAGGAAAAGGGGACAGAAATGCCATTGCTGACAGTCGAAGGGTTTGGGACATTCGAAGTTCCGTCAGGCAAGCGCCTGGTGTTGGCGCTTGAAGATGAAGCCGGCGTGGATCAGCTGCATGCCTGCGGCGGAAACTGTCGCTGCACCACCTGTCGCGTCGACTTCGTCGCCGGCGAGCCGCAGAAGATGACCGAAGCAGAGAAAAACAAGCTGAGCGAGCGGGGGCTGAGCGGGGTGCGTCTTTCCTGCCAAATCCAGTGCGAGCACGACATGACCGTGCGCGCCATTAGCCGTTTTGCCGGCAGTGGTCGCGCAGATCCCGGCCCGCGCCCGGAACCGGAGATTCATCCAGAACCGGTGTGGGTGGCTTGATGGATTGGGTAAGGAAGTGGGGTTTTGAGATGTTGGGCTTATAGGGGCGGTGAACGCTACCTTGCTTCCAAAATCTCAAAACTCCAAAACCTCATCAAATCAAGACCCCCAAAAGCCGAACAACAATTGCCACCCTATCGCAGCGGCTCGCCGGGCAGACCGAACAACTGGCGAGCCGTTGCGGTATTCGGCGTCAGGAT
Organism: uncultured Caldilineaceae bacterium; assembly: GCA_964560495.1. Lineage (GTDB taxonomy): Bacteria > Chloroflexota > Anaerolineae > Caldilineales > Caldilineaceae > UBA5069. The sequence goes on from CAZLMM010000013.1 coordinate 88,911, forward strand.
GCGCACGGCGTGTTGCTCCATCTGGCAGGCAAAGGGCGTTGAGCCGGCCGGTTCGCCGTCCAACTGATAGGGCGCAGGGCGGGTTGTCTCTACAGCAAAGGAACGACCACGCAGATAGCGTACTCCTGGCGCGCCATGGTGTTGTTCCAATGAAATGTTGAGCATGTGCTGCGCCAACGTGAGAAGTCCCCGTCCTTCGAAGAGCCAGACCTCGATCTCGCCGTCATCCAGCACCCCTTGTGGGTTCAGGTGCAATAGGCTGCCGATGAAGAGACGACAGTTGCTGGCGTTGATGAGCACGAAATCTCCCTCGAACGTCTGCTCATCCACCGTGACGCGCCCATTGACCCCTTCGAAGCCCAAAACATGGGGCGCAGCCTGCACAACATAACCAGGCAGCCCCATGCGCTTGAAGATCGGCGGGCGCGGCTCCGTATAGTTGACGACATTGCCATCCACGCCCACGCCGGCCCACAGCAGCCAATAGCGCCCATCGTCGCAGCGCATGACATCCATACGCTGGACATTGCCGCGCATGAGCGCGGCGGATGCGCTGAGCAGCCGATCGGGGTCTAGCGCGTTGGGACGCAACATCCCTAGTTCCTTGGCAAACGAATTCGCTGTGCCCACGGGCAGGACCGCCAGAACCGTTTCGCTGTGAGCGATGCCATTGACCACGTCGCTGACGGTGCCGTCGCCGCCGGCGGCCAGCACAATGCCGCAGCCGCTTTCCGCCGCGGCGCGCGCCAGCTTCCTGGCGTGACCGGCATACTGGGTCGGCTGCATGGTCACATCCCAGTCGAAACGCCGCCAAAACGCAGCAACCTCGGCAATAATTGCCTTGCTATTGCCCAAACCGGCGTTGGGGTTATAGATCAAGGTGACGCATTCAGAAGGTAGGTGCACTGGACGGGCAAACTTCAAGCTGCAACGCTTTTCTCAGCCAAGCGCATCATCTCATCGGCGCGCTCGCTTCGCCAACTCATCGTTCGAGGCCAAGTGTATCATCCCTTGCGCCGGCCAAGAAATCACTGCAAACAACCTGACTTGCTACTGATCAGTGAGATCTGGTCGGCGATGGACGGCGCCACCTTTTTGCAGATGAGAGCGCAACCAGGCCGCGTCATCTTCAGATAGCTCGACCGGCGGCTCGCGATTGTAGTCGATGAGCAGGTCATAGCCGCCCACATCGTAGCAGCGAGTGAAGACCGTCGGCAGGTCGAGCACCACGTCGGGGTCAGCGGCGCGCAGAGGGATGCGACAGCGGGGCAGGCGATCTTGAATACCGAACGCATAGATCTCGAGTGCGTCGCGCTGCCCCAGGCGACTGATGCTCACCACATAGCGCCACTCCCGCACCTCGTCGATATCTGCGGTGCGGGCGAGCGTGGGCGTCGGCTTGTCACCGAGGAGATCGATTTCCACCAGGTTGACCTGCGTCGCCAGCAGATCATTCTGTTTGCGAATGTAGTGCTGGCGACCGTCGCCTCTTTTGTTGGCCGGGCTGACCACCTCGATCACCGTGACCACATCGCCGCTCTCGCGGTAGATGAGCTCGATGTAGGGTACGCGGCGCGCCTCGTCAAACACCCGGAAGGTCCACGGCTCATCGGCGACCAGCACCCCGCCGGGTGCAATCGACCTGGCTGGGCTGCTTGGCGGCTGGACGATCATCACGTCGGGGATGTAGCCTCGATGCAGTTTAGCCAGCTCGATGCGTTCGCCGATGCGCGCCACGTACTTGGGGCGCACCTGCGGCTGCAGGTCTTCACGGATGTAAGAAATCAGTGACGAGTGAACATCTGGCCAGAGCGACCGGTCTTCGAGATAGGGATCCATCCCTGGAAATGGGCTTGGCATGGAACGCCTCCTTGTGACATGACATCTTCGAACAGAAGTATATCACAAGGGAGAGTACAAACTAAGGTAGATGAAAATGGATGTCGGGCAGTGCGACCGGCGGCGTGTAGAACAACCCATCCACACCCATGGCCAGAAAGAGGAGCGCCAGAAAGAGCAGGCTGAATTTGTAGAGCCGCCAGATATTCTGGTTGGTAGGGTTGCGCCAGATGGCGACCGTCTGCCAGAGGAAAACGCCATTCAGGACGAGCGCCGCCGCCAGATAAACCGGCCCCATGAGGAGCAAGAACGCCGGCGCCAGGCTCATCAACAGCAGGAGCACGCTGTAGAGCAAAATCTGGCGGTGCGTCTCACGGTCGCCAACGATGACCGGCAGCATGGGCACGCCCGCCGCGTGATACTCCCGTTGGCGCAGGAGCGCCAGCGCCCAGAAGTGAGGCGGCGTCCAGTAGAAAATGATCATGAACATGAAAATGGGCAGCAGAGAAAGCTCGTTGGCCACTGCCGCCCAGCCCACCAGCGGCGGGATTGCCCCGGCCGCGCCGCCCACGACAATGTTTTGTGTGCTGTTGCGCTTGAGCAGGCCGGTGTAGATAAAGACATAGAAAAGATTTCCGGCCAGGGCCAACAACGCCGTGAGCAGATTCGCCCCCCACCACAAGACGATGACGCTCAGAAGGGTGAGGAAGACGCCGAACCACAACACCTGGGACGGACTCATCCGACCGCCCGGCAAAGGCCGGCGGCGTGTGCGCACCATGACATGGTCGATGTCCCGATCCATGAACTGATTGAGGGTGTTTGCGCCGCCGGCCGCCAGAAAGCCGCCAATCATTGTCCAGAGGATCAACCAACCGCCGGGCGCAGTTGGCCCAGCCAGAAACATGGGCACGAGCGTCGTCGCCAGCAGCAGCAGGATGATGCGCGGCTTGGTGAGCATGATGTAGTCGCTCAACGCCAGCCGGGTCAGCGCCTTCTCTCGTGTGAGATGCTCCTCAGCCACTGTGGATGGGTCTGCCGCCGGGTTATGAAGCTGCACGATTTCTCCTAGCGCGCCGCCAGAATGTCTTCGCCGTGGGACGGAGGCTGCGCGCTCTCCAGGTTCTCGGCCTCTTGTTGGAGACGCGCCGCGCGCATCTCCTGCCACTGAATGAAAGGGATATAGCCGATGCCCAGAATCATGGCGAACATGAACCATTGAATCGCGTAGCTCAAATGGTTGCCTTCGTCAAGAGGCGTCGGTTCCTGGCGGATAGGAAGTCGGTCAAAGGGGCGGTTCCCTTCAGGCAGTTGCTCAATGACCGCTGGCTCCAACGTGTAGGGCATCTGTTGCTGGATCGCCTGTAGATCGAGGCTGTACCACTCCACCTGCGGCGCTGCTGTGGTCGTAGTCGTCCCGATGACTGTAGGTTCCGGAGGAGCGAGAATCCGCCCAATGACTCCGCCCCCGTCTTCGTTAAAAGTGGACCAGGTCTGCTGGTCGGCCTGCTCCAGCGGAACCCAACCGCGCGCCACCAGGATTGCCCGATCTTCATCGAGCAGCAACGGCGTGACCACATAGAAACCAGCAGCGCCGTTCAAGACCTGATTCTTGAGGAAAATTTGTCGTTCATAGTCGAACTCGCCTTGGGCGGCTATGCGCCGGTATTCCAGTTTGGTGAGATCGTCTGGCAGCGCTGCATTGTTGAGGTCGAGCGGCTCTTGCCGCCATCGCTCGGCCATGAGCAAGTTGTATGCCTGCTTCTGGTGTAAACGATCCAGTTGCCAGAAGCCCAGACGAATCAGCAGAACGACGCCGCCGATCACCAGCAGCGTCACCCACCACCACTTCCGACTCCAGAGCTTGGGAATGGTCTTCATTTTTTCTTCGCCTGCGAGCGTCTACGGTTTCCTCGCAACAATAATACGACGCCGACGGCCAGCGCTGCAGCAACGCCAGCAGCGATCAAAATAGACCACTGCTGCCCACTACTGGTCTGGGCCACATTTAGGGGAAAGGCGAGAAAGCCCGTCCCCTCTTTGCCGTTGATTTCGATGTTTGCCTGCCAATTCCCTGCGTTTTCCAACAAGGCATCCACTTCGTAATACTGACCGCCGCCCGCACCCAGCTCAGCGGTCAGCTTCATGGCGTCTCCGATGGGCGCAACAAATTGAAAGGTGATGAACACTTCTGCATCGGTGACGGGCGTCTCTGCGCCGTTTTCACCAGGCAACGTCACGCCAACCGTAAAGTGGTTCTGTCCCACAGTCAGCGGGTCGGGCGAGCTCCACACATAGATCAGGTAGGGGCCGGCTGGAACTGCTGTGACCCGTGGCGTACCTCCGCCATGGGCCAGACTGATTCTTGGGAGCAGACCCATGAGCGCCGCCAGAAAAAAGAGAGTAAATCGACTCATGGCGACGATTGGGAGTGTGATGCACTGCGCGCCTTGTAGACCGCACGCCAGTGATTCTGAATGACGCGCTGCTCCAAACCTGGCGCAATCAACGCTTCGTCACTCAAGACCGCGCCCGATGTTGGCTGGATGGCTTTGCCGGCGCGCATCCAGTGCACTGCGATGACGATGATGGCCGACTGGATGAGCATCTCGCTGCCCTGAATCCACATGATGGCGCCTGCCGTCATTTGATCTTCGATCGCGCTGAAGCCCCAGATGCGCGGCACCGATTCATAATAGGTGTAAATGACCTCAGGTATGCCTGCAATGGCTGCGCCAGCGATGGCATTGGGCGGCACGGCGAGCAACAGATAGGCGACGACAGCCCACACTGGCAAACGCTTATGCAGGCGCGGGGCGGCGCCCACCACGTGTTGCCAAAAAAGCATGGCGGCCACGAAAAAAGTGATGTGCTGGAGATCGTGCACCCAGTCTTTGCGCAGCGCCAAGTTGTAGAGGTTGGCGTCATGCCAGCCAATATAGACGATGATGAAAGTCAACCAGGCGACGCCCGGCTGCGTGATCACGGCAAGCCCTTGGCGCAAAAGCGAACCGCGAGCAAAGAACAGTGTCGTTCCCCGGCGCACAGAGATCGGCAGCCCCCAAAGCCCAATGGGGAAGGGATTACCCAACCACAAAAGAGGCGCAGCGCCCATGACCACGATCTTGTGCTGGATCATGTGCATGAACAGTAGCTGGCCGCCAAGCATGTCGATGGGCGACATGGTCGCAGTGATCAGGAGAAGCATGCCCGATAGATAGGCCACAAGACGCCAGCCGCGGGCCAATTTCGCTCCTTGTTTGCGCATACGGAGCCAGCCGATGACATAGACGGTTGTCAATACGCCCAGGACAATCAAAATATCAAGGCGCCACTCCCAACTTGAGAATAGCGCCTTCAAAATGGGTGGCATAAGATCTGTCAAACACTCCGGGAACGCATGATCTCGCTGCTATCTGCTGCGTTGCATTTACAGCTAGAGCCAGCCCGTTCGTTCACTTCAGTGCGCTGCTGTGCCAATTAGATAAATGGCAGGATAAAAGAACATCCAGATAACATCCACGTAGTGCCAGTAGATGGCGCACGCCTCAACTCCCCAGTGTTCTTCCTTAGAGTAGTAGTTTTTTCGTCCCAGGTTCCAGACGATGATGATAAAGACAATCCCACTCAATACGTGGAGTGCATGCATCCCTGTCATGGCGAAGACCACTGCACCATAGACATCGTCCCAGGGTGTGAGATGTCCCTTGTAGATGGCGGGAAACGCACCCCACTCAAAGACGATGACGCCGATCAAGAAGATTGTACCCAGAATGGCTGTGATCGGCAGGCAAGTAAGAAAGAGTTTGCGATCCCCTCTGCCAATGGCTGTTTCCGCCACAAACATGGAAATACTGCTGATCAGCAGAACCACCGTCACTATCAGGCCAATGACTTGATCAACTTCAGGTCGCGTATTGCCCCACAGGACAAAGCGGGACACCAGCAGGCCGCCAAAGAGAAATGCTTCGGAGATGAAGAAAAGCCACAGCCCTAAGCGGTTGTTGCGCAGCGTGAATTCATAGCTGTGTCCGTGTTCTTCATGGGCATGTTCGGCGTGAGCATGGCTCACAGATTGGGTTGCAACAGCCATGGCTTAGTGACTCCCTTCTGGCCGCCAAAGGCGATAGACATGCATAAAGAACCAGATCACTATCACTGCTTTGAGCAAGGCAATCAACAAGATCAATACGGCGCTAGGGAGATTGATCGCCACGAAAAATTCGACCAGCGTCAATATCGCCAGAATGACGGCCACAATGACCGCTGTGGTGTAACCTGATCTTTGCTTTGGTTTTGTTGTGTTCATTCCCTCTCCTGCTGTTGACGCTATGATTGCTGAAGCGGCTCACCCACTGGACTTAGTCGTCGCCTGCTCCTTGCATAGAAATGTAACGCGGCGAGCTGGCCAAGCCATAGTCGTAAGGCTCGCCCACGACGCGGATCGGCGTAGCATAGCTCTGCTCTGGCGGCGGAGAGGGAATCTGCCATTCGGGCGAGCGAGAACGCCAGGGATTGGCGCCGGCAAATTTGCCGACTTCGGCGCTGTGAAGCAGGTTGTAGATCATGAGCAGGACCGAAAAGGCGATGGCGAAACCGGCGATGGAGATGAGAATTTGCCCGGTGACGATGCTCGCCAGGGGTTCATAATCAACGATGCGGCGGCGCATGCCCATGACGCCAATGGACATCTGGCCCAGGCTCATGAGCCAGAAGGCCGGCGTCATGATCCAGAAGTGTAGTTTGCCCATGGTCTCATTGTACATGCGACCTGTCACCTTTGGATACCAGTAGTAGAGTGCAGCAAAGAAGGGGAAGGTGAAGCCGCCAAAAATCGTTGCATGGAAATGACCGACCACGAAGTAAGTATCATGGAGGAATAGATCCGACGAGACGGTGGCCAGAATCGGTCCGCTGAGACCGCCGATGAGAAAGACCGAAATCGCCCCCAGGGTGAAGAGCATGGGAGTGGGAAAAGTAAGCCTGCCGCCCCAAATTGTGCCAAGCCAGCTAAAGAATTTCACGCCCGTGGGCACAGCCACCAGCAACGTCGCAAACATGAAAGGCACCCGCAGATAGGCGTTGTAGCCCGACGTGAACATGTGATGCCCCCACACCAGGAAGCCCACCAGGGCGATCGCCATGCTGGAAAGCGCGATCCAGCGATAGCCAAAGAGCGGTTTGCGAGCAAACACCGGAAGGATTTCACTGATGATGCCAAGCCCAGGCAACACGAAGATATAGACTGCCGGGTGGGAATAGAACCAGAAGAGATGCTGAAAGAGAATCGGGTTGCCGCCTTTGTCGGGGTCGAAGAAACCCATACCTAGCAAACGTTCCCACGAATTCATCAGAAACGCCTGGCCGATCAACTGCGTGGCCGTGAGCTGAATCAGGCTGGTCGCCAAAACGGCCCACACAAAGATGGGCATGCGGAAAAGACTCATACCCACAGGCCGCATGCGGAAGATCGTAACGATGATATTCAGGGAGCCGAGGATGGAGGAGAGGCCAACGCAAAAGATGGCATAGAAGACGAACTGATAACCGACAGGGCCGATAATGCTCAATGGAGGATAGGCCGTCCAGCCGCTGTCCCAACCAAACAACATGCTCAACATCAATGTAATGGCTGCCGGCACGTTGATCCAGTAGGCGAATGCATTCAGGCGGGGAAAAGCCATGTCTCCTGCGCCGATCATGAGCGGCGTCAGATAGTTCGCCATGCCGCCCACGCCCAGGAGAATCGCAGCCAGCGCCACCCAGCCATGCATGCTGATATAGGTGTTGTAGGTTCCTGGCTGCATGAACTGGATGCCGGGCAGCGTCAGCTCGCTGCGAAAGGCCAAGGCCAGCGTGCCGCCGACCACCAACAACAGGATGCTGGTGACTGTATACTGAATGCCGATGACCTTGTGATTGTAATCGACTCCGAAATAGCGCGTCCAGGCGGGTTTATCGGCTGGCGGGCCATGGTGCATGGGGGTCTCGATCCCACGCATCCACTTGAACCAGTCGTCCAGCGAGCCAACGCCGATTAAGAAACCAATGATGGCGCCTAAGACGCCGCCCACCATCGCGGCTTCCTCCTGCCAGGCTGCCAGGCCGATGACAATTCGACCCACCACTACCAGCGCCATCCCGGCCAGAAAGCCGAGAATGTAGCCAATGATTCCCCGAACAACACCGAGTGAGGTGAGCGCCATACGGTTTTCTCCTTCGTCTTCAGTCTCAGTAGTGCAAAACGCTTCTTTTGAAGGGTTTGATCACCGCAACCTGCCACGCAAGCTCTGATGAACTCATCCTGAAATACTCAACATCAATTCGCGCCTTCGCTTGCGTCAACCGCCTGGTCAGCCAATCCAGGATTCTGACGCGCTAGCTGCTCGCCCAGCCACTGCGCGTACTCTTCCTGGGTGACAACGCGCACTGGCTTCACCATACTGTAATGGCTCAGACCGCACAGTTCAGCGCATCTTACGTCATATGTTCCCAATTCGATTGGTGTAAATCGCAAGTGGGTTGGAATACCTGGCACCAGATCCTGCTTCATGCGAAATTGCGGCACCCAGAACGAATGAATGACATCCTTTGAGGTCATCTCCATGAGTGCAGGTTGGTCGACCGGGAGAACCAACTCATCGCTCACCACACCATTTGGATAGGAGAATGTCCAGCCCCACTGAAAGCCGGTCACGTTGACCACCAACTCGTTGGGTTGTGCAGCAGTGATCTCTCGCAGCGTCACCCAACCGATAAAACCCAAGACCAACACGATGACCAGTGGTACTGCCGTCCAGATGATCTCCAAGGCGCTGTGGCCCTCGAAATGCTCGCCATCGGAATCGTCGTCTTTGCGCCGCCGGAAGACGACGAACGCATAGAGCATGAATACAACCACCAGAGAAAAAAAGAATGCAATCAGCCAGGTGTTGAGGTGAACCACCCAATCTACGGTGGCGGCTTGCGCGCTTGCTTGCGTTGGCAGGGGCAGCGCCCACAAAAGAAAAATGCCCGTGACAATGGTCGAAAGAACAATCCCAATGCCGACGATGATGAAGTGACGTAAATTCGTGGCGGAACCGTGCATATCTCTTTGCTCCTACACTGTAAACAAACCGACAACAGGCAGGGCGACTCTTCGCCAGACCATTCAGAAGAACCTCTTGGGGCGTCCAAACTCCACTCGCCGGAGGGGCTTGTACGGCGGCGAAGTCATCCTCTTGTATACGGTGAAGCCTTCATTGCCGCCGTTCAAGCCCTATGGAAAACTACCCGCATAGACATGTAGTCTCATCGCGAATGGCGTTGCATTATACAATTGGATTTACCAACTTGCACGCGGCTTGATCGGCGGAAAGCAAATATCGTACCTCTTGCTTTTAGCGACCAAGCAGGGTGAGCCAGGTTGGAAGACTCCACACAGCAAGGACAATCGTCATTGCCAACGGAATTGCCGTCCACACGATCTCCGACCAGCGGGACAGGTGGAACTCGGCGCGCACTTCGGCTCGCCCCAATTCGCCATTAGGACGAAACATGCGCGCACTGGCGACAACCAGCCAGCATTGAATGCCAAGAAATACTGCAAACCCGCCTGCCAGCAGCAGAGCAAACCAGCGATCCGCTGCTCCGAACGATAGCGCAGGCAGCACCCTTGGCGCATAGCTGAACACAAGCCATCCAATAAATACACCAAGCAACAAGAAAGACCCGATAAATCGGCTCACATCTTCCTCAACTTCACACTACGTTTTCCCCACGACCGGGCTGACCTGCAAACGTTGCGAGATTGTACCAAACTTCACAAGCGCATGTCAAAGATAGTTTACGCATAACATGCACAAACTTTTGTGAAATTTTTCTCAATCTCTGTTCCGGTCATTCAGCAGCTTCCGAAATCAGTTACGGGTGACCACTCCGTAGGGGCATGAACGGCGGCGGCAGAGGTTCATTGTGACAAGAAAGTGTCTTCGCCGCCGTTCATGCCCCTACAGCGAACTAACTTTGGATGAACCCCATTAAATTGGGTGTTGAAATTGCACACTATTCCTGCTATACTGGCAATCATCATGGTGACAGCGGTAGGAAGCACTCCTCCCGCTTGTTTTATTATGGGGGCTGGATTGTGACAAGAGTGGCCGAGGTGGGCAGCGCCGATGCGCCGGTCATCGACTACGAAGGAAGTCAATACAAGACTGATTTCTGGGTAGGCCGTGGTCGGGAATACGAGGATGCCGCAGAACGGTTTGCTTTGCGCAGCCTGCTGCCGGCTGCTGGCCGTCGCATCGCCGAGATCGGCGCCGGCTTTGGTCGCCTGGCTGATCTCTATCTGGGCTACGAACAGATTATCCTGTTCGATTATAGCCGAACGCTCCTGCAGGATGCCGCCCTGCGGTGGAAAGGTGATCCACGTTTCGTCTTTGTGGCTGGCAATATCTATCAATTGCCATTGGCTGCCGGCGTGCTTGACGCCGTGGTCTGTGTGCGCGTCATGCACCACCTGGCTGACGTTCCTTTGGCTCTGCGCCGGATACGGGGCGCTCTGCACGCCCAGAGTGTGGCGGTGATCGAATACGCCAGCAAGCGCAACTTGAAGGCGCTCGCGCGGTGGCTTGTGGGAAAACAATCCTGGTCTCCATTGACCTTACAGCCGGTGGAATTTGTCGAGCTGAATTTCGACTTTCATCCCGATTGGATGCGTGAGCGATTTGCCGAGGCGGATTTGCGCATCACTCGACAGAAGGCGGTTTCTCACTTTCGTCTGCCGCTCCTCAAACGCATCGCTCCGCCGGGAGCGCTGGCAAGATTGGATGCGTGTTTGTTCGACATTGGGGGGCGCTATCCACTCTCGCCCAGCGTCTTCGTTCAGGCGAAGGCAGCGCAGGTTTCGTCGCAAGCCCAGGTGGACGCACAGCCGGCCAACATGGCGCGCTTGTTTGCGTGTCCTCAATGCCGTTGTGAGCCAATGGCGTTGGTTGATGAGAATGTCGTCGAGTGCCCGGCGTGTTGCACCCGGTATGCCAGAGTACAGGATATTTGGGATTTCAAGGATAAACTATAACTATACGCAAGATTGTCATTATTTCAATGCATCTAATGGTGCACGCATTCAGAATTCACTTGTGAAATGGACAGTAAGTAGAAGGGGCGCCGTGACACATGGCTAAGCAAAGAGTGATCGAGAACGAAGATGATATGGAGCTCAATGAGAGCCTGGAGGCGGATTTCCAGGAGCGAGAGGCGTTCGCAGAGATCATAGTGGAAGAAGTGCAAGATGTTGAAGAAGAATCGAAGGTCGAAGCCCTCAGCCCAGAAGCCGCGTTGGAATTTCTGGTAACCCTGGGGCGCAGTCAAGGCTACGTTTCGTATGATGATGTTCTGTCGGTCATGCCCGACGCAGAGAACAATATGGAGCAACTTGAAGATCTATTTTCGGCATTGTTTGAGCAAGGCATCGAGGTGGGACAGTTGCGCGAAGAAGAGATCGGCGAGCCGACGGACAGCGAACTGGAGAACCCTGAAGATGACAACTTCGATCTGAGCCAGATCGAGATCGATGACTCGATCAGCCTCTATCTGAAGGAAATCGGACGCGTCCCCCTCTTGACCGCGGACGAAGAAGTCTCTCTGGCCAAACGCATGGAAAAGGGGCGCGATTCGCGTAAGAAGCTGCAACAGGGGGTGGATGACTGGGATGAGCGTGAAGACCTCTTGCGCCTGGTGCGCGATGGGCAGGCCGCCCAAGAACACCTCATCAAGGCGAACAGTCGCCTGGTGGTCAGCGTCGCCAAGAAATATGTGGGGCGCGGCGTGCCTTTCCTCGATTTGATTCAGGAGGGCAACATTGGCCTGATCCGTGCAGTCAAGAAGTTTGACTATCGCCGCGGGTACAAATTCAGCACCTATGCCACATGGTGGATTCGCCAGGCCGTCACACGCGCCATCGCCGACCAGGGGCGCACAATACGCGTGCCGGTGCACATGTATGAGCAGATCAACCGTCTGACGCGCACAAGCCGCCAGTTGGTGCAGGAGTTGGGGCGCGACCCCACCACCGAAGAAATCGCCGATGAGCTGGGCGTATCGTCGCGCAAGGTGGAGCACATCATGCGCGTCAGCCAGCGCCCCCTCAGCCTGGAGATGCCTGTCGGTGAGGAAGAGGACAGCTATCTGGGCGATTTCATCGAAGACGAAGACGCCGCCGCGCCCAGCGAGGCCGCGGGTCAGCAGCTGTTGCGCGAGGTCATCGACGAAATCTTCCAAAGCCTGACCCCGCGCGAGGTGCGCATTTTACAGCTGCGCTTTGGCCTGGTGGACGGCTATTGCTACACCCTGGAAGAGGTGGGCAAGAAGTTCGGCGTGACCCGTGAGCGCATTCGCCAGATCGAGGCCCAGGCGCTCAGTCGTCTGCGTCACCCCAGCCGCAGCCGCAAATTGCGCGACTATCTGTAGGACTGGCGATATACCGCGCCGGTGCAGATAACGGCGGCGTCCGGCGTCTGCCCTGCGAAGAAAATGTAGCTCAACCGGAAGTCGGGGGCGGCAAGTCATCCTGTTGAGCAAGTCGCCGGAAGCCTGTCTCCGGCGCGTTACCACACGAGATCCGATTGGTCCGACACTATACTTTGCTCTGTTGGAGACCAGGAGTTTTCGCAGGCCAAAACTCCTGGTCTCAAAGCAACCGCAGTATAATCCCGAAAATGTTTTTGTGCTCTTTGTGGCAAATGGTTTTCTGAACGGACAACGCATCTTCAGCCGTAGATTTCCTGCGGCGGGGTTTCTGGCGCTTGACCGCGTCAAGAACCCCGCCGCAGTTCGTTTGTTGACAAACTTTCGGGTCAACATTGACGCAAATGCTTTGGTGTGCGATGCTTTGGCGCTGTGATGAGATCGAAATCCTTACAAACTCCAATGGCGATGTTTCCCGCGCTCCCCTGGCGTATCGCCCTTCCCGCCAGCGCGACGGCGCTGCTCACTAGGCTGACGCTGGCAGCATTCACCCTGCGCCTGCTCCTGCTGGAAGCCTATCCCCTGCGCGAGGATGAAGCCATTTATGGCGTCTGGGCGCGCTCGGTCTGGCAGGACCCTTGGTTCGTGACCACCTGGCCGGACAAACCACCGCTCTTCCTGTGGCTGCAAGCCCTCAGCCTGGCGCTCTTTGGCCCCAGCGCAGCCGCCGCGCGCATGGTGAGCATCGCCGCCAGCACGCTGACCGTCCCCATCACTGTCGTCATTGCGCGCCGTCTTTGGGGCGACCGGGCAGCCGTCGCTGCCGCGCTTTTGCTGGCGCTCAACCCTTTTGCCATCAGCTTTGGCCCCACAGGCTACACTGATTCCCTGCTGGTTTTCTTCGGCATGGCGTCTCTTCTTTGCGCTCTGTTTGGCCGGCCTGGTTGGGCAGGTCTTTGGCTCGGCGCAGCCATCATGACCAAGCAGCAAGGGGTCCTCTATGCGCCTCTGATTCTGGCCTTCGTTCTCCTATGGCCTCAAGGAAGCAGGCGCCACGCAGCCGCCCAGAATCCCCAAAGGCTCTCAGCCGTTGCATGGCTGATACTGGGTCTGATTGGGTTTGTTGCGCCCATCATGGTCTGGGATGCAGCTCGTTGGGCTGTGGCGCCTTCTCCGTGGGATCTGGGCGTGCGCAACTACGGGTCGCTGGCGCTTGCGTCGCCGGAAGACTGGGGTCTACGACTGGTCACCTGGGCGCAGATTGCCTGGCATCTGACAGCAAGTTGGCCGGTGTGGATTATCCTCGTGGCGTTCGGGGCGGGCCGTCTCGTCGCAAGGAAGCGCCTGCGTCTGACCCTCTTTGTGGTGCTGGCCTTGTGGTCTCTTGCCTTTATGTTCATCCATGCTCTCTCGACCGTCCCTGCGTGGGATCGCTATCTGCTGCCGTTGGCGCCCTTCCTGGCGTTGGGAGGCGGCTGGCTGGCGGCGGAACAACTGCGGCTTCCCGGGGCGTTGGGACTTGTTCTCCTGGCGGCGGTCGGGCTGCTCTTGCTGCCGCCAGCACTGGCTGCCAGTCGCGGGGCGCTGCCCATCGGCGGGGATCACGGCGACCTGAGCGGCTTGGACGAAGCGCTGGCCTGGGTGGAGGATGCGCAGCCCGACAACAAAGCGCTTTATCATCGCGTGGTCGGGTGGCACGCGCAATTCTACCTGTTCGACCAGGTGCAACGGGGGGCAGTTGGGTTGCGCTGGTTTCCCAGCGCCGCATATCTGGCGGACAATACCGCCAAAACGCCCCACTTGCGCAAGTTCATCATCGAACCGGATTGGGCGGCGACGCCCAACCTGGCGTTCCACCTGGCAATGCGCGGGTTGGGCCTGACCATAGCGGCGCGCGTTGGTCGCTTCACCGTCTATGAAGTAATGCAATCGCCCCGGTCGTTTTGCACCTGGTGCGTCTCGCGTGCATCGGGCCGTTGGCCATGGGTGAGCGCGCCCGGAGACTGGAGTATCGTGAAACCATGATGCGACGGACGGCTGGCAAGATACGATTTTCGGGAAATGCGCCGGCGGGGCATGGTGGAATAGGCGTGCTTCCCGCGCGTGGGAGCGCCACGCAGTCATGGTGAAGACATCGAGCGCGCCGCCGCCCATTCGTCGTTGGCTGGCACATCTGGTTACTGCGCTGTTTCTGGCTGCATTCGTCGCGGCGCTCTATCGGCTCTTGCTCTTCACCAATCGCGCGTTGGCGACCGGCGATATTCTGCTCTATTTCTACCCCTATCGCGACTATGCCTCGGCTTCACTGCGCGCAGGACAACTTCCTCTTTGGAATCCCTATCTCTTTCTGGGCGCGCCCTTCCTGGCCAATCCCCAGGCTGCTGTGCTCTATCCGCTGCATTGGCCGCTGTCGTGGCTGGATGTGACCAGGCAGATCTACTGGAGCGCGGCGATTCACACCTGGTTGCTCGGTCTGGGGGGCTATGTCCTCCTGCGACGTTGGGGCTACAGTGTGTGGGCTGGTCTCGCCGCAGGAGGCGTTCTGGCGGGCAGCGGCTTTTTCGGCGGGTTGATCGGCCACATCAACCAGATGAACGCCTCAGCCTGGCTGCCGTGGGCAATGGCGCTGTTGCCCATGCGCTCGACAGACAGCGTTTCACGAAGAGAGACATTGGGGCGAACGCTGATCTGCATTTCGGTATTGGGGATGCTGACAGCCCTGATGCTCCTGGCTGGGCACACCCAAAGCGCCTTCATCAGTCTCTTCGCCCTGGGTGTGTGGGCGGTCGTCCAGTCCTTCTACATGCAACAGCCCAAACATCACCGATCTGCTTTGGTAGACCTTGTTCACCAGGCGTCGACGACAGCCGATGTCGCTGCACCCGACGTCGATTCCTCTCGCCGTTCTTGGCTGCGTCGCATCTGTTTTTGGCCACAGCCGCTCATCGTCTACGTCGGCGGCGTGATCCTGGGCGCACTCTTGAGCGCGGCCCAATTGTTGCCCACCCTGGAATTGAGCCAGTTGGGGCTGCGCAGCGGCGGGCTGAGCTACCTGGACGCGACCAGCTTCAGCCTTCATCCCCTCAAACTCATCTGGACCCTTCTCCCTTCCTATGGTCTGGTTGATCTAGAAGCCATTTTCGATACGCCAGCCTTCAGTGAATTCATTGCCTATGTGGGCGTCATCGGCGTTGCCCTCGGTCTCTTTGGCGCATGGAAGGGAAGCGGCGTTGCCCGGCGTTTTGGCATCCTGTTCACGCTATTGGGTCTCTTCCTGGCCTTGGGGCGCTGGAATCCCTTCTACTATCTTGCCTACGAATTCATCCCCGGCTTCGATCTTTTTCGCACGCCAGCGCGCTGGCTGATGCTCTACACTCTGGGCATGGCCGCCCTGGCTGGTGCGGCTATCGAGCGATTGACCTCACGGCGCGCGAGGGAGATCAGGGTGGTCCCAAGGACGACCGACGTTGCCGTGGGCGACTGGAAAACGTCAACCTCTCTTCAGTGGATTGTCCGTCCCCTGTCCGGCTCGTGGGTCCTGCCAACGGTCCTGCTCGCGCTGCTCGGCGTTGAGCTTCTTCTTGCCGCACCTGCGCTGCCTGCGTCTCATCCCACCGCGCCCCAGGCCGTGAACGAGTTGCGCACTGCGCCAGCGCACCTGCGCACCGACCCGGCGCGTACGGCGCTGCACCCGGCGGCAGCCGGTCGCTTTCTGGGGATGAGCTCCATCACCTATGACCCAGGCGATATGGCCGATCTACATCGCATCTATCGGGAAGGCGACCCGTCTCAACTCAGTGAACGGGAATTCAACGACCTGGTCATTGCGCTCAAAGTGCAGGAGCTCCTCGTCCCCAACCTGCCCCTGCTCTGGCGCATTCCCGCCGTCGACGGCTACGACGGCGGCGTACTGCCCCTGTTGCGCTACAACCAGCTCATTTCCCTCTTTGCGCCGCAACAGGAACTCACCCCCGATGGTCGCCTACGCGAGCAACTGGCTGAAATTCCGTCGACTTCGCTCCTCGGGCTGCTCCACGTCACCCACGTGGTCACGGATAAGGTGAAGGATCTCTGGTTCGACGGCGTTTTCTATGACCGACAGATCGGCGCACGGCTGACGAAAGAAGCGCCGACCGTCGTCGTGGAGACGCCGGGGACCTTTGCCGCCACTCATGTGGATGTCATCGGCGCAGTGAAGGGAGACCCGGAGACGTTGGCCACACTGAAGGGGCGAACCATTCCGGCAGCTTCTATGAGAGTGCAAACAGAAGCCGGCCCGCAGGAGATTCAGCTTACCGCTGGCGGCGCGCCGGGCGCTCATTTCGCCGATGACGCATTGGACAGCGACCTGGCGATCAGTAGCGGCACCGCCAGCGCGTTTCGCGATCTGGAAGCTGGCCGCCAAGAGTATCGGGCGCGCCTGCCGCTCTCCGGCTTGACAACGCCCCAGAAGATCGAATTCATCTTGAGTGACGCGCCATTTGATGTGCTGATCCAGGCCGTCACCCTCTACGACGAGACGACAGGCATGTTCCTGCCCCTGCTCCCTAGCGACCGGGGGCGTTTTCGTCTGGCGCACAGCGGCGATGTGAAGGTGTATGAAAATCTTGACGAACCACCGCGGGCCTTTTTGGTGGGAAAGACGCTGACAGCGGCTGACCCGCAGCAAGCGATTGAGTTGCTGCGCACCGTTGCTGACCCACGGGAGATCGCCGTGGTGGAGGGCATGACGCCCCTGGATGGTCAGATGGGGTCAATGAGCAACGCGACCATTACTGCCTATGCGCCGGAGCGCGTGGAGGTTCAGACGCAGAGCACGGAGGAAGCCCTGCTCGTGCTGAACGATGCATTCTATCCAGGCTGGCGAGCGCAAGTGGATGGTGCGCCCACGGAGATCTTCCCGACCAACGTGCTTTTCCGCGGGGTGCGCATCCCGTCGGGCGAACACACAGTGACCTTCACCTTCGAACCGTATACATGGTGGGTGGGGAGCGCGGTCAGCATCGCGGCCCTTGGTCTGTGGTTGGCGCTCATTGCAGTTGGCGCAGCGGGGGTTCTCCCAAGTTGTTGGAGGCAGTACGGCCGTGAGGTGGGCGGCGGCGCGACTTTGTTCTGCAGGACAACCTGACTTCGCCGCCCACCTCATGCCCTTACGACACTGGCCAACACTTTGGGATGCGCCCGGCGCAGCGATCAAGTTGCGCCGTCCGTCGCAGACTGGGGTATAATCTTGAAAATGTCTGTCGGCGCGGGATCCCACTCATGAACTCATTCAATCGCATCGTTGCCATCGTTCTCTGGGTGCTGCTCCTGGCGCTCTCCATCTATCTCGCCATTGCCCCATTCGATGTGGTGGGACAGGCGCAACAGTGGTTGAGCGTTTCTTCCGGCACGCTGACGGGCTGGCAAGAGGCCAATCCCACGAATTTCATCATCGGCCAGATTGCTTTTGGCATCGCTGCACTCATCTTCTTTGCCATGCTTTTCTGGGCAGAACTTTTCACAGGGCGTCGGCGCGGCGTGCGCATTTATACCGCTGAAGGCGGCACTGCCGAATTGGACGCCAACAGTGTGGGGCGCCGCCTGGCCTGGCATCTGGATCAACTGGCCGAAATCGTCACGGTTGTGCCCACAGTCAAACCGCGCGGTGCAGCGGTGGACATCATGCTGGAAATCGAAGCGGCGCCCGACGTGGATATCCCATTCAAAACTGACGAAGTCGTGCTCGTGACGCGCGAAGTGATCGAGACCGATCTTGGGCTGAAGCTGGGCAAGCTCGACGTGCGTATGCGCTGCGCTCCCTTCGATCCCGAATGGGCTGGGTGACAAAAGCCATGTTGTCTGAGAATGCCCCCCCAGGGGCGGGCCTGCGCCCTGACGTCGCCGAACCGCTGCTCCTGGTTGGCGCTGAGTGGCAGCCCCTATCTGCCCTGCTGGAAAGCTTGCTCTTTGTGGCTGACAAGCCGACAAGCGCGTCCCAATTGGCCAAAACACTGGGCCTGACCCTGCCCGAAACGGAAGCCGGTCTGGCGAGGCTGGCCGAAACCTATGTACGCGAGGGGCGCGGGCTGCGTCTACAAGAGCAACACGGCTGTTGGCGGTTGGTCACCATGCCCGAAGCCGCCAGTCTCGTTGAGACATTCTTGCACCTGGATTTCACCACGAAACTGAGCGCGCCCGCTCTGGAGACCCTCGCTATTATTGCCTATCGCCAGCCAGTGACGCGTCCTCAGATTGAGGCGGTGCGCGGGGTCGATTGCGGCGCAGTGCTGCGCTCCCTCATCCAGCGGGGGCTGGTCGAAGAAGTCGGGCGCCTGGAAAGCGTAGGGCGCCCCATTCTTTACAGCGTTACCGAGCATTTCATGCACCACTTTGGCCTCATCTCCATGCGCGACCTGCCGCCTTTGGAACAACAGGATGAAGAGCTGCTTGCGGCTGCACCGCAAGTGGAAGAGTAGCCGGCGGTTTCCATACGGCTGGACGTCGTGTTACGCCACATGCCGGCAGAGATCGTGTAGCATGGAAACCGCACCTACGTCCCCCCGTACTGTGCTCGTACTTCCTCTTGGCCCCAATCGCAAATCCCGCATCCCTTCTCATTTCATCCCCTCTACCTGCCGGTGATACACTAAGCAGTC
>CAZLMM010000014.1:0-55248 GCA_964560495.1 uncultured Caldilineaceae bacterium
TCACGACAGTGGCGGAACTTCATCTGCCCGTTGGGGACAGATGAAGTGTAAGGGCTTGAATGGCGGCGATCAGTTTCGTTGTGAAAAGCTGCTGCGCCGCCGCCGTTCAAACCCCTACGACACCCTATCAACCCTGCTGGGCCATTTGCGCCGCAGCTTTACGCGCCCGACGCTCCTCAGCCTGGGGCCAGCCTTCGCCGTCGCGCACCACGCCCACTGTGAAGGTGGCCGTCACCTCGTGGAGCAGGCGAATCTGGACATCGAAAATGCCCAGGTCGCGGATGGGATGATCGAGCAGGATTCTGCGGCGATCCACTTCGAAGCCGAGCACAGAGGAGAGTCGCTCGGCGATCTCTGCGCTGGTAACTGAGCCATAGAGACGGTCGTTGTCGCCGGCGTTGGCCGCAAAGAGCAGGCGCTGGCCGGAGATCATCTGCGCCTGGGCCTCGGCGTTGGCTTTCTCTCGCGCCCGGCGACGGATGCCGGCTTGGCGAATCTCCTCGGCTTGTTTGAGGGCGGCCGCCGTAGCGGGCACCGCCATGCCGCGAGGGATCAGGTAGTTGCGAGCGTAACCGCCGGCGACGCGATAGACGTTGCCAGCCTCACCCAGCTCTGGCACATCCTGGGTGAGCAATACTTTGGTGCGAGCCATTGGGAACATCCTTTCCTGGTGCAAGCGCGCCATCAAAGCGCGTGTTGGCGCGTCACAAGACGCAAACGATGCGCGCCGAAATGAAACATGAAAGGCGCACAATTCTGTCATAATAGCAAGCGATTTGCCATTCATGCAAATTGCGGGCGGCTACACTGAGCGAGTCTTTCTTGGAGGGTCCGCTTGACAATCCATGATTGCGTTCAGCGGGCGCACGCCAAAAGCATGTTTTCCGTTGAAGCCATCCCATTGTTGACCCGATAGGCTTCGTGGTATACTCCCTTTGCCGCTGCAACCCGGTTGGCCGCTCGGCAAATCTCGAAGGTGTACATCCTTCCATAGAGTGAGGTAGCGTTGAAAGACCCGCTTCCCGACATCGACGAAGCCAGTAGCGCCGCTCGTGCGCTTTCCCACCCCCCGCAGACAGGCTCACCCAGAGCGCTTTACATGACAACCCTGCGCAAGCTGACTGTCCCGCTGGTGGTCCTGTTGCTCTTGGTGATGGGCTGTTCTGCTGCCGATCTGCTGCCACGCCAAGAGGCCGTCGCGCCGCCGCCGACTCGCGTGCTGGCGCCCACTTTCACACCCACGCCCGACACCGTGCAGGCAATCGTCATCGTCACCCCGCCTGCAGGCGCCACGCCGGGCGTCATCATCATCCCGGAGGGCATGGATCCCTCGGCCTTCATCGTGCCCCCGCCGACATCAACGCCTACGCCGGACCCCAACATCGTCACGCAGCCCGAATCGCCTGTGGCGCCCCCCATCGAAGAGGCGCCATCACCGGTCGTTGGGGAAACAACGCCTGCTACGGAGTCGCCAACGCCGGAACCGCCCACCGCCACGCCAACCTTCACGCCGCTGCCCACCGATACGCCGACGCCAACCAACTCGCCCACGCCCTTCATCGTGCTGGATGCAGGATTCACTGCACTGCGCACCGGCCCAAGCGTGGAATATCCCCTCGTGGCGCAGTTGGGGCCAGGCATTCCCATCACCGTCGTAGGCCGCAACACCGAAGGCACGTGGCTGCAGCTCTGTTGTGTGAACGGCGAAACCGTATGGGTTTCCACAGCTTCGGTCAAGGCGGTCAATGACCTTTCGGCTGTCCAGCTCATCAACGTTGCTGTTTTGCAGCCGCCCCCCTCGCCGACGTGGACGGCCACGCCCACCGATACGCCCACTGTGACGGCGACGCCGACGGCCACGCCCTATCCTTTCGAGCTCGCCATTGGTCCCCAGTTTTTCCCCACCAACAATGAATTTCTGACCATCTGGTCGAAACTCTTCATCGGCGCGCCCCCCAACGAAGTGCCCGCTGAAGGCTATTACCTGAAGGTGCTCTTCCAGGGCTTTGAGCGCCCTGGCACCAATGTCACCCTGCCCAGCGCCGGCAAGTTCGAACTTAGCTCGCCGCCGGGAGCAGGCAATAGCGTTGGCTATAACCTCAAATACGAATTCACCCCCCCTGATCCCAAAAGTCTGGATCCCAACAGCACCCAAACGCGCGCCGATTTATTGGGCACCGGCACATGGACAGTCTTTGTAGCCGATGGTGCTGGGAATCAGCTCTCCAACGCCATCACATTCACAACTGCGCCCGGCAACGCAAACCGTGAGATCTATGTCGGCTGGGCCAGGGTGCGCTAATATGAATCACCTCCACGAAATGTTCTTGGTCCATTGGCGTTCTCGCGTTCTGTCACTGCTGTCCTGCCTGTTTCTCACGCTTCTGCCCGCTGCTGCACTGTTGGGCGGCTGCGGAGGCAGCAACGCAGATACGGCCTCTGATCAGCCACGCTATGTACGAACGCCTCACCCAACCTTCACCCCCACTCCGGTCAATCAGTTATCCACTCCTTCGTCTGAGTCCACAGGCAGCGAATCGAACGCCAGCGCCGCTCCCGAACAGACGACCCCCTCCCCAACTGTCCCGCCTGCGCTCCCGCCACCGCTTCCGCCAGAAGCGGCCGAGTCGCCCATTGCGGTCATCAACACAGATCTGGTCAACGCCCGCAAGGGACCTGGCACCTCTTTCACCATCATCACAATTTTGGGACGGGGCGAAGAGTTTGACATCACCGGCAAAGATGCCGGCGGCCAGTGGTGGCGCGTCTGTTGCATCGAAGGGGAAGAAGCCTGGGTCGTGAGGGATTTCGTCGATACTGACGGCGCAGTGGATGCCGTTCCTGTGTTGGATGAAAACAGCCCGCCTTCCGCCCAGTCTCTTGGAGCAGAAGCAGCGGCGACTTCAAACCAACCGGCGACAAACGCAATTGGACAAGCGCCGGCGGCGGTCCAATTGACAGATACACCTGCCCCACCAACGGCGACATCCCAACTACAGGCTGACAACGCCGCTTTCGAGTTCAATCTCATCGCCAAAGAACAATTCCCAGAGACGAATGTCGTGCGCGTCTTTCTCTTTGTCTATTCTGGCGGCGAGGGACTGGAGGGATACAGTCTGCGCGTGACCAAAGATGGGGTGGAGCTGCCCGTGAACGGCGCATCTTTTGGCGGACGACCCGGTCTCACCTGGCCTATCGCTGACCCGCGCCAGAGATCTCAAAACTTCAAGGTCGAGTTTCCTGGTCAATCTCCTGCAGGCGTCTGGGAGGTGCAACTGGTGAAAGATGGCTCATTGGCAGGCGCGCCAGTCCAGTTCACCCTCGAGGCGAACGACTCCAATCGCGAGCTGTATGTCCGCTATGAGCGTCCTTGATCTGACGGGATCAGACTGGGCGCGCAGCCTCGGCGCACAGAACCAATGAGCACGAATCGCGCAGAACTACGACGCCCGCGGGTCAATCAACCTCTGCTAATCATCTTGCTGATCCTGGCTGCGTTCGCTCTACGCAGCCTGTGGATCGACTGGCAGCCCCTCTGGTGGGATGAAGGATACAGCGTCTACTTTGCCACAGAACCCCTGGCGCGCATGTTGTGGCTGACAGCCCATGACATTCATCCACCGCTATACTATGCGCTGTTGCACCTCTGGTCACAGGCAGTTGGCAGCATCTCGCCAGCGGCGGCTCGTTCGCTCTCGATCGTCGTGGGTGCGCTCTCTGCGCCCCTGGTGTGGTGGCTGGCAAGAGTCTTCTTTCCCCTGCGCTGGCGCATTGCCTGGATCGCTGCATTCCTGACGCTGATCAGCCCCTTTCAGATCTACTACAGCCAGGAAGTGCGCATGTATGGGCTGGCGTTGGCATTCACCCTATTGGCCACCGGCTGCTTCTGGCTGAGCATCCGGCGGCTGATGCAAGGGGAGCGAGCCGCCGCGCTGCTCGTCTGCTATGCCATCGCCTGCGCCTGCGCGCTCTACACGCTCTACTACACGGCTTTGCTGCTCGTGGCCCAGGCGCTGTGGGCCGCCTGGATGCTGCGGCGGCGCTGGATGGCATTGCGCTGGCTGCTGCTGACGTGGCTGGCAGTTGGTCTGGCTGTCCTCCCCTGGGCGCTCTACACAGTCCCCAAACTGACGGATTATGTTGCACAAAAGGTCGAATCTGACCAGGATCAATCATTGGGGCTTGTCCACTATCTGTGGCGACATCTGATTGCATTCACAGCGGGCCACGTGTCTCCTGAGAATCAGGCGCTTGCCACGCTGAGCCTTGCTGGTGCGGCTGGAATTGCTCTACTCGGCACGATTGCTATGCGAAAAATTATCGCCAATCGTCGAACCGATTCCAGCCAGGTGCACGATCAAAACGAGCTGGCGCCGGTCGGCGCGCTGTGGTTCTTTCTCCTCATGCCCACCGCCTGCGCATTCCTGCTCAACCTGTACCTGCCCTTCTTCCCCGATGGAGGCGAACGCCTTTTGTTGTTCGCCTGGCCCTATTTCCTTCTCCTCATCTCGCTTGGCGTCGATACATTCGGTGCGGGCGGGATTGGGGCTTTTGTCCTGCTCACCATCTCGGCGCTGTCGGGCGTCGTAACTTTCTATACGACCCCCCGCTATGTCGATCACGATTACCGTCCGTTGATTCGCCAGGTTGTACAACAAGGCGCCGAAGGCGATGTGCTACTGGCAATCTTCCCCTGGCTTGTTGGCTACTGGCGCGCCTACGCGCCGCCCGAGTTGAATGGTCCTCAGCCCCTGTTGCTAAGCGAGTCGGCTCTCGAGTACGGCCCTGAAGTGGAAACCGCCATCGCTGACGCCTTGACGCGTGGACGTGTGTGGTTTCCTGAGCCGCTCTCCTTTGGCAGCACGCTCCCTTTGCAGATTGAGAACTATCTGGCCAATGCTGCTGTGAACCTGGAAAATCGCTGGTACAGCGACGCCACCCGTCTGAGCGCCTGGACGCGCCCAACGATGCCCGCTGTACATGGGATTGGCGCAGATTTCGGTCGGGTTCGTCTACTCGCTGGCGGCGCAAGTGCTGGGCCTGTCGCCAGCGCCAATGATGAAACGATCACGGCGAATCTGGTCTGGGAGACAAGCGCGCCCACAACGACGCTGGGCGTGGCGCTGCGCCTCTTCGATGAAGAGGGTCGCACTGTATGGGCCAGCCGCGACTATGCACCTCTGGGCAGCCTGGGGAGACGCACGGGCAGCGTGGTGACGGATACCGTTGCACTCAACACACCTGTTGGGCATGCGCCCGGGCGCTACATCTTGAGCGCCGGTGTGACTGACCATGGCGCGCTGCTGACTGCCCGTTTGGGCGACCAGCGCGATCTCCTCTTTGTCGCGCTCGGTCAGGTGGACCTCACACAACCGCATTCAACCCAGTCGCCAGAACGCCTGCCCATGGGCGTGCGGCTTGCACACCCGCCGCTCCTCGATGGCATCTCCTGGCTCGGCGCCACCCTGCCCACAACGCCCGTCCTGGCCGGAACCGAGTTTCCTCTGACAGTTTTCTTTCAGAATCAGGCGGCATTCCCGCCTCAGCGAAGCCTGTACATCAGCCTGCTGGATCGCAACGGTGCAGGCGCAGCGGGCTGGGAGGGATGGCCGTTGCCGGGCTACCCCACAGGCGCTTGGCCGGCTGGCGCGCTAGTCCAGGTGCCGGTGAAGTTCTTCCTGCCGCCGACGCTCAGCAGCGGACGCTACACCGTAGTCGGTGGCTGGCTGGAGGAGTCGAGCAACGCGCAGAGCACACCCGTCACGCTGGGGGAGGTCGAAATCGTGCAGCGCCCGCCCCAGTTCCAACCGCAAACGCCAACCGTACGCCTCGATCCAGCGCCGCTTCTGGGCAGCCACGCGGCGCTTGTCGGTTATGACCTGGCAGAGACAAGCGCGACAATCACGCTCACGCTGTACTGGGATATCCAGCAGCCACTCCTGCCTCCGCACCACATCTTCGTACATGCCGACGCTGCTACCGGAGAAACGCTAACGCAGAGCGATGGTCCGCCCGCCACCGTTGCGGGTGAAGCGCCGACAGGCTCCTGGCTGCCGGGCGAGCGCCTGGCGACGATTCATCGGCTCGACCATCCCCAAAACGATTTCGGGCTGAGCGTCGGCCTCTACGATCCGCAGACGGGTGTTCGCCTGCCGGTCACTGCGGACGGCGCATCTCGCGGCGATGCGATCATTCTGACGCCGACGCGTTAGCGCAGAATCGAAGTCAGCCAGACTCCCTGCAGCCAGAAGGGCGTCGATCAACTGCTTTACTGCAACTGTCCTAATCTGACCTATGAGCTGGCGAAAAAGAATCGTGAGGCTCACCAGATTCATCATGTGTGACTCCGCCTTGCCGTCGTTTTGCCATACAGACCTCGCCGAATCTTTGCCTTCAGCTCCACTCGCTGTGTGAAGATTATAGGCATAGTGCGATCCCATGCCAATACAGTAACTTTGAGCGATCTTACACGTACTGTATGATTGGTTAAAGACAAGAGTGCACTGAAATGACGGATCGCCAATTTTTATAAGGAGAACTCGAATGTTACACGACGGGGAAATATCAGAAGATGTAAGCCAGGAGGCTGCGATGGGAGTGGGCGCAACCGCCGCGCATCAGGTTATCGAGAGCAGCAAAACTGTCGCGAGTAGTGTTGCCGCCGGCGCCCAGGCCACCGCAACGCAGGCGGCAATGGGTGCAGCAGCAACTGCCGCTGCTGTTGCCGAAGGCGCTAAGAACACAGCCGACGCGGCAGCCGAAGGGGCGCAAGCCGCGGCAAAGGAAGCTGCCGCAGGCGCACAAGCGACCGCCGAGACAGGCGGCGACAGTATGAAGGCAAGCGCAGACACTTTTGTAGATGAGCTGACCAGGCTCGGCGCGCAGGTGGCAGCCAGCGCCAAGAGCGCCCTGGAAAGCCCCCAAGCGAAAGAGACGCAGGCGAACGTCACAAACGCACTGAGTGGGCTTGCTCTCTCCATCGAAGAACAGGTGAAAAAACTCGCCGAACGAGAAGATGTGAAACGGGCTGTCCAGCAGGTCGAGACAAGCGCGGACACATTGATCGAGTCGATTGCTACGAACAAGGCGGTGCAGGATGTGGCGGCAGGGATCATGAAGGGATTGGGGTCAGCCGCCAATCAACTCACGGCTTGGCTGAGTCAGCAGAGCCAGGCTGAGCCACAGTCAGGCGGCGGTTTTGGCGGGCCAGAGGCAAGCAGAGAAGTCGAAGATGTTCAAGAGATCAAAGTGAAAAAAGAGGGATAAGCTGCCTACGATTTAGCTTGGCGCTCAGGAGTTGTCAAAGTATGGTTGACATATCTTCCAGGAAGCCGTGAGCTTCCTGGAAGATTGTACAGGCTCTCAAAAGAACAACTTGGCGATGCTTAGCGCCCCTTGCTTCCATGGCACGCGATGAGAAACGCCAGACTGCCCCTGAAATTCGTGCACGTGATCCAGGTACCATTGATAATTGCGGATGAGCGCCTGCTTATTCGAGTATTTCGGGCGATAGCCGAGAACTCGCTCGGCCTTCTCGATGGAAACAAACGAGTCTTCTGTGACCGTTTCGTAGACCCACTTGTAGAGGGGCGAGATGCCCAGCCGTTCCAGAATGCGTAGCGTCCAGATGGCCGGTGCAGCCGGAATCGAGATAATCCTCTTACCAAAGCCGGCATAGTCCAAAACAGCCTGGTAATCTTCCTTGAGCGTTGCAAACTCCTTTGCGCCAATGTTGAACACATCGTTCACCGTGGCGCAATCCATCGTCGCTGCCAACCAGATGGCGTCGCAGAGATCTTCCACATCCAGTAGCTGATAACGATTCTTACCGCTTCCCAGCACCGGAAAATTTTTCCCATCCTTTGCCCAATCGTAAAAGAGTGCAAAAACTCCCAGCCGTTCTGGGCCGACAAAGGATTTGGGGCGAATGATGGGGATGCACATGCCTTTGTCCCGAAACTCTTGACAGATTTGTTCGGCGATGACCTTCGCTTCGCCGTAAGGCCCCACCCCTTCCAGGCGGTCATTTTCCACCAACGGATGATGGTCAGGAATGCCATAGACCGCCGTCGAAGAAATGTGCACGACGCGCTCAACGCCACACTCATGGGCGGCTTGCAACACATTGCGCAGCCCGTCGATGTCGGTTGTATAGATGTCTTCCGCCTTGTAAAGCGGTAGCGCCGCAGCGGTATGGACGACGATGTCCACACCCGCCATGGCCCGATCCAGTGCCGCCCGGTCGCGGATGTCGGCGCAGATTTCGGTGATCTGGGTGCGCTCTGGGTAGCTGAAGTCGGCAATGTCATAGCTGACCACGCGCTGACCGGCGCGTAGCAGATGGCGCACCAGGTTGATGCCGAGGAAGCCCGCGCCGCCCGTAACCAGGAAGGTGCTGCTCACTGGCCCTGCTTGCATCGCCATCGCGTCTGAAGGGTGAATCTCACCCTTGCGAGGATCCACTTGAATCGCTTCACTCATGAAGGCGCCCCCAATGACACTTCAGAAGACACTCTACCGATTATGCCGCCAATCATCTGACCCTTCGACCATGCACCCAACAACGAACGCGTCGAAGCGAAAGCCAGGTCATCTGGCAGATTTTCTACGGAAAACCAGCGGGCGTCGCTTACATCGTCCGCCGACACGGGCTGCGGACGAGTTTCACCCACAGGCGAAGCGGCGTAGGCAAGCACGATCCCGGCAGGAGGCCCGGCGCTCGCCGCGATAGGGAAGATGTCCAGGAAGCGCAGTGCGCCAACATAAAACCCTACTTCTTCCAAGAGTTCGCGTTGCAGGGCTGCTTCGGGCATCTCTCCGGCGTCCATGTAACCGCCCGGCAGCGACCATTTGCCTTTTTCTGGCTCTACGCCACGTTGCACCAACAGGACATATGGCCCCGACGTGACCAGGGCAATAACGGCAACCTTCGGGTCGCGAAAGCGCACGAAGCCGCATTGTGGACAAACGCGCCGCGGCTTGCCGTAGAGAACGCGCTCCACGAGGGATGTCGCGCACAAGGGACAGAAGACGAATTCACCGCCAGTCATAGCAGCATTATACCCATCGGTTGGACGAAATCAGAATTCACCCCCACTCCCCGAAAGATTTGTTCGATGTTTTCAGCCACAAATATAATAGTGAGCAATCATTCCTGACAGCGTCTCGAACAACGATTCGCACACTCATAAGGAGGCAGCAGCTTGAATCTGCACGAATATCAGTCAAAGAGGCTCTTTGCCCGTTTCGGCATTCCTATCCCGAAAGGGGAAGTGGCAACCACGCCTACCCAAGCGCGCGATATCGCTGTGCGCCTGGGCAAACCGGTGGTGGTGAAATCCCAGGTGCTGGTGGGTGGTCGTGGCAAGGCAGGCGGCATCAAGGTGGCGCGCACCCCTGACGAAGCTGAAACGAAGGCAGATGACATCCTGGGCATGAACATCAAGGGGCTGACCGTCAAGAAAGTCCTGGTGGACGAGGCGGCGGAAATTGGCAAAGAGATCTATTTGGGCGCGGTGCTCGACCGGGCCCAGCGGCGAGTGGTGCTCATGGCCAGCAGCGAGGGCGGCGTTGAGATCGAACAGGTCGCCGCCGAAACGCCGGAAAAGATCGTCACGGTTGCCATCCACCCATTTCTTGGGCTGCGCGATTATCAAGCTCGCACGCTGGCCGACAGCATTGGCCTGCCCAGAGAGCACACCAACGAATTCATCCGTATTGCCAAGGCCCTTGCGTCCGCCTACATAGAAACTGACGCCAGCCTTGCAGAGATCAATCCCCTCGTCATCACAGGCGATAATCGACTGATTGCGCTGGACGGCAAAATCTCTGTGGACGACAGCGCCCTCTTCCGCCATCCCGACATTGCCGAAATGCGCGACCCCGATGAGGAAAATCCTGCCGAGCAGGAAGCCAACCGTTTCGGCCTCTCCTACATCAATCTGGATGGCGAGATCGGCTGCATGGTCAACGGTGCAGGATTGGCCATGGCTACCATGGACATCGTCAAATACTATGGCGGCGACCCGGCCAACTTTCTCGATATCGGCGGCGGGGCCCAGGCCGACAAAGTGGCCGCTGCGCTGCGCATCATACTTTCCGATCGACGCGTCAAGGCCGTGCTGATCAATATCTTCGGCGGCATCACTCGCTGCGATGAGGTGGCGCGCGGCATCCTACAGGCCATCAACGCAGTAGGAGCAACCGTGCCCTTTGTTGTGCGTCTGGTGGGCACGAACGAAGAAGAAGGCCGACGCATTCTGGCCGAGGCCAACATGGGCACAGCCACCAGTCTGGCCGATGCAGCGCAAAAAGCCGTCGCAGCAGCGAGAGGAACAACCACATGAGCATCCTTGTTGGACGAGAGACGCGCCTGGCAGTGCAGGGTATCACCGGACGTGAAGGCGCTTTTCACGCCAGGCAGATGATCGAATATGGCACCAATGTGGTGGCCGGCGTGACGCCTGGCAAGGGCGGCGAATGGGCTTTGGGGAACGTTCCTGTCTTCGATACTGTGAAAGAGGCTGTCCAAACCGTTGGCGCCAATACCAGCATCATCTACGTTCCGGCGCGCTTTGCTCCCGACGCCATCATCGAAGCGGCCGATGCGGGCGTCGAACTGGTCATTTGCATCACAGAAGGAATCCCAGCCCTGGACATGGTGCAGGTGCGAGCCTTCCTCGACACGACGGAGACGCGGCTGGTCGGCCCCAACTGCCCTGGCCTCATCACGCCCGGCCAGGCAAAGGTGGGCATTATGCCCGGCCACATCCACACGCCGGGGCATGTGGGCCTGGTCAGCCGTTCTGGCACATTGACCTACGAAGTGGTCTACGCCTTGACTGCGCGCGGCATCGGCCAAAGCACCGCCATTGGCATCGGCGGCGACCCCATCATCGGCACGACATTCCTGGATGTGCTCCGCATGTTCGAGGACGACCTCGACACTGAACACGTCGTCTTCATCGGCGAAATCGGCGGCACTGATGAGCAAAAAGCTGCCGAATTCATCAAGTCCATGAGCAAACCAGTCACCGCTTTCATCGCCGGACAAACCGCGCCGCCGGGACGCCGTATGGGTCACGCCGGGGCCATCATCTCTGGCGGCGAAGGTACAGCCCAAGAAAAGATGGCTGCGCTGGAACGGGCCGGCGCGCGCGTGGCCCGTCACCCCGACGAGATTGCATCCATCGTCAGCCAGAGCGTTGGAGGGTGATGGAGCCAGCCCAAACGCCCGGCGCGCTGACGGGTGTGCGCGTCCTCGACCTGGCGCGTGTCCTGGCCGGCCCCTATTGCACCCAGCTGCTGGGTGATTATGGCGCCGAGATCATCAAGGTGGAAGAACCGGGCGTGGGCGACAGCACCCGCGCCTGGGGACCGCCTTGGGTGGGCGATCAGAGCGCCTACTATCTTTGCGCCAATCGCAATAAACGCAGCATTGCCGTCAACCTCAAGTCGCCAGCCGGCCAGGAGATTATCCGCCGGCTGGCGATGATCAGCGATGTGGTGGTGGAGAACTTCCGACCTGGCGCGTTGGCGCGCTTGGGGCTGGATTACGACGCCCTGGCCGCGCTCAACCCACGTCTCATCTACTGCTCCATCACCGGCTACGGCCAGACCGGCCCCTACCGCGACCGCGCCGGCTACGACTTCATCATCCAGGCCCAAGGCGGCCTCATGTCCATCACCGGGCCGGCGGAGGGCGAGCCGTACAAAGTGGGCGTCGCCATCGCCGACATCACCACCGGCCTTTTCGCCGCCACGTCCATCCTGGCCGCGCTCCACGAGCGTGAACGGAGCGGGCGAGGCCAGGCCATCGACATGGCCCTGTTCGATTCCCAGATCGCTTGGCTCGCCAACGTGGGACAGAATGTCTTGGTCACGGGCGCGTCGGCTCCACGCTTTGGCAACGCCCACCCCAGCATCGTTCCCTATCAGAGCTTTTGCGCCAGCGACGGTCATGTTGCCGTTGGCCTGGGCACGGACGAGCAGTATCGCAAGTTCTGCCAGGCAATCGCGCGGGCAGACCTTTGGCAAGATGAGCGCTTTCGCACCAACGAGCGTCGCGTCGAGAACCGTCGCGCGCTCATCCCGTTGTTGGAAGAGATCTTTCTCACCCGCACAGTCAACGCCTGGATCGACCTGCTCCTGGCAATTGGCGCGCCGGTTGGGCCAATCAATGACACAGCAGCCGCCCTGGCCGATCCCCACGTACAGGCGCGCAGTATGATCCAGGAGATCGAACACGCAACCCAGGGGACCATCCGTCTGTTGGGACCGGTTGCCAAGTTCTCTCGCACGCCGGCGCGCATCGACCAGCCGCCCCCCACGCTGGGACAGCATACTGGAGAGGTGCTGCGTACGCTCTTGGGCTACACCGACGCAGAAATCGACGAGCTGCGCCGCGCCGATACGATTGGTGTATGAGCCGACAACACTCTCAGCCTTTGCTTCTCACAGCCTGACATTGCCTGCTGTCCCCTCCCCCCTTTCTGTTATAATCTTGCTCAATGGAACGACCATCTGCCTACCTACCTACCGACCGACGACGCGCCATCGAACATGGGGAGGCGCTGCCTGAACGGGCAATCGGCGCAGTGCTTTTCGCCGACATCTCCGGCTTCACGCCTTTGGCCGATGGGCTGGCGCGCGCGCTGGGAGCGGCGCGCGGCGCCGAGGAACTGACGCGCCTTCTCAATCATGTCTACGATGCGCTCATCGGTCAGGTGGAGAACTGGGGCGGCAGCGTCATTGGCTTTAGCGGCGACGCCATCGCCTGTTGGTTTGGCGCGGAGTGCAGCGCGCCGGAAGCAAGTCGGGCCGCCCTGCATTGCGCCCAATCCATGCACGGCGCAATGCAGGGCTTTCGCCAGGTGACGCTCGCCGGACGCGTTGCAGCCACTCTGGCAATCAAAACCGCCATCGCCACGGGACCGATTCGCCGTTTCCTGGTGGGCGCCCCAGAAGAACAACGCATCGACGTGATAGCAGGCCGCACTGTAGAACGCATGGCTGCCGCAGAGCAGCTTGCCGGAGAGGGCGAATGCGTGGTGGATGGGGCTACAGCGGACAACGCCAGCCCGAACATCAAAATTCGCTCCTGGCGCGTCATCGACCAGGGGCGCTTTGCCACACTGGAACTAGGTGGACAGGGCAAGCCCATTGTCGAGCCACATCCCCCCAACCATGAGACGGCGCTTCCTCAGGCGCCGATCGAGAAATTCGAGGAGCAATTTCACGGATTTCTCCATCCCCTGGTATTGGAACGCATTCGCACGGGAGAGGGTCGTTTTCTGGCCGAACTGCGTCCAGCCACTGCCCTCTTTGCGCGCTTTGGCGGGCTGGACTACGACTTCGACGAAGAAGCGCCCGCCAAGCTCGACGCTTACATTCGCTGGGTGCAAAAGGTGGTTCGCCGCTACAACGGCGCGCTCATCCAGCTGACTACGGGGGAGAAGGGGAACTATTACTATGTCGCGTTTGGCGCGCCTGTCGCTCACGACGACGACACCCTGGCGGCGGTCGCTGCGGCGCTCGATCTCCACCGCCTCCCACCGGAGCTTTCCTATATCACCGACATCCAAATTGGACTGAGCCTGGGGATGATGCGCGTAGGCGCCTATGGCAGCGTCAGTCGGCGCACCTACGGCGTCCTGGGCGAAGAGACCAATGTGGCGGCCCGCCTGATGAGCAAGGCGCAGTCGGGCCAAATCCTGGTGAGCCAGCAAGTAGCAGACGCGGTGCGCGGGCGTTTTCGCCTGATGGATTTAGTGCCGCTTCAGTTGAAGGGGCGCGCTGCGCCTCAACCCGTCTTTGCTGTCATGGGCGCCACCCCGGTCGATGCAGCAGCGCGCCTCTCTCTGCTCTACACCACGCCATTGGCCGGGCGTGACAAGGAGCTGGCGACCTTGCTGACAGCGTTGAACACCACAATCGCGACCAGAAAAGGCCGATTCGTCTGTCTGGAAGGCGAAGCCGGACTTGGCAAGAGCCATCTTCTGGCTGCATTTGTGCAGGCTGCCCCAGTCGGTAATGTACGGCTGGCCCTGGCAGCCTGTCAGAGCACCGCACGTGAATCAGCCTACGGCGCGGCGCGCCAGATCATGCGCGCCCTGTTCGGTCTGGAAGGCGAGCCAGAAGACGCCTCGGTCGGTCAGGCAGATCAGGTGATCGAGCAGGTGCGAGCGATCAA
Source organism: uncultured Caldilineaceae bacterium (assembly GCA_964560495.1). Taxonomy (GTDB): domain Bacteria; phylum Chloroflexota; class Anaerolineae; order Caldilineales; family Caldilineaceae; genus UBA5069. Next base: position 14,192 of record CAZLMM010000014.1, read on the forward strand.
CCCGGAATGGCTGTTGCGTGCGCCGCTGCTCGCCGATCTCCTCGGCGCACCCATTCCAGACAATGCAGTCACCAGCGCCTTCGATCCGCGACTGCGCCAGGAAGCGATCATCAGCCTGACGGTGGATTTGATTCTGGCGCTGGCGCGCCAAGAACCGTTGGCGCTGTTGATAGAAGACGCCCACTGGATGGATGAGGCGTCGCAAGGGCTGTTTTTGAGCCTGGCGCGCGTGGCGGCCAACGCCCCGATCTTGCTGATCTTCGCTCATCGCCCCTTTGCCAACGAGTCCACTCCCTTTCTCGATAAACTCGCCGCCATGGAGGACAGAATCCATCTGCCTTTGGATGAGTTGCCCGTCTCGGGAATCGCTGCACTGATCACCCACCGCCTCAAGGACAAAATCGACCCATTAGCTCTGGAAACAATCCAGGCGCAGGCGCAGGGAAATCCCTTCTTTGTCGAGGAATTGGTTGATGCATTGGTCGATGGGGGCCGACTTGTCCATCATGAGGGGCGGGGTTGGGTTTTGTCGCCGTCCACTGTGCAAGGACTGCGCGACGCCCACTGTCTGGAGTTTGTGGATGGGGAATGGCGACTGGCATCCCAAGCGCCTTTGGCGGCGGCAGACCTGGGTGTGCCGGCGTCGATCCAGGGAGTCGTTCTGGCGCGCCTGGATCGTCTGCCCGAGCCGGTCAAGTTGACGGTCAAAGTGGCCAGCATCATCGGGCGTTCTTTCGAGCTTGATCTGCTGGCCAACGTCCATCCCCAGGCCGAACTCTCGGCGGTGCGCCAACACCTGGATGCACTGCTCCACCGCGACTTTGCCCGGCTGGAACAACCCATGCCGCGACCTGTCTATTTGTTCAAACATAACATCATCCAGGAGGTCGCCTACCAGACGCTGCTGGAGGATCAACGTCGCAGCCTGCATGGCGCGGTGGGTTTTGCCATGATTGCGACGCAACCCGAAGCTGTCGAGCAACTTGCTTTTCATTTCTATCGCGGCGATCTTGCGCAACACGCCGTGCGCGAGGCTGCGCTACGCTATCTGGATGCAGCTGCCGAGCGCGCCCGACGCGAGTATGCCAATGAGACTGCGCTGGCGCATTTGACACGCGCCGTCGAGATCGAGCCGTTGCCGTTCCGCTTGGGAATACAGGCGCGCTTGCTGCACATCCTGGGGCAGCGGGACGCCGAACGAGCAACGCTGGAACGGCTGGTACAGATGACGACCGCGTCGTCCTTCGACGCGGCCATGCTGTGGGGCGACTATTTCGAAGCCGTGGGTGCGTATGAGGAAAGCCGCGCATGGCTGAATCGGGCGTTGACCGATGCGCAGGAACGACTGGACAGAGCCGCGGAAGGCCGCGCTTTGAGCAAACTTGGTCTGGTGGCGTGGCGGCAAGGCGACTACGCAGCCGCCCAACAGGTCTACCTGGCAGGATTGAGCGCGCTGCACAGGATGGATGATTGCGATGACGTCGAATCGGAAATTCGCTATGGGTTGGGCCTCGTGCACCGTCAACAGGGTGATTACGCCGAGGCTCGAACCGAGTTCTTGCGCGACCTGGCGATCAATCGCGGTCTGAATAACCGCCAAAACGAAGCGCGCGCCCTGAACGCGCTGGGACATGTGGAAAGTCTACAGCGGAATTTTGCCGAGGCGACAGCCTGCTATCAGTCGGCGCTGGACATTCGCCGGGTCATCGGCGACCGGGCCGGCGTCGGCGCCAGCACCTTGAGCATGGCCCAGGCGCTTTCGAGTCTGGGCGACTACAGCCAGGCAGAGCCGCTCCTTTGGGATGCACTGGCGATTCAGCAGGCCATCGGCAATCGCTGGGAAGAATGGCTCGTGTGGAACGAACTGGGCATTCTCCACTGGTTGGTTGGTCGCTACCCCACTGCGGTCGAATATCTGGAAAAGGGACTGCAAGGCAGTCGCGTCATTGGCAGCGAAATCGGCGCAGCCTACATCCTCTGCAATCTGGGGCAGGTGCAGCGCGACGCTGGCGATCTGGCGCGTGCCCAAGAGACCCTGACCGCAGGAATGGCGCTGGCGCAAAGTCAGGGCGACCGTAATCTGGAGGCAATCTATCACACTGATCTGTCCCTGACGTTGCTGCAAAAAGGCGACTATGCCCAGGCATTGTCCGAGGCGAAGGTGGGACAGACGCAATTCACCGAATTGGGGCTGGAATTGTCCTGCACACCGAACCTGGCTGTGCAAGCGGCGGCGCATCTGGAGCTGGGCAACCCCGACAAGGCGCGACAGTGTGCGCTGGCTGCCGTGGATCTCCTGGAAGGAGAGGCAGGCGAGGCTGCCGATTTCCCCCAGCGAGATTACTTCCTCTGTGGGCAGACCCTCGAACGCGTGGGGGATAGCGAGGCCAGCCAGCGCGCCTATGGGCGTGCGCGGGGGATTCTCTCGGCCAAAGCAGGAAAAATCTCCGACCCGGCCATGCGCGACTCTTACTTGCAGAGTGTGGCGTTCAATCGTATCATTCTGGAATCTGCCAATGGCTCGCATGAAGCGTCGCCGAATGATGGAATCGCTGGCGACGTTCGTTGAGAAGGGGGGGACAAGCATGTCTCAGCCTGTGATGGAAACCAGTCGGGTCAGATCATCACCCACCATTGCCAGGAGCAGGAACAGCCAAGATCAGAACGGCCTATATCACGAGGACTTCTATGCGTGGACGCAGCAGCAAGCCGCTTTACTGGCAACCAACGCCTGTGCCGCTCTGGACATCGACCATCTGATCGAAGAGATTGTGAGAGCATGGGGCGGAGCGAGCAACGCGAACTTGAGAACTGGGTCGAGGAACTTCTGCTGCACCTGCTCAAATGGCAATTCCAGGCAAGCCGCCGCACCAATGGCTGGCGCGCCTCGATTCGCTATCAGCGCATAGGCGTCGCCAAACTTCTCCGCCAAAACCCGAGCCTGCGCCCCTTCTTGCCAGAGATAATCGACGACGCCTATGAAGCAGCTGTCGTGCGCGCTGAAAGCGAAACAGGGCTGTCCGAAACCACCTTTCCCGATAGATGCCCATACAGCCTACAGGCGGTGCAGGATCCTCAATGGCTGCCTGAATGACTCTTTACTTGTTGACCAAAGGCAAGAAGTTATTGACCCCATCCGCCCCATCCATCAGCACGGCGTAGACGCCTACGCCCTGACTGGGCGCTGAAGCCAACAGAACGCCGTCTGTGGCGTTGGTGGGTCTGGCAATGGTGGTGGGCAAGGCGCGCCACTGCTGACCATCCCAGAAATAGACGCCAGGACCAGGCGCGCCTGCCTCTGCGCCGTCCACGCCGGCTCCATCTTCGAATTGGATGCTTACTGTGCCCGAGACGACCAGGTTGGTCGGGTAAGCATCGAGCCGATAAGACTGGCCGATAATGCGCTGATAGAATGGCGGCGGCGGTGTGCCAGGCATGCTCTGCCAGGCGACAGACCAACCAACCTTCAGGTTCAGATCCTCTTCATTCTCGAAAAGCGCATTGCCATTCGACGACTGCACCAGGACTCCGCCATACATGCGCGCCGGACCGAAAGCGCCGCTGCCGCCAGTCCCCCGCTCTACAACGATCTCCCGTCGCGTCGCAGGAGCGTCAGGCGCCTCATCGACGTAAATCTGGGCGTAGAGAGGCGGCACTGGTTGCGCGAGGTCGATGGTGCGGGTAAAGACGCCTCCGCTCTTGGGCAACAAATAGTCGCCCAGGAGCACACCGTGTTCGGGATAGATGCGCGCCAACATCTGCGCCGAGGGCGGCGCCACCGTCTGCGTGACGACGATGCGCAGTTGCTGCGGCCCTGTCTGTTCCAGGTGGACCAAAGGCTGCCAGGTTGTGTCCTTTGTCATCGTAAGCAGGTCGTCGCCGCTGGCAAGCGCTTCACAACCGAACTGGTGACGAGGCGCGTCGCTCACATCGGCGCGGTCATCCACGTCATAGACGCATAGGCGGTCGCCCACTTGCGCATCGGTGAGCTGCACTTGCGTTGTGTTTCTGGCTGGTCTGCCTTGTTCATAGATACGCCCGCCGCGGGTGAGAAAGGCACGCGCCTCGCCAGAGCTTGTCTCGTTGTCCTGATAGTCCAGGTTGATGAGCTGGGCCGCCAGTGGACCTGGGGGCGTGCTGGGTGGAACAAAGGTCACGGTGGTAAGCTGGACCGGAGGCGCCGCTGGGCCAGGCACAAACGCCGCTGGCAGCATCGTCCAAGGGCGCCAGGCGTGGATGGTGTCCCACTCGTTGCGGGCTTGCAGGCGATGATAGGCTTCGGTCTCACTACAATTGGCGTCCCAGTGAGTCTGCTCGAAGATGTAGCCGTGGTTGCCAGGTTTGTAGACATCCCCCATGGCGGTGCCGGTGCACTTTTCGGCCAGCGCCGCATCACTCTTGCCATCGACGCCCGTGTAGGTGTCGAAAAGAAAAAGCAGATAGTGGCCGAACTCATGGGCCAGGGCCAACGCCCAGTCGTCTTTCATTTCGGCTTGCGTCACCGGCGAACCGTTGAAGATGTTCTCCTGGCCGGGCGGCGAGCCAAAGCGATTCCAATAAGAACCCATAAAGATTTTGCCCGGGGAATAGGTGATAGGAATCGTCGGGCTGATGTCTGCCGTGTCCGTGGGAACAATACCGCCGATGACTGCCCGCGGGCGAAACGTATTGCTGGTGTGGAGCTGCAGATGCGCGTCCTCCCAGCCGTCATAGCTCTGCTGGACTGTCACTTTGCCCAGGGCGAATTGGCCGTCGGTGAAAGCGTAGAAATAGTTGGATGACGCGATCAACTGCTGGCGTAGCCACGCTTCCTTGGCCGGATCGCCCTGCACCCAAAACTGGGCCGAGATTTCCAGGTCTTGCAGCCAGAGCGGATGGGCGGACATGACCGCCAGACGCATCTCACCCCAACGGGGATTGAACGAATCGGCCGTCACAGAGACGGGGTCTCCACTCGTATGAAAAAGTACCCCTTTGTCTTGACTGGACTGGACCGCCCGCGCCCACAGACGATGGTTGAGACCGATATCATTGGGCAACGGAACGTACCCTTCGGCGTCGGTCATATAACGCAGACCATCCAGGTCATGCACGATGGCGCCCTGAACTGCTTTGCAGGGGTCGATGATTTCTTGGCAGACGCGAATGGGGGGCAATGAATAAGTCACTTCGAGCAGGGGAGACGCGTTGCCTTCACGGCTGGAAAATGCGCGACCGACGGTTGCTGCGGCCTGGCCGCCGAAGATGATGAATCCGTAATTCGGGTTGTTGGCAGGAAAATTGACCCAACTCGCCGCAATAGGCGTTACATCCACCTCCAGATCAACCCCATCTTTGCTCGGCGTGTCGAAGGCGATTGGCAAAACAAGCTCGCTGACGCCAGGGCGAGTTCGCCAGGTGACGCTGTCCTCTTTCCATCCACCACCTAGGGGCGCAACCGACAGCTGCCAATCTGCGCCGGCGGCTGTCTCTTGACGCAAACGCAACACAGCCTTCTCGATGACCGCCTGGGATGGTAGGTCGCTCAGATCGAACTGCAGCAACGCCTGGTCGTATGAGGGGGGAATCAGCGCAGACGGAATGAAGGCCACGCGCATGGTGGTCTCGCCGCCGAAGTTCTCCAGCGGTTGGCTGGAGCGAACCGTCGCGTCTTGTGTGGGCTTGAAGACCGCATTGCTCTGAGTCGCTCGAATGCGGCTTTGCAACTGGCTTTCCTGGGCCAGCGCGCTGGGAGCAAGCCATGCACCCAACAGCAGGCTGACGATGAGAGAAATTGCCGCGCCATAGATAAGGAGATGTATCTTCATGATACCCCGTTTCCTTTCTGGGATGGTTCAGTCTGCGTCTGGGCCTGCAGCGAGCCTCACCATTCCTCGCCCCCCAGGTTTGCTTCCAGCCTGCTGTCTCGCTCGGCCACAACGCGCGGCAGATCCAACAGGGTGATCACACCGCCCTCGAATTCAAGGAGTCCACGCCTGCGCCAATCGCTGAGAATGCGATTCACCCACTCTCGCCGTGCGCCCACCATGGACGCCAGGTCAGTCTGATTCAGACCCATATCCACAACATATTGCTTGCCGGAGATAACTTCGACCCCGAAACGTTCATTGTTGAGCAAGATGATGTGCAACAGCCGTCCTGCTGCGTCGAACTGGGCAATCGACTCGGCGTAGGAGGCGGTCCAACGCAGTTTGTTTGCCAGAACGCGCGCCAGGCTGAGGGCCATGCCAGGCAGCGCTCGTAGGTGATGCAAGAAACGATCTTGGGACATGGTCAGCAATGACACAGGCGTGATCGCTTTGGCCGTCGCCGAACGTGGGCGGCCATCCAGGGCCGCCAACTCGCCAATGACATCGTTGGCCGAGAAGATGTCGATGGAAGTCTCGACGCCCGATGGACTAATCTTATAGACGCGCACCTTGCCCTTGAGAACGAAATAGACCTGGCGCGATTCATCGCCTTGGCGGAAGATGATCTCGTCCTTGTCATATTCGCGCAGCCGCAGATCATCGAGCAAGGTCATTCGCTCGCTGTCGCGGAGGTCATCGAAAGGCGCCATTTCCCGCAGAGATGCCAACCGTTTCTCCACCTTTTTGTCCTGCATGTCACCCTCTCTAGTTTGCCGCCGAATCCACGAGATGTCAGTCAATGAAGGCAATGACTTTGTGTAGCGGAGATCACAGCCTACCCGCCCTCAGGCGCACTGAAAGCCGCCGGCGCCACGACTATACTCCCTTCCATGCTTACGATGTCGCAAACAACTGCGCCCACTGATTATCGGTGAATGCGGCGTGCAACGCAACCTCGGACGCCAGCCGGACGCATGTCGGACAAGCGCCGGACGCCAGATAGATAACCTTGACGCAGAGAGAAAAACAATTCAATTGTATTTGACAGTGTTTGACAGAAAGGAAAACCCATGAATACGCAAGCGAAGACCTCAAGCGCCCTACCCGCGCCAGCCTATGAACACGCTGTTGTCATCGGCGGCAGCATCGCCGGCTTGACCAACGCGCGGGTCCTGGCAGACCACTTTGCCCGCGTCACGGTTATCGAACGCGACCGTCTGCCCGACGGGCCCGAATTCCGCACTGGCGCTCCCCAGGCGCGCCACGCACACCTGTTGCTCATCCGCGGGCAGATGATTCTTGAGGAGCTTTTCCCTGGCTTTGTGGATGAGCTCAAGGCGGAAGGCGGCGAAGTCGTCAACTCCGGCAGCGAACTGGAATTCTTCCTTTTTGGCGATTGGCGCCGACCCCTCTACGACTCGGCGCTGAAGCCTACAGGCTGCAGCCGGGCGCTCCTGGAGTACATCATCCGCAAGCGCGTCGCAGCCCATCCTCGCATCCAGATCATCAGCGAACACGAAGCGACCTCGCTGCTCACGAATGCACAACGCACCCACGCCGTCGGTGTGCGCATTCGCAGTCGCAGCGACACGCAGGCGCCAGAGAAGGAGCTTTATGCTGATCTGGTGGTCGACGCCAGCGGCCGCAACAGCCGGGCGCCCCATTGGCTGGAAAGGTTGGGGTATACACCACCAACCGAGTCCGTGGTGAATTCTCACCCTGGTTATGCCACACGAATCTTCCGCCGACCCGCCAGCTCCAAAGAGGGCTGGAAGACCATGTACATTATGCCCACCCCTCCGGGCGGTAGCCGCGGCGGCGTGATCCTGCCCATGGAAGGCGACCGCTGGCAGGTGACGCTCATTGGCATGGCGGGCGATTATCCACCCACCGACGCCGAAGGCTTCATGGCTTTTGCCCGCAGCCTGCCCAGCCCACGCTTCTACGAAGCGTTACAAGGGGCCGAGCCGCTGACTGAACCCTATGGTTTCCGCAAGGCCGAGAATCGATTGCGTCACTACGACCGGTTGCCTGCCTATTTAGAGAATTTCCTCCTGGCTGGCGACGCGGTCTATGCGCTCAATCCGGTGTACGGGCAGGGAATGACAGTCGCCGCCATGGGCAGCAAGACGTTGGCCGCATGTCTGGAGAGGCAGCGCCGGCGACGAGACGTCGATCTGACAGGGTTGGCTCGGGAATTTCAGAAACAATTGGGCAAGGTGGTGGCTGCGCCGTGGCAACTGGCGACCGGTGAGGATCGCCGCTGGCCCGGGACCGATGGAGAAGGCAACCTGGATTGGATGACGCGCACTCTGCAAAGCTATTTCAGTCGAGTGCTCCGCACCATGGTGCATGACCAGGACGTGGCGGAGACCTTCATGCACGTTCAGCAGATGGTGAAGTCGCCGGCGGCGCTCTTCCATCCACGTATCTTGTGGAAAGTGCTGCGATCACAACCGCAAGATACGACAGACGCTCGATCCGTCGTTCAGCCGTATGCGGCGCCATCGGCCGCAGCCGGCGACTAAAGAATTCAAGATCAATCGGATCTTACGGGGTCGTGTGCCGTGGACGGGTTTACAGCAACTCGTCCAACAAGTTGACTTACAGCCTGTCCCCGGCGCGTGAAGCCGACCGCCAGAATTCCGGTTAGGCCAGAATTCATTGCTCAATCAATGTGGGGGGTGGACAGGGTCAGCCACCACAAAATGAGCATCTTCGGCTGGCGATTGACCGCAGAGGACAATGCTCAACGCGCTCAGGAGCTTCTCTGCTGACGCAAAGCACTGTCTCTCACCCGTCAGGGGTGATTCAAGAACAAAACGCGAGACGCGAAAATTCAACCTCGCATCGTGTTCTTCGGACATGCGCACGATGAAGACGCGATGAGCGTATCCAGATGCCGTCAAGCTGGCTGCCATGCTTCCTCGTCGTCAACCTGCCCAATGATCTCCACCTCGCCATATTGGCTGAGGTTGCGTTGATAGGCTTCAATAGCAAGCTGTAGTCCGTGCTCGTCGAAGTCAGGCCAGTACGTCGGCGTAGAGTAGTAGAGCGCGGTGGCGGCGTGCCACAGCATGAAATTGCTCAACCGATTCTCGCCGCCGGTGCGAATCACCAGGTCAAGATCCGGCAGATCGGGCACATAGAAATGGCGACTGAACATCTCCTCGCGCACTTCCTCTGGCAAGACGCCAGTGCGCATGACTTTGCGCACGGCGTCGATAATTTCAGCCCGGCCGCCGTAATTGATCGCTACATTGAGCGTAATACGCGTATTGTCTTTGGTCGCTTCCACGGCCCGCTCGATCTGCCGCCACACATGAGAAGCCAGCCCATGCAATCGACCACTGTGAACGATTCGCACCCCGCTACGGTGCAACTCATCCAGGTCGCGCCGAATTCCCATGCTCACCAGACGCATCATTCCTTCCACTTCAGCCACTGGTCGACGCCAATTCTCTGTGGAGAAGGCATAGACCGAGAGCACTTCGATTCCCATTTCCACCGAAGCCGTAAGAACGCGACGCAGGTTGTCCAGCCCAGCCTGATGGCCGGTGGTGCGAGACAACCCCCTGGCCTGCGCCCAGCGCCCGTTGCCATCCATGATGATGCCCACATGTCGTGGAATCTTGTGGCGTAACGGGGCGCCGTTGTGTGCGCTATAATGCAAATCTCCGTTGGATATAAAATAATCAGCCATTGATTATGCGCTCCTTCCCCTACAGAATTGAGCGCAGCTGGCTGCGAACATGTCGGCGATGACGCCGAGCTTGAACGCCGGACCACAGATCGGATGCAGTGCGGCGCAACGTCACGTCAGGAAGACAGGCGGCAATGCTGTGCATGATGATCTCCTTGGGGCAGTGAGTTGCTGCGTTGCGAAATATTCACCTTTCATCAAGTATGCATATAGTTTCCATCAGGTTATGCACTTATGCAAGTTGACGATACAATAGAAATGTCGAGAATACGTCGATACCTGACTTGAAAATAGGCTCACACGGAGACGCTGAGAACACAGAGACATTTTCATTGATGATTGTGCCCCGCAGGGGCATGGACACTAACCCGAAACTGCTGCTCATCGACCTGCGACATTGCTGACAACTGTCGGACGACCGACTCATGACGAACGCACACCTCGACATCTGCCTTCTGGGTCCGCCCACGGTTCGCCTCAATGGCGACAACGTCACCGGCTTCGTCTCGCGCAGCGCCCAGGCGCTCTTCTATTTTCTTGCCACAACTGGTCAGCGGCACAACCGCTTATGGCTCGCCAGCTTGCTGTGGCCGGATGTACCTGAAGCAGCGGCGCGTAAGAACCTGCGCGATATCATCTCCAATCTGCGCAAGCTCTTTGGCGACGCGCTCCACATCACGCACGACACCGCCCACCTGGACATCACTCCACCTCACGCCGTGGATGTCCAGATTTTCGAGTCGCTTTTCCAGCGATGGAACAAGGAGGCCAATCCCCATGCATTGCAGCAGATGACGACGCTCTATCGCGGAGAGTTTCTTGAGGGCTTCCATCTCCCTGGCTCCGTCGAGTTCGAGAGCTGGCTGCTGGCCGAGCGTGAACGCCTGCGCGACCAGGTTATGTGGGCCATGGATATCCTCATCGATCTGGCTTTGCAGCAGCACGACAACGCGACAGGGCTTGCCCTCTCGCGGCGCATGTTGGCCTTGGAGCCGTGGCGTGAAAAGGCGCACCGCCAGCGCATGCGGCTGCTCGAGGCGTCGGGTCAACGAAGCGCGGCTCTGGCCCAGTACGAACAGTGCAAAACCTATTTGCAGGACGAATTCGGCGTCGAGCCGATGGTCGAGACAACCCGCCTCTACGAAGAAGTGCGGGCCAATCAATCTGACAGCGCAGCGCAGCGCCCTTTGATGGAGTTCACAGCATCTGGCGCGCCCATCCGAACGCACCCGCGCTGCAACCTGCCTCGTCTCTTCACGCCCCTCTTTGGTCGCGAGCAAGAAATTGCAGCTGTGGTCGAGCGGCTGCGCCAACGTGACTGTGGACTGGTCACGCTGGTTGGCGGAGGAGGCGTTGGCAAAACGCGCCTGGCCTTGGCTGCCGCTGAACAGCTCGTTGGGGACTTTCCCGACGGCGTCTGGTTCGTTCCCCTGGCCGGCCTGACCAGTCGTGAGGACGAACTGGGCGCAACAACCGAAGAAATGATTGCCGAAGCCATCGGGGCAGCCATTGCCCGCGCCATGCACTTTCCCCTTCAAGCAGGAGACCCAGTCTTTGTCCAAGTCCTGGATGCGCTACGAGTTCAGAAGTCTCTCTTGCTCCTCGACAACTTCGAGCATCTATCTGCCTTTGCGCCCATCGTATTGCGCATCATGGAAGCCTGTCGCTATACATCAATCCTGGTTACATCGAGACACCGGCTGCGGCTGCAGGCGGAATGGATCTTCGTTGTTTCCGGCTTGCCCATACCTGAGACGCACCGGCTCCTGGATGGCGACGATGTTGACCTGTTCGCCAGACGCTACAGCAGTCTACAACTTTTCCGTGAGCGCGCGCAACGCGCCGGGGCCGACTTCTCACTGCAAGACGATGAGATAGAGGCGGTTCTGACTATTTGTCGTCTGCTCGAGGGACTGCCCTTGGGGATCGAGCTGGCCGCGGGTCTGACCACAGAACTCAGCCCCACCCAGATCGCCGCTAAGTTACAGCGCAGCCATCACATTCTGACCACGGAGATGGCCGACGTTCCGCCTCGCCATCGCAGCCTCCAGGCCCTATTTGATTTCTCATGGCGTCTCCTGTCACCCGCCGAACAACAAATGATCGCCATTTGCGCGATTTTCACGGATCGCTTCAGCGGCGCAGCGGCGACGGCAATCAGCAACTTGTCGCATGAACACTTGCAGGCGCTTGTCCAAAAGTCGCTCCTGCGACAACTCGAGGATGATCGCTTCGTCATGCAGCCGGTCGTGCGCCAGTGGGCCCATGAGAAACTCGCCCAAAATGCCAGCCGTCTGGCTGAAACGAAGAGGGCCTACCAGAACTACTTCATGGGCATGCTGGCCGATTTCACTGCCCGGCTCGGCAACGACCCTGCCCTTGCCTACGCCGCACAGAAAGAGTTCACCCACATCCTTGCTGCGTGGCGATTCGCTGTCGAACAAAAGAACATAGAGATTTTGGGACAGAATGCGAAGAGGATGTCTCAACTTCTCACATGGCATGGAACGCATCAAGAAGGCGCGCAATACTTCATTTGGGCCATTGAGTGTACACAGGCTCTGCGCACCCAACCCAATCCGCCCGACCACTTATTGACAGTTCTCGGCAGGCTTCTGGTGGAAGCTGCTTTCTTTCACAGTAGAACCGGCCAACTGGACCTGGCTCGGTCTGAAGCGCGCGAAGCCATGGCCATCGCCCAACAAATAGGCGACCGCTCTCTGGAGATCGACAGCCTGAAAAACCTGGCATACGCCGCCTGGTTTTCTGGCAATCTAGAAGAAGGCGAGACGTACATCAAGGAGGAATTGCGCCTGGCGCGCCTGGAAGGAGATCTGGCTGCTGAAGCATACGGACTGGGAGGCGTCGCCATCATTGCGCAGCACCGCGGTTTGATCGGCCAGGCAATCGAGGGGTGCGAACTGGCGCTTGATATTGCACAGGCTGCCGGAGAAACTCTGCTGGCGCTGACCCTGGCTAACCACCTGGGCGCCGCCTATTTGGCCCAGGGGAGACTTTGGCTGGCAGACGTTCACTTCCGATCCTTGTTGCCGTTGCGCAGGCGAGCGGGAGATGTTCTGGGCGAAGGCGTCACCCTGTTGTCACTCTCCCAAACGAATCTGGCTTTGGGCGATCCGGTGGGAGCAGCGCGGAATGGGCAAGCCGCTCTGGCAATCTTCCAGCAGATCATCGCCCATCGCCATGAAAGCCAGGCTCTCTCTCATCTGGCTCATACATACCGCCAGATAGGCGATCAAGAGACGGCCTACGCTTACGCCCAACAAGCGTTGCAGATTGCCGACGCTCATCCCATGACGCCCGCACGCGCCAAGGCGCTCCTTGCTCTGGGCGCGGTCTTCACTGCCCAAGGGCAGCTGCACAGCGCACAGACCGCGTTCACAGAGGCCATCCGCTTAGCAGAAAAACTCCAAGAAGCCAACATGGTCGCCTGTGCACGGGTGCGCTGCGCTCGGGTGCTGCTGGCTTTGCAACAGCACAGGGCAGCGCAACAACTGGTCGAAGACATCATGCCTCAATTGGCAAAGTTGAGCAACGATTGGACGGTTGATCCAGTAGGAATATATGTTCAGTGCTATGCAGTGCTGAACGCGGTCGGGAATCCCACCGCCCATCTGCTGCTCGACGCCGGCCATCGGCTACTCTGCCAGCAGGCAGAACAGATCGGCGACGAAAGCGCCAAAAAACGTTTCCTCTACAACATTCCGTCGCACCAAGAGATATTGCGCCTGTGGGAAAAACAAACGCGTCGTCGAGCGCCTACACCATGACGACGCCCAAGGGCGGCGCTGTCGCTGACATAGCTTCCCGCTGCAAGAACGCCTGGGCGATATGCACAGGCACAGCCACCCCCACATCCGGGCCATTCATCATCGTGTTGATCCCCACAAGCCTGCCCGACGCATTGACCATGGGGCCACCCGAATGCCCCGGGCGCAGGTGCAAGCTGGCCGCCAGCCATTCCCGCCGCCCTTCCCGCTCCTGCCCCGACTCCGCAACAATGACCGAGCCGACCGTTGCGCCGCCGGACACGCCCCAGGGGAAGCCAAAGGCCAGAACGAGCTGACCCGCTTGCAAGGAGCGCGAGTCGCCGCAAACAACAGCGGGCAGGCCGCGAACGTCCACTCGTAGCGCCGCCAGATCGTGATGTGAATCTATGGCGACAACGCGGGCAGGCAGGTTCCGACCATCGTGCAGTCTCACCCTCAAGTCGCCGCCGATGCGCCCGTGGGTCTGCACCACATGGGCATTCGTGACGATCAGGCCATCCGCCCTCCAAATCGTGCCGGCGCCAATGCTGCGTTCACCTTGCCGCACCTGCACCAAGCTGCGCATGAGCTGTGCATTGACATCCGCCAGCCCATCGCTCAATTGCATCAAGAGCTGATTCATTACGAGACTCCTTTGTCCAACGGATTTTCATCGATGGTGGATCGTCCTCTCTGGCAGTGGCGGCCAAGACGCCCGCCCCCAGAAAGGACGATGTATGTGCTGGTAGAGTGATTTCCCCATCGAACCGGACGGCGGATGTAGCCATGCCAAATACAGGCATATGGAATCCCCCCGACGGCTTGCATCCGTCCTATGACTATGCCTTTCTGCCGATGGTCGCCTGCAGATCCTGTAAACTGCCGCTGCGCACGATGCGCACTGCCACAGTACGCCCAACCTGGTTGGCCTGGAGCGCCGATTGGAGCGCATCGAGATGTTGCACCCGCTCGCCGTCCAGAGTCACGATCACATCTCCTTGCAACAGGCCCGCTTGCGCTGCCGGACCGCCGCTCTCCACCGACATGACCATGAGGCCGGTCTCCTGGCCGGCTGCCTGCGCCAGCGTATCGGCCAGTCGCACTGGCTGCACGCCCACCCCCAGGTAGCCGCGTGGCACAGCGCCGTGGGCCAATAGGGTCTCGACCACGCGTTTCACTGTTCCCGTTGGGACGGCGATGCTGACGCCCCGCCCCAGCGCCGACGAGTTGACGCCGGCGAACGCGCCGCTGGCCGTGATGAGCGGACCGCCCGAAAAGCCTGGGTACATGACCACATCTGTTTGTAGGTAGTGATCGATCTCGCCGCCGGCGCCGGTGCGCCAGGCGCCATCCAGCGCGCTGACGACGCCCAGGGTTGCCTGCACTGTTGCGTCTGGCCGTCCGGCAGCCAACACGAGATGGCCTGCACGCAGATTGGCGACATCCAACCAGACCGCTGGCATCAATCCGGCAACGTTCAGCCGCAAGACCGCCAGATCTGTGCTGGGGTCGCGCCCCACAAGCGTCGCTGCGGCCACGCTACCATCGGGCAGACCGACCCGCAGATTGTCGTCGCGCTCCACAACGTGGTGCGTGGTCACGACGACGCCTTCGGCCGACCAGACGACGCCGCTGGCGGCCAGGCGCTGACGGCCTTCGACGCGCACGATGCTTTTGCCAGCCGATTCGACCAATTCGGCCATTGCGTTCGATAGAGATTCCAAGACTTGAGACATGAGAACGCTCCTTGATGTAGAATGTTGAACTTGTGCGCTGCGGCTCAGCGCAACCGGTTGTATGCCAACAGTATCCACGCTTTGCGCCGCAGACGCATCGCCCATTCGATGGAGCATCCATGAGAAAAAAGATTAGCCCGAACACTGGAAGAATCTTCAGCCTCCTCGCCCTGTCCCTCATCGTTCTGTCAGGTTGCGCCTATGTGCGCGCTGGGGTGCGCGGCGCGCTGCACTATGCCGATAGCCCTCCTCCCCCTTCGTCTACTGGCGCACCCCTGGTTGTATTGCCCACTGTGACGCCCAGACCCACGGACACGCCATCGCCCGAGCCAACCGCGACGGCGACCGGCGGCGCAGAACACGCCGTCACACCCATCAGCTTGAGTGGACCGGCGGCGCAGCGCAACGCCGAGTTTTCCGGCATGGCCTGGTATGGCGATACGCTTATCTTGCTACCCCAATATCCCGATTACTTCACCCGCGACGGGCAGGGCGTGCTCTTTGGCCTGCCCAAAGAGCAGATCATTGCCTATCTGGACGGTGCACGCAACGCGCCATTGGAGCCGCTGCAGATCCCCTTCTCTGCGCCGGGATTGGCCGCCTCGCTGCCGGGCTTCGAGGGCTACGAAGGGATTGCCTTCGAGGGTGATCGCATCTATCTGACGGTGGAAGCTGAAACGTGGGAAGGCAGCAGCGGCTATCTGGTGAGCGGCTGGATGGCGCCCGACCTGAGCGGCGTGACGCTCGATCCAACACAAGTTGCAGCAATCCCCAACCAGAGTGGGCTAGGCAACAAGTCCGATGAGGCGTTGGTGATCACGCCCAACGAGATTCTGACCATCCACGAGGTCAACGCCCCGGCCTACAATCCGGCGCCGGTGGCACACCGTTTTGACAAAGAGTTGTCGCCCCTGACGCCAGCGTCGTTCCCATCAGTGGAGTATCGCATCACAGACGCCACGCAGATGGATGAAGATGGACGATTCTGGGCCATCAACTACTTCTTCCCGGGCGATGCGGAGCTTGCAGTGGAGACCGACCCAATCGCCGAGGAAAGTGGACAGGATGCCACCCACGCAAATCGGCCACAAGTTGAACGACTGTTGGAGTTTCGCTACGACGGCGAGCAGGTTGTGCAGACCGATGCGCCGCCCATCCAGTTGGCGCTCACCTTGCTGGCGCGTAACTGGGAGGGCATTGCACGCCTGGACGACCGGGGCTTCCTTTTGGTGACGGATCAGTTTCCCGAAACGACATTGGGGTTCATTGCGAGCGAGTAAGGAGTCCGTTTGAAGATTCACATCGTAGGGGTTTGAACGGCGGCGCGGACTTCTCTGCTCGTGCAACAACATCCATTCGCCGCCGTTCAAGCCCCTCGTCCCAGCGTCAGTTTGGCCGTCGGCAGGGTTTGAATGGCGGCGAACCAACAAGCGTCATCCAAGACGAGATTCGCCGCCGCCGCCAGGCAGAACATTCATATCGGACATCTTCCAGGAAGCTGGGGGAGCTTCCTGGAAGATTGTGGCCGAGTAAGCTAGAGCAAGATCAGGCCGGCGCGGGTGGCGCGCACCACAGCGTCGGTGCGGCTTTGCGCGCCCAGCTTGCCTAGGATGGCATTGACGTGATACTTGACCGTGTGCTCACTGATGCCCAGTTCACGGGCGATCAGCTTGTTGGGCATCCCTTCTGCCATACGGCGCAGCACATCCATCTCTCGCTCCGTAAGCGGCTCCACCAACAGGCCATCACTGCGGGCAGGTGCAGCCAGCGCGGGCAAGAAAGTCGGCTCGATGACGGTCAGGCCGCGGTGTACTGCCTGCACAGCCGCGGCGAGCTGTTCGCCGTTCAGCAAGCGTCCCACGACGCAGCGTGCGCCGGCCGTCCATACGGCGCGGAATTGACTTTCATCGCCCAGGACAACCACGAACGCCGCGCCCTCATCGGCCAGCAACGAGAGTGACTCCGGCGCGCCGGCGGCATCCCAGCCCCAATCCCACACGATGACATCGGGCTGAAAAGCAGCCAGGAGCGGCGCGAGGTCATCCGCAGGCGATGCCTGACCGACCACGCGGCATTCTGGCTGATCGGCCAGGAGAGCCGCCAGGCCGGCGCGCGCAAGGGGATCGCTGGCGATAACGAGTACGCGCACTTCGCCGCGATTAGACATTGCCGCGCAGCCCCTGTTGGGCCCATTGCATGGTGTAGAGCTGGAAATAGCGCCCGCGCTGATCCAGAAGTTCACCGTGCGTTCCCATCTCCACGATTTCGCCTTTGTCCATCACCACGATCTTGTCGGCGTTGACAATGGTGCTGAGGCGATGGGCAATGACAAAGGAGGTGCGGCCTTTCATGAGTTCGTCCAGGGCCTGGCCGATGATCTTCTCTGTGGCGGTATCAACGCTGCTCGTCGCCTCATCCAGTATCAAAATGCGTGGGTCGGCCAGCAGCGCACGGGCAAAGGAAATGATCTGCCGCTGCCCCACGCTGAGATTCAACCCGTTCTCACCCACATCGGCGCCATATCCTTGCGGCTGCTGCATGATGAAGTCGTGGGCGCCCACTGCACGCGCCGCCTGCTCCACCATCTCATCGCTGGCATCCAGCCGGCCATAACGGATATTATCTGCGATTGTACCCGTAAACAGGAAGGTGTCTTGCAATACGATGCCCAACTGCCGACGCAGACTGGCCATGGTCACGCTGCGCACGTCATAGCCGTCGATCTTGACTGCTCCATCGGTCACATCAAAGAAGCGCGCCAGCAAGCGGATCACGGTGCTCTTGCCTGCCCCGGTCTCGCCTACCAACGCGACGCGCTCGCCTGGCTCGGCGTGGAGTGTGACTCCCTTCAAGACCGGGTCGTCGGGCTTGTAGCTGAAGGAGACATTCTCGAAATCGACGCGACCGTCAACCGCAGGCAGCTTCACGGCGTCTGGCGCATCGCGCATGGTTGGCGCGGTGTCCAGCAGGCCAAAGATGCGTTCGCTGGCAGCCATGGTCGACTGGAATGAATTGTAACGCTGGGCAAGCTCACGGATGGGGTCGAAGAAGCGTTCTACGTAGATCATGAAGGCGACCAGAACGCCGGCCGATAGGGCGTCGCCGAAAACCAGCCAGCCGCCCACCGCCAACACCAGCGCAGCAGCCAGAGAACCCAAAAAGTCGATTCCCGGAAAATAGAGCGCAGTCAACCAGGCCGCCGCCAGGTTTGCATCCAGATAGGAATGGTTGAGGTCGTCGAAGTGACGGGCGTTTGGCTCTTCCCGGGCAAACGATTTCGTGACGCGGATACCGGTGATGGACTCATTCAAGTAGCCGTTGATGAGGGAAATGCGCTGACGAGTGGCGCGGTAGGTCGTGCGCACGCGGCTGCGCCAAAAGTTGGTGAGCAGCACCATGAGCGGCAGGACCGCAAAGGTCACCAACGCAAGCTGCCAGCTCATGAGGAGCATGACAACGGTGATGCCCGCCAGGATGAAGATAGCGCGCGCCAGGCCGGTGATGGTCCACGTGACAAATTCCAGAAGTACGTCCACGTCGCTCACCAGCCGGCTGATCAGACGCCCCACGCTGGTTTGATTGTGAAAGTCCAATGGCTGGGAATGGAGGTGGAGATAGAGGTCGCGACGAATGCGCGCCACCACGTGGGTGCCCACCTTCGCCATCAGGTAGATGCGGGTGCGATTCGTAAACGTCTCCAGCACGATGACGACAAGGAAGAGCACGCTCCAGGCGTACAAGGCGTCGTAGTTCCCAGCGTCGATGCCCTGGTCGATGGCCTGCCCAATGATCCACGGGCCGGCCACCAGCAGCAGCGAGGAGACAATCATAAACGTGACGGCGATGACCAATTCTCTGGCATAGGGGCGGATATAGCCAATCAGACGGCGCACCAGCCGTTCATCATAGACACGGCCAAGCTGTTCGTCGTCGCTGCGCAGCAGCCCGCGCACCTTCTCCTCGCGGCGCGCATGTTCCGCCACCCGGTCTTCGCGGATCGGCCCGCTGAACCATTCCAGCCGCCAGCGACTCAATTGTTGCATCATGGTGCGCTCCCAGGTGACGACCGTCCGCTCGTCAGGAACTCTTCCTGGTCGCGCAGCTGGAGGTCGTAGATTTGGCGATAGAGACCGTCCAACGCCAACAGTTCGCGGTGACTGCCCCGCTCCACAATCTCACCGTGGTCGAGCACCAGGATACAGTCTGCGCTCTTCAGGGTGAGCAGGCGTTGGGCAATGACAAAGGTCGTCCGCCCCTTCATGAGATCGGTCAGCGCAAGTTGAATGAGGTGCTCTGTCTCTGTGTCCACACTGCTGGTGGAATCATCCAGGATCAAGATGCGTGGGTCTGTGAGCAATGCGCGGGCGATGGCGATGCGCTGCTTCTGCCCACCGCTCAAAGTGACGCCCCGTTCACCCACGCGCGTGGCGTAGCCATTGGGAAAGGAAACGATAAAATCATGGGCGCGCGCCGCCACTGCTGCGGCTGCGATCTCCTCATTCGATGCGTCACGGCGGCCATAGGCGATGTTCTCGGCAATGGTCGTGCTGAACAAGAAGGGATTTTGCAGCACGATGCCGATCTGACGACGCAGCGCCTGAAGCTGCAAGGTGCGCACATCCATGTCGTCGATGAGCACGGCGCCCTCCTTGGGGTCATAAAAGCGCGGCAACAGATTGATCACCGTGGACTTGCCCGAACCCGTAGGGCCGATCAGGGCGATGCTCTGGCCGGGTTGAGCCACAAAACAGACCTTGTGGAGTGCAGCGCGATTGCCGCGATAGGTAAAGCTCACGTCGCGGAATTCGACCTTCCCTTCGATGCGCTCAGGGATGACGGGAGCGGCTGGCTCAGGCGCATCGTCCTGCACGTCGATGATCTCAAAGACGCGGCGGGCGCTGGCGCCGGTGGTGGCTGCCTGGTTGACCAGCCACCCCAGGCGCTGCATGGGCGCGTTGAGCATAAGCATGTAGGAGATCATGGCAAAGAGGCCGCCCACTGTGATGACGCCTTCGATGGCCATGGGTCCGCCGAACCACAATAGCAAAAAAACGCCAAACATCACCAAAAAGAGAAAGAGCGGCCAGTTGTTGCCCCAGGTGCGGATGACCCGTTGGCGTCGCGCCAGCCACTCGGCGTTGTCGCGGTCGAACTTCTCGAATTCATGGGGTTCACGGGCAAAGGCCTTGACCAGCGCGATGCCAGTGAGTCCCTCTTGCATGGTGGTGGAGAGGGCGCCCATTTGCTCCTGCACGCGCTTGAACATGGGCTGCACCGTTCGACCGAAGCGAATGGTCACAACCGCCAACACTGCGATGGGCAGAAGGGCGATGGCCGCCAGGCGGGCGTCTTCCCAAAGCATAAAGAAAACAACACCAACGATGAGCAGCAGCGTTGACAGCAACTCCATCAGGCCGACGCCCACAAACTGCTCGGTCTCGCCCGTGTCACTAATCGCGCGGCTCATGAGATCGCCCGTGTGGGCCTGGTCGTGAAAACTGAACGGCGCAAATTGAACTGCGTCATAAAAAGTGTTGCGCAGGTCATAGGCAAAGGTGTGGGTGAGCCAGAGGCCGTAATAACGCTGAACAAAGGCGCCGACGCCGCGCACCAGCGCAATGACCAGAATCAGGAGGCCGGCGATCACCAGCGCTCGGCCCGATTCATCCAACACGCCCCGGTCAATCGCCTCTGCAATGATCTGGGGGACGAAGAGATTGAGGAGCGTGACCGACAGTGTTGCACCATAGGCCAGAATGACCTGTCGCCAATAGGGACGAAGATAGGTGAGAAGACGACCATAAATCTTGAGTTCATCCATGCCGGCGCACCTCGTTCAAGATTCCACTCACAAAGAAATGCCGTGGACGATTCCGCCCACGGCTCTCCAAACAGCAGACGGTCTCTCTCTAGCCTGCATCTCGATGAAGCGAAAGTACACGATAATGGTAGGGATAGGCAGTTGCAAAGCCTGCGCTGGCATAAAGCATCTGTGCGGTGACGTTCGGCTGGGTCACCTGCAAATAGGCGCGGGTGGCGTCATTCATCTGCGCCCAGATCGCCAGCGCGCGCAGGATGGCCTTGGCCGCCCCGCGCCGACGGAAGCCGTGCAAAGTGGACATGCAGAAGACGCCCAGCCAGCCATCCTCGATGACGCCCAGCCCCACTGCGGCTGGCGCACCATCCACGGCGGCCTGGACAAAGAGCCGGGGCTGAGCGATCTTGCGCAGGATGGCAGCGCGCATGGTCGCGGCGTACCCCTCAACCTCTTCAGCAATCACATACAGCCGAAACCACTCTTCATCAAACTCTTCGCTGCCTTCGATCACCAGGTGCGGAAGCAGGCGCAGAGGCGTCGTGCGCTGGAGAGTGTCACTCAACTGGGCAATCTGCACGAACGTGGGAGAGATGCGGTCATAGCCGGCTTGCGCAAGAAGATCATCCAGGTCGGCAGGCTGGGCTGCCGGAGTGATCTGGAAACGCGGCGCCAACCCTTGTTCACGATAGAGATGCTCCACCGCGGCGATCTTCTCCGCGACGCCCGCCGCGCCACTGGCTTCGTTCGGCCAGACGGAATTCGCCCGTCCGGTGACGCCGCCGGCGAAGCGCAACCGCCAGCCATCAAGATGGCGCACCTCCAGGGCGGGCCAGGCGTTGAATACACGCCGCTCGATCTCGAACGCAAGTTGTGCAGTATCCATGTCAGAAGTATACCACGGTTCGTCTCTTTGCCACCTCTGTGCTACACTCGCAGACGGGCTGCCAGTAGTTGGTGGTCGCCAGCCATCGGTTGAAACCGACGGCTGGCAGACAAAACCCGCTGAAGCGGGTTGGGGATCTATCTACACAAAGGATGTTATGGCCGATCCAGAATTATCGAATTACGCCCTGCTCGATTCGGGCGATATGCAAAAGCTAGAGCGCATCGGGACCTATCGCCTGGTGCGCCCGGCGCCCCAGGCCATCTGGACGCCGCGCCTCCCCAAGGTCGAATGGAACAAAGTCGACGGCGTCTATGTGCGTGAGAGTGAAGGCGGCGGCCATTGGGAGTGGAAGACCAAGGTCAAGCGCGAGTTCACCGTGCTCTACGGTCATCTCTCCTTTGAGATTCACCTGACCAATTTCGGCCACATGGGATTGTTTCCCGAACAGGCGGCCCAGTGGGATTGGTTGCGCCAGCATATCCGCGCTCGCATGGCGCGCACCCACGACCGTAACCTCTATATCCTCAATCTCTTCGGCTACACGGGCGGTAGTACGCTGGCGTGTAGCCAGGCAGGAGCACATCTGGTGCATGTGGACGCTGCCAAAGCCGTCGTCGATTGGGCGCGCAAGAACACTCAACTCTGCGCTCTCGACGACCGCCCCATTCGATGGCTGGTGGATGACGCGCTCAAATTCCTCAAGCGAGAACAACGCCGCTCCACACGTTACCAGGGCATCATCCTCGACCCACCCTCCTTCGGTCGCGGCCCCCAGGGCGAGGTCTTCAAGATCGAGAAAGACCTGATCCCCCTGTTGGAGTTGTGTCGGGAGCTTTTGGCCGACGACGCCCTCTTCGTACTCTATAGCTGCCACACACCCGGCTTTACCCCCATCGCCATGAGCAACCAGTTGGCGGATGTGGTGAGCGGGCGGCGCGGCGCGCTCGAAGGCGGCGAGATGACCGTCGCTGACAGCGAAGGGCGTCTGCTGCCCAGCGGCGCCTATGCCCGCTGGCTAGCAGAACGATAGTCAGACGAAACGCTTCATGCCCATTGAGATCACTAGCACAGCCAACGCTCGCATCAAGGAAACGCTGCGCCTGGAGAAACGCGGCGAGCGGGATCGACGACGGTCGATGTTGATCGAAGGCGCTCGCGAAGTGGAGCGGGCGCTGGCTGCCGGCGTCATCCCCCGCGAAGCCTATGTCTGTCGCGATCTCCTTATCGTCCCGGCAGATCTTGACGCCTTTCAGCGGTTGCAGACATTGGAGCGCCAGGGCGTTACGCAGCTCTTTCTCGTCAGCGCACCGGTCTACGCCAGACTCGTCGTGCGCGAGCAGAGCGGTGGAATCTTGCTGATTGCTCCCTATCTTGAGCGCGCACTGACAGAGACGCGCTTGAGCGCTAATCCTTTCGTGGCTGTGATCGAGGGAGTGGAAAAGCCGGGCAACCTGGGCGCCATCCTACGCAGCGCCGACGGCGCGGGTGTTGATCTGGTCATCGTCACCCAGGGCGGTACAGACATCTACAACCCAAACGTGGTGCGGGCCAGCCTGGGCGCACTCTTCACAGTACCTGTTGTCGCATGTTCCACAGCAGAAGCAATCGACTGGCTGAAAAGCCGCCGCATCAAGATCATCGCCGCCTCGCCTGAAGGAAACCTTTCCTACACGAAAGTTGACATGACCGGAGCAGTCGCTTTGGTATTAGGCAGCGAAGCATGGGGGCTGAGTGATGCGTGGCGCAGCAGCGCAGATGAGTTGGTTTCCATTCCCATGGCTGGGGTCATCGACAGTCTCAATCTCTCTACTTCAGCCGCGCTCCTCTTCTACGAAGTCGTGCGACAGCGCGCTTAACCCAGGTTAACTCCCCTCGCAAACGCGGTTTCAGGATAGGCTCTAAGCAAGTTGCCAATCCGCCGCGGGCGCGCCGTCCCCCCATGCGCCAAAACTGGCGTCCTGCACCCCTTGATCTCACCCATCTCCCATGCTATGGTATGCACCACGCCGCCCAATCTGACAGCGGCGCAAAAGATTCCATTGGACTGTAATGTGGAAAGGTATCGAAGCAATGATTGACACTCTGCAAATGGGGCTGGCCCTTGCCATCGGCGGGATCGGTCTGTTCCTGGTTGTTCACTTACGCAATGTCCGCGCCGCGGCGGCCGGTGCGTCGCCCATGACCCGTTCACAAGAAGGAGGCGTCCGGTGAGACGTCAGATCATTCAGAGATCGAACCTGGCGCTGCTGGGTGTGACATTCGCGCTTGTCCTGGCGATCACAGGGTGCCAGGCAGTGTCGCCAGCCAGCGAAGGCGCTGCCTCCACCGCAGCGACCGGCGCCGCAGAGACGCTCACCGTCTACTCTGGGCGCAGTGAGAATCTGGTTGCGCCAGTCATCGAAAAGTTCGAGGCTGCTGCTGGCGTCAATGTGGATGTACGCTATGGCAGCACAAGCGAGATGGCGGCCACAATTCTGGAAGAAGGGGACAACTCGCCCGCCGATGTTTTCTTCGCCCAAGACGCTGGCGCGCTGGGCGCGGTGGCGAAGGAAGGACGGCTGGCCGAATTGCCAGTGGAGATTCTGGACCAGGTGGAGGAAAAGTATCGTAGCGCCAACGACAACTGGGTGGGCGTAAGTGGGCGTGCGCGCGTGCTCGTCTATAACACCAACAACATCGCGCCCGAAGACTTACCCGCCAATGTCTACGAATTGACCGATCCCAAGTGGCAGGGTCGCGTGGGTTGGGCGCCGACCAATGGCAGTTTCCAGGCCTTTGTCACAGCCATGCGGCTCTTGGACGGCGATGAAAAGACACGCCAATGGCTAACGGACATGCTCGCCAATGGCGTTCAAATCTACGACAACAACACAAGCATCGTCAACGCCGTCGGCGCTGGCGAGATCGACCTGGGTCTGGTGAATCACTACTACCTCTATCAGTTTCTCAAAGAGCAGGGAGAAGGCTTCCCTGCAGCGAATCACTTCTTCCCCGAGCCGGGCGCAGGCTCTATCGTCAATGTAGCTGGCGTGGGCATTCTCGACACCACCGCCCACCGCGAGCTGGCAGAGCAATTCATCGCCTATTTGCTGGGCAATGAAGCGCAGCAATACTTCGCCGATGAAACCGTTGAGTATCCCCTCGCCGGCGAAGACATCGCCGTCAATCCTACCCTGAAACCCTTGGCTGAGATTGCCATCCCCAACCTTGACCTCAGTCAACTTGAGGATTTGCAGGCCACCCTGCAAATGTTGGAAGAGACAGGAGTGTTGCAATAATCGGAACGAGTG
The DNA here is from genome assembly GCA_964560495.1 of uncultured Caldilineaceae bacterium. Taxonomy (GTDB): domain Bacteria; phylum Chloroflexota; class Anaerolineae; order Caldilineales; family Caldilineaceae; genus UBA5069. The sequence continues at coordinate 39,241 of CAZLMM010000014.1, forward strand.
GGGAGAGAGCTGGCTTTCTCCCCACTCGTTATCCCCCGTTTGCGACGACTTCCTCCACTCGAAAACACCCGCCGCCCCAGGCATCCACCACCCAGCGACCAGACAATTGCAACGGCTGCCATGCCTGCGGGCGCGTCCCACCCATCGCCATGACATAGGAGCGTCCATCGCTCAGAAAGTAGCCTTTGCCGCCGGTCCAACCTGGGAGACGCACAGCATGAATGAGAACCCTGCGCCCCGGTTGGCCGGCCAGGTCCGCCAGCGGTGTTGCGTTTTCCGGCGGCGCAGCAAGATCCAACGGATGGACGGTGAGCGGATAGCCGAGCAGATGCTGTTCCCAGGCCATACGCTGGGCTGGCGTCTCTGCTGGCGGGTCGCTGACGGTGAAGTCAAAGGCCATCTGCATCCCCTCCCGACCCATCCGTTCCATCTCGGCCAACAGTCCCGCTCGGCTCGCCCCCAGACCATCCAGCGCCCCACACTGCACGAGATGGGTCAACTCCTTTGCCTGGAGCTGAACTCTTGCACACAGATCCATCGGACCACTGAACGGCCCTTCATGTCGGGCCGCAACGATGTCTGCGATGGCGCTATGACGCAAGTCGCGCACCTGGCCCAGCCCCATGTAGAGCGCAAAGCCCTCGTTATTGGTCTCCAGGGTGAATTCGTACTGGCTCACGTTGATGTGCGGAGGATGCACCTTGAGCCCCAGCCGGACAGCCTCGGCCATGTAGACTGCAGGATGATGAAAACCACCCCAATCGGCCAGACGTGCGCACAGAAAGGCGGCGGGCCAGTGGGCTTTGAGATAGGCCGAGCGATAACTCACATCAGCATAGGCGGTCGCGTGCCCCTGGTTGAAACCATAGCCGGCGAAGGCCTGCACCTGCTCCCACAGCGTGGCAGCCTGTTGCGGCGAAAAACCGGGACCGCGGTCATTGCGCTGGCAACCTGACACAAAGCGCGTGCGCAGGGCAGCGATGGCCTCTGGTCGAAACTTGCTCATCCCCTTGCGCAGTTCCTCGGCCTCGGCCCAGGATAGGCCGGCGATCTCGGTGGCGACGCGCAGAATCTGTTCTTGAAAGAGCAGAACGCCCTGCGTTGGACGGAGAATCGGCGCCAATGCCGGATGGAGAAAGGTCACTGGCTCTTCACCCCGATAGCGACGCACGAAAGACGCCGCCATTCCGCCCGTGGCCGGCCCCGGTTTGAAGAACGCATTCGCAACTGCCAGGTCGCGCACCGTGGCCGCCCGCAATTGACGCAGGGTGCGCTGCGCTCCCTCGGATTCGCATTGAAAAACGCCCACAGCATCGCCCCGCGCCAACAGCGCCGCCGTGGCGGGGTCATTCATTGGAATGGCGTTTAGGGTGAAGGTGGAGTCGAAGTGTGTCTGCACCAGCTCAGCGGCGTCCGCCAGCACGGTCAACGCCCGAATGCCCAGCAAATCCATCTTGGGCAAGCCGATGGCCTCCACATCGTCGTGGTCGAACTGGGTGATGAGAAACCCCTTTGACGCCCACTGCACTGGAACGACATCCGTGAGTGGGCCGGGCGTCACGACGACGCCGCCTGGGTGGACGCTGAGATGGTCGGGCTGCCCCACCAGTGCGTAGGCGTCAGCCAATGCCAGACGTTCGGTCGGGTCGTCGATTTGGCGAAGCAGCGTCTCCACATCAGAATGGACGCGGCGTCGGGGATCAGGATGCCATGCATCGGGCAGCAGGCTGACCAGCTGCTTGATTGCGTCCTCGCTCAGCCCGTAAGCCTTTCCCACCTCGCGCACGGCCGAACGCGGCTGAAATGTGTTCACGGTCGCCACCAAGGCCACCCGCTCCGCCCCATAGGTGCGGCGCACATAGTCGAGCACTTCGTCACGTCGTCGGCTGCAAAAATCCAGATCGATGTCAGGCAGACTCGTGCGCGCCGGGTTCAGAAACCTCTCAAAGAGAAGGTCATTGGCGATGGGATCGACCGTCGTGATGCCCAGGCAATAGGCGACCAGGGAGTTGGCTACGCTGCCGCGCGTGCTGACAGGAATCGAACGACTGCGGGCGAAACGCACCACATCGGCCACCAGGAGAAAAAATGGAGCAAAACCATGAGAGCCGATGGCCTCCAGTTCGTTGCTCAGGCGTGCAAGAACAACAGGATCGTGGCCAAAACGCTCGTGCAATCCCGCTTGCGCCAGTCGCGCCAGCGCAGCATCAGGCGTTTCGTTTTTGGGCAGCGTCAGCGCCGGCCAAAGCGGACGACCGTCAGGCAGCGAGGGTTGGCACTCAGCCACGATCTCACCGACGGCAGCCAGCGCCTGGGGCATCGCTTGAAAACGTTGACCCATCTCGCCAGGGGAGAGCCAGTGAACCGTCCTCGTTTCATCGCCGCCGCCAGATGCGTCCTCCGGCGACAGGTCGGCCAGGGTGACATTGCGCTTGATGGCGGCCAGCAGGCGCAGCAGAGGTCGTTCACCAGCGCGCAACGTATGGACAGGCTGCGCCGCCGCGCTGCGCACGCCGACGCGTTGGGCCAGAGCCATGGTTGCGCGCCCAAGCTGGACATCCGCCGGCGTGTGCAGCTCGACCGTCAGACAGAAATACGCGTCGAAGACCCGGGCCAGCGCAGTCGCTACACGCAGGGCGGACCCATCATCCCCCATGCGCAGAGCATCGTCAACCCAGCTTCCCCGGCCACCGCACAGGCAGAAAAGCCCGGAGCGGTTTTCCGCCAGGCTCTGCCAGGGGACGCCCCGCTGTTGCAGCGCCTCCCGGTCAGGGACGCCTTGCAATAGCGAAGAGAGACGACACAGGGAACGGTAGCCGTCTGCGTTGCGCGCCAGCAAAACGACGTCGCCCCTTGTCCCAGCGGCCCCATCCACGCCAGCCACGGTCAGCGTCATGCCGACGATCGGCTGGACGCCGGCAGCGCTGCACGCCCGGTTGAAAGAGATGACTCCGTAGAGCGCATTGCGATCGGTCAGGGCCAAATGGGTCAATCCATCCCCCTGCGCTCGAGCAACCAGCCCCGAAATGGGAGCGACGGCGCCGAGCAGCGTGAAGTGGGAATGGACCCGCAGGTGCGTGAATGAAGTAAGCGGATCGGTCATAGCGTGATCATACGGGGAGATGACGGAAACGCCAAACCGCCAAATGAATCCACTCCTACCAACTTCGAGCAGATTCTACGCTAAGATACCTTTGATGTAACGATGTCTGCAAGAAACCGATTCACCTGCACAGGTGCGCTGTAAGCCCTACGCAATAACCACGCATTGTGCGCAGCGTGGTTGTGAACGGCAGTCGAATTTACGGTTTGTTGACTCTGTTTGCGCCATATGTTAGACTCATAGTGAACAGATTGTTCACCATTCTTCGAGAAAATAAGAGATGAATTCGAAACGTTTGCGCAGTGGTCTGGTCTACCTGGTGATCATCATCGCAGTGGGTGGTTTGCTCTATGCAACACTGGGACGGCGGAACGAATCACAGACAGTCACCGTGCCCATCGCTGAAGTCGCTGAGTTGATGCGGGCGGACAAAGTGAGCGCCATTGTCGTCAATGGCGATGATCTACGCGTCATACGCCGCGACGGTCCGCCTGTCGCCTCTCGCAAAGAACAATTGGTGGATGTTGTTGAGACGTTGCGCAACCTGGGAGTGACAACCGAACAGTTACAGGGCATCGAGCTGAGCGTCGCCTCACCCCAGTTTTGGGAAAACTGGAACGGCATTCTCTTTGCGCTTATCCCCATCGCTTTGTTGGGACTCTTCTTTTTCTTCATCTTGCGGCAGGCGCAGGGTGCTGGCAACCAGGCTTTTGGCTTCGGCAAGAGCCGGGCGCGCATGTTCACGGGCGATCGACCAACTGTCACGTTCAACGATGTGGCCGGCAGTGAAGAAGCCAAACAAGAGCTGCAGGAAGTTGTCGAATTTCTCAAAGAGCCTGAAAAGTTCGCCGCACTCGGCGCGCGCATCCCCAAAGGTGTTCTACTGGTCGGTCCGCCCGGCACCGGCAAGACGCTCATGGCAAAAGCCATTTCGGGCGAGGCCGGCGTGCCTTTTTTCAGCATCTCAGGCTCTGAATTCGTGGAAATGTTTGTCGGCGTCGGCGCCAGCCGGGTGCGCGACCTGTTCGAGCAGGCCAAGAAGAACTCACCGTGCATCATTTTTGTCGATGAGATCGACGCAGTAGGGCGTCATCGGGGCGCTGGCCTGGGCGGCGCGCACGATGAACGGGAACAGACGCTCAATCAGATTCTGGTGGAGATGGATGGTTTCGACACCGACACCAACATCATCCTGGTGGCGGCCACCAACCGCCCCGACATCCTCGACCCGGCGCTCTTGCGCCCCGGTCGTTTCGACCGTCGGGTGACCATGGATTCGCCCGACGTAAAGGGACGCCGCGCCATCCTCGACGTACACGTGCGCGGCAAACCCCTGGCCGCAGATGTGGACCTGGACGTTATCGCCAAACAGACGCCGGGTTTTGCTGGCGCCGATATCGAGAATCTGGTCAACGAAGCGGCGATTCTGGCTGCGCGGCGCAACCGTCGCTCTGTAGGCACGGAAGAATTGCAGGAGGCTATCGAGCGAGTGATCGCCGGCCCTGAACGACGCAGCCGCCTGATTTCGCCCAAAGAAAAACAGATCGTTGCCTATCACGAGGCAGGACACGCAGTCGCCATGCACTTCCTGCCCAATCACGACCCGGTGCACAAGGTGACGATTGTTCCACGCGGCATGGCTGGGGGGTACACCATGAGCCTGCCCGAAGAAGAGACCCACCAGGTGACCATGGAGAAGTTTCGGGCCCAACTCGTGGCCCTGCTGGGCGGCCGAGTTGCAGAGGAAATTCGCTTCGTGGACGTGACCACTGGCGCCAGCAACGATTTGGAACGCGTCACCGGTCTGGCCCGGGCGATGGTCACCCAATGGGGCATGAGCGAGCGGCTCGGTCCCATACGCTACGGTCAGCGCGAAGAAATGATGTTCCTCAATCGCGCCTTTAGCGAGCATCGCAATTATAGCGACAAAGTGGCCCAGGAGATCGATGAAGAGGTGCGCCGCATCGTCGATGAAGCCCACGAACGCTGCTATCAGCTCCTCACCACCCATTGGGAGAAGATGGAGAGGCTGGTCAGCGCACTGTTGGAGGTGGAAACCATCAATGCGCCTGAGTTCGAGGCCCTCATGCGCGGCGAGACGCCTTTCACCAAGTCGACGCTTTCGGGCGGACCCAAAGCGCCCCCGCGCGAGATCAAGAATGAAGAACCAACGCGCACCGAGAACAAGAGAAGCGACAGCGGCATCGATCTGAGCGGGTCCCTGCCTGCTCCAGCATAGCGGGGACCATCCCGCACTCTTTCCCAATCCCTATCGGCCCGTGAACTCGATTGAGCCTCGGCGCACCTCAAGTGTACACCCAAATGGGCAAGCGCCAGGTTTAGCGCTGCAAAACAAGACGCCTCTCCAGGGAAGCGCACAGACAGTCTTTCCCCCAGACAACGCCCCCATCACCTGGAACTCCTTCTTCTATGTCTTTCAACGGGCCACATTCGCCGGCGCCAGACTGGTGCGGGCTGTGTGGGTCGTTGGAATTGGCGTCTTCCTCTTGTGGCTGCCCGGTTGGCTACCGGGCGGCCAATGGGTGAGCGTCGCCATGGTCCTTGTTCTGGCAGCCTTCACTGCCATCGGCTGGCGGCTGCGTCGCAACGATTATGTGTCGTTCCAAGCTGATGGGCGCCCCCAGACGCCGCCCGCTTCTTTGCCGCCTGAGACCAAGATCGGTGTTCATGTGACGGGTCTGCTCAGCGTGGAAGGGCGAGAACAGCGATTCACCTGGTTGCCGGCGTTCTATCGTACATTCGCCACCCGGGAACATGCCCTCATCTGTCACTGCAACACAACCCACAGTCTGGGCATCGGCCGCTGGCCCAACGAAGAGATCGGGCTATGGTACGTCTTCTTTCGGCCCGATGAAATTCGCCTGTTGAACTGGGGGAGATTGCACTACGGTCGCTATGCTCGGCGGACAATTGTAGTTGACTATGAGCAAGTGATCACAAACCCGCGCAATGAGCGACAACGCACCATCCGTGAACGTCTCTATATCGCTTGCGATAATGAGATGGACGCTCACCTGGTGTTCGCCGACCTACTTTGGGACACGCAAAAATCAGCCAAATGACCAGCGGGAAAGAAGCAACGGCGACTCAGGGGAATGAGCCTGGCCCAACGCCCACGCTGCTCCATCACTTGCCTGGCGTCCTTCGGCTGTTGCGGCTGAGCAATTCAGCGCCGGCCAGCGTGCTTGTTCTGCTGGGCGCAAGTCTTTGTCAGCCTGGTTCCTTGCCAGCGCGCGCCTGGCTGGCGGCCGTCGCCATGTGGTGCGTCACTGCCTTTGGCTATGTCAGCAACGATATTGCAGACCTGGCGGAAGATCGCATCAACAAGCCAGACAGACCCTTGCCCAGCGGCCTGGTGGCGAAGGAAACGGCTGTCCTCATGGCAGCAGGATTGGCTGTAACAGCGCTCGCAATCAGCCTCGTGGTGGGCTGGCTTGCCGCAGTGGCGGCAGGCAGTGTGTTGACGCTCCTGATGCTCTACAACCTGCGTCTGAAGGCCGTTCCAATTGCGGGCAATGCCCTGGTGGCCGTGCTGGCCGGTTGCGCGCTGAGCACCGGCGCAGTGGCAGCCTATGGTCTGAATTCGGCTGCTTTGCAAGCCACCCTCGGCCCGGCCATGCTGCTTGTTTGGTTCATCTTTGGTCGCGAGGCGCTCAAGACCGTCGAAGATGTGCATGGCGACAACGCGGCTGGCAAACACACGCTGGCGCTTGCATGGGGCGCAGAGAGGACGGCGCGCTGGTTGCTGCTTCCGGCGGCCTGTACATGCCTGATTGCTCTCTGGTTGTGGCTTGTTCAGGGCTACTCAAGCATGTTTCTGGCGCTTGTTTTGGCAGGCGTCACCCTGCCGCTGTGTTACAGCGCGCTGCACCTGTGGTCGAATGCCGCGCCGCAACGCGTCTCCCGTTGCCTGGCGTTGCTCAAGGGCAGTTATTTCGCTGGCCTGCTGGCGCTCTTTCTCCGCTGAAAGGATCATCCTGATGCAGTTCCACACTTTCCCCGCCAATTTTCTCTGGGGAACAGCTTCATCGGCCCATCAAGTCGAGGGCGGCAATCACAACAATCAATGGCATCAGTTCGAGCAGCGCCCTGGCGCCATCTGGCGGGGAGAGAAGAGTGGGCTGGCATGTAATTGGTGGCGTAACGCCGAGCAAGATTTCGAGTTGATGGCGCGGTTCGGTCTAAATGCCCACCGCCTGAGCGTGGAATGGAGTCGCATCGAACCAGAGCCTGGCAAATTCGACTACGCAGCCGTCGACCGCTATCGCGCCATGTTGGATGGGCTGAAAACGCGCGGCATCCTGCCCATGGTCTGCTTCCACCACTTCACCAATCCATTCTGGTTGGAAGAACGCGGCGCCTGGGAGAATCACGAGTGCATCGAACGCTTTCAGCACTTCGTGCGCTTCACCTGCGCGGCTCTCAGCGACCTTTGCCAGCATTGGCTCACCATCAATGAGCCGCTGGTCTATGTGCATCATGGCTATCTTGAGGGTATCTTTCCACCCGCCAAAAGAAACCAATGGCTGGCGTTGGTTGTCTTCCGCAACATGCTGCTGGGTCATGGCGCAGCCTATCACACCATTCACGCCATTCAACCGCACGCACAGGTAGGCAACGCTTCGGCAGTGCGCGCCTTTTGCGCCCTGGATCCAAGCCGGCGCAGAGACCGCTTTGCCGCGCACGTGGCACGCTATCTGTCCGAAGATGTCTGGTTCCGCGCTATCAGCAGCGGTCGCATCTTGCCGCCGCTAGGCGCCGGCGAATATCACCCACTCGTACACGATAGTTTTGATTTTCTGGGATTGAACTACTACACGCGCACGGTCATGCGCTTTCACCCCAGTCCGCTACGGTTCTTCGGCGAGCAGACGCTTCCCGTCGGCGTAGAACTGTGCGACAGCGGGCGCGATGGGCCTTACGGCTGGTATGCGCCGGATGGTCTGCATGATGCGTGTATGGCGGCCAGTCGCTTTGGCAAACCCATCATGGTCACAGAGAACGGCGTGCCCGACGCCGACGACGATCAGCGTCCACACTGGCTGCTCAGTCATCTGCAGGCAGTGCACGCCGCCATTCAAGACGGGGCGGATGTGCGGGGATATTTTCACTGGACCTTCACAGATAATTTCGAGTGGGCCGAAGGGTGGGGGTTGCGCTTTGGGCTGGTGGAGATCGACCCGGCGACGCAAGAACGGCGACCGCGTCCCAGCGCGCACCTCTATTCCCAAATCGCCCGAACCAATCAGATTACGCCGAAGATGGTAATGCAGTACGGTATGGGATAGAAGTCAGACAGCATACTCGATGTAGGGGCGTTTGTAGGCCGGCTGATAGGCCACCACGATATCGTCTTTGGGCACCCCTAATTGCACCAACTCATTCGCCACACCTGTTTCAGTGCCATCGTACTGAATCCAGATCTTGTCATTTTTCAGGTCGAGGTGCAAGAGACAGCCATACTTTCGACGTTGCCCATGCCAGCCAGCATGGACCAACTGATAGTGATCCCGTTCTGTGTCAAAAATCGTCTGCATCTCGACTTCACCGTAGGCGGGCTTATAGCCGGCGTGTCGGGTGATCACAGTCTGGATGAGCTGACGGTATTGCTCGTTCTTTGCCATAAAACAATCACCTCTTCTTGAACATCATATACGAGGTACTCAATCGCGTTATATACCACCGCCTCTCGCACAAAAGGCAGGGTGAAGAATTGCTCAAAGACATCAAGAGGGATGGCTAAGAATAGCACACGCTGCGAGTCCTCCTTGCTGAGCGCAAGGTCGTAATTGCGATATTGGCCCACTGCCAAGTGAAACTCATAGATCGCCCATGTCTCACAAAGCTCTTGATTTCAACTGCAATTTTCTGTCCTTCTTTCTCGGCGGCTAGCAGTTGCTCAGCGCCAAGGTCTATAGACATCTCCACACCGCCAACCTGCAAAGTCAATGGGTCATGGGTGATACTCCAACCTTCCTTTTCCAATGCCTTACGCACTGCCTGGTGAAAGAGATCTCGCACAGCCATGCCTACGTCTTCGCTCTCTTTATAACCTGGTGGATCAACGAAATCGCTAAAACGATCATATCACCGATTTGGCGGCAACGCACAAAGAACAGGGTGACGATAGTTCGCCACTGCTTGACTTCACGACAGGATGATGCTATACTCAACTATAACGCAATGCGTCATAACTCACTCATAGCTTTCCGTCCAGGGCGTATCGAAGTGCTGTGGATGGAGAAAGGATTCGATTCAATGACAACACTATTGGCAGTTCCCAATGCAACAGCGAAGACGGGTATGCGCCCGGCTCGCATCTATGTCGGCGCATGGGGGCTGGTGTTTGATGCGGTTCGAGGCGTCTGGCGCGACCCGCAGGAATTCCTCGACTCTGTAGAGCAGCGGGGGATCAGGGTGGAACAAGTGCTCAATCGCCAGTTGGGGCGCGTCGGCTATGATCTCGGGTCGCTTACCGATGTGTTTACGCGGCGACTCTCCCACTACCTGCGCGGGCTCCAGAACCAGCTTGCACAAACCGGCCAACTGGCGGAAGATGAGATCGAAAAGCAGGTGGAGCGCACATTGGAACGGCTGGGTATTCCCAACCGCGAGCGCATTGAAAAGCTGACCCATGAAATCGAGACACTGAACGCCAAGATTGACCTGGAATTGGCTCGCTACGCTGAAAGCGAAAAGACAGCGTAACCGCGCTGCGTTTGGCGTGGAACATTCATGACCCACATCTTCCAGGAAGTTCCCCAGCTTCTAAGATAAAAAGAGGCCTGCGACCAGTGGTCGCAGGCCTCTTTTTTGTTTCTCACTGGGAGTATGGTCAGGGTCGACCACACTCCCAGTCTTCGTTACTTGCTACCGGGTAATCACCGGCAGGAAGGTGCGGCGAGTCTGATCGGGGCTGGCAGGCTCCGGCGCATCCGGGTCGTTCGTCGGCGGCACGATGCAGACCTCGGCGCTGTCGGTGTTGTTGTCTGTCGCCTCTTCACCTGGCGTGCGTATTGTCGCTGTGTTGGTGACGCAGGTGGTTTCGCCCACCGACGACGACACCTTCACGGCGAAGTTCAACGAACCAGTCTCGCCAGCCTTGACCGGGCCAACGTCGTAGACGCAGCGTGTGCCAGCCGGTGCGCCGTCGATGCAGCTCCACGTTGGCGTGCTGTTGGCTACATTGAAGACCGACAGGTCAGGCACTTCCTCGATGATGGTGACGCAAGCCGCATCAATGTTGGTCAGGTTGGCATAGTCGATCTTGAAGATCGCAATGCCGCCTGGCACCACCTGGGCGTTCAACGCCGACTTGTTGATCGTCAGGTCAACTGACTGATCCGACAGACAGGCGATGGAGCGCTCCTTGCGGTCAACATTGTTGCTGGTGTCCGGATCCGGCGTCACGCTGCCCACTCTGGCCACATTGTTGATGTCCAGGGCGTCGTTGGATTTGACCGTGATCAAAATCTGCCAGTTCTCGCCCGCCGCCATCGGCCGTCCAGGCGTGCAAACCACCGTCTCGTCGTAATCGGTGACGGTGATTGGCGCCGCCGGCGTGCACTTGGCATCCGGGAAGTTGCCGCTCAGGTTCGGGTTGATGGCCAGGATCTGGAAGGTGCCCTTGGACTGGCGGCCCACATCCGACATCATATGGTCAGTCACCGTCACCGAGTAAGCTGTGCTCGGGCCGAAGTTGTACACATCCAACGTGTAGCGAATCTCGCCGCCAGCCATGATCACGCCGTCCGGCTTGGCATCCTTGGTGATGGACAAGTCAGCCGAGCAGTCGGTGAAGACCACCGGTTCGGCCACGTTGTTCGCCAAATTGGTTTCTGGCGTGACAGCGCTGACCTGGCCTGGGGCCTTCATCACCTTCTCGCAGACTGCCGTGTCGGCCACCTGGACGTAGACCTTGAATTCCGCCGACTGGCCAGGCTTGAGGTTGCCCAACGAGCAATTCGTCAAGGCAGATCCACAGGCCGCGTCAACCGCATCCAATCCGCTGACGCCGGCAGCCACCGCCGCCAGCACCGGCGAGTTGAGCGTGTCGGCCAGGTAGATCAGGCCCGCCGGCAACGAGACCGTCAACCGGACATCATTCGCCACGGCTGGGCCGCGGTTGGTCGCCCGGTAAGTCAACACTACCGCCTCGCCTGTCAGCGCCGAAATCGGATCCGCCTGAGCCGTCAGGTGCAGGTCAGTGACGATGGTCACATTGACCGACGCCGTGACCTGGCTGGTGGCGCTCAGGTTGTCCGCCGTGACGCTGTTCACCTTGACGCCCGGCGTGATGTCGCTGTCAACCGACGTGCGGATGAAGACGACCACCTGCTTGCCAGGCTGCAGGCTGTCGATGACGCAGTTGACCTGCGGGGCGAACAGGTCGCTGCAGCTCACCTTGCCAGTCGGGATGCTGTCGCCGGTCACGAAAGTGAAGCCAGTCGGCAGCGTGTCCACCAGCATGATGTCGTACTGCGCCGAAACGCCCACATTCTTCACCGTGATCATCCAGTCCACCGTGTCGCCCGGAACAGCCAGCGACTTGTTGGCCTTCTTCACCACGTCGAGCAGCAGGTTCGCCAGCACCGTCGTGGATGTCGTATCCGAGTTGTCGGCTGTGTCGTTGTCGTAGGTGGCTGATGTCACCGTCACACCGTTGATCAGGTTCGTGCCATGAGGCAGGTTGGCGTTGACGCTCACGTCGATGACGACCGTGGCGCTGGCGCCGCTGGCCAAGTTGCCCAGGCTGCACTTCACCGTGGCGCCCACCTGCGGGCAGTTGCCCTGGCTTGGCGTCACCGAAAGCACCGTCAGACCGGCGGGTAAGTGGTCGATCACTTCCACGTTCACAGCCGTGGACGGACCGCCATTGCTCACCAGGATGCTGTACTGCATGGTGCTGCCGGAAGTCACCGTGACCGGCGCCGTCTTCTCGACGGACAGGTCGCCCAGGGCGTCGATCTGATGTTCGACCTTGGCATGGTTGTTGTTCATGTCTGGGTCTTCGTCAGCGCCGCTCACGTCGGCCACATTGTTCATGCTCTGCGGCTGCTCAGCCGTGACCGTCATGGTCAGGATGCGCTGCTCGCCGGGCATCATGTTGCCCAGAGCGCAGCTCAGTTGCTGGCTGCCTGTGGCTGTGCCGTTGGACGGCGTGCAGCCTGGCGCACTGAAGGTGAACGTACCGCTCGACGCCATCAGGTCGGTCACAACCACGTCATGGGCCACACCGGGGCCGAAGTTGTCCACGATCACGGTGTAGACCAGCGGCGCGCCTGCCCAGACTTCGCCGTCGGGTTTGCCGAACTTGCGAATGGCCAGGTCGGCCAGGGTGTTAACCACCACGCTGGCGTCGTCGCTCACCGGGCTATTGCCCGAGGTGCTCGTCGTCGCCACGACCGAGTTGAGCAGCGTCGTGTTGTCGGGCACGTCCACATTCACCTGGACGTAGAGCTTGACTTCCTTGGCGTCGCCTGGTTCGATGGCGTTGAGATCACAGACCACCACACCGGCGGACACTTCACTGCACAATGCGCCCTCGGCCCACTTGAAGGTGACGCCGCTGGGCAGCGTGTCGGTGACCATCACGGCCTGCGCCGTGGATGGGCCGTCGTTGCTGACCCGCACCAGGTAGTAGAAGACCTCGCCCGTGCTTGGGTTGCTGGCCGACGCTGTCTTGTCCACCGCGATGTTGGCAATCGCCGCAACAGTGTCGGTCACTGGGTCGCTCTCCACCACGATAGCGTTACTGGCGAAACTTTCCGCCGTGTTGGTGATGACCGTACCATCCGGCACGTTTACATCCACCATCGCAGTGACAACGATCACCTCGGCTTCGCCAGGCATGATGTCGCCCAGGTTGCAGTCGATGAACTCAGGCGGCGTCGTCCGTACGCTGCACTCAGCGCCCGGCTGCGACGGCACATTCACCGAGATGATGTGCAGACCGAACGGCAGCTCATCGGTCACGCCGACCGCCTTGGCAGTGGACGGCCCGCTGTTGAAGACGCTGATCGTGTACTCGATCAACTCGCCAGCGATCACGCCGTTGGGCGCATAGCTGGTCTTCTCGATCTCCAGCACCGCCTCCGACAGGATGTCCACGACTGTCCAGGCCTGGTTGTTGCTGTTATCCCTATCAGCAGTGCTGCTGCTGACCGTGGCCGTGTTGACCGTCTCGATTGGGTTCGCAGCCGGGTCGACCATCACCGGGATGGCGATCTCGGCGCTGGCGCCGACGGCCATATTGCCCAGGTTGCAGGTGATGACCAGGTTACCCTCGGCAAGCTGCGTCAGGCCGCACGAAGCGCCCGTCGGCACGCTCACCGGGCCGTGGACATGGAGGCCCAGCGGCAAGACATCCTGCACCACTACGGCCTTGGCTTCGGACGGACCGGCGTTGCTCACCGAGAGGGTGTAGACATACGACGTGCCGGCCACAGCCTCGGTCACGGTCGCGCTCTTGCTAATGCTCAGGTCGGCCACGGCGTGGACGCTGATCGACGCGCTGTCGAAGTTGTTCGACGTATCCGGGTCGACCGGGTCGGCTGCCATGACGCGCACTTCATTGTTCACATCCACCGTGTCGCTGGCGATGGCCGTCACGTGGATCGTCCATCGGCCGTAGACATCCAGGACAGCGCCTGTGCAACTGAAGGTCACTGCTGTGCCGGTCGCTGGCGCTACCAGGTCGCACGTACCAGCGCTTGCCGCAGCGCTCAGGACGGTGAAGTCCGCGCTGCCCAGCATTTCGTCGGTCAGCGTCAGCGTATAGGCCGGCGACGGTCCCAGGTTGTCCACGAAGATGGTGTACACGAACGGTACGCCAGCGTAGACATGACCGTCGGGCTTGACGAACTTCGCCACTCGCAGGTCGGCGCCGCCGTCCACAATGACTGTCGCCTCGTCGCTGAGGAAGGTGCCGGAGATGATCGCCGTGTTGGTGAGCAGCTCACCGCTGATGGCGTTCTCGTCCAGCATGACAGCAATCTCGAAGCTCACGGTCTCGCCAGGTTGGATGTCGCCCAGCGCACAGGTTAGGGTCTGACCGGCCACCACGCAGCTCGGGTTGAGCGTGTCGTCGATGTACGTGATCATGTTGGGCAGTACGTCGATCACCACCACGTTGAAGGCCGTGGATGGGCCGGCGTTGTGCACGCTGATCATGTACTTGAAGACCTCGCCCGGCAGCGGGCTGCTGTTTGACGCCGTCTTGGTAATGCTCAGGCCTGTCACCGAGCGCACGGTCGTGGTTTCGGTCAGGTCGCCTGTCACGTTGATAGGCGAGTCTGCGTTCACAGTCACCGTGTTGTTGAGCACGGTGCCATCTGGGATGGCCGGGTCGACGGCGAAGCGCAGGAAGACCTCGCGGAACTCACCCACGGCCAGGTCGCCCAGGTAGCAGTCCACCGAACTGAAGTTGGCGTTCTGCGCACAACTCGCCCAACCGTTGCCCACGTTGTAACCGATGAGCGTCAGGCCAGCCGGCACGCTGTCATAGAAGTAGACGTTCCACGCCGCTGACGGTCCAGTGTTCGCCACGCTGATGAAGTATTCCACCACCTCGCCTGCGTTCACCGGGTCGGGGCTGTCCAGCTTGCTCACCACCAACGTGCTCTCCACTGTCACCTGCGTCGAGACCGTGGCATGGTTGTTGCTATTGTCATCGTCGAAGTTGTCCGATGTCACCCAGGCGTTGTTCTCAAGCATCACGCCGCCCGGCACGTCCTCGGCCACCACTCCCACGATGTCGATTGTCGCACTGGCGCCCACTCCCAGCGTGCCCAATCCGCACACCAGGAGCCCGCCAGAGTTCACATTGCACGCTCCCTGCGACGCCGTCACTCCTGTCACCATCACGCCAGCCGGCAGGTCGTCGTAGACCACCACGTTCTCCGCCGTGGATGGCCCATCGTTCATCACTGTCAACTGGTACGCAATCGCTGTTCCGGCCACCACCGTCGCAGGCCCGCTCTTCGTCACAGACACGTCGCTCACTGCCGTGATCTCGTGCTCGACGATGGCATGGTTGTTGCTCATGTCCGGGTCGTCGCTCAGGCTGCTCACGTCTGCCACGTTGTTCACGCTGATCGCCTCGTCGGCGGTCACGTACATGGTCAGCACTCGCTGCTCCCCGGGTTGCATGTCGCCCAGGTCGCACACGATCTGCGTGTTGCCGGAGACATCCACTCCGTTGGCAGGTGCGCAACCCGCCGCCTCGAAGCTGTACACCCCGTCCGACGCCAGCATGTCCGTCAACACCACGCTGTGCGCCACGCCCGGTCCGAAGTTGTCCACGATGATCGTGTAGCTCAACGTGTCGCCCGCTCGCACCTGACCGTCCGGCTTGCCGAACTTGCGCACCTTCAGATCTGCCACGCTCTGGGCTTCCACCGTCACCTCGGCGTCCGCATCCGGCGACTCGGGCGACGTCGCCACCACGCTGTTGCTGATCAGGGCGTCCGGCGCCACATCCACGTTCACCTTCACATGAATGTCGAAGCTCACACTCTGACCCGGACCCAGGTCGCCCAGGGCGCAGGTCACCACGCCGCCAGCCTCCGTGCAGCCAGCGTTCGTCGCATACAGGAAGGTCACATCGGCCGGCAGCGTATCCGTCACCATTACATTGGTCGCCACGGACGGCCCGCCGTTGCTCACCTTCACTGTGTACTTGAAGTTCTGTCCGCTCACAGGCTCGAAGGTCGATGCGGTCTTCACCACGCTCAACGACGCCACTGCATTCACCGTCGTATCCTCGACCAAGTCGCCAACCACGCTGATGGGCGAATCGGCGAAGACATCCACCGTGTTGTTGAGCACCGTGCCATCTGGGATGGCCGGGTCGACGGCGAAGCGCAGGAAGACCTCGCGGAACT
>CAZLMM010000014.1:55348-59854 GCA_964560495.1 uncultured Caldilineaceae bacterium
GCACTCGCTGCTCCCCGGGTTGCATGTCGCCCAGGTCGCACACGATCTGCGTGTTCCCAGACACGTCCGTCCCACTCGCAGGTGTGCAACCTGCCGCCTCGAAGCTATACACCCCGTCCGACGCCAGCATGTCCGTCAGTGTTACATCGTGCGCCACGCCTGGCCCGAAGTTATCCACGATGATCGTGTAGCTCAGGACATCGCCTGCGCGCAATTGACCATCCGGCTTGCCGAACTTGCGCACCTTCAGGTCCGCCACGCTCTGACCCTGAACCGTCACTTCGTCCTCAGCGGGCGGCGACTCGGGCGAGGTCGCGACCACACTGTTGCTCAACGCAGCATCGGGCGCCACATCCACATTGACCATCACATGGATGTCAAAGCTGATGCTTGCGCCGGCGTTCAGATCGCCCAGGTCGCATGTCACCACACCGGCTGCATGGACGCAGCCAGCATTCGTCGCATAGATGAAGGTCACATCGGCCGGCAGCGTGTCCGTCACCATCACATTGGTCGCCATGGACGGCCCGCCGTTGCTCACCTTCACCGTGTAGTAGAAGTTCTGACCGCTCACTGGCTCGAACGTCGAAGCTGTCTTCTCCACGCTCAACGACGCCACTGCATCGACGATGGTCGTCACCACATCACTGACATCAAGGAAGCTGTTGTCGGCAAAGACGAAGGCAGTGTTCTCCAGCACCGTGCCTTCCGGCGTCGCCTGATCTACCAGAGCAGTGACGACGATCGATTGCGACTGGCCAACGCCCAACGTACCGATGTTGCAACCGACAACTTCGCTGGGCGTGATGAGCACGCCACAATGCGTGGTCGCATGACTGGTCACAATCGAGACCACCTTCAGATCGAAGGGCAGCGCATCGAACACCTCCACGCCATAGGCCGTCGATGGACCGTTGTTGAAGACCTGGATGCTGTACTCCAGCGTCTTGCCAGCGACCACGGTCGCGCCTGAAGGATCATCCTCGCTGTAGGCGAACTTTTCGATCTCAACTGTCGCTTCAGACGCCACTTGCGTCGAGACTGTCGCCACGTTGTCGCCGTTGTTCGGGTCGAACTCGGCGCTGGAGACAGCCGCCCGGTTGAAGAGCACCGCGCCATCAGCCATGCCGGGATCGACCAGGGTGACGATGGTGATCGTCGCCTGTCCACCCACCGCCAGGTCGCCCAGGTTACAGGTGATGTCGGTGTTGCCGACAGCGTTCTGCACCGTGGTGCAGGCGCCCTGGCTCGTGGTCAGGCCATCCGGCAGGATCATGAGACCCAGCGGCAACATATCATTGACCACGATGTTGGTCGCCGCGCTTGGCCCGGCATTCTCCACCAACAGGGTGTAGGTGAGTTGCTCGCCCGCAATCACCGTCGGCGCCGGATCGGCAGTCTTGGTGATGCGCAGATCGGCGGTGTCGACCACATGAATCGATGCCTCATCGACGTTGTTCTTCGGGTTCGGGTCGGTGAATGGCGGCGCCACCCAGACGCGCACGTTGTTGTTCACATCCTGCGTGTCGCTGGCAATCGCTGTCACGGTGATGACCCAGCGGCCGCCGATTTCGAAGACAGGCAGCAGACAGTCGAATGTGAAGGAATTGACCAGACCAGACGGCACACCGCCGGCCGGCACTGTGCTCCGCGGGCAGATCGCCGATGGACGATTGCTGCCTATGGTCAAGACCTGGAAGACGCCGCTCGAGAACATGGTATCGCTCACCGTAACGCTCAGCGCCGGCGAGGGGCCCCAGTTGTCCACGAAGATGGTGTAGGTGAAGGGATTGCCCGCCACAACCTTGCCATCTGGCTTGACATACTTGTTGACCGACAGGTCGGTGTTCTTGACCCAGATCGGCACGACGACCGTGCTGCTGTTGTTCGTCGTGACAGGGTCGGTGAAGCCGACGATGTCCGAAGTCAACACACGCGCCGTGTTAGTGATCACATCGCCGGGCAGCGCATCCCAGTTGGCGCGCACCGCCACCAGGATGTCGAACTTGTCGCCCATGTCGAGCTCGATGTTCGAGCAGGTGATGTCGTCGAGATCGTGTGTGCAGAACTGGCTGCTCACGGATTCGATGATCCCCTCGCCGCTGAGCACGTCGGTCAACGTGAAGGCCGATACTGGCACGATGATGTCCGACGGGCCAAGGTTGAAGACTTCGATGTGGAAGAAGAAGACGTCATTCGGCGCAACACGGTCGATCAGCGCGGTCTTCTTCACCCACAGATCTGCCACCGGCGCGATGTTCACGGGTACCCAGTCCGATGCCTGCGGCGCATTGTCGGCGGTCACATAGGCATAGTTGGCCGAATCAACCGCTATCTCCTGGTTGCTATCGTTGTTCACCAGCAACGTGATGGTGAAGAGGTCTGTCGGTCCACCCAGCGTCGAACTGTAGACTTCCAGCGGCGTACTGCGCAGGAAGGTCAGGCCAGCGCTGCGCGTATAGTCCGCAGGCGTTTGGATGCTGACAATCGTGTACTCGAAGCCGAGTGGGATGTCCTGAACCGCCACGCCAGTCGCCTGCACCGGGCCGGAATTGGTCACAGCCAGGGTGAAGGTAATCAGCTCGCCCGGCGTCACGGATGTTCCACCGTTCGGGTAGATCACACCCTTGTTGATACCCAATGTCGTGCCGCAGTCCACGAAGGACAGCCACACCGCCTGATCCAGCTGCGAATCGTTGCTGGCATTCATGCCATGCACCTGCGCCTCGTTGAAGACCAACCCATACCCGCTTGCCGGGCACAGAGTCGCTGGCGCAGTCACCACCACTTCGATGGCGCAGACTACTCCAGACGGCATCTCGTTGCCGTTGCTCCACGTGGGCGGGTTGCCGGTGAAGCCGCAGGTCGCAGGCGCTCGCTCGCTCCAACTCACGAAGTCCAGGCCCGCAGCCGCCAGGTCGTCTGTGATCACCACACTGCCGACAGGCAGGACTGACGGGCCATTGTTCGCCACCGTGATCACATAGGTGTAAGTAATTCCGCTGCCGGCTACGACTTCGCGCGGGCCGGTCTTCTTGATGTCCAGCTCGCCCTTGCACAACAGGTTGGTGGCATGGTCGTCGCTGGTCGCGTTGGTCGTCCAACCCAACGCATCCTCGTCCGTCCAGCCGATGGTCGCCAGGTTCGTCACCTGGGTGTCGCACACCGCAGAGTCCACCACCGCCACCATGGCGAAGATGGTCACGCTCTCGCCCGCAGGGATCGTCCCTATCGGACACACCGTCGGGTTCGGGTACGGACAGATGGTCGGCTGTCCAGGCAACGCATACGACCGCTGAATCAACCACGCATCCGGCTGCGCCGGCACTGTGCCCGCTGGCAGCGTGTCCGTCAGCACCACGTTCACCGCATCCGACGGCCCCGTGTTGCTGATGAAGATCTGGTAGTAGATCGTGTTGTCCTCGCCCATCCCGCCGATCACGGCGAAGTCGGTCAAGTCCTCCTTCAACACATGCAACTGCGCTTCCGTCGTCACGTCCAACACGATCTCGTCGAACACCGCAGGCGCATTGTCCGCTCGCACCGACGCACGGTTGATCAGCGTGTCCAGCGGCGGCACTGTCGCGCCATACCCCGTCGCCGAATCCATCATCACCGTCGCCACGACGATGATCCGTCCACCCGGCGGGATGTTCGGCAGGTTGCAGTACCCGGTCGCATCCGAGCACTCCCCGCCCAACGACACATAGCCAAAGTTGTTGTCGAAGATGTAGAAGTCGACGATCTCTCCATCCAGCAGCAGCGGCGCAATCACCTCGTCCGTCAACTCTGGATGCACCGCCGTCACATTCCCCGTGTTCGTGATCCAGATCTCGAAGCTGAACGGCGCGCCGGCCACTGGCAGCGCAATCGGGTTGCCCACCGGGAACTCGTTGAACCGGTACGGCACCTTGTCGATCGCCAGCGTCGTCCCGCAGTCCACCTGCGTCAGCCACACCGCCTGATCCAACTGCGAGCTGTTATTCGCGCTGACGCCGTGCACCTGCGCCTCGTTGAAGATCACTCCGTACCCTTCCACCGGGCACAGATTCGTAGGCGCAGTTGCAACGATCTGTAGCACGCACATGCCGTCGGCCGGCAACGCATTCGTGTTCGTCCACGATGGCGGGCCGCCCGTCCAGCCACAGGTCTGCGGGCCGACTTCCACCGCACTCACGAAGACCAGACCGGCCGCAGCCAGGTCGTCGTCCAGCCGCAGTCCGCCTGCCGGAATCGGCGACGGCCCGTTGTTCGTCACTGTGATCCGATAGGTCACATTCTGACCAGCCACGACTTCGCGCGGGCCGGTCTTCTTGATGTCCAGCTCACCCTTGCACAACAGGTTCGTGTCGTGGTCGTCGCTGGTCACGTTGGTCGTCCAACCCAACGCATCTTCATCGTACCAGCCGATGGTCGCCACGTTCGTTACACGCGAGTCGCATACAGCCGGATCCACCACCGCCACCATGGCGAAGATGGTCACGCTCTCGCCCGCAGGGATCGTCC
>CAZLMM010000014.1:59954-86246 GCA_964560495.1 uncultured Caldilineaceae bacterium
CTTGTCGATCGCCAGCGTCGTCCCGCAGTCCACCTGCGTCAGCCACACCGCCTGAGCGAGCTGTGAATCGTTGTTGGCGCTGACGCCGTGCACCTGCGCCTCGTTGAAGATCACTCCATACCCATCCACCGGGCAGAGATTCGTAGGCGCAGTTGCAACGATTTCCAGCACACAGACCCAACCGGCCTGCATGACAGCACCATTCGTCCAGGTCGGCGGGCCGCCGGCAAATCCGCAGGTCTGCGGACCCACCTCTGCGAAGCTGACGAAGGTCAGGCCGGCCGCAGCCAGGTCGTCGGTCACCACCACGCCGCCGATAGGCAACGGCGATGGGCCATTGTTGGTGACGGTGATGCGATAGGTCGCGTTTGCACCGGCTATCACTTCGCGCGGGCCGGTCTTCTTGATGTCCAGGTCGCCCTGACACAACGTATTGGTGACATTGTCGTCGCTCGACGTATTGGGTGTCTGACCCAATGCGTCTTCATCGTCCCACCCCACGGTCGCCAGGTTCGTCACCTGGGTGTCACACTGCGGGTTGTTGGGATCGATGGCGATCATGGCGTAGACAGTCACACTCTCACCGGCCGGAATCGTTCCGATGAGGCAGACCGATGGATCCGGGAAGGGACAGATGCCCGGTTGGCCGGGCAGCGCATAGGAGCGCTGGATCAGCCAGGCATCCGGCTGGGCAACAGTGGTGCCGGCCGGCAGCGTGTCGGTCATGATCACGTTGACCGCGTCCGACGGCCCGGTGTTGCTGATGAAGATCTGATAGTAGAGCGTGTTGTTGCCGCCCAGTCCACCCAGCACGGCGAAGTCAGTCAGGTCCTCCTTGAGAACCGACAGATTCGCTTCCGTCGTCACGGTGAAGGTGAAGGTGGCCGAGTTGTTGGCCGGGTTGATGTCTGGGTTATCCGCCGTGGCCGAGAGTAGATGACTGTAGACGCCCGGCTGTGTGTTGTGAGGGATGAGCACGGTGACGGTCGCCACGGTTTCGACGGCCAGACCCGGCATGGGATTCTGGCGCGAGCAGTTGACGCCCGCATCGCAGTAGTAGTTGGGCGCCGCCTGAACATCCAGAACCTGGATCAGGGGCAAACCTTGTAGCAGCTCATGGACGATGACGCCCTCCGCCGGGTTGGTGATGTTGTTGCTCACCTCGATGGTGAAGGAGTAGGGCAGGCCAGCCACGATGGGGTTGGTGATGTCCGTAATCGTCGCCGTCACGTCGATATCCACCGGCGGCAGCGAGCAGGCCACGGCCTGGAACACGGCTGTACTGTTGGCGTCGCTGAAAGGCCCGAAGGGACCATAGTTCGGACCCGGCACAACGATCTCGCCGGCCGTGGCGCTGGCCGTGTTGGTGATAGTCGTGCCGTCGAAGACCAGGTTCGGATCCATGTTATAGCCCAGGATCACGGTGGCCTTCTCGCCATAAGCCAGGTCGCCCACGTTGCAGGTGACCAGCTGCCCGGCAGCCGTGCAGCCCGCCGCGCCGCCGAAGATGAGGCCAGAGGGCAGCGTGTCGCTGATCACCACATCCACCGCATCGGTCGGGCCGTTGTTGATCACGTCGATCTGGTAGAGGCCATAAGCCGGCAGACAGACCGCATCCTTGAGGGAGCTCTTGATCACCTCAAGTTCTACATCGCAGTCCACCGTATAGGGATTGACCAGGTCGAAGTTGTTGAGGCGCGCCGCGATGCCGGCAATGCCGCCCGGCTCAGGATTGTCGGCGCCGACAACGGCGTTATTGTTACCAATGCCACAGGCGGCCGTCGAACGGCTTGCCGTACCCGAGAAGCTGATAGTGATAGACTCGCCATCGTTCATCGCGCCCAGATGACAGATGATGCCGTCCGTGCCGGCCAGACAGAAGCGCGGCTGGCCGTGGACGTCGACCCGCTGTAACAACGGAATGCTGAACAGACCGACGTTGTAGGTGGCAATGTTGGCGAAATCGTCGAAGTCACGCAGGACGACATTCTCTGCCTGACCAGGGCCATTGTTGGTCACGGTGATCTCGAAGTCGATGTCATCGCCCGAATCCACTGTATCATCGGGAATGTCCTTATCGACCTCTACATCTGCCACGGGCAGATAGTCGGGCACCAGGAAGGAAGCGCAGTAGACTGCCGCCGTCGGCGGGGTGCCTGTGACGCTGCCATTGTTCCCCGTGTTGGGGTCATTGGTCGAGCTCACCGCCGCGCAGTTGCGCACCCGCGTGCCCGGATTGGTCGAGGGGTTGACATCTACGGCAATAATGAAGTCCTTGGTCTGCCCGGCGGCCAGGTTGAAATTGGTCGCATCTGGGCTGACGAAGCGCACAGTACCCGCAGTGGTGCTGCCAGAAGGCGTACCGCCTCCAGGTCGTAGCGTATCCGTGATGCTGGCGCCCACCGCATTGGATGGGCCATTGTTGGTCACCAACACCTCGAAGAGCGCGGCGCCGCCCGGCGATGCGCTGGAGATGAGCCGCTTCACAATGGACAGGTCGTGAGAGACTGCTACGCTGTAGTCCGCAGTAGCAGTATTGTTCGTCTCATCTGGATCAGGGGTTGTCGAGAAGACATTCGCAATGTTTACATAGGGGCCTGCAGCCGTCCCCGCCGGTATACGGGCAACGATGGTGATAATGTCCGTCGTCCCGGGCGGCATGGGTGCGCCGCGCTCGCAGACGCCGCTGGTGCAGGCGTACCAGAAGCCGCTCAGCGGGCCAGCCTGGAAGCCATCCGTGCTGACCGAAGCGTCATAGCTGACCTGGATCATCCCTTCTGGGTTGCCTGGGCCAGTCAGCTCGTCGATGACGCGTACATCATAGGCGGTCGTGGGACCGTTGTTGGTGATGGTCAGGGTGAAGGTGATCAGACCCCCGGCGTTGACGCTCGCCGCCGACGCCGTCTTGCTGATCTGCAAGTCTGCGCCGCACCCAATCTGGGTGATGGCCACGGCCTGGTCACGGTCGTCGGTGCTGTCATCGACGCGCACCTCGGCGGTGTTCCAGATCACGCCGCCGTTCTGACACACCGAGTCATCCGTTGCCGCAACGGTGATGACCAGATCGCACGATTCGATGCCAAAAGGCTGTGTGCTGGTGAAGACCAGCGTTGCCGGACCAACAGCGCCGTTTAACGCTTGATCTGCTGGTTCCTCTACATTGCATCCGCCGCCGCCGGCAGCAAGACCAGCGTAGGTCAACCCCGCCGGCAGATAGTCGTAGATCAACAGGCTGCCCGTCGGGATTGGCGATGCGCCAATGTTGTTGACGGTCATCGTGTAGGTGAAGCCGTTGAGGAACGCATCATCGAAATCGACGAAGGCGGGTGCATACTTGGCGATGTCCACGTCGGAGGAGCAGGTGAAAAAGACAGGCTCAACATCTGGACCCGCGGTGTTGACCAGATCATCGTCCTCCCAGACGACTTCGGCGCTGTTGGACATGGAGCCAGCTACGCAAGCCTCAGCGGGATCGTCCGGCGCAACCGGCACGATGATGGTCACCGTTTCGCCAGCCGGAATGCTCCCCAAATCACATCGCAGACCTGCCGCAACGGCTGCACAGGCGCTATCGGCCGGTCCGGACGCAAAGGATGGCTCGACAATGGGTGTGTTGCCTACCAAAAAATTGGCAGGCAGCGTATCAGTCACAACAACATTGCTTGCGCTGTCTGGCCCCTCATTGGCCACCGTGATGACAAAGTAGATATTGTCATTTGGCAAGCCACTGGCGTTGATGAAGACTGGGTCGGCCAGGTCGTCCTTCTCGATTGTCACGTTGGCAATTCCGCTGCCGCCGCCGTTGCCCTGCACCTCATAACAAATCTCCAAACTCCAGGTGCCGCCAAGTGCGGTATCACCAACACCGCCGGTCACCACGGTGTCCGTAATTCGAAAAGTCCATGTGGCGTTGGCAGCCAGGGCGTCGAAGTCGCTGAGGTTACCCGTCGGGTCGAACGTACCCGGTCCTACAACGGCCACTTGCCCGGCAATCGCCGTCGACGCCTGCTCATCAAAGATGACGCTGATCAAGTCGTCCGGCGGACTATTGACTCTACCGGTGATGTCGCCTGCAGTCACCAGGTTGACGCTGACTCCACCCGCGCCGGTCAACGCCATGGCATACTGGCTCAAGTCTCCATTTGGACCATCAGCGGCCGTTGTCAGTGCGCCAAGATAGACGTTGACATCCAGGATTTGGTCAGTTTCTGCGACGATGATGCTGCTCGACGCGCTGCCGCCATTGGCAATGGTCCCAATGGCCGCGCCGGGATAGACAATACATCCTGGGTTACCCGTGAGCTGTCCCAGCGGCGCAGCGTGCGCCACCTGAGCTGGCGCAAGGCCCAAGGCTATCGCCGCCAGAAGCAATGCCAATAACGTGACAACCGTCACTGTATTGGCATGCACGATCTTTGCCGAACAACTTGACTTGGTCTTCATGGTCTGGCTCCTCTGTGTGGAAGGGGGTGAATCGAACGATGAGTGCGATTGTTTCATAGGTTGTTGGGAGATGGTGCAAGAAACGAAATGGGCCAGCGACACACTTTTTTGTGCTTTGAGGACATGAGTTTCTTGCGCTGTGGTCTGAGTCTGAACTGTTCTGTTGCGCCACCCTTTCGGTTGATTGGGCGGCGTGGATTGAATAAACGCTGAATGCTGTAATGCCTGTCGGTCGAAATGACTCGCTAACAGAATCTAGTTCAACGTAAAGAACGACGCTCGAAGGATGGCAATGAGTAACAAAGCGCTGTATGCCACACTATACACCGCTTGCGCGCAGCGCGCAAATCAGCATTTAGGCTGTTCCACGAACATTCGTTTAGGCAAACCACCATGTCGCCGTCGTGAGGGCGTTGTAAGGAACAGTGTAGCAAAAATTTTGCCGCTTGGCAAGAGCCGAAATGTTAAGAAATTGACGGATTACGATTTTGAGGATCCAGTATTGTCAGGTTGCACATCAAGTGTTATCATGACGTCAATAATGACATTATGCTGCCCCTATGACGGCGTCAGCCCGATCCCACGCCGAACTTACTCATCTCTGGATTGGCAGCTCATATCACCGATCAGCACGAATCACGAGTTACGAGTTAGCCGTAACTCGTGATTCGTGACGTATGAATTGTTTGCCTGGCGAGCAGCAAACATGTGAGGTAGCCTCATGATCAGGACACAGGTTCAGCTCACCGAAGAACAGAGCCAACTCGTGAAAACGATTGCCGCCAGTGAAGGCGTCTCGCTGGCGGAGATCATTCGCCGCAGCATTGACCAGTTTATTCGTATGCGCCGCCACGTCAGTCAGGATGAGCAACGGCGGCGCGCCCTGGCTGTTGTGGGCAAATATGCGTCAGAGGCAGGCAACGTCAGCGACAAGCACGACCACTATCTGGCCGAGATCTATGGGGGACAAGTCGGTGAGGATCTTCGCTGATACATCTGCACTTTATGCTCTTCTAGATCGCAATGACAGCAATCATCATGCCGCCGCTCTGCTGTGGGAGCGCATTCTGTCGCACGACCCGGAATTGATCACGACAAACTATATTTTGGTTGAAACCATTGCGCTTGTGCAGAACCGGCTTGGCATTGCTGCGGTCAATGACTTACAAGAGGCCATCACACCGCTTCTCCGCATCGAGTGGGTGGACAGAGAGTTGCATCAAATCGGCGTTTTCACTGTCGTAACCACCAACCGCCGACCCGTGAGCCTGGTCGATTGCGTCAGTTTCGCCGTGTGTCGTCAGCTCGGCGTCGACTACGTTTTTGCCTTCGATCCACATTTCTGGGAGCAAGGCTTCCAGCCCCTGAGCAACGTGGCATGAGCCGCGGCCATCATTGTTCCACGGCAAAGACGCGGAAACCCTGGTTGCCAAAGCAGTAGATGATATATACCGCACCTATTTAGAGTTGCGGCGGCGGGTTTGGGGAACGATTGACAATCTGTTGCTGTCAAAGTACAATAACTGCGTACAATAACGGGTCGGTGGCGGAATGGCAGACGCAGCGGACTTAAAATCCGCCGGGGCGACCTGTGTGGGTTCGAATCCCACCCGACCTATAGACGCCTTTTCACAGCGCAACCAGGGAACAGGCAGGTTGGCAACCACGCTTGATGAGCCCCATGGCGGGCAGTCCAGTGCAGCCGCTTATTCTTGTTGGGAAAGGCGACTTATTTTTGGAGCCGAAATGCAGCTACGTCAACCAAACGCTCGCACACTTTGGAAAGGACTCAATCATGAGCGACGAGATGCAATCGGCAAAACGCCGGGACATTCCCCCTGACTTTGCAGCCCGCAACCTGCGTATCCTTCTCTATGGCCTGATCCTGCTGATTGTGGTTGCGGCGGGCTTGATCCAGAGCAGACCGGCCCTGGCGCAAGGCGCGGTGCATGTGGTCGCCCGCGGCGAACACCTTTCGGGAATCGCCCGACGGTATGGGGTCTCCATCGAGGAGCTCCTGGCCTACAACAGCATCAGCAACGCCAACCTGATCTACATCGGCCAGCGTTTGATGATCCCTGGCCGGGGAAGCGCCGGATCAGGCGCTTATGGCGCCTCGGTGGGTGCATCTTCTGGGCCGGCAGGCGGCGGCTATTATGTAGTGAAACGGGGCGACACCCTCTCCCAAATCGCCGTCGCCTATGGCATATCCACCGCAGACCTCATGCGCCTCAACAATATCAGCAACCCGCGCGTGATCTGGGTGGGGCAAAAGCTGCGCGTCAGCGCGCGCGTTCCCGCCGCAGCCGGCAACGAGCCTGCCCAAGCGGGCCGGCCACAAGTCGCCGCTTCCATCTACGTCGTTCGCCGCGGCGACACCTTGTCAGAGATCGCCCAGCGTTTCGGCACAACAGTGCAAGCGTTGATGGGGGCGAATGGCCTGCCCAATGCCAGACATATTTGGGTGGGCCAAAAGCTGCGGATAGACGGCGCGACGGCAGGTGGGCAGGGATCAGAGACGGCGAGCGCGCCGGCCAACGGCAAACGCTGGATCGAGATCAACCTCACCAACCAGACCTTGACCGCATGGCAAGGCAATGTAGCCATTATGCACACCACCATCAGCTCTGGGCTGCCGGGCACACCCACCGTCACCGGTCGTTTCAGGGTGGGCGCCAAGTACACGGCGCAGCGCATGATTGGCGAGGATTACAACCTGCCGAACGTGCCCTGGGTCATGTATTTCTATGGCGACTACGCCATTCACGGCGCCTATTGGCACAATCTCTTTGGTCGCCCCATGAGCCACGGCTGCGTCAATATGCGGGTCGGAGAGGCAGAGGCGCTCTATCGTTGGGCGCCGGCAGGAACGGAAGTCCATGTTCACTATTGACCGGAGTTGCCCATTCTTTCCTGGGAGCGCGCGTCTCGCCCGCCGCCAAACCTTCCTGGAAGCTCATAGATAAATCACGGGCTCAACAGGATTTCGTGTGGTTGAGAACCGGGAAGATCATGGTAGGTGCTTCCTGTCAACCACATGAATTCCAAAAGGGTGTGTTCAAAATCAGTTACAGGCGATCCCTTCGTAGGGGCATGAACGGCGGCGACAAAGGCTCATTGTTACAGAAAGGTGACTTCGCCGCCGTTCATGCCCCTACAGCGAACTAACTTTGAATACACCCGTTCCAAAAGAACCAAAAAAACGTTTTATCATCTGCAACGCCCCGTTGTGGGACGTCGCCACTGCAACGGAGCCGCTGGAATGGTTGGAATTGTCATCATTGAAAAGGCCTTGCGCTGTCTTCGCTCGAACATCATTGTCGCGCTCTCTTTGGCCCTTCTGCTGGCCTTGCTTTGCGTCACGCCCACCCTGGCTCAAGAGGCTGTCGCCGCATCGGAATCGACGGCGGAAATGGGCGCCGGCCTGCCGCCGCTCCCCTTCACGGCGCCGCAGGTCGGCCCGCTCATCAAACGCACTTATCAGGACGACGTGAATCGGCGCACAACTGCCTTTTTTCCCCAATCGCTGGACTTCATGACACCCATCACCATGCCCGTGACTGATGAACGTTGGGTGCGCATCGATCTGAGCGAGCAGGTGCTGGTGGCCTACCAGGGTGAGCGACCCATCCGCGCCTTCAAGGTCTCGTCAGGATTGCCGGGCACTCCGACAGTCACCGGCGAGTTTCGCATTCGCATGAAAGTGCGCTCCCAGTTGATGGTGGGCGGTTCAGGCAACGGCTATTACTATTTGCCGAATGTGGAGTGGGTGCAGTACTTCTATCAGGACTACGGGCTACACGGCGCCTATTGGCACAATGACTTTGGCCGTCCAAAGAGCCACGGCTGCGTCAATATGACCAACGCCGACGCCAAGTGGCTCTACTTCTGGCTGGGGCCTGAATGGGACGGAAAGACCATCTGGCAGCGCAGCACCGAAAAGAACCCCGGTTCGCTGGTCATCGTCCACGAATAGCTTCGATGCCATAAGCGAAGCGGGTAATCGAGCTTGACCCGGCGTTAGCGCAAAGAGCGCTGCAAGGCAGCCCAGAGCGAAGAATCTATAAGAGACCGTTTGAAAATTCATGGACAGCAGACCGTAGGGGTTTGAATGGCGGCGGCGAATCTTTTCGTGGATGGAGCTCGTTGGTTCGCCGCCATTCAAACCCTGCCGACGCCCAAACTGACGCCGGGAAGAAGGGCTTGAACGGCGGCGAATGGGTGCTGTTGCACGGGCAGAGAAGTCTGCGCCGCCGTTCAAACCCCTACCATGTGAATTTTCAAACGGACTATAACTCTCAAAATGCTGCCGTTGCCCCGAACTGCTGGAGCACCGCCCGCACCTCGTCCGCGGTGGGCGTCTGACGACCCGACCCATGTTTTTGCACTTTGGCCGCGCCCACGGCATTGGCGAAGAGGGCAACTTCTTCCAGCGGCCAGCCGGAGAGCACACCGAAGATGAACGCCGCGTCGAAGGAGTCGCCGGCCGCGGTGGTGTCGCGCACCGGCACAGGGAAGCCCGGGTGGTGGATGGCGCCGCCGGGCGTCAAGATCGTGCAGCCCTGACCACCCTGTTTGACGCAGACAACCTCCAGCGGGGCGGTCAGCAAGGAGCGCAGGTCGTCGATCTCGTCTGCGCCGGGCAAGAGCATCCCGATCTCCAAATGAGTCAACAACAGATGAGTCACATCCGCCAGCGCCCTCTCTGCCAGTTGTGGCGTCACGCTGGCGTAGAGCGGCCCCGGGTCGAAAAAGACCGGCCGACCAGCGCGCCGCGCCCGCCCAGCCAGGTCCAGGGCCGCCTGGGCGACGCCTTCTTCCAGGAGCGTATAGCCCTGAAAGAAAAGCGCGTCGGCAGCAGCAACCAGACGCGGCCACGTCGCGGGCGTCTGCGGCGGGATAGCTGTGTGGGGTGCGCCCACAAAGACATGCTGCCCTGCCTCGTCCACGAGCACAAGCACGGGAGTCGTCATCGCGCCCGGCTGAACGGCCAGACCGCTCACCTCCACCCCCTCGCCTGTCAGCATCTGCCTCACCGTTGCGCCAAAGGCGTCGTCGCCGATTGCGCCCAACGCGTGCATCGTCATACCCAGCCGTGCGCCGGCGATGAGGAAGTTCCCCGCGCCGCCGGCCTCAATCTCCACACGGGTCGCCTGCTGATGCTGCTCGTGGTCGATGGGCAGCCGCCGGATGGCAAAAACCAGGTCGGCGACGATATCGCCGATAGAAGCGACAGAGAAAGTCATAGGTCAGTCACCAGTTGCTAATCAGCCCGGCCAATCCCACGGCCACACCGTCGAAGTCCAGTTCGGGATTGGCGGCGCGCAGCGTTGCAATCACGTCGGGCGCAAAGGCCGATGCGCCGCGCCAGGCGCCAGCCATCGCGCAGGCCATGGCGCCGATGGTGTCGGCGTCGCCGGAGAGATTGGCGGCGTAGATGGCCGCCTGCTGCGGGTCGCCCTGGGCCATGACCAGCACGCCAAAGGCTGCCGGCACGGATTCGCTCATGGACAAAGTCGCGCCCACCACATCGTAGAGTTCTTGCAGGCGAGCGCGCTCCGACAGGGGAGACCGGGCGATCTCCACAGCCAGAGCGATGCGCCGGGCGATGCTGGCGCCCATCCACGCTGGCGCCAGGGCGCGCCCCAGCTCCGCAGCCGCGACGCCGGCCGCGATGATCTCATCCAAGGTCGCGGCCGGCGTCATGGCGTGGGCGATGGCGCCGGCCACTGCGGCCGCGCCCGATGCAGCCACGTCGCTGTTGTGGGTGGGTATACAGGAAATGGCCGCGTCCCGCGCGGCGGCCTCCACACGGCGCGGGTGGATCAGGCCGACGGGCGCAACGCGCATGGCCGCGCCGTTGGTGTCGCCTCGCAGCCCGGTTGCCTTGAGGTCGCCGCCCGCCTTGATCGCCAGGACGGCGCGGCGCGTCGATGGCCCAACATAGGGACATGCTTCGCCGCCTACGCGCTCATACCAGGCGACAACTGCGCGCGCCGCGCCGGCGGCAGTCACGCCGCGGTCGGCGATGATGGCCTGGGCCAGCGCGAAAGCCTGCTCCGTGTCATCAGTAACGCGGCCGGGCGGCAGGCCGGCGTGGACCGGGTGATGGGGCGGGCCGGGGTGGAATCTTGTCAACCAGCCGCCGTAGTATTCCCAGGTGTCATTGGGGCGCAGCAGGGCCGGCATGGCCCAGGCGTCGCCAAGAGCTTGACCATAGAGACAACCGAGAATCCGCTGCAACATGGAACGCAATTCTACCACACCCTTCTCATACTCGTACTCGTACACGTACTCGTACTCGGAACGCGGATGAAACGAATTGGGTGCATTCAAAATTGATTCGCAGTAGGGGCATGAACGGCGGCGAACTCACTTTGTTGTCACGGCGAAACGCTGCCGCCGCCGTTCATGCCCCTACGGGTAGACCACGCCTAACTGATTTTGAACACACCCAAACGAATTGGGCTAGTCTTGGCGGATGCCCGTCGGACATCGCCTCGGCCTATTGCTGCACCTGGAATTCCAGCTCGTGCGCCTGGTCGTGGAGTTGCTCGATCAGTTCAGCAGCCCCGGTCAGATCGCCTGCCACAAGAGCGGCGCGCAACTCCACCCCCAACGCAGTGAGGCCATCGATCAACTCGTGCAGTTCTTCCGGCCAGGTCACTGCTTCCAGACCGACCAGAAAGTCGTCGACCAGGCCAATAGCGTTGGGATCGAGCATGCCGGCCATGAGCGAATCGTCCAGGTCGTGAATCTCATAGATGGGCAGAGCGCCAACCGCCTCCTGTATCTCTGGCGGATAGCTGGAGGCGCTATGTTCATGATCGCCCTCGACGCGCCCGTGTTCCTCTGACTGGTCGCTGTGATCGTCGTCATGAGACTCCTCCGGTTCAGCCATCATCTGGCCTTCTCCACCATGCTCCGCGCCCATACTCATGCCCGGGACGATGTCCATGACAGGCACGGTGATGCTCATCGCCTCGCCCGTGTCGAAGGAAAGAGTGAGAGGGAACTTGTCGCCGACTGCCAGCGGCGCGGCCAGGTCGATGAGCATGATGTGTTTGCCGCCTGGTTCCAGCTTCAGACTTTGTCGAGCCGGAATGAGAAAGCCATCGGGCTGGGGGATCATGCGCATGATGCCGTTGTCGTTGACTGTTTCATGGGTCTCCACGACGGCGGCGACCGGGCTGGAGGCGCTGACCAACCGGACGTCGTGATCCAGGCCATTGAGAACAGAGAAATAGACGGCGCTCGTGCCGCCAGCCAGGGGACCGGGGCGGCCTCGCACATTGGCCAACGTCACCTGGCCGGGTGTGATCGTCGGCTCGGCGGGAGCGGGCTGCATGGGAGACGGCAGCGTTGACGCACAAGCCGCCAACAGGACAGCGATGAAAAGGGATGTCAATGTCAAAAGCAACACATGAAATCGCATGTGGTTCTCTCCAGGATTTTGATTGAGGACTTACACACTCTCCCCTGGGGGCGTGGGCGTCTTGCCCGCTGCTGCCAGTGAGGATCACCCACAACACGCATAAGTCCTATGATGGATTCGTTGAGACGCAAAGCCGTTGTCTGGCTGACCAACCATTTCCACCCATGACCACGAAAGCAGATACCATACCCCGGTTCTGTTCTGCATTCGCCCCGGCATGGTTTTTCGCCAGTCGATCAAGTTGGACGAAGAAGATTCACCAAATACTTACACAGATTGACCGTCAGGCGGGGTGGCGGCGTGGAGATTGCCAGGTCGCGGAGGCGTGGTGTGAGCGGCGGCGCCCAAATAGAGAAACCCGCACGGTCATCGGCGAGGAGGGCGATTGCACCTGCTCCCACAATGGTCAACATGACAACGCCCAAAACCGATGGGGTGGATTGGCCTGTCGGTGAGCTGGCGTGATCCGCCGCAGGCGCGTCATGCCCGTGACGATGGCCTTGATCGCCGTCAACATGGCTTGGCGCCGCAGCGAGTTCAGGCTCAAGAAAGACAAAGTGGGACCGCGCATGAGGATGTCCTGGCGTCGCCTCGGCGCCCCAACAGATGAAGGGGAGGACGACGGCAAAGTAGCTCGCAAAGAAGAGACGCAGGCAAATCACCCGGACGTCACGGTTACTGTGCGCTGCTGCCATCAGGGAATTCATGAGACAACACTATAGCAGTTGGACAAACAATCACCCAAACCAATCGGGTGGGTGTACTCATTGACAAGACGTCGCTTTCCGCATACCATACACGCCTTCTCAATCATCTGGGGTAGGGGCACGGCCTTACGCCTGCCCCGTGAGCGACTGCAAGGGCGCGCCCTACAAATAGTGTGGAATCATTGCAGCGTTGCCCATCCAAATAGATCGGAGAACACGGTGTCTTCACTCGCCTTTGCCATCTCCAAACGCGTGCACTACGCCTGGATCATCGTGGCGGTCACCGCGCTCACGGTCCTCATCTCCATGGGTGTGCGTTCGGCGCCGGGCGTCTTTCTTGTGTCGCTGGAACAGGACACGGGCTGGGCCAGGGCCGACATCGCCTTTGCCGTGTCGGTGGGTCTGCTCATCCTGGGCATCGCTGGCCCGATAAGCGGCGCGCTCATCGACCGCTATGGCCCGCGCAATCTGATGCTGATTGGGCTATTCATTGTCTCGGTCAGCATGATGTTGAGCTATTATATCACCCAGGAGTGGCAGTTGGTGCTCTTGTGGGGCGTGCTCAGCGGCATCGGCACAGGGACCATCGGCAGTGTGTTGGGTCCGACCGTGGCGAACCGTTGGTTTGTGGCGCGGCGCAGCTTCGTGGTGGGCATGTTCGGCGCGGCGGCGTCTGCCGGTCAACTCATCTTTGTGCCGCTCCTTATGTCCGTTGTGCTGGCGGTGGGCTGGCGCAGCAGCAGCGTAGTTCTCGGCATGATTGCCCTGGCTGCCGTCATTCCCGTCTTCGTATTCATGCGCAACAAGCCAAGCGAGGTGAATTTGCGTCCATACGGCGCATCATCCACCTACCAGCCGGCTTCAGGCGCCCAAGGCGGGAACGCCGGCGTGGGCGTTATGCGCCAGGCGGTGCGCTCCAGCGTCTTCTGGCTATTGGCCGGCACCTTCTTTGTCTGCGGCGCGACCTCCAACGGGCTGATCGGCACCCATCTCATCGCCCACGCCTCAGATCACGGCATCGGTCAGGCGTTGGCCGCCAGCGCGGTTGCGCTCATGGGCATGATGAATTTCATCGGCGCCTTGACCTCTGGCTGGCTCACCGACAAATACGACCCGCGCAAACTCTTGTGCATCTACTACGGCTTTCGCGGACTGTCCCTCCTCTTCCTCCCATTCGTGAACACGCCATTGGGATTGAGCCTGTTCGCCATCCTTTTCGGTCTTGACTACATTGCCACCGTGCCGCCCACAACCGCGTTGGTCGCCGACAATTTTGGCCGCCGCAACGTGGGCGTGGTCTATGGCTGGGTTTTCTGCGCGCACCAAGTGGGCGCCGCCAGCGCGGCCTGGCTGGGCGGCGTTGCGCGCGATGCCATGGGCGATTACTGGCTGGCCTTTCTCGTGGCCGGGACCATCGCCATCATGGCTGGCCTGCTCTCCTTGCGCATCGACCGCGCGCCGCGCCCCCTCGCGCCGGAGTCTGCGGCGGCGTAGAGCTTTTCAGTCTGGCGGGATTTGATGATTCTGGGGTTTTGAGGTCTTGAGGTTTTGGGGATAGAATCGTCTACAGCACCTCAACACCTCACTCCCTCACTCAACGGAGACACTCTTATGACGCACTTGATCACCACTCTCGGCCCGCTCAGCGTGGACGCGCTGGGTATGATCCTGCCCCATGAGCATCTCTTTGTCGATCTCGGCCCTATCGAGGCGGCAAGTTATCGCAACGCCACAAGCGACCAGGTCATCCCGGTCATGGCGCCTCATCTGGAGCGGGCGCGCGCCGCCGGCGTGACGGCGCTGGTGGAATGCACACCCGTTGGCGTGGGTCGCCGGGTGGACATCGTCAAAGCCGTCTCGGTTGCGATTCATTTTCCAGTGGTCGTCGCCACAGGCATCTATCGCGAGCCGTGGATTCCCGCTTGGGCCCACGCCGCCAGCGAAGATGAACTCTGCGACTGGATGATCGGTGAACTGACCGGACAGATCGAGGAGAGCGGCGTGCAGGCGGCGTGGATCAAACTGAGCGCGGGCGACGACGGCATGACACCCTGCGAAGCGAAAATCCTACGCGCTGCGGCGCGCGCCGGCAGCGCGACCGGTGCGGTGATCGGCAGCCACACCATCCGCGGGCGAGTTGTGACTGACCAACTGGATATTATCGAGCAGGCCGGCTACACGCCCGAACGATTCATCTGGATTCACACCCAGGCCGAACCGGATTTCGCCCTGCACCTGGCCATGGCGCGACGGGGCTGCTGGCTGGAATATGATTCCATCGGCAGCGCGGCCCATGACGACGCCTTTTTTGTCGAACGCATCCAGGCTGTGTTGGACGCCGGCTTTGGTCAACGCCTGTTGCTGAGCCATGACCGGGGTTGGTACGACCCGTCCCAGCCCCAGGGAGGCGCGCAGCAACCGTTCGACTATCTGCCGATTGTCTTTTTGCCAAAGCTGCGCGTCGCTGGCTTGGATGATGCGGCCATCGATCAGTTGACGCGGGTGAATCCGTTCAACGCGTTTGCCCGCTGACAAGGCTGTTGCAATTCCTGAATTTCTGGATGATGAACTGATGCTCGCCATCTTTCAGGAAGCTGGGGGCTTCCTGAAAGATGTCCGAAGGAATGATGATGGAGGCGAACATGGACGCATCAAGCGAGCCATACACCCAGACGGACATCTATGATTTCAGCTTCGACGGGCTGCCGGTGACAACAGGCGACATCCTGTGCATGACCGACGGCGCAGATGGTTCAGCGCGGGGAACTCTGTGGGGGGCATTGGGCGCGTTCGTGCCCGGCCCCATCGACCACTGCATCCTCTACGTTGGGCCGCAAGGACGCTGCGTCGAATCGGGCGCAGGTGGGGTGATCGCCTATGAGATGACCCCCGCGTGGGATGCGCGCCCGTTCAACTCGACCAGGCATCTAATCGACAAAATTTACGGCGTCGCCTATCCAGTGGCCGGGCGCAACCTGTCAGCAGAGCAAGAGAGGTCGATCCGCCTGGGCGCGGCCCAGTTCTGTCTCGATCAGGCGCGGGCGCGCAAGCCCTATGGTTTTCGCTTTCGCCAACCGGACAATGAAGACGCTTTTTATTGCAGCCAACTGGTCTATGTGGCCTATCGTAAACATGGCATCGACCTGAGCCAGCACAAGAACCGTGGGCCGATCTCGCGCATGTTGCGTATCGTCTTCCCTGGCACGGTCTGGAATAGCTGCGTGCACAGGCGGTTGGCAGAACAGTCGTAGGAGTGACGCATCTGGGAGCGCGGTCATCTTGGCAGCTGCTGGCAAGGCGCTCGCGCTCCCAGGACAACAGCGTAACATGAGGGATAAAAGGAAAACGAAATGACGCAAAGCATGATCGGCGCGTATGGCGATTGGGCCGCCGGGTTGGTGGGCGAGGGGCCGGCCAGCCTGTCGTTTCGCCGACCCGAATGGTCGGATGTGGAAAAGTGGCGGCCAGTCGCCCGGCGGCGGGCGCTGGAATGTCTGGCCATGCCTGATACAGGCGGAACGCCAACAGCCACCGTGGTGCGCACGTCCATTTTCGACGGTCTGCATGTGGAAGAGTTGACCTGGCAGTTGCCCTATGGCCCGGCCACGGAAGCGATCCTGCTCAAGCCGGCCGACGCGGTTGGGCCGTTGCCGGGCGTGCTGGCTTTTCATTGCCACGGCGGGCAAAAGGTCTTTGGCAAAGAGAAGATCGCCCAGCCCGGGCCGGAGCGCCATCCAGTCCTGGCGGATCATCACGAACGCTATTATGGCGGCGTCGCCTGGGCGAATCAACTGGCAAAACGAGGCTACGTGGTGCTCATTCCTGATGCCTTCGCCTTTGGCAGTCGCCGCGTGCGCATAGCCGATCTGCCGCCCTCTATTCGCCCCGACCTGCGCGACGACGACCGCACGCCGGAAGGCGTCGCGGCCTACAACCAGTGGGCCGGCGGTCACGAATCCATCATGGCCAAGTCGTTGCTTTGCGCCGGCACGACCTGGGCCGGCGTCTTCATCGCCGACGACCGGGCCGCGCTCGATGTGCTCTGCGCCCGGCCCGATGTGGACGCAACGCGCATCGGCTGCGGCGGGCTGTCGGGCGGCGGGCTGCGCACAGTCTACCAGGCCGGGCTGGACGAACGCATTCGCTGCGCGGTGTGCGTGGGGATGATGACCACCTGGCGCGACTATCTGCTCAATAAGAGCGTCAACCACACCTGGATGATCTACATTCCTCATTTGACGCCCGCGCTGGATTATCCAGAGATCCTCGGTCTGCGCGCGCCGCGTCCCACCCTGGTGCTCAACGACATTCACGATGAGCTTTTCACTCTGCCCGAAATGGAGCGCGCCGACCGGATGCTGGCCGAAGTCTACGCCAAAGCAGACGCGTCGGATCGCTATCGTTGCAGCTTTTACCCCGGCCCGCACAAGTTCGACCTGCCCATGCAGGCTGAAGCGTTCGATTGGTTCGACCGCTGGCTCAAGGACGCCTAAAATTGGCGGCGCGACCTCCACCAATTTGTAGTATAATAGGAGGGGAGGTCCCGATGTCACACCCAGCCATGCTGAGCCGGCCCCTGGCCAAACAATACGTACAGTGCACCGCCTGTGAGCACTGGTGCGCGCTGTCGCCGGGCGAGACTGGCAAGTGCGGTGTGCGTCAGAATGTGGATGGCGAACTGCACCTGCTGGTCTATGGCAGCGCGGTTGCCATGCACGTGGATCCTATCGAAAAGAAGCCGCTGCACCACTTCCGCCCCGGCTCGCCGATCCTCTCCTTTGGCACTGTGGGCTGCAACCTGTCCTGTTGGTGGTGTCAGAATTGGGACATCTCCCAACACAAACATCTCGACGCCCAAACCCAGCGCATGGGCGCGGAGTGGCCACCCGACAAGATTGTCCAGGCGTGCCTCGACAACCGCATTCCTGCCATCGCGTTCACCTACAACGAGCCGACGGTCTTTTTTGAGTATGCCTACGACACGGCAAAGCTTGCCCACGAAGCCGGCCTGTCCACGGTCTTTGTCTCCAGCGGATTCGAGACGCTTCAGGCGTTGGACGCTATCGCTCCCTATTTGGATGCGATCAATATCGACCTCAAAGCCTTCGACGACGCCACCTACCGCCACTATTGCGGCGCGCGCCTGGCGCCGGTAAAGCGCAACATTCATCACGTGGTGGAAAGCGGCGCGATCTGGTGCGAGGTCACCACGTTGATCATTCCACAACTGAACGACAGCGACGACGAATTACGTGCGATTGCGGAGTTCCTTGCCGACGTCAACCCCGACATTCCGTGGCATGTCTCGGCCTTTCACCCCGACTACCGCATGCAAGACCGCCCGGCGACGCCGGCGAGCACGCTGCGCCGCGCATGGGAGATCGGCAGGGCTGCGGGATTGCACTATGTCTATACGGGCAACATCTGGGGCGATGCGCGCCTGAACGGGTGCAGCGACACCTGCTGTCCATCATGCGGGACGTTGCTTGTCAGGCGGCAGGGCTATCGGGTGGAGCAGCTTTGGCGCACGGCCGGCGTCTGCCCCCAGTGTGCGGCGGCCATCGCCGGCGTGTGGCGTTCGTAATCGGTGCGCCCTGGCCAGGACGGAACAAAGAGGCGCCTATGATGCAATTCAGCGCGCAAGAGGCAGCGTCAACGGCAACCGCCGCCCCCTCTTTGACTCGGCCCCCTGCTGTTGCCGGACGGTTTTATCCAGGCGAGCCACAGATTCTGGCGCGGACAGTGCAGAAGCTCCTCGACACTGCGCCGATTGCTGACTTGGGCGGCGTGCGCGGTCTCATCGTCCCTCACGCCGGCTACGTGTGCAGCGGGCCAGTGGCTGCAGCCAGTTTCAATGCTCTGCGAGCGCTGCCCAAAGCGGAATACACAGTCTATCTGCTGGGGCCGGCCCATTGGCAGCCTGTCTTCGGCGTGGGTCTTGCCAACGCTGACGCTTTCGAGACGCCGCTCGGCTTGCTGTCGGTAGCGCGTAATCGCGTTCACGAACTGCTGCGACGCGGCCCTCCCTATCGCCTGGCGAATGCAGCTCATGCGCCAGAACACTCCCTGGAAGTGGAGCTGCCTTTCCTACAAGTTACGCTGGGCAACCCGCGCATCGTCCCCATGCTGTTCGATGCTGACGCCGAACCACAACGCATCGGCGCCGACCTGGCGGAAATTCTGGTCGCCGATCCTTTGGCATTGATCGTTGTGAGTTCCGACCTGAGTCACTACCTCCCCTATCATGAAGCCTATGCTGTAGATCGCGCCTTGCTGACCGCAGTGACGGCGGGCGACATAGAGCAGGTGCAATCCGGACAGGCTTGCGGACTGATCCCCATCCTGGTGCTCATGACCATTGCCAAAGAATTCCACTGGCAGCCTCACCTCCTCGCGTATGCAAATTCGGGCGACGCCTGCGGCCCGCGCGGTGAGGTGGTAGGGTATGGCGCTGTCGCCTATACGACGGGCGATTAACCGTAATTCGGCTTTTCAGCGTTACCAACCTGTTTTCCTCACGTCTATACCTTGCGAATGATCATTGCCTCTGTTCTGCAAGGGCCCATGCGGAATGGAATTCATCTTCAATGAATCGAGTTTTCGCTCTGGGAGAGTGCCATGAAACGTATCTTGAGAACTTTTGTCGTCTTGCCCTTGTTGGCCTTGCTGTTGGTTACGCTGCCGGCGATCCTGTTGACCTTGACCAACGGGTCCTCTTCCGTCTGGGCGAAAGATGACCCACAGGGCACGGTGCCTACCGAAACGTCCACTGCAACGCCGACGGATTTTCCAACCGCGACGCCCACGAATACGCCTGTCAAACCCAAGCCGACGAAAACGCCGACGCGCCCGCCAGTCTATCCCACCTGGACGCCGACGCGGGTTCCGCCTACTGCAACGCCGACCAGCATCCCGCCCACAGCCACGCCGACAGCCATACCGCCAACTGCTACACCAACAGCAACAGCGACTCCTATCCCCTTGAGCGAAGCCATGTCTGTGGGCGGCCAGCGCCTGAAAAAGGTGATCGGCGACCGATTGAGCCAGGTCATTTATGGCTATCGCACGGATGGCCGTCTCTATCGCTCTTTCGACAATGGTTACAGTTGGCAATTGGTCACGGCCAGCCCGCTGGTCGACCATTTCATCATGAGTCCGGCTGATCCCTTCACGCTCTATAGTGCGCCGTCGCTGGATTGCATTGCCGGCGATGCGGTGGATCAACCCTTCTTTGTGTCCATCGACGGCGGCGCAACCTTTGAGGATCGCGCGCCTATCATGAACTTACAACCGCTCCTTGCTCACCCACTGAAGGAAGATACGGTTTGGGCGGCCGGCTGTGATGGCGTTTACCTGAGCGAGGATGGCGGGCGCACCTGGCAGGTGCGGTCGAACGCGGGCGAGTCGGCCTTGTGGCGTGACTACACCGCCGTGGAGATGGCGGCGTCCTATCTTGCTGGCGACCCCCAGCCGGCTGAGGCAAACTGGGATCATCTCTATGTCGTGGCCGAGCGCGCGGATGGCGCTGGCATCGTCGCCTATAGCGGCGACCTGGGCGACACTTGGGGGCAGATCACGCCAGCAGATTCGCAGACGGTCTTCTATATCGACGCCTTGACAGCAGACCCAACTGTGGCTGGCCGGCTCTGGCTGGCGGAGCGGCTGGGCGTTTGGGCGACGGAAGATTTGGGGAACTTCTGGGGGCTGACCAATCGCGGGTTGGAGACTGTTACGGGCGATGACCCGGCGGCTGGCTCGGTCAACTTGAACGATGTCGTGCAACTCCCCAATGAACGATTGTTCCTGGCTGCCAGCGACGGCCTCTACACCAAGCTGACGAACGAAGCTGTCTGGCAAAAAGTGACAAACGAGATGTTTGACCTTCTCGATGTCCAGAGCCTACTCTTTACGGATAGCAAGCCGGGCAAGTTATGGCTCAACACGGATGACGGAGTATACACCTACAAAATTCAGGAGTGAGCATCCCCGGGCAATCGCTGGCGGGTGTCGCTGTGTTTGTATCAGGAATGACAGTATCTCCTGACGGCGGCATCCGCCTTATGAATTCTCTTCGTTGTCCTGCTCTGACGTGCTGGCGTTCTCCAGTGCAGTCATTTCGTTGCGTTTGCGCGCCAGCTCCTGGAGCAACAAGCGGGTGCGCCGTCCATTGTCAGGCAGCGAATAACGCATCTTCCATGCCTTGCGCAACAGACGGTCAGCCTCATCATACTGCTGCTTCTTCATCAAGATTGCGCCCAGGTTGGCGATCGCCATCGCCGAAGATGGATTCTGCGCCAGTTGTGTGCGGAGTTGCGCTTCTTTCACCTCCATTTTGTCTGCACCGCGCACCATGATGCCCAGATCGAAGATGATGGCCGGCAAGATGGAGGTCTGATAGAACTCGGCGCGATGGCGCACCACACAGCGCGTACGCGGCACGATCATGTCCAGCTCCCGCACGACGCGCAGATTGAGCTTCCCGCCGATAACGCTGCGTCCCGGGTGCAATATCACGGTCTCGCCGGAATCGACCACGACGTTAAATTCCTCTTCTTCCTGACCGAGCACAAGCGACTGGAGCAACACCGGCTGCTGCGATTCATTGGTCACCTTGAGAATGCCCCCATCGAGCACCGCCCGCACATGACGCGCTGCCTGTACGCCTTCTACATCGATGGTCAGAGCTTGTTTCTGGGGGAATTGTACGTCGAGAATCTCGATGAAGTCAGCCGAGTATTGCTTGAAGATGCCGACATGTTCATGCACTTCATCGTCTTCCACCACTTCGAAAACCATCTTTTGACCAACGAAGTTTTCCAGCAGCGGATCATAGCCATGCCCTGCGTGACCCACAACGGTGGAGCCGAGAGATTTGAGATGCGCTTCTCCTTCGTCCGAGATATAGCGCCCTGCGGGACGACGCAGCCCACCTATCA
Organism: uncultured Caldilineaceae bacterium; assembly: GCA_964560495.1. Classification (GTDB taxonomy): domain Bacteria; phylum Chloroflexota; class Anaerolineae; order Caldilineales; family Caldilineaceae; genus UBA5069. The sequence continues at coordinate 81,476 of CAZLMM010000014.1, forward strand.
ACAGTCCAACCACCTCGCTCAATGAATCGGACGCCAGCGAAATGAAGTTGCGAATGCTGCGGATGATGCGGCGCAGCAGTCCAGGATGAAAGGATTTCTTCAAGTCCTTTTCACGCCGATGTTTGCTTTCTTCGTCGAGTTCGTCAGCGTAACGATAGATGGCTTGAATATCGATGAACTCTTCACCATACAATACATAGCTGGATTCTACGTGATTGTCGTCCTGGATCGAATTCTTGTAGCGCAGCTCCAGGCCGGTTGCCTCCAGGCTCATTTGACCCCAAATGAGACGACCATCCACATGTTCAAGCGTCACGTGAAAACCGATGAAGGACTTCAGGCAGGGGTCGCGACGTCGGGCGCGCAGATAGGCGCCCACGAGAGACGCAAGAAAGATCAGTGCAATCGTCGCCAATAGCGTCACATCGAAAGTGTTATTGAACCAATCGAAGAACCAGTCAAACACGCCAATTTCCTTCCGATTGTCGTTTTGTGCTTTGCAGTCTATGAGATTTGTCTCTCGGTAGAGCATTTACTGCTCGCCAGGTAAACAATTCATACGTCACGAGTTACGAGTGACCCGTAACTCGTGATGGTGGGCGATATGAGCTGCCAATCTAGAGATCAATATGTCGGATCTCTTCCAGGACCTCTTCCAGGAAGCTGAGGAGCTTCCTGGAAGATTTTCGGGGGGTGGGAAGACAGGAGAGCATTATCCAGACATCAGTCGCTACTGGACAGTGATTGATTCATAGCTGGCCGTCTGATTGCCATCCAGGTCTTCTACGATGAAGCCCACCATATAATCGCCGGCCGCCGCGTCCAACTCCCGCCACTGGAAGGGTTGGTCGCCAAAGGTGAGGGTCTCGCCCTCCTCTTGCACCGTCTGCGCCACATTGCCCTGGCTGTCCAGATCGAGCCAGGTTTCAGTCACAGTGAAGCGGTCGCCGGGCTGGGGAAGAATCTCACGCGGGGCGCCGGCGCCGTCAGCGCCAGTGTAGCCAAAGACCTGTTGCAGCGCGCCATTGCGGAAGATGAGCTGGGCGGGTCGCGTCTCGTCGTCGCTGCGATAGGTGTAGACGCCGTTCACGGTGTATGTCGCCTCTTCGCGGGTCAGGCCGTAAGTCCGCGGATTGAAGAGAGCCACCGCCGTGTTTTCGCCGTCGTCAATGGCAAAGACAATTGGCTCCCACTCGAACTCCAGGGTGAACTCTCCTTCGCCCCAGTCCGGGTAGTAAACGCCGTCCAGCTCGCGGGTGTCAGGGCTGTCCAGATAATCGCTGTCGATGAGATTGAGTGAGTTGGCCTGACGATCCAGATAGCCCACCAGTAATTTGACATAGCCCACATTGTCGCCGCTGATGTCCGCACTGAGCAAGATGGGCTGCCCCGGCGCGGCCGTGTCCGACGAAACCGTCACCGGCGAGACCTGGATGCCTCCGGCGGCAGGCGAGCGCACATCTTCGCTGCGCGAGGGAACGGCCACGCTGGGCGCGGCTGCATCGAAACGGCGCCCCGTGTAATGAAAGGCCAGAAAGTCGTCCCACAGGGAACCCTGAGCAAAACGTTGCGCCGCCACCGTATAAGATTGAGGGCCAGCAGCCGGGGCGGCGTAGAGCTGGGAATTGGGGAAGTAGATGGAAACGCCTGTTGCGCCTGGTCGTCCAGGACCTTGCTTGCTGGCGACTACTGCCTCGGCAAGGGCATCATCCACCTGAGAGGCGGCGCTGGCCAGGGCCTGCTCCCCGCTCTTTTGCGCCAGCAACTGGGCGAAGTTGCCCAAGTCGATGTAGGAAGGAGGTACGTTGCTGCCAAAGATGCTGGTGAAGGATTGAGCATAGCTGCGCGCCTGGGCCACAGCGCGCTGGTTGGCGCTCTGCAGCACATAGGCCAGGTTGTTCACACTGTCCATCACCCCAGGCAACGCCGAAAGATCGAAGGCGGTCAAGGTGATGTCTTGTCCCAGTTGCCTTGCCACCTGGTCAGCCGAAGCGCTAGAGAGGCTGCGTCCCACCAATTCTGCCCGCGCCTGATCATCGAGGATGCGTTGGTCATCGACGATGTAGCTGCCGACGATGGCGCGCCCCAGGTCAGCGCCGTCCATGGCCGGGTTGGCAACCAGTTCAGTCAGAAAGCCGGCATAGGCCCAGCCCAATGCCGGCTCAGTTTCCTGGGAGGCCACTGCGTAGCGCGCATGGGGCGCCAGCGCACTGAAAACCTCCACGTGTCCCATGAGACAGGCATCCATGCCGATAAGATCAAGTTTCTCCACGCCCGTGCGTCTGCGGATTTCGCCCAACGCCTCGTCAAGCTCGTGCAGATACAATTGATCGCCCAACGCCTGGGCAAGAGGCATTGACCTATCGCCGCGGCCCGAAGCAGTGGGGTCGCTCCAACCACCCGGCCAGCCCATGCCGTGGTCGGCCATGACCAACGCGTATTTGTCCGCGGGATAGGTTTCCATGGCCCACACCACGAAATCAACCAGGGTGGCGCCATCGGCCATGTTGACTTCGCCCAGATCGGCCACTTCTTGCGACGCGACGCGGCGCAAGTCGTCATCCTGGGTCACGTAGAAACGCTTGGCAGAGGTCCAGCCGCCGTCTCCTTCATAGCCGCCTCGGAAGCGATCCACTTGGGCCACGATGGCGACGTTGTCGCTGGAACCGACCCGCTCGGCTTCGTTCAGGTCCACGTAGATGTCTTGTTCGAGAATTTTATCGTCGGCGTCCTGGTAGAGCATCACCAGCCAACGGTCGCCCGCGCTGCCGTCAGACGCCGCGCCCACCGGGACAGCGCCCGCCTGCGGCAGACGGGTGGGCGTCGCCTGCTGCGGCGCACGCGTCGGCGCCAGGGTCGCCAGTTCCACAGCCGGCGCGTCAGATGAAGAGGGCGCAGACGATTGGTCATCGCCGCCGAAGCCGCCAAACAGATAGAACGGACCAACGCAAACCAGGAGAATCAGCAAGATGGCGATGAACAACAGCGGCGATCTCCGGCGCCCGCCCGGCAAGCCGCCGCCGATTGGCCGGAAAGAGGAAGGCGGGCGCGTCGATGACGAGCCGCCGCCTGATGATGATGCAGTGGGTCGTCGATCTCGCGTTGGCGCGTCGGCGCGTTCACGTTCACCGGCGCTGGACCCGTCGCTGCGTCGCCGGCCGGCGCGCACGGTGCGCTTCTCGTTGGGGTCATTGCCGCTTTGGGCGAAAAGGAGATGTGGAGCGTTGGGAGCAGCAGCCAGGGGTGCGGCCGACTTTGTGAGAAACAGCGTCAGCCCGGGGATGGCTTTTTGAAACCACAACTGTAACATATCCATACATTGCACTCCTGGGTTCTGGGGTTGCTCAATGCCCTTGTTGTACCATACAACGCAACCGAAAGACAAGCCGGATTGTCTCTGGGGTGCGTCCCATGCATCCGGCGAGTTCAGCAGTTGTCGGGTCGTCAATTTTGTCAGTCAAGAAGGAAACACAAGATGAGTGATTCACGTTTGATCGAGTTCGCCCAAACGCTCATCCGCACGCCTGGACTGAGCGGGCAGGAGCAGAATATCGCCCGCCATGTCGCAGCAGAGATGACCGCGTTGGGTTTCGACCAGGTGATCGAGGACCAAAATGGCAGCGTCATCGGCGTCGTCGAGGGCGCACAACCTGGCCCGACGCTCCTCTTCGACGCCCACACGGACACCGTAGGCGTCTCGCCGGGCGTTCCGTGGAACCATGAACCCTACGGCGGGGAAATCGATGGAGGCGCCATCTATGGTCGAGGAAGCGCCGACATGAAAGGCGCGTTGGCGGCCATGATCCACGCAGTCGCCGCACTCGACCGCACAGGGTTAGCCGGGCGCGCGGTCGTCAGCGCGTCGGTGCTGGAAGAGGTGCTGGAAGGCGTGGCCCTGGCCGCGGTCATGGCACGGGTGCACCCTGACTACGTGGTCATCGGCGAGTCGACCAACCTCAACGTCAGTCGGGGCGGACGTGGACGCGCCGAGGTGCATCTCACCGCCATCGGCAAACCATCCCATTCTTCCTCGCCCCACCTGGGGCGCAACGCCGTGCTCGACATGATGCGCGTCATCGCCGGCATTCAGCGCCTGGAACTCCCCAGCGATCCAGTTGTCGGTCCGGCCATTCTTGCCCTCACCGACATCATCTCGGAACCCTATCCCGGGCATTCGGTGATTCCCAGCGTTTGCAAGGTCACGTATGACCGGCGGCTGCTGCCCGGCGAAAGCGCGGATGATGTGCTTGGGGCGATCTTGGGGCTGCCGGAAGTGGGAGACATCCAACTGGGGGCGGTCATCGCTGAAGGCTCCTATCAAGCATATACGGGGGCGACCCTGACTGCACGCAAATTCTTTCCGGGCTGGACGCTTGCAGGAGATCATGAGTTTGTCACAGCAGCCATGAGGGCCCTATCAGGCGTCGGGCTGACACCCCAGTTGAGCGCGTATCGATTCTGCACCAACGCGGCATACAGCGCGGGCGTCGCCGGCGTTCCCACCATCGGTTTTGGGCCGGCCACGGAAGCAGACGCCCATGTAGTGGACGAGCGTTTGCTCATCGACGACCTGCTTGCCGCCGCGCGCGGTTATGCAGCCATCGCTGAGCGAGTGCTCTCAAGCGCAGGTCGCTAAGCCCTGCTACTGCGCATCAATTCTGCTTCGAGTTCGCGCAGCCGGACTTCCATCTCGGCGGCGCGGCGGTCGGCTTCGGCCCGGGCGCGCGCTTCGTCGGCGGCGCGGCGGTCGGCTTCGGCCCGGGCGCGCGCT
>CAZLMM010000014.1:86346-99529 GCA_964560495.1 uncultured Caldilineaceae bacterium
CGGCGGCGCGGCGGTCGGCTTCGGCCCGGGCGCGCGCTTCGTCGGCGGCGCGGCGTTCAGCGTCTGTCCGGGCGCGCGCTTCGTCGGCGGCGCGGCGGTCGGCTTCGGCCCGGGCGCGCGCTTCGTCGGCGGCGCGGCGGTCGGCCCTGGCTCGGGCGCGTGCTTCCTGGGCGGCGTGGTCTTCCGCTTCACGGCGGGCAAGAACATTCACCACGTAGTCCTCCAATTGCCGTCCCTCCACATCATAACAAACTGGCTTGCCGTTCTCGATGCCAAGCCAGGCCCGCACCGGTTCGAGCCAGAGCCGTCCGGCTGCGTCATTCCGCAGCCGAACATATCCGTCCGGCGTCAGCTCGTAGCCGATCAGTTCGTAGACCTTGCCCCGTTTACTGCGGCGAATGTCCAGAATCACATAGATGGGAACGTTCACCGTCTCATAATGATCTAGCTTCCTTCGCAAATCCACGCTGCGCGTCTTGGGCGAGGAAATTTCGATGATCAAGGAAGGGCGCACACCCTCTTCAATCACATCGAAGGTGCCCCAATCTTGATGTCGCCGCACGCCAAAGATCACAGCGATGTCAGGGCGATGGGGTCGTATGTCTTCCGCATCCCAGGCCACGTTGGTGTCGGAGAGCACCACGGCCGTGGGGTCGCCCGCGACCAACAGGCGCATGACGTCGAAGAGATAGTCGCGCATCTGTTCATGTTCGGCGGTTGGCAAGAGAATATCCTCCTCTTGGGGATGCAGGACATCGTCCAGCGTGAGAGGGATGCGGTCCCAATCTTCTTCGCCATTGGGCAGCGTCACCACCACATCGCGCCAGCCATAGCGGAACGGATCGAGCATTTCCTCTGGCGTCAACTGGTCGAGCGGTTCTTCAGATGAATCTTCAATGACCGGTTGGATGACGGTTGCAACAGGGTTCATGGCTGTTTTCTCCCAGAATTACGGGAAAAGATTCCACAGATTGCGTGCTTGCCGCCATTATCATCGAATCCTGGAAATCTGCAACAAGCGATCGACCGGCAAGTCGGCAAGCGGGGTGGTCTCTCCATCTGGCCAGACGACCTCCATCCCCTCGATCAGCGCGCCAGCGGGAAGCCCAAAATGGACACGCGCCGGGTCGCCGGAGAGATAGCCTCTGGCTGCGCGCACCGTGCGCGTCAGCGGTCCCCGATCTGTGCGTAGGATGACTTGTGCGCCGATCGCGCCGCGGTTCTGCGCCTTCGGGTCGCTCAGCTCCACCAGGAGACTGTGTCCGCGGCACAATTGATTCTCAAAGAGCTGGGCTGGCGAACGCACGTTGTTGACGACGATGTCCAGATCGCCGTCGTCATCGAGATCGGCCATGACCATGCTGCGCCCGCTGCGAGTCGAGCCGAGCTGCCACTCCGGCGCAGCCACGAAGCGCCCGCGGCCATCATTGCGAAAAGCCTGATTCTCTTCCACCAGTTCGTGATTGGGGAGGTGGCCGACCAGTCCCTCCTCGATAAAACCGTTCACTACATAGAGATCGAGAAAACCATCCTGATCCAGGTCGCCGAAGCGCCCACTCCATGACCAACCCGTCGCGTCTACATTCGCGGCCTCGCTCACACTGAAGTAGCGATCCGAGTCATCCTGCACCAACAGCACGTTCTCCATGACTTGCGGTCCGTGCATCATCATGTCGTCCATGGGCATCCCGGCCATGAAGGGCGCGTAAGCCATTGCGGTGGCTGCATCGTTCTCATAGGACTTCATATCTGACGCAAATAACTCCTGCCGTCCGTCATTGTGCACATCGCCGGCGTCCAGACTCATAGTGCTGTGGGTGGTTTGGGCGAATGGCGTTGCTTCCACCCAGGCGCTGGGTGTATTGCGCCAGATCATGTCTGGCATGTCGAAATCGTTGCCCACCACAATGTCGAGTCGGCCATCCCCGTCGTAATCGAAGAAGATCAGCGCCAGGGCTTGCGCTTCCGTCGCCAGCTGCTGCGGGCGAAAACTTCCCGCCTCGTTGGTGTAGACCGTGACGCCGCCGCCACCCGCAAGCAGATATTCGTTGCCCCGGTCTGTCAGAATGCCGGCGTCGTAGGAGGCGGTCACCAGATCGAGATCGCCGTCGCGGTCCAGGTCGCCCCAGTTGATGACATAGGCTGGCGCGCCCACACCAGGCAACAGCTTGCGCTCGAAGCTGCCGTCGCGCTGATTGCGCCAGTAGCTGACCTGACCCGTGTTGCGCGTCAACACGATGTCGAGCCAGCCGTCCCCATCCACATCCACTACAGTGACGGCGCGCGTGTTTGCCTCGCCGAAAAGTTCGCGGCGAAAGCGCAGGTCGCCCTCATTCCATAACAAGGTGTTGGGACCATCGAGATTGCCCAGCGCCAGATCCAGGTCGCCGTCGTTGTCAAGGTCGCCGGCCGCCAGCCCGGCGCCGTTCCCCTCGAACATGCGGATGACGCCATCGTCGGTCGTCGTTACGTGGTCGAGATCATGGGCGACGAACGCGCCGCTGCACGCCGCCGATGGCCGCAGGGGAATGGCCGTGACAGAAATATCAGAGAGAGCGGATTCCAGCGCGGCGTCACGTGTGATGGGGGCGCAACCAATCAGCAGTGCGAGCACAAGGCCGATGAGAGCAGTCATCAACATGGTTCGTCTCACAAAAACCTCCCGTTTGTTCGTGCTTTCTCAATGACTGGTGGTGCGGGATGAAAGACCTCATTCTTTGTCGCCAAAACTGACGCCCAAAGCGCGCGACGTGCACCAGGTCACCGTCAGACGGCGCCCGGCGAATCTGCGCTGTGGCCTCGATCAACGTCACCGACGACATGCCGCCAGCAGTGAGCGCAGACATCCTCCCGAAGTGGCCGGCGGCGATCATCTCCACAGCGTAGACGCCGAAGCGAGTGCATAACTGGCGGTCCCACTGGGTGGGCGGGCCGCCGCGCTGAAGCGGCGGCCCGGCGGGGTGCGCGCCGAGCCAAAAACTGTGACGCAGGGACGATCGAGGACCTGCAAAGCGTCGAGGCCGTGGAGAAATTCGCCGAAGACGCGGATGGCGCCGGCCAACTCCTCGCCCCGATCACGCCGACCGGACAGAAAGACTTCTTCGTCATCTTGTCTGCGCTGAAGAAGTGAAATCGGGCTTTCGCTCATGGGATGCTCCTCATCATCCAGAGGTGACAGTCACTTTGTGAAGTGACTGTCACCTGAGAAAGTGCACAAGGTAGTGAATGGGTGACATCCTTCACTTTATCACGTTTTTGCATGGAGCGAAACCGTTCATTCGCCCAATCATGCCTCGACGCTGCAGCGCCATCGACGCCTGGCGCAAAGACGAAGGTCCGGCGTTTGTCAGAGGCTTTTTGCATTGCAGAGAAGCTGCTCTATAATGGCGTGCGTTTTGCGATGGAACATGATACTTCTGACCGTGGAAGTCAGACATACTTCAATCACCCCCAGAGATGAGGAGGCCCAAGGCCAATCACCTATGCCAAAACTTGTAATTGTCGAATCCCCCACGAAAGCGAAGACGATCCGTAGCTATCTGCCCAAGGATTATCACGTGGAGGCCAGCATGGGCCACGTGCGCGATCTGCCGGCCTCTGCAGCGGAAATCCCAGCGGCCCACAAACTCGAGCCTTGGGCGCGACTGGGCGTGAACGTGGAGAAAGATTTCGAGCCGCTCTATGTCATCCCATCAGAGAAGCGCAAGACCATCGCCAAACTAAAGGAACAGCTCGCCAAAGTCGATGAGCTGATCCTGGCGACAGACGAAGACCGGGAGGGCGAGAGCATCGGCTGGCATCTCCACGAAGTGCTCAAGCCCAAAGTGCCCGTGCGCCGCATGGTTTTCCACGAGATCACCCGCGAAGCCATCCAGGAGGCGCTGACCCAGACGCGCAGCATCGACCAGGACCTGGTGCGCGCCCAGGAGACGCGGCGCATCCTTGACCGGCTGGTAGGGTACACACTCTCGCCCTTGCTCTGGCACAAGATTGCGCCCAAGCTCTCCGCCGGGCGCGTGCAGAGCGTGGCCGTGCGCCTGCTGGTGTTGCGGGAGCGTGAACGCCGGGATTTCCGCTCCGGCGCCTACTGGGACCTGACTGCGCTGCTCAACAAACGCCCCGACCAGTCGGGTCATCGTTTCGAGGCGACCCTGCTCTCCGTGGGCGACAAGCGAGTCGCCAGCGGGCGCGACTTCGATGAGCACACTGGGCGCATCGCCTCGGGGAAGGATGTGTTGCTGCTGAATCAGCAAGAAGCCGAGGCGCTGCGTGACCGACTGTTGCACGGCTTGTGGCGCGTGGTGGAATTAGAGGAGAAGGAGGCGACGCGAGCGCCCTATCCACCCTTCACCACCAGCACCTTGCAGCAGGAGGCCAACCGCAAGCTCGGTCTTGGCGCCAAGGAGACCATGCGCATCGCCCAAAATCTCTATGAAAACGGTTACATCACCTACATGCGCACAGACTCGGTCAACCTGAGCGACCAAGCCATCCAGGCTGCCCGGCGGCGGGTGGTGGAGCTGTACGGCGAGCAGTTTCTCAGCGACAAGCCCCGCCGTTATTCGAGTAAGATCAAGAACGCGCAAGAAGCCCACGAGGCCATCCGTCCCGCCGGCGACCAGATGCGCACCGCCGATCAGCTGCCGCTGGAGGGCCGCGAGCGTGCGCTTTACGACCTGATCTGGAAGCGCACCATCGCCACCCAGATGGCCAACGCCCGACTCAAGCTCACCACCGCGACCATCGCCGTCGAGGACGCACTCTTCCGCGCCAGTGGGCGCACCGTGCTCTTCCCCGGCTTCTTTCGCGCCTACGTGGAAGGCTCGGACGACCCGGACGCCGCGTTGGAAAGCCAGGACGCTCCCCTGCCGCCCCTGGCCGTAGACGAGGAGGTGGATTGCCGCGATCTGAACGCGGTCGGACACGAAACCAAGCCGCCCGGTCGCTACACCGAGGCGACGCTAGTCAAGGCGCTGGAGGCCGAAGGAATTGGCCGCCCCAGCACCTACGCCTCCATCATCGACACCATCCTCCAGCGCGGCTACGCCTTCAAGCAGCGCAAGGAGCTTGTGCCCACCTTTACGGCCTTCGCCGTGGTCAAACTGCTGGAAGACCACTTCCACGACCTGGTTGACCTTGGCTTCACCGCCGGCATGGAGCAAGACCTGGATGACATCGCCAATGGCGAAGCCGAATGGCTGGCCTATCTGCGTGCGTTCTTCCTGGGCAGCCAGGGGCTGGAGAGCCAGGTGCGGCGCAAGGAGAGCGAAATCGACCCGCGCACGGTGAGTGCGGTCGACCTGGGCGACTTCCCGGCGGAAGTGCGCATCGGTCAATTCGGCCCCTTCGTCGCCAAGACGGTGAACGGCCAGGCCATGCGCGCCAGCCTGCCGCCCGATCTGCCGCCGGCCGACCTCACGCCCGAGCTGGTGGAGCAACTGCTGACGACGAAGGCCGACGGCCCCAAAAAGTTGGGCGTCGATCCAGAGAGCGAGCAAATGGTCTTTCTCAAGATCGGCCCCTTTGGCCCCTACGTGCAATTGGGCGAGGATGACGCCAGCAGCAAGAAGAAGCCCAAGCGCGCCAGTCTGCTCAAGGGCATGGACGCCGGCGAGATCGACCTGGAGACCGCGCTGGCGCTGCTCAGTCTGCCGCGCATCCTGGGCGAGCACCCAGAGACGGGCAAGCCGGTGCAGGCGAGCGTGGGCCGCTTTGGCCCCTACGTGGTGCACGACGGCGTCTATGTCAACCTGCGTGGGGGCGATGCTGTGCTGGAGATCGACCTGGAGCGCGCATTGGAGCTGTTGGCCGACAAAGCCAATGGCCGTGGAGCCGGAGGCCGCGGCGCGGCAAAAAGCGTGCTCAAGGAGTTGGGCGAGCACCCGGATGGCGGGCCGGTGCAGGTGCTCGCCGGACGCTACGGCCCTTATGTCAGCCACGGCAAGGTCAACGCCACCCTGCCCAAGGGTACGGAGCCGGGAGTCGTGACGCTGGAAACGGCCCTGGGTTGGTTGGCGGAAAAAGCGGCGAAATCGCCGGTGAAGAAAAGCGGGGGCAGGAAGACCGCGCCTGCGGCCGGCGCCGGCGCATCGACCAACGCGCCGGCCAGGAAGAAAACCGCCGCCGCGACAAAGTCGAAAACGACGACCAAGTCCCCGGCTGCGAAGATCGCAACAAAGAAAACCCCGGCGAAGAGATCTGCCTCCGGCGCAAAGGCTGGCGTCAAAACGATGAAATGAGGTGGAGGAGGATCGCGAAAAGCGCGAAAGAGGCGAAAGGCATGAAAGGGAACACACCCTTTCGCGTTACATTGCGCTTCACGTGAATATGCGATACAGTGTAGCCAGGAGATATGACATGGACACGCAAAACATTTAAACTGCGGTTGCTTTGAAACCAGGAGTTTTCACAGTTCAAAAACTCCTGGTTTCAAACAGAGCGAAGTATAAGATCAATTTTAGGAGGCTTGCCAAGAGCATTTCGAGTACGTCTTGCAATCGTTGCGACCCCTCGCCCGGCGGACGATCGACCAGACCAGCCCATCGTGCAACGCCTACCATCCCATCCATGGCGCAGCAGACCCACGTTTATGCCATTGCTCGGCGCAGCCTGCCGCCTGCCGCGCCATGCCCGGCGCGCAACAAGTGGCAGGCCGCTGATGCGGGTCGTAGCGTTCAAATCCCTGATCATTTTTTAGCGCGCCGCCACCACCTGGCTCAAGACCTGGCAGCGCCGCGCCATCTCGGCGATGCTCACCTGACCGAATTCGGCCACACAGGTGCGCATGGTGTCATTGAGCGGCGCGATCCATTTGGCAGGCAAGGCGTCGGCACCCAAAACCATGCCAACCACCGAACCGGCGGTTGCCCCGTTGCAGTCGGTGTCGAAAGCCAGTTGCACGGTGGTGGTGATGGTGCGTTCGTAGATTTCGGCGGGGGAGTCGGCGCCATCACCCCAGCCGTAGAGCAGGCCGGCGGTCACGCAACAGGCATTGTCGATTGCCCCGGCGAACCCATAGCAACCATACGTTTCGGCGATGCGCTCTCCGGTTTTGCGCCAGTCGCCGTCGGCGCACACCCATTCGATGGTTTGCAGCACGGCCTCGGTGAAGCGCGAACGGGCCGGGATTTGCGCCAGCCCGGCGCGAATGATGGCCTCCATGTCCAGCAGCGTGAAGGCGGCCGCATTCATGGCAGCTACCCACATGGCTCCATAAATGCCGCTGGCGCGGTGCGTCAGGTAGGCGTCGCGCCAGGCGAACTCGGCGGCCAATTCGGGGTTATTGGGGCAAACATAGCCGAATACATCCGCACGAATTTGCGCCCCAATTGCTTCGGTGTGGGGGTTGAGAAAATCCGTCAAGGACTCGACCTGCAAGCCTGCAAGGTCGTTGTAATCGCTGTATGCCAACGCCAGGTTCAGGTAGACGACATGCTCCGGCCCCCACGTCCAGCAAAAGGGGATGGAGTGCAGCCAGTTCATGCCTACATCGAGGGTAGTAAAGCATCGGCCGTGCTTTTCCAGCAACTTGACCGCCAGACACATATAATTCAGATCGTCGTCTTCTTGGGCGTAGCGCACCAGGCCGCGCATACTGGGGGCGCAATCGCGGCGCAGGATTTTAGCGTAGCGCGACTGCGCCGGGACGAAGTCGTCTAGCGGCAGGGCATTCGCCTGGGCCAGGTAATCGCTGATCTGGGCGATGTCCATGCCCATTTCGAGCGGCTTGCCCAGCACACAGCCTGCCGCCCGCCCCAGCCAGGCGCCGTGGATTTTGTTGTAAATTTCTCCGGGCGAGAGGTATAACGGCGGCAGCATAATTGCACCCGGGCGCGCCTGGCGGATTGTTTCGAGGGTAGAGGTCTCCTCGTAGGGCCAGCCGGGCCGCTGGGGAAGAGATTTCAGATCGGCGTGAAGAGTCAACAGGGCGGCTTGATCATCTCGGGCCTGCTCCCATCGTTCGAGCAATCCACTGGTGACGGAGCCCTGTTGGGCGCGGATGTCAATCTCGTCGCGCACGCGTTGGGCGATGACATTCAATGAAATCCAAGAGTGCATGATGGGTCTCCTTGTTGGGTTGGTTTAGGCGGGGGCCAGACGCAGGATCATACCGGCATGGGGCAGCACTTCGGCAGTAAAGGATTGAGTGAAGACGCCGCAGTCAGTATGGGTCCACAAATCGCGGGCAGCATAGGGGCCGGTGATGCCCAGGTCGGGCCACCAGGCCGTGATGGAGACGCGCTGCCAGCCGCGGTTGTAGAGTCCCACAGCCAGGTCGCCATTGGCGAGAGGTTTCATCCATACCTCGCGGGCGGCGCTCTTGAAGACGCGATAGCCCTGTTTGCCGAGGGCATCCTGGTTGACGGCAATCAACTCACGGTTGAGCAAAATCTGGCGGGTGGCCTCATCCAACTGGCGTAGATCGCAGGCGGCCATCAGCGGGGCAGCCAGCAGGCACCACAGACTGAAGTGCGTGCGGTATTCGGCGTCGGTGCAGCCGGGGCCGCCGACGTGGGTGTTGGCTCCCGCTGGGCCGCTCAATCCCACCACGAGCATATCGGGATCGTTCCAACGGCCAGGGCCGGCGTAGGCTTCGAGGCCGGTTTGCAGGTCGAAGCCGATGGTCTCGATGCCGGCGTGAACACTGTCGGGAGCATCTTCCCAGGCGTTCCAAATATCGCCGGTGGTGCGCCAGAGATGCCCGCCGACCTGCGGCGCCCACAACCAGGGACGCCGCTGGCCCCATTCGCACACCGAAAAGACGATAGGGCGACCGGTCTTGCGCAGCGCCGCGCCCATGCAATCATAGAGCCGTTCGGCGCTGGCCCGGTCTGCGGGGGCGTTACAGTAGTCGTATTTCAAATAATCCACACCCCAGGCGGCGAATGTTTGGGCGTCCACATCTTCATAGCCCTGGCTGGCTGGCATTCCGGCGCAGGTGTGTGTCCCGGCATCGGAATATAAGCCGAACTTCAACCCGCGGGCGTGGAGATAGTCGCCGAGGGCCTGCATACCCTGCGGGAATTTGGCCGGGTCGGGGAACAGGCGGCCATCTGCGCCGCGCCCGCCGTGCCACACGTCGTCCAGCACGAGGTATCGATAGCCTGCGTCTTTCATACCGGTGGAAACCAGCGCATCGGCAATGCCTTTGACCAAATCTTCGTGAATGTGCGGGCCAAAGAGATTCCAACTGTTCCAACCCATAGGAGGGGTCAACGCCAAAGAAGGGTTTGTCATTTCTCACCAACTCACACGATAGTTCTGCGGGCCAGCGTAGACCAGGTCAGGTTGACCGGCGGCGTCGACGGTGACGGTGTAGGTGACAGGGCCAAAACGGGTGGGCAGATGGCGCACGCCAAATTGACTGCCGGGCCTCAACCACGCCCGCGGCGCGCCCCTTCCGAGCAGCAGGGTGTCGCCCTCTTCGAGGACGAAGATCGTGCGCAGCAGCGCCAACATTTCACCGCTGGTCCAGTTGTGCGGCATATTGCCAGCGATGGCCTTTTCGGGCGAAAGCCAGCCATTGGCGCCGACCCGGTTGCCAAAAGGAATGTTCTCGCCTCCGCCGGGCGGCCCCTCCACCCAGGCCGCCACATTCCAGGGCCGGAGGGCGTCGGTCAGCATCCCGTCGAGGCATGTCCAGGCCAGGTCGATGAGGCCGAGGCGGATGGCGTTGTGAATGTGGGCCGCCTCGAAGTAGGTCCACAGTTTTTCGGGGTTGCGCTCGCCGGATTCGGTCAGGCGATGGGTGCGAAACCATTCGCTGAATTTTTGCTGCAAGAGCGCGCGATGGGGCGGCTGGGTGAACGCCTCGGTGGGATAGGGCGCGACGGCCGGGTCGCGCTCGTTGTCATAGATCGGCAGCAAGTGGGCGCCGACGGCGCGTTCGAGGGTATCGGCCTGGGCTTGCCACTCAGCGGCCAGGGCGGTTTCGCCAAGCTGTTCGGCGGCCCACACTGCCTGGCGCAGACCGGCCAACGCCCAACAGTTGATGTAAAAATCGGGCGAGTGCCAGTCCATGCGCCCGTGGATGCAGCCGTTTTGGGCAGGCAGACACAGAATCGTGCTGCCTGGGTAGTTGTAGGTGACGGCGGTGCGATTCTCGACCCAAGCGCGCATCGGCTCGACGGCGGCGATCATCTTCTTCAGGTAGCCCACCCGCCGCCGAATGTGCGGAAAGGCTTCGACGAGCCAGGCGCGGTCAGGGTGCATTTGGGCATGGCTGACCAGCGCCCAGATGCCTTCGCCGGGGGCGTCGGATTCGGCGCCAAAGCCGCCGGAAAAATCGAGCGGCTGCAAATAGTCATTGCCAATGCGCGCCAGATCGGAGCGACCGATGAGATCGAGCGCCCGCAGGATGATGATGCTATCGCGCATCCAGAAAACCGGGTAATTGACCACGCCGATGCGCGGCAGACCGCCTTCCATGGCCGCCAGAATGTGATAGGCGCTGGCCTGCCAGACCTGTTCGATACGGCGGTCGGGGGCGAAGACCCGCGCCGGGAGCGCCTGCCGCCAATCAGCCTCGGCCCGAACGAAGGCGCTGGCGACGGAGCGCGCGGCGTGTAGGCGCTTCTTGGGCAGAGCGGCACTGAAGACGCGGTCGTCGAAGCCGTGCTCGGTCTTGAAATGGATTTCGGCGGATTGGCCGGGCGCAAGCGAGAGTTGGGCGCAGAGCAGGGCCAGCGGGCCGCTATCGCTATCGAAAATCTGGCAGGAAACGGGCGGCCTTTCCACCGTCAGGTGGATCGTCTGGTTGATCAACAGGGTGCACTCGTCAGCCAGCCACTCCAGGCGGCTGATTTTGCCGCCAGCCGGGCCCAACGGGCGCACGGCGATCCAGGTCAGCGCATTCACCGGCTGGGTCACGGCCAGGGTTACACGGTTGAAATCCACCCCTTCAGCGCCCTCGCCGCCAAGCTGGCAGAGCTCATGGGTGACATTCACCCCCTCGAAAGTGTAGGCAGCACGCACGATTGGCGGCGCGCCGCCTTCGCCCGCAAAGCCCCAGGTGAGCTGTTCCTCGGCCAGCGCATCGGGAAAGCCTATTTTCTCGTTGATCACCAGCCCGACCACCACGCCACATGTCCAGACGCCGGGCGAGTAGCCATTGCCAGGCTCGACGGTGGTTTTGTCACACAGGTCAGAGAGTTGGTGGCCCAAGAAGATGTGCAGATTGCCACGATTGGGCGTCTGGCGCAGCCGCTCGACGATAGCCGATACGTTCATAGCGTTTCCTCGATCCGTCGGATGGTGATTGCCCACGGAATTTCGTCGGTGGGTGGGTTGTCAAAGGGGACGACAGGGCCTTCGATGACGCCGATGGGCCGGCGGCGGTCGCTGAAGGGATCGCGCCATTCGGCCATATAGCGTCCCGGTTCCAGCCGTATGGAGGTGTTGCGCCGCCAGGTGTGGCGAAGATATACCAGATATTGCCGTCCCGGTTCGGCCAGGCAGAGCGTCTGTTGATGCACCAGCTCGTTGTGCGGCTCCATCTTCCACCACTCGAAGGAAGTCATCAGTCGATAGATGGCCTGATATTTTTCCAGCATGCGCATCTGGTCGTTGCCGCACCCATTCACCCAGCCGCCGCAGCCAGGGATGTCGGCGCGCTCGCCGGTGGTCTGATAGCAACCTACCATCGCCATCTCGAAAGCCAGTTGGGCGCGGCTGTCGGCTTCGTGGTAGTCGCCAACAACGCCGACCGGAAATTCGGGGTAGGCATGTTCATATCCATACTCTTCGTTGACCTGCGGCATGATCTTGCCCGAAGCCTCTTGTAAGCGACGGTTGTTGAGCATAAAGATGCAGCCGCCGGGGGCGTCCCAGTATTGGTGCATGGCAAAATCGGCCCAGGGCGCGTTGCGAAAGGTGAAAGTTTCGTGGCCGTGGATGCTGGTGCAATGTTGCCAGGGGTCGTAGCTTTTCAGGGTTCGGCCAATGGCTTCGGCCCACGGGTCGGCTCCGCAGGCGGCGCTATAGGGTGAGATGTTGCGATACTCGTTGCACAGATCCCACATCACGTTCGAGAAAGCGCCAAAGCGGGCGGCGGCGTAGCAGAAATAGCGTTTTTCGTCTTCGCTCAGGGGCGCGTCATTCTTTGTGAACGGGCGCGTGCCAGGTTGGAACACATCCAAGTAGAAGATCAGCGAGATGACCATATCGCGCGCGCGGGCATGGCGCAACATGCGATCCGCTTTCTGCCAGAAGGCCAGGTTGAAGCGGGTAACGTCGAAACCGGGGGTCAGGATGGATTGGAGGTCGCGCGCCGGCCAGGGATTGAGGATCATCGTGAAGTCGTCAGAGGCGTAGACCGGTTCGTTGCAGATTTCATCGCCATAGCGGGCGCTGAGCGCCACGCGCATGCGGTTGATGTCGTAGCCAGCCAGCCGGTCGATGGCCGCTGCAATGGCGTCGTCGTCGCGCAGGCTCAAAAGCAGGTAAGCGGTGGTTCCATTATAGAAATAATGCTCGCCCGTTCCTTCCCAGATGAAGTGGAAAGGATAGCCCGCATCCACCCGCACGATGCCTTTGCGCGCCGAGGGCGTGGCTGTGAAGCTGCCGGTGTGTGCGCTGCTTTGCCCGCCGTGCTGAATGGTCACGGTGAAGATGTAACACCCTGGCTTATCGGCCATAAACCGGATGCGGTGCAGGCTGCCATCGTCGGCGTCGCAAAAGCCGTAGACGACGATGGGCTGCTCGTCTTCGTGACACAGCAAGCCGATCACGCTGACATCAGTGAATGGGTTGAGGGTCGGATCGGGTTCGGCGTGCAAGGTGATCTCGACGAAGTCGTAGGTTTCGATGGTCGAGCTGGATTGGGTGAAGTGGAGTTTGGCGAGATTCATAGAGTATGGCGTCATCATGGTCTGAAGTAGGGGCTGGCGCCGCCGGTGTATCAGCCTTGTGTCACTCTGAGCGCAGCGAAGAATCCGACTCTGTCCTGCATGATGTTTTGTCCACCGTGTAGGATGCTTCGCTTGCGCTCCCTAGAAACTCTCGTCGACACGCAGATGCTTCACTACGTAGATGCTTCACTGGCCTTCAGCATGACAAAGGCGGTGTTTCTTGCCCACGTTATGCCACGCGGGACATTGGAAACTCAGCATGACAACTACTAGTACACGTGGGCCTAAATAAGCCGGTGGTATTGTCATGCTGAACGCAGTGAAGCATCTGGGTG
>CAZLMM010000015.1:0-93311 GCA_964560495.1 uncultured Caldilineaceae bacterium
GGGTGGCCGATGCGGAACATCCACTGGTTGCCGCGCACCGAGCGCACGCTGCGCCGCACCTGGTTGGCGAGCGTCTGAAAGGCCAGGCGGCGGTAGGCTTCGGCCAACGCGCTGGCGACGCCATCGCTGAGCGGCGCGGCCAGGAAGATGTCGATAGCTTCCTCGAAGCGGCGTTTGAGCAGGTTGTCATAGCCTTCGAAGGGGATCAGTCCGCCAGTGGACAGCTCGGGGCGGGCCGGCAGGTGATAGCGGTGGATGGCGGAGAGAAAGAAGAGCGCCCGCACCCGCTCATAGAGGTTGTCGCTCGTGCGGCGGAAGCGGTCGAGTTCGGCGCATTCGGCCAGTAGCCCGGCCAGCGATGCGCCGCGGCAGACAGCGTCCAACGAGCAATTGCGCACCTCATGCTGCTGACTGATGATGACGTCGATGAGGTGGGACACGGCGACGCCCCTATCCTTGCGAGCCATGGACGCCCAGCTCGCGCTGGACGAGCACTTCCAGCAGTCGGCTCAGCACTTCTTCGCGCTCGCGGCCGCTTAGGGCCAGGGCCAGTTGCGCGGTGAGCAGACCGTACTTGACGCCTACATCGTAGCGCGCGCCAGGGAGCTCCAGGGCCAGATATTTCTCGCGTCCGGCCAACTGCGCCAGGGCCGCGGACAACGTGACCCCGCCCGACTCGCGCCCGTTGCCTGTCGTTTGGCTCACTTGCTCGTCCAGGATGTCCATGACCGCGGGCGTAAGGACGTGCATGCCAAAGAAGCAGAGATAGTGACCGGCGCGCAGACCAGGCACGATCAACCGCTGTTCCGCTTCGCTGGGCGTAGGCTTTTCGGCCACCGCGTCGATCTCGTAGAGTCCCTGGCGACCGGGCAGACGCCGCCCGCCCACCACGCCGTAGTAGGGCAGCAGGCTTTCGCGCGTGGGCTGCACCGCCGAGATGGTGCAGGCTTCGGCCTCGGCCACTGTCACCAGGAATTGGGCGCAACTCTGCTCGCCGCGGCTGACATAAAGATGGTCGCCCACCAGGTGGAGGAAGGGGTCGCGCCCGATGAACGAACGGGCGCAGTGCACCGCGTGGCCGTGTCCCAGCGGTTCGGGCTGCTGGACGAAGCGCAGCCAGCCGGCTTGCTGACCGGCTACGTCGCCGTAGGCGCGCTCATCGCCTGGCCGCACCACGATGCAGATTTCCTCGACGCCGGCGGCCAACACCTCGGCGATGAGGATGTTGAGCACGGCTTTTTCCACGCCGTCGCGGTCGATGAGGGTTTGCAGCGGCAGGGTGCGCTGCCTGCGTCCCGCCGCGGTGATGACGGCCTTTGTGATTTTCATAAGGATTGTTTGCTCGTAATGCTCAATGAGGATGATCCTCTGATATTTTCCCTTCGAGCAATATCTATTGTGCGTCTGCCAAGATGCGTTTTATCTCCCTCAAGACACGATTGAGATTCGGTTGTTTTGACGCTTCAGGGATCTCATGCGCGCCACGATGTCTGTGGTGAGGAAAGGTTGCGAGTTGTGGATAATGGGGCGCGTTATCGTAGCGAAAGACGTGCTGCCCGTCGCGACCGATATATGTGTATGAGTAGCGCAGCACTTCTGGAAAGCCTGGTTCTGTGTCGATGACCTCATCGATGGTCAAGTATGATCCATCCCAGAAATAGATACGTGCTCGGAACAATCCTCGGAAGTCATCAAAGGCTTGCAAGGTCACCGGGTCCATCGAGACGATAGCTTGGTTACGTTCGAGGGCGCGTTTATGTCTATCGAGATATTCGTGGATATCCATCAGTCACCGGGGTTGACTGGTCGCGCGCGATCTTTGGTTCGTTGTAATATCTCGTACAAGCCAGCCCAAACGATGAAGTCTCGATTGTCGCCGATCTCTCCGTGTATGAATCGGGAATAGAAGTCCGGCGTTTTCCAGGAGTAACGCGCCTCGAAATCTTGAATCTGTTGCTGTAACCCGTGAACGCTTGCCTTCTCAATTGCGCTGGCGTCAACCGGCGCGGGCACGATGTAGACAGA
This sequence comes from uncultured Caldilineaceae bacterium, assembly GCA_964560495.1. Lineage (GTDB taxonomy): Bacteria > Chloroflexota > Anaerolineae > Caldilineales > Caldilineaceae > UBA5069. The sequence continues at coordinate 2,026 of CAZLMM010000015.1, forward strand.
GACGCGCTCGCGCGGGAGCACCCCCTCCGGCTCGCGTTCAAGCCGAACCACTCCGTTGCCTTCGTAGATCGCTTCAATGACCTCTGGCATTACATCCCCTTCATCCCATTCAGGGTTCCAGATTCAGGCAACATACCTTGTCTGTTGCTCACTTTTCTCTGTGGTCTCCGCGTCTTCGTGTGTGTCTCTCTTCAGAAGCGGGACAACGAAATGAGTGTATTTCAAAGCTAGCTCGCTGCAAGGGCATGAACGGCGACGAAGCCGCTTATCTCGGGCAGCGAACCTCCGCCGTCGCCGTTTATGCTCCAACGAACACACCCAAACGAAACATTACATATTATCGATCAGCGCGCGACCAAACTCGCTGCACTTGACTTCTTTTGCGCCTTCCATCAGACGGGCGAAGTCGTAGGTGACGATGCGTTGGCTGATGGTCTTTTCCATGGCGTTGATCACCAGGTCGGCGGCTTCGTTCCAGCCCATGTGGCGCAGCATCATCTCGCCGCTGAGGATGACCGACGAGGGGTTGACCTTGTCCTGACCGGCGTACTTGGGCGCGGTGCCGTGGGTCGCCTCGAAGATGGCGCGCCCGGTGACGTAGTTGATGTTGGCGCCGGGCGCAATGCCGATGCCGCCCACCTGCGCGGCCAGCGCGTCGCTGATGTAGTCGCCGTTCAGGTTCATGGTGGCGATGACGTCGTACTCGGCTGGACGGGTGAGGATCTGCTGCAAAAAGGCGTCGGCGATGACATCCTTGATGATGATGCCATTGGGCAGCTTGTGCCAGGGGCCGCCATCCAGCGGCGTCGCGCCGAACTCCTGCGCCGCCACCTTGTAGCCCCAGTTCATGAACGCGCCTTCGGTGAATTTCATGATGTTGCCCTTGTGCACCAGGGTGACGCTGCGCCGGTTGTTGTCCACAGCGTATTGGATGGCCGCGCGCGCCAGGCGGCTCGTGCCTTCTTCGCTGACGGGCTTGATGCCCACGCCGCTGCTGTCGGGGAAGCGTATCTTTTTGACGCCCATCTCGTTTTGCAGGAAGGCGATGAGCTTTTTGGCGCCGTCGCTGTAGGCTTCCCACTCAATGCCGGCGTAGATGTCCTCGGTGTTCTCGCGGAAGATGATCATGTTGATCAGCTCCGGGTGTTTGACCGGGCTGGGTACGCCGCTGAAGTACTGCACCGGGCGCACGCAAGCATAGAGGTCGAGGCGCTGGCGCAGGGCCACGTTGATGCTGCGGATGCCGCCGCCCACTGGCGTGGTGAGAGGGCCTTTGATGCCGATGACGTACTCATCGATGGCGTCCAGGGTCTCTTGCGGCAGCCAGATGGGTTCACCATAGACTTCATTGGCCTTTTCGCCCGAATAGACCTCCATCCAGGCGATTTTGCGCCTGCCGCCATATGCCTTGTCCACCGCCGCGTCGAGCACCGGCTGGCTCGCCGCCCAGATGTCCACGCCCGTGCCGTCGCCTTCGATGAAGGCTACGATGGGATTGTCTGGAACTTCTAATTTGTCTCCTTTGAGTGTGATCTTTTCGCCCGCCGGCACGACGATGTGTTTGTATGCCATGATTTCGCTCCTGATAATCTGAAGATTGCTCAATCCAAATCAATTAACCATCAACCATCAACCGTTGACCACTCACTTTTGCGGTTGATCGGAATCAAGTCAAATCCTTATCCAGTTGGCTTCGCCACGCCTCATCATCCAGGTCGTACACCTGCCCGCTGACGCTCCGGCTCCACGGCCCGATCAACCAGTAAATGGCGCGCGCTACTTCGCCCGGCGAGCGCAGCCTGCCCTCTTCGTACTTCTGCTGGAAGTAGCCGACGATGGGCGCAAAATGAGGCGCTTCCTCGGCATCGACGCTGCGGATGTCGGCCTGCATCTCCGTGTCCACATCGCCTGGTCGCAGCGCGTTGACCGTAACGCCGGTTCCTTGGGTTTCCACCGCCAGCACGCGCGTGAACATCTCCAGCCCGGCTTTGGCTGCGCAATAGGCGCTGCCGCCGGGCACGGGCGCGCCAGCGGCATGACTGGTGACGTTGACGATGCGCCCATAGCCCCGATCGAGCATGACGGGCAGAACGCTGCGCGCCATGTAGAAGGGAGCGACCAGGTTGACGTGGATATTGTAAGCCCACTCATCCATGTCGGCGTCCAACACGGCGTCCAGCGGCCAGATGACGCCAGCGTTGTTGACGAGGATGTCGATCCGGTCAAATTGGGTCAGGCCGGCTTCGACCACTTCTTCCACCTGTTCTGGGTCGCTCACGTCGGCCTCCACGGCGATGGCGCGGCCGCCGGCCTGGCGCAGTCGCGCCGCGACGGATTCGACTTGATCCGCGCTCCTGGCTGTGAGGACAACTGCTGCGCCGGCCTGGGCCAACAGTTCCGCGGTTGCTGCGCCGATGCCTCGTCCTGCGCCTGAGATGATTGCTACCTGTCCCTGAAGTTTTTTCTTCGCCATAACGAACAAAGTGTACCAAAGAGCAGTGCAAGCGCCTAATCAATTGGCGACGATCAATGGTCAATTGGGTGCATCGCGAAGAGAAGCCATGAAACAGGAACTCCTGCGCCGCCGACAGCGCAGGAGTACAGAAGATGTTCCAAAAGATATGTCGTCGAATGCAGCCCCGCTAATCTGGCATCCAGTCCATGTCGAGGGCCTGGGTCAACGTGAAGGAAGGGTCGGCGGGGAAGGCGCGCTGCGGCAGGCCGGTTTCGTCCTCGGTCATGCCGACTGCGACAGGATATGCGTCGAGAAAGGTATCAGGCAGATTGCGGCGCAGGCTGGGGTTGTCTCGCAGCACGCGATCCAGCTCGCGTCGCTGGTTGCGAATGGATGCGCGCCAACTGCGTCCGCGCAGGCCTGGCTGAACTATCCACCTGAGCAGATGCATCAGCAGCTGCTCCATGCGGCTGCTGATTTCGCGGCGTTCGCTTCGCCCCATGCTTTCGATCTCCTCAACCAGATTTTCCACATCCAGACATGGATAATTCCGCTCTTTCAGGAGCGCGGCTTGTTCCTGCGTCCAGGCATAGAAATCTCGCTCATAGAGTTTCACTGCTGCAACTCCTTGCACCTTCACGGCAATGTCAGTCACTTTTCCCATTGTATGCAAGCTGGCAAGTTTTTGCAACAGACGATGATTGATGTTCAGCCCTGATCCGGTTTCGCCAGGAGCGTCACGGCTGCCATGAGCGCCAGGCCGTTCAGACTCAGCGGCGCTAGCAGCGGCGGCGAACCCTCGTCGCCGCCTGGTTCGCCGACACCTTCTTCGTCATCGTCTTCTTCCTGCTGATAGACTGAGTTCACGCGGTTGGCAATGTTGACGACCGTGTAGTCTGCAGTGGCTATATGCTGGGGTTGCCAGGCTTCTCCACCTTCCTCGAAGTGCTCGAATGCGCCGACCAACCCGCTTAGGGACAGGATCAGCAGCAACACAACCAGAACGAACCGCAGGCCGCTGCGCGCGAACAATCCAATCACGACCAGGGCCAGACCAAGCCCGCTGGCAATGACGGCGACGCTTTGGATCCCGCCAACGTGGTCGGTGATCAACAACTCCGCCAGGAGCGTAGCAAAACCGCCTGCCAATAACAGCAGCAAAATCGTGAACAAATGTTTGCGAACAGTGTTTTGTAGCGACGCCATTGTTTTTCTCCTTCGATTTTTGAGTATCCGTTTGTGATGAATTCCCAACAATCAACATGCTGAGGGCGGCTGCCACCCACGAGGGTGATAGCCGTCCTCAGCCTCAATGTCTTGTGCGTCCGCATGCGATTATTGTTGCGCAGGCGTGTTACCGTCGTGTAACGGGGAGATACACAACATTGTTCAGCGTAATGCCCTGGACACGGGTGGCGATCTGCTGTCCGTTGGCGGCGGTGTAGCTGTTGACCCAGGCAGTCGCGCCAGGAGCCAGTTTTCCGGCGGCGTCATTGAGATCGGTCGCTGCGCCAACCACGTAATCTGCGCCGCCGATGCGCCACACGCTGTTGCTGGCATTCTGCGCTGCCGCGCTGGGGTTGTCGTCGCCCATGTCTTCGATGACGCCTACAGCGTTGCGGTCGCCGCCGCCTGGGGGAGTCTTGGTCTCTAGTTTGACGATCAGCCGGTCGTTATTGACGATGCTGTATTCCACCTCGACATAGGCGCCGATAGCCAGCAAGCCGTCGTCTTCTTCGAAGACAGAGGAGGTGTTGGCAGTGAAGTCAGCGCCTCCTATCCGCCATGGGCCAACAAACCCACTCGCCGGCTTTACCTGAACATAACCCACCAACTTAAAATGTTCATCATCGTCTACTTCGCCGCGATCATCGGTCAGTTCGATCTCTTCGGCAATACGTAGACCGCTGGCATTGACGAAGTATTCCACTTTCACCCGTGCACTCACTGCAAATTGACCTTCGTCGTCGAATTCGGTCTGTTGCGTGGCCGTATAGATGACGCCGCTGACATTCCATTGACCAATGAGATTCGCTGGGAAACTCACAATCTGCCCAAAGGCGTGACCGTCCGCGCCATCCCGGCTGCCGTTGCCGTCATCGTCGGAACCGTCGTCATCCACCTGAAACACTGTTTCGATTTCACGTGCGCGCTTGACGCCGTTGTTTTCACTGAAGTGAACCTTCACCAGCGCGCCTACGGCAAAGATGCCATCCTCTTGTTCGAACTCGGTGTTATTGTCTGCTTCGATGACCATGCCGCCAATGCGCCACTGACCGATCAACTGCGCTGGAAATTGCTCTACGACGCCAAAGAACTCAGCCTCGTTCTGATCGTCATCGTCGTCATCGCCGCCATTGCATTTGTATGCCTGTTCAGTCTCGATCTCTTCGGCAATAGTGGGCGTCTCCACATCTACCTTCACTTTGACGCAAACGTCCACGGCAAAGCCGCCATGCTCTTGCTCGAACTCCGTGTCGCTGTCGGCCGTATAGGTCTTTCCACCAATCGTCCATTGACCAAGCAGACCAGTCGCTGGCATGGCTTCAATTTTCCCCAATGCTTCGATGTCATCATCACTGACGCCAAGAGAGTCGTCGTCGCCGGAGTTGTCGTCGTCGCCGGAGTTGCCGTCGTCGCCGGAGTCGTCATCGTCGCCGGAGTCGTCATCGTCGCCGGAGTCGTCGTCGTCGCCGGAGTCGTCGTCGCCGGAATTGTCGTTGCCGGAGTTGTCGTCGTCGCCGGAGTCGTCGTCGTCGCCGGAGTCGTCGTCGTCGCCGGAGTCGTCGTCGTCGCCGGAGTTGCCGTCGTCGCCAGAGCCGTCGTCATCGCCGGAATTGCCGTCGTCGCCAGAGCCGTCGTCGTCGCCGGAGCCATCGTCGCCGGAGCCGTCGTCATCGTCGCCATCATCTTCGTACTGAGCAGTCGAAAGGCTGCGATCTGGCGGGGCTTCTGCGCGCGCCGGATGGACGCGCCAGGCGATGGCCAGGCCCGCCATCACGATGACGAGCAGGATGGTTGCAAGGCGTCTCCAGGCTGTGCTGTCTGTGGTGTTCATGGTTTTCTCCTTGTCTGATACAGAATCATTCATTTGCGTTGGCTGTCATCATCGGTGTGCGCCAACACTCATCAAGAGGCAACTGTTGATGGAAAAAATACATGAAATTGTTGTTTTTGCTGCTCGCCAGGTAAACAATGAATGCGTCACGAGCCATTCGTGATTCATGATACGTGACGAGTGATTCGTGATGGTCGGCGATATGAGCTGCCAATCTATACTTTGCTCTGTTTGAGACCAGGAGTTTTCGCAGGCCAAAAACTCCTGGTCTCAAAGCAACCGCAGTATTAGAGATCGGTAGGTCGGCGCCAAATAGAACGCCCCAGAACTTCGACAAGAAGCTCTGGGGCGTTTGCTGGATTCCTTTATGCAGCCCTACGCGCGGCTATTGGTGCAAATGCTATCGGTTTGTGATGAGGGGTAAGTACGCGCTCACATGCGGCGTAGCTACAGGTGAAGGCTCGGGCGACGGCGCAGGTGACGGTGGAGGCGCTGGCGCGCCCTCCGTCAGCGTAGCGCCGACATCGAGCAATACGCCAAGCTGCCTCACATAACCGGGATTTGCTGCGTCCAGGTTTGCGCCAGCCTCGATCAATTGGGCGCCGATTTCGTTTGCCGTAGCGTCAGGGCGGGCGGCGCGCACAAGCGCAGATGCGCCGCTGACAAAAGCGGTCGACATGGAGGTGCCGCTCCAGCTTGCGTATCCCACCCCGCCGGAATATGGCACGGTGGAGGTGATGCCCACGCCTGGCGCGGCCAGATCGATCCAGTGCGAGCCATAGTTTGCAAAGGCCGCTTTGCTATTTTGATCATCCACCGCAGTGACACCCAAGACTCCTGCATAGCCAGCGGGATATTGCAGTGCGTTGACATCGTCATTCCCGGCGGCAGCCACAACCACAACGCCCTGCGTCTGTGCATTATTGATCGCATCCGCCAACACTTGAGAATCGCCTTCAGCGCCCAGACTCAGGTTGATCACGTCTGCACCCTCTTGCACAGCCCATTCGATGGCGTAAGCCAGGGTGAAGACGTTGCCTCGCCCGTTCGCATCCAAGACTCGCACCGGCAGGATTTTGCTCTGTGGCGCCATACGGGCAATCACACCTGCCACATGCGTCCCGTGGCCCCAACCAAAGCCAGGCCCTTCATCTTGCGCTTCGGCGTCGTCAGCCACTACATCCCGTCCGGGTAAGAGGCGCGGGGCGAGGTCGGGGTGAGCCAAATGGACGCCTGTATCGAGCACGGCCACAACGGCGCCTTGTCCTTGTGTCACTTCCAGGGCAGGAGCAAGATTCACCTGGAAAAACGCCTGCTGATTCACATAGCCGGCTCCATCCTCGCCGCCCCAGCGCCATGTCTTGTAGCCATCTCCGCCCGGAACTCTCTGCGTGTAGTTGAGCTCTGCCCAAACGACATCGGATTCGCTGCGCACTTCGTCGATCTCTTCTTCTTCGTCATCATCCGTGACAAAAAGGTAGATATTGGCCGACGCCAGGAGACTTGACTTGAGTGTGAGATCATGTCGTTGGGCGAAGCTGGTCGGCGATACGCCGTCTCTCAATCGTACGACGATCTCTTGCGCTTCATAATCATCGATGCGCACCCGCTCCGCCAACAGACCGCCCGGCTGGGCAATTCCTTTTGCTTCCACCCACACGCCCGGCGCTGGCACGCCATCATCCAATAAAGTCGTCACAGTCACCGTGATGACACAGGTCAACGCCACCTGGCATTGCACCGTCCAAACACCGATTCCATCCTCTGGTCTGGTCATCAACCAGCCGTTCACCTCGTCGTCTGGGTCGGCATCGTCGTTGGGGCCAATGGCGCCAATTGATGGCGTTTCGCTTTTACCGACAGACGCAGCGTCTGTGACGTTGACCACGCCGCCCCATGAAATTGGATTTGTCGCGCCAAAGGTAGCGGTAAATAGCATGCCCCACAGGGCTGCAAAGACGAACAAAGATCTGGTTGTTTTTCGATGTCGCATGGTAGCCCTCAACCTCCTGTCACAAAAAACGGCGCCCAAAAATACGGATGTTCTTTGTTGTCGATAGCCATCATCTGTGCTCGTCGCAGCGCCTGGGCCGGCGTGGCATGGTCGTTTTGGGTCAGCTCTGCATAGAAATCGTCCATCAGGCGCAGCGCGCTGGCGTCGTGGACATTCCACAGGCTGGCGATCACACTGGCGGCGCCAGCGCCCAGGAAGCCGCGTACCAAGCCGATGACCTCATCGCCGCCGCGCACCTGCCCCACGCCGCTTTCGCACGCGCTCAGCACAACCAGTCGGGCAGCCAGGGGCAGTCGATAGATCGCGCGTACATCGGCCCAGCCATCGGCCAGCTTCAGCACGGAGAAAAAGGGATTGTCAGAGCGGTAAAGGCCGTGGGCGGCAATGTGCAAGATGTCGGCGTGTGCGCTTTCGTGTAGCGCAGCCAGCGTTGCTCCTTCGTCTACATAGATGCGGGCGTTGGTAAAGCGGGCTGCAGCCCGCTCCACTTCTTGCCGGGCGGCGGGAATGTTTCTGTCTGGCAATGCAAGACCCGCCCAGGCCGCTGCTCGTACGGGATGACGACCTTGCCCTGAGCCGCGCACTGCCATGCTGGCGCTGGGCGTTACGCGGATCACATGGCGTTCCAGCAGGTAATGCTCGCCATCCCAGAGAGCATGAAAGGGCAGCAGGTGAAGTGGGCCAGTTGGCGCAATGAGCAATTCCTCCTCCCGCATCAACTCAGCAACGGGTGCAAACAGCAAGTCGTAGAGTCGTTTGAGCGCGCTTTGGACCCCGCGCGTCAAACGCGCCTGGTTGCGCGCCAGATAATCCTCTCCCAGGCTGGCGCGCCCCATCTGAAAACGCAAGTCTCTCTGCGCTCTCACTGTATCGGCCACGCTGCACACCCGACGCACTATCTTGATGCTTGTGCGATCCACCACAAAGGCCAGCAGTTCGTCGCCGGCTGCACTGTAGAACAATGCTTGCACGTCTGCGCGCAGATGTGCTTGAAATTCGGCCAGCCGCACGGGATGCGCCTCATCAAGGCTGGGCGACCCCTGCAAAAGGAGCTCGTTCAACAGCGCCTCTTCTGTGTGCAGCGTCTGAGTCAGCGTCGATGCGAGATGACGCGCCCCACTGTCACCCAACAGCCGATTGTAGAGCCAATGCACCCGGCGACGCGCTTCTATGAGTTGTTCATGGTCGATTGACCAGAATGCAGATGTCGGGTCTGCTTGTTTTTCCAGGCTGGTCGCCAGGCGCTCGAGCAAGCTGCGCGAGCGCGCCCGTTCCATGGCATCAAATGCGTGCGCCAGAGTCTCCTCGTCTGCATGCGGAGTGTCCAGGATCGCCAGAAGCAGATCGCTCAAGGCTGCGCTCTTGTCGTCGAGAAATGCGCTGCGAATTTCTTCCAGAGGAAGCTCAAGCCTTTGACGTTCGAGGATGGTTACTGCGGTTGTGAGCGCCGCAACCGCTTCGGGAAATTGTCCCTGTCGATGGGCGAGCCGCCCTTTTGCATGTAAAACGCGCACCACGTGTTGTGGGTAGAGTGCGGTTTCTGGCGCGTCGTCTGTGGTCATCTGGAGCAGTCTTTCGCAGGCCGCAATCTCGCTCTCGGCTCGTTGCATCTCCCCCATCTCCAAGGCAACGCGACTGCGCAGCAACCTCGCGTCGATGTAGGCGTGCGCATCCCAGACAAGCACGCCCTCCGCGGGTGTGAGGGCGTCGGCAAGCAGCTTGTCCAGGTTCTGGGCGGCGTCGGCAAAATGTCCTCGTTCGACATCGAGCACGGCCAGAGCGACGACGCAGCGGTTGCGCCAAAAGACGTTGTCCAGAGCGGTGAAAATGCTCAATGCCTCTTTCAACGGCGGCGGCGCTTCGGCCAGGTTGCCGCTGCGCAACTCAACCAGACCGGCCATGTAAAGCGTTTGTGCAAGCTCCAACTGCTGGCCTGCGCTACGAAAGAGCGCGTCACAAATAGTAAGAGCGTGCCTGGCTTCTGGCAACAGATTGAGCGCCAGGTGCGCTACGGCGCGTTCCAACAACAGTTCATCCGCCGCGCGCAGCCGCTCTGGGTCGGTCACGGTTGCCAGGGTTTCGCCAAACATGTCCAGAGAGGCGGCGTCGAATTCGGTCAGCGCCGCTGCCGCACGACCGGTGCGCAACAACAGTCGTCCCAGGTTGGTGCGGGCGCGCCCGCGGTCCACGTAGTCGCCCAGGGCCGTGAATCCGGCAATCGCCTCGTTCAGGGTAGCCTCGGCCTCGGCGGGTCGATCTAGAAAGGTGAGCGCGGTGGCGCGATTGAGGAGGTTGTGCGCCTGCTCCATGCGCACGGCGTTGTCCATTTCTGGCGAGGCGCCAGTATTCAACAACCCGATAAGAATGTCGGCAGCGCGGGCGTATTCGATCAATGCGGGTTCGTATCGGTCTTGCACAACGTAGAGCGTCGCCAGGTTGTGGTGCGCCCCGGCCAGGCGCAATCGTCCTTCATCCGAAAGCCCATTCTGTTCGAAGCCGGCAATGGCTGATTGCGCGGTTTCTTCGGCCTCTTGAAGACGTCCTTGCATTGCCAGAACCTGAGTCAGCCCAAGCCGGCTGCGCGTCACACCGGCATTGTCGCCTGCGGATTGCCAGCCTGTCTGAGCGTCGTGTAAAAATCGTTCCGCGTCGCCCAAGTCGCCAACAAAAACGGCGATGCGCGCCCGGGCATACGCCAGGTGCGCCAAGAGCGATGGTGGGTCGCCAAGATTGGCGCTCAGCGCAACCGCAACAGCAACGAGGCGACGCGCTGCGGTGAGATTGGTCTCGGCTGTCGTCAAGGCTGCTTCGGTCAAGAGATGGGCGTCAGCCAGATTAGCGCGCCCGGTCGCTTGCAGGTATGCGACTGCCTCATTCACTTCGCGATCGAGCAGGCGCTGCAACCATTGCTCGATCGTAGCGTTGATTTCGCTCATGAATATCTTGCCCTGAAGTTCGTCGTCTGTGCCCAAGTCAATCGTGAATCCAGCTCATTTCGATTGGGTGTATTCGTAGGGGTTTGAACGACGACTTCGCCGCCGTTCAAACCCCTATAGCAAACTATCTTTGACTGCACCCATTTTGATTCAGGAGATTTCCAGATCATCGATGCGCCATGATGCGCCCACTGTGGGCGTCACCAGAATGGCGTAGTAGGCAGGCGTAATTTGCTTGAACGCAAAACGACCCTGCTTGTCTGTCTCGGATTCGTGCACCGATTGGCCTTGGGTAGTGATGAGCTGAACAAGCGCCGGCAAGGCGTCTGCGCCGTCTTCGGCGGCGACAATTTCGCCTTCTATCATGCGCGTGGCGTTCGTTTCCTCCACCAGAAGGTCGATTTCTGCGGTTGGCGTCTCATAGAGCAGCCGGTAGCTGGCGGCCCCTGGTCTGCGCACCCCCTGAAGGGCAAAGTCACGTCGTGTGTCCACCCGCAGTTGCGCCTGCACCCATTCCAGCGCGCTGCGCAGGCGCGTTGGCCGCTGTTGCACATGAGAGAAAAGCGATGCATAGCGCGCTAGTGCGTCGGTAGAAGGTTGACTTTGGCGGAAGATCGCCATTTCTTGCACCAATAAGTCGAATTGGGCCAGACGAGTACGGCAGGCTGTACACTCAGCCAGATGGGCGGCGTCTGCAATGGAGAGTGCAGCGCCGGCGGCGTGGTCAGCCAGGTTCTCATCAGTCAGATGAATCGGTTCGGTGTACATGGATCGCTCTCGTTGAAAATCAAAGACACTTCCACCTATGAAGAGGTGAAGCGGGGCGGAAAAAATACATCGTTCTCATCCAAACCCAGCATTGGAAAGCAGCGCGTCAGCAACGGGGGGCGTGATGTGCTGGAAAGGCGTCCAGTTCACCGAAACATACCCAGACTGTCCAACAATTGACGCAACTGCTGCAGGCAGCGGTTGCGCGTCGGACCAATGCTTCCCTTGGGTAGGTTCACCTGGGCGGCGATTTCGTCATATGAAGGCTCATCCGGCGCAAGGAAGAGCAGGGAGAGGAGTCGTCGACAGCGTTCGTTGAGCCGGCCCATGCCCAGCGAGATCATCTCCTGGCGTTCCCAGCTTTCCAGCAGTTCATTCACAGAGGGTAGCGCGCTGTAGAGGGGACGGAGTGGGCGCTCGGCAGGAAGATCGGCCAGATCAGCTTCGTCGGGCAGCAGTTCGCGGCGGCGCGTTTGCACAGCGCGCCAGCACAGGCGGCGAGTGGTGGTGAGCAGCCAGCCCGGCAGCCGCGCCGGGTCTTGCAGAGAGTGCAGGTTTTGCGCCAGAGCCAGAAAGACATCCTGCCCGATGTCTTCGGCTTCGCTCCGAGAGAGGCTGTGCTGGAAGGCGACGCGCAAGACAAACGGTGTGTAGTGTTCCACAAGCTGTCGCCATGCTTCGGCGTCGCCGTGTAGACAGCGTTCGACCCAGGCAGCGTTTGTTTGGTTGCGCACGCCATCCATAGCACAGCTCAGTGCCCCAACGCTTTGACGCTGTGGTTGCGTTCGTGATACGAGAGCCGCCACCGACCGAAATGCGTCAGCAGCTCGCGCGCCCGGTCGCGACGCAGCTGGAGGCGCTCCTCGTTGCACTTCCATTCGCCCAATACCTGGTTGATGACGATTTTCGAGTCGCCGCGAATGTCGACCTGCGCAGAGGATGGGTCGGCGCGCTGTTCTTTCAGCCGTTTGAGTACGGCTTCCAGGGCCGCGATGAGGGTGTCGTATTCGGCTTCGTTGTTGGTCACTTTGTCGCCAAAGTGTAGACGCACAATCTGGGCGCTCGCCCCCGGCCATTGCAGTTGATAGCTGCCGTACCCTTCGCCAGGGTTGCCTTTGCTCCCGCCATCAAAGACGATGTGAATCGGTTCTTCGGGGGCCAGGCTGGGCAGCGGAGGCATGGCGTGGGGCGCGCTCGTTGCATCGCTGGACTTGGGCGCGCCGATCACAACCCGTCCGCTCACCGGCGCTTGATAGACCGTTTTTGTTTCGCTCAATGCTGCGCCTCGAAGCGGCGGCAGGTTGGGTGACTTTGGTTCGAGTTGGCTGCGGCGGACCGCAGTGGCCGCAGTCAGCTTATTCTTGTCGGTCAGCATTTCATCCGGCACGAACAGTCCGCTGGCGCGCAGCCGGCGTTGCAGCTGCCGTCGCTGATCGGGAGTGAGCTGTTCGACTGCGGCGATAATTTGAGTGATGAGATTCATGTTGATGTTATGGGGTCTTCTGGCCCGTTTGGCGCATACGTCGCTGTTGCGCGCGCGCTCGTTCCCATAGGTGGAGCAGGTTGTTGGCGTGGAACTGCTGCACCAGACCGCCCAAGGGGATGCGACTGCGGCCAAACTGCTCGATGTCGTGTTGCAGCAGGTCATGCTTTGTGGCGCCTTCGGCGATCAACCTGTCGACGAGACTCTGGATGTCGTCGAGATATTGAACGCTGCTGTCGATGCTGCTGGTCACCTCGCCGCGTAATAAGATGTCGCCGTGACCCTGTACGATGCACTCGAGGTTGTAGTCGTGGAGGTTGATCAGAGAGCGTCTGAATGCCTGGATATCGCTCAGAGGGGTGGCGATGAGGGGCGCCGGCATCATCAGATCGCTGGCAAAGAGCACTTTGTCCTCTCGCACGTGAACAGCGCAGCACTCCGGGCTGGGGCCGGGCGAGTGGATCAGATGAATTGTTTTGTCGCCCAGGCGGATGATCATTCCCTCGTTGAATACGATTTTGGGGAGGCGGATTTGTATGGTGCGGAGTTCTGGCGTGTGTTCCTTGGCTTCTTCCAGGCCTTTCACGCCATATTCCCGCAACATCTTGCGGCACAATTCGTGCGCCACCAGTTCGGCTTGCGGAAAGAAGCACGAACCGTAGACATGGTCGGCGTGACTCAACGTGTTGATGACATACTTAATGCCCTGGGGACAAACCCGCTCGGCAAACTCGATCATCTGGCGGGTTTCCGAGGGGAAGGGGAGGGTGTCGATCAGCACACCACCTGCGCTGGTGATCACCAGACCGGCGTTGACTTCGATATATTGGCTGCTGGTGAAGACCCAGGTGTCATCGGCGACGCGTGTACGAATGATTGCCATGATTTGCTCCCGTTGCGCAGATTAGAACTATGTCGCCAGTCTAGCACAGTGAACGATCCGGCGTCAACAAAGTTGACATAATTGTCCTGGCGTCAACAAAAATAAGCGCCGCCCGACAAAGGTCAGACAGCGCTGTGGCAATCAGAACAAGACTCCGCAAGAAACGTGTGGTCAGTGGGTACGAACCTGCCTAAGCAGGTGGGCGCCAGCTGGATGCTTCAGTCTTGCCTTCGGCGCAAGCCAGAGGCTATCACATCCACATCACGTTGCGAAGCTCCCATTTCGTAACTGTTGGCTCGCCCCGTGTGCTGACCGAATCACGGGATCTGCAGAGTCACTAATAGTATAGCATACCGTGAAAAAAGGGCAAAGTTGGCGAAACAGGCAACCAAGCCACAATGATTCCTCGCCGCCCAGCCTATGACCCGTTTCCTTTCTTGCGCAGCGCAATGTGCAGCTCTTTGAGTTGATCCTCAGTCACTGGGCTGGGCGAATCGACCATAAGATCTGTGCCTGCTGCGGTCTTGGGGAAGGCGATGACCTCGCGGATGCTCGCAGCCTCGGCAAAGAGGGCGGTCAGGCGATCAATGCCTAGAGCGATGCCGCCATGGGGCGGCGCGCCATATTGAAACGCCTCGAGCAGATGGCCGAACTGGCCCTGGATCTCGACCTGCGTCAGTCCCAACATGGCGAAAAGGCGGTCTTGGAGATCGCTGCGATGGATGCGAATGCTGCCTCCGCCGATTTCCCAGCCGTTCATGACCACATCATAGGCTTTGGCGAGCACACCGCCGGGGTCGCCCTCCAGTCGTTCCCAATCCTGGTCTCGTGCGCTGGTGAAGGGGTGATGGACAGCCTGCCAGCGTTTGAGCTCATCATTGTATTCGAGGAGGGGAAAGTCAATCACCCAACAGAACGCATCTACATTGGGGTCGATCAGCCTGGCGCGTTTGCCGATCTCCAGCCGCAGATTGCTCAGGCTCTGTGCGACCACCTCTTTTTTGTCGGCCACTATCAGGATCAGGTCGCCCGTGTTGGCGCCGCTGATGCGCAAAATCGCGTCGATCTCTGTCTGCGTGAGGAATTTGGCGATCTGGCTGCGCAAGGCGTCTGGAGGGAAGCGTCCCTCTGCGTCTGCTGCGCCGGTGACCGCGATCCAGGCCAGTCCTTTGGCGCCATATCGTTTGACGAACTCTGTCAGCTCGTCGATCTCCCGGCGCGTCAGGCTGGCGCCGCCCGGCCACACAACGCCTCTGACCTCCCCACCCGCAGCAACAGCGTTCTTGAAGACCGCAAACTCGCTTGTCGCTGCGACCTGGTCGAGCCTGAACAATGTCTGCCCGAAACGGAGATCGGGACGGTCGATCCCATAGCTTTCCATCGCCTCTGCGTATGTGATCACCGGGAAAGACGTCTGTTGAATGCGCTTTTTGCTGATAGTTGTATGGAGGGCGATCAGCAGCTCCTCGATCAAACTGCGAATGTCGCCGGCGTCGACAAAGCTCATCTCCAGGTCGAGTTGGGTGAATTCGGGCTGGCGGTCGGCGCGCAGGTCTTCGTCGCGGAAACAGCGGGCAATCTGAAAGTAGCGCTCGATGCCGGCCACCATGAGCAGTTGTTTGAGCTGTTGGGGGCTTTGGGGGAGGGCGTAGAATTCGCCTGGGTGTAGGCGGCTGGGCACGACGAAGTCCCGTGCGCCTTCGGGTGTGCTTTTGAGCAAGATGGGCGTCTCAATTTCCAGAAAAGCCCGCTGGGAGAGAAATTCACGGATGAAGCGTACGATGGTGTGGCGAAGGATGATGTTCTGCGTCATGCGCGGTTGGCGCAGGTCCAGGTAGCGATATTTCAGACGCAAGGATTCGTCCACCTCGTCGCCGGCGCCGATCAAGAAGGGGGGCGTTTTGGCCGGGTTGAGAATCGCGATGCTGTCCGCAATTACTTCGATGGCGCCGGTGCTCAAGTTGGGGTTTTCGCCGCCTGGGGGACGCTGCTGCACAGCGCCGCTAACCTGAATGACATACTCGTTGCGCACCTGTACGGCCACCTCGTGGGCGGCGGCATTTGTTGTCGGTTCGATCGTCACTTGGGTCAGGCCAAAACGGTCGCGCAGGTCGATAAAAATCAAGCCGCCGTGGTCGCGCCGGCGATTGACCCAGCCGGCCAGCGTCACGCGTTGCCCCAAGTGCGCGAGATTCAGTTCACCACATGTGTGTGTCTTGAGCATAGAATTGTTCTCACTGACAAATTTGCTAAGAGAGCCGGTTCTTTCGGAATTCGTGTGGTTGACAGGAAGTAGGTGCGGCTTCCATGCCGCACGAACCGGATTTCTCGTTTGGACTTGTGTTGGTAGGGTTTGGAAGAACCTGTCATTTGAGATCGGAATGGTTCTTGCTACCCTTGAAAATTTACGATATAGTTAAGGTAGCAATGTCACTGGCCCATTGATTTCATGGCGTAATTGATGGGCCAGGTGCGGCGCAACAGCTCTTTATTATAGTTTTGATCTCAGATCTCGTGCAATTTTGCCGACGTCGATTCACATAGGCGATGCATCGTCAGAACGCCGACGAGGCAAATTGTTCTCTCGACGTTTTCTCGGCGTTCCCTTTGTAAGGTGCTGTTCAGTCTTCGTGTGACATGAAAAGAGCAGCGAGAGGCTGGGTTCTGATACCGATCGGAAAGGGTGCAATATGACAGGCGCACGGCGTGTTCCCATGTCAAACGTAGACAAAGCCTGGTTAGGGATGGACACGCCGACCAACCTGATGATCATCAACGGCGTCATGCTCTTTGATGAGGTGTTGGAGTTCGAGCGGTTTCGGACACTGATCGAAGAACGCCTCGTTGCACGCTTTCCTCGCTTTCGCCAGCGCATCGTGGAATCGACTTCTCCCCGCGGCGGTCTCTATTGGGAGGACGACCCTTATTTTGACATTCGCTCCCATGCGCTCCACATCGCCCTGCCGCCGCCAGGCGATATCAAGACCTTGCAGTCGCTCATCAGCAGCATCATCGGCGACAATTTGGAAACGAACCACCCGCTCTGGCGCTTCTATCTCATCGAGAACGTTGAGGGCGGGTGCGCTGTCTATGCTCGCATCCACCACTGTATTGCCGATGGCATCGCCTTGGTGCAGGTGCTTCTTTCATTGACTGATGAAGCGGCGGATGCACCCCCGGAAAAACACGAACCGTTTGTCAGCGCATCGAGAGAACGCAGAGGATTGCTGGAGCGGACAGCGCGCTCCGTTTCTGGCGTCGCCTTGCGAGCGGCTGCCTTGGGACGCCTGGCGCTTTCCGAGGGGCTGCAATCGTGGAGCAATCCAGAACGGTTGATTGAGTTGGGATACATGGGTGGTCTTTTGTCTTTGACTAGCGCGGCGATCCTGGTCAAACTGTTGTTCATTCCCTCGGACGACGACTCGATCTTCAAGGGTGATCTCGGAGTTCACAAGCGCGTCGTTTGGTCAGACCCGCTCAGTTTGGCGGATGTCAAGGCAGCAAGCAAGATGGTGGGTGCGACGATCAACGATATTTTGGTGACCGCTGTGGCTGGCGCCTTGCGGCGTTACTCGCTCGACCATGGTGAGCCGGTCGATCTACGCATGATGGTGCCGGTCAACCTGCGCAACGCTCAGGACGGATTGGAGTTGGGCAACCAATTCGCCCTGGTCTATCTCAACCTGCCGGTGACGTTGCCCACGCCGCAGGAGCGCCTGGTCGAGGTCAAGCGCCAGATGGACCTCCTCAAGAACTCCCCAGAACCCCTCATCGTTTACGAGATATTAAACATCATCGGTATGTTGCCAGGCGATGTTGCAGATCGAGCGACCATGTGGTTCAGCGCCAAAGCATCGGGGGTGCTGACTAACGTGCCGGGACCACGCAAATTGCTCTATTTTGCCGGAAAACCCATGCGCCGCATCATGTTCTGGGTGCCCCAATCTGGAAGAATTGGTCTGGGGATCAGCATCATCAGCTATAACGGCGAGGTAGTTCTCGGCTTGATGGCCGATGAGGGACTGGTGCCAGACCCAGAAGCGATCATGGCCGCTTTTCGGGACGAGATCGATGATATCTGGCGGCGAGCTGGGGAGCGGCGCGAACACGTGCAGACTCAAAACGCAGTGACGCAGCCACTTTCCCAGTAGTCGTCTTTTCGTTATTTGGCGTGGGTGCATTTGAAAC
The DNA here is from genome assembly GCA_964560495.1 of uncultured Caldilineaceae bacterium. Lineage (GTDB taxonomy): Bacteria > Chloroflexota > Anaerolineae > Caldilineales > Caldilineaceae > UBA5069. Next base: position 19,811 of record CAZLMM010000015.1, read on the forward strand.
AGCGAGGTGGAAATGAGCGTGACTACAGGCAACGGCTTGAACGGATTTTTCAAGCGCATCATGGTGGTCGACGATGATCCTGACATCCGGCGTATGCTCGAATATAAGCTCGTCGACACTGGCTTTGAGCCGATGCTGGCGGCAAATGGCCGCCTGGCGTTGGACATGATTGCGCGCCAAGGATTGCCTCATCTGGCCGTGGTGGACATCAACATGCCAGTGATGAACGGCATTCAGTTTTGCCGGGCGGTGCATCGCTTTTGTGATTTGCCCTTTATTATGTTGACTGCTGTGGATGATGAGACGACCATGGTGGAAGTCATCCAGGAATGCGCTGAGGATTATGTCACAAAGCCCTTCAGCCTGAATGAGTTGATGGCGCGCATTCACCGTGTCTTGCGTCGTTTTCCCGACCATGGTCACAGACGTATTGTTCCCATCGAGGCGAATTCCCGAGTTTCGGTCGACTTTGGCGCGCATGTCCTCACGGCTGGGGAACAGACTGCTCAACTGACGCCCACCGAGACAAAACTCCTGCACATTCTGATGTCTAACCGGCGGCGGACGGTGTCGACTGAATTTCTTTTGTCGCGTCTCTGGCCGCGCGAGGAGATTTTTGAAGACACGCTGCGCGTTCACATTCATCGTTTGCGCCGAAAGCTCGAACTGCTCGACCCAAACGCCTCTTATATCGAGACTGAGCGCGGCTTGGGCTACCGATTTGCAGCTGTCGGTGAGCTAGTCGCATCAAACTGAAACGATCAATTCCTGGTCTCTTGATTGGCTCTCCATGTCGCTACCCGTCACGAGTGACGAATGACGCATGAATTGTCAACCTGGTGAGCGAATTTTGCCTCGCTTTTTCAGTCTAATCGCAATTCTCAGGCGGAAAGGATTTATCGGATGGCAACTCAACCTGCAACCCCTTCATCGGCTCAGCCTGTCGAGAAGATCGACCGGATTCGGGACATCGTCTTTGGCAGCCAGATGCGCGACTATGCGCAGCGATTTGAGATGATAGGCATCGACCTGACTCGTGTACAACAAGAGCTGAATCGCATGGAAGATGTGATGCGCGAGCAAGAAGTGAAGCTATTGCAGCAGCTTCAGCAGCGAACTGATGACCTGGCCGCCCAGTTGGCAGACTTGACGAACCGCCAGATGCAACAGCTCCAGGAATTGGAACGCCGCGCCTTTCGCTCGTTGCAGGAATTGGACCAGAAACTGGTGCGTGCACAGGAAGACCTGGGGCGGACGTTGCGAAACGCTGAGGATGTCCTGCGCAATGAATACCGCCTGTCGTCGGCGGCGCTCAATGAGAACAAGATGGATCGCTTTTCTCTGGGCGATCTCTTGATCGAGTTTGGCAAGAATCTCAAGAGCGATGTCCCTACGCCAATGACAGCCATGGCAGACCTGATTGACCAGTTCCACAACGAATTGGACATCGCCGCGCCGAATTCTGGCCAGGAACAAAAATAACGACCCAGCATGACCGCAGCATTGGCGCCATCACAGCCACCCTCTCAAGAGTACGCTCCTGCGTCCAACACAGCGGATGGGGATGATCCCCTGATGGAGGAGTTGCGCGGGCTACTGTTCGATCGCTACCGCGGCCAGATTAATTTGCTCCAGACGGATTTGGATCACCTGCGCACTTCCCTGAACGATGTGGAAGGGCAGATCAACGACCAAGACGCGTTGGTCACCACCATCAAACCAGTCATCGCCGACGCCATTGGCGCCAGCATCCACGAGTCGCGCGACGAAATGGTTGACGCTCTCTATCCCATCATGGGGCGGCTGGTGTCGCGTGCTGTGGCTGAATCGATCCGCGACCTGGCCCATTCTATCGATGAACGGATGCGCAGCGCCTTCAGCTTTCGAGCCGTGGTGCGACGTACGAGAGCCCGCGCTTCGGGCGTCTCTGGCTCAGCCGTTTTTTTGCGCGATGCATTTCCCTATTCAATTCTCCAGGTCTTCTTGATCCATCGAGAACAGGGTCTTTTGCTTGCTCATGCCTCTGCTCAATCGCAATCAAGCGCGTCCCGCGCCGATAGCGAAATCATTGGCAGCATGTTGACGGCCATTCAGGATTTTGCGCGCGATGCTTTTGGCCGCGGCGAAATGGGGAGCTTGAACGAAGTCCAATATGGCGATCAAGTCATCATCATGGAGGCAACAACGACAGCCTATCTGGCTGCCGTCGTTCGGGGCGTGGCGCCTCCCGGCCTTCGTGAGCAGATGCGTGCACTCCTCAGCGAGATCGTCCATACCCATCGTCAGGCGCTGCGGTCGTATGATGGGAATGCAGAAGCCTTCAAAGATGTGGAGATGCAAATGGCTGCGCTGGTCACTGCGTCTGTCGCCGAACCAGCGACAGCTCGTCGTCAAACTCCCGAGGCGGCTTCCTCTCTTCACGCCGCAGACATATCTTCCGTCAGCCAGACCCCCGTAGGCAGACTTCCCCTAAGCGTCGTCATCGTCTTCATTTTGTGTGTGTTCACCCTGGTTCTCTTCATGTGGCGCGTTGTCGCCTTGCTCACAGTGTCCTGAGGCCAGTTTCTTTCTGTTTGGCATGAGGTTTTGTTCTGCCCGTATGTGCGCCAACAGTGAATTGACTCTTGTCCTGGAGTCAGAGTGTCCACAAGTCTATGAGAGGGGCTTCCCATGGTCTCACTAAGCAAGAAAGTCTGTTTGTTAGGCGATTTTGCTGTCGGCAAGACGAGTCTGGCGCGCCGTTTCGTTCATAATCGGTTCGAGGATAAGTACCTCAGCACCATTGGCGTCAAAGTGAGCAGCAAGAGTTTTGCCGTCAGCAAGGGAGATCAGCAGATTGACCTCACACTGATGATTTGGGACCTGGCGGGCAGCGAGGAGTTCAATCATATTCGCGCCAGTTATCTGCGTGGCGCCGCCGGCGTGCTCCTGGTTTGCGATATGACGCGCGCCGAGACACTCCATCGCCTCCAATCTTACGTGGATGACATGGCGAAGATTCATCAACGCATTCCGCTGGTGCTTGCCGCCAACAAGATCGATCTGCCGGAGCAATTTCAATTGACGGAAAATGAGGTTGCCGCTGTTGCGCGTAGCATCGGCGCGTTCCATTTTCTCACCAGCGCCAAACAGGGCGATGAGGTGGATACGGCCTTTCGTCTCTTGGGGCAGCTCATTGTGTAGCACCTGGCTTGATTGACGAGTAGTTGCTCTGTCAAACATCAATGGCTCAATCCGAATTCAACTGGTCGCGTCTCATAGACAACACAAATAGACTTCGTACATTGCGTAGGTGCGGCTCATCGCCGCACGTCTCTGATCAACCACGATTGTGCGGTTACGAACCGCACCTACGGTTGTATGATCTTTATTTGTCGCGTCTATCAGGTGCAGGGAACAGGGGCGAAGCGATCTGGCTGAGCATATGCGAGCCTGTCCATCTCCGGCGCATAACCACACATGATCCGGTTGAGCCACATCAATTTATCAAACATCAACGCGTAGTCATTTGCGGGGTAGTTACGATTGGCAGGCCACGAATCGTGCGCCTGCTCAGGGCACAAAGCAGCCCAATCTCAACGTTATTTCTTGCGCGCAGCAGTTGCAAGCCTGGACCTACGGCAGCCTACAATGAGCGGTTACACAAGCAACAATCACACTGAGGGCATCATCGCCACACAGGACAGTGAGCACGATGTAGAGGATGCGCTTGCGCTCTCCATCATGGTTGCTTGCAGGTTGGCCTATGCGTTGACTGATGGCAGTCTGCGCGTGGAACGTATAGGTGGTGATCTGGGCCTCTTTCCAATCGATTGCACCTCCTTCCGCTGTCTTTCGCTCTACGATCTGGCGCCAGAGCTGGTGGGCAGCGCGGCGGAGCTGGATGCCGTGATGAGGCGCGAACTGCATCGTCATGAGCTGAATCTTGTCAATCGCGAATCGCCTACTGGCGACCCAATTTACCTATCCCTGACGAATCTGGCCCATGTCCACAGGGACGGCTCTGTCGGCATCTTGCATGTCATCCAGGATGTTACCGAATTTGGTCAATTGGAGCAACGTCTGGTGCAGCACCGCAATGAGTTGTTCCTGCTACGCCAGCAGTTGGCCCAGCAGAACAACCAATTGCTGCTCGCCAATGCAGAACTGCAGATGTTGGATGATGCAAAATCTCAATTCATTTCTGCTGCGGCCCATGAGCTGCGCACTCCTCTCACTTCGTTAGTGGGTTTTGTCGAGATGTTATTGGAGGACGCGAAAAATCGAGCGACGCCGCGTCAACTGCAATTCGTGGAAATGATCAATCGGAGCGCACAACGGCTGACCTCGTTGACCAATAATCTGCTTGACATCACAAGGATGGACGCCAATCGTCTGGAACTGAATATGCAAGCAGTCGATCCACTGACTCTCGTCGAACGGGTCGCCAACGAAATCTATCCCATGCTGGCGGCGAAAGGGCAAAGCCTCGCCCTGTCGGCAGCGCCAAAGCTGCCGCGAATCCTATGCGATGAAGCCCGCGCTCAGCAGATTCTCAGCAATTTGCTGTTCAATGCTCACAAATACACTGACGAAGGCGGCGCCATCCGCATAGCCGTAGAGAGAGACGATTCGCCAGCCATGGTGCGCCTAAGCGTAGAGGATAATGGCTACGGCATCCCGGCCTCTGAAATTCCTCATCTATTCACCCGTTTTTACCGCGCAAGCAATGTGCGAAATCTGGGGATTCAGGGCGCCGGTCTGGGGTTGGCGATCACCCGGTCACTCGTTGAGCTGCACAGCGGGCGCATTTGGGTCGAAAGCGTGCTGGGAAAAGGGTCGAAATTCTCAGTTACCTTTTCCGCCGTCGAAGTTGTGTGAATGGACGCGCTAGAGTCCACCCACACATCCCTGTAATTTCCTCTCACCACAACCCCAGCGGCAATTTGATTCCATCCGTGCATTTCGCTACAATACTCTTTATGCCTTTTATCCTGCATGCAGCCTGGCTGCGCGAAGACCCGGCCATTCCTGATGGAAATTTCTTCTTTTGGGCGGAAAACCAGGAACAATCCGACAGTGACGATGCGCCCACTGCGTTGCGAGAGGGACAAGTCGAGGGTCCCCGCGGTGTTTCCACCCGGCAGCGCAGCGTAAAAATTCCTTCTCATCCTTTGCAAGCCTCGGTGTTGCAGTTGCGCTCCATGCTGCGCCAACAGCTCCCGGCGCTTAAGGTCGATGATCTACAGCCGGTGAGTGCGACGGTCTGGACACCTACTGTTGACGGCGCTCCGCTCATGCGGCGCACTGCCCTGACCCAGCCTTCCATTGCAGCGGAGAACGCTCGTCAACTGCGGGCCAACGCCGCACAATGGCAAGTGACCGGGCTGGCTGCCACGCCTCTTGCGGCGCTCATGTCACTCTCGCGGTTGGACAATGGCGCCAGCGACAGATCTGCAGCAACCGCTACAATTTATCATCGGGTGCGTTTGGGCAAGGATCTTCTCTTCTGGAGCCATGTCGCCAAATTCTCCCTCGAACTGCTCATCAACCAGCAATATCTGCCGGCCCTTCATTCCCACGGCGATGGCTTTTTGATTGCTGCCTGGCAGCCCTACCTGAGCGATCACCAAATGCAGCGCCGCTTCGAGATGCTTGCGCAGATCATGCCGCCCGTTTGCCGGTCGTATAACACACCCAGCCTGGCTGACGCGCCGCAGCCCGCATCTCTGACCGAGCACTTCATTGCGGCTGTCATCGACGCCGCGATTCGCAAGTGGGGAAGCGTTGAGGCGATCTCAGGCGACCCAGCGCTGCCCATCAATCACTGGCTGCGCCAGCTCCTCAATGGACAGCGCAGACTCAATCTGCCTCCCCAGCAAGCCTATCAATTCTATCGCGATTGGCAAGAGTGGACCGAGCAGCTTCAATTCACCCGCGACGCCAGCTTCAGGGTCTATCTCCAGCTCGTGGAACCCGCGCCAGAGTCAAGCACGAATTGTCCACCCCAATGGACCCTGCTCTATGGACTGCAATCCCTGGAGAACGCCGAGCTGCGTATTCCAGCGCGCGACGTCTGGCAGGCGCAGACAGGGAGCCTGCGGGTTGGCAGCCGCCGACTGGACCAGCCGCAAGACCGCCTCATGTCCGGCCTGCGCGGCGCAGCGCGCATTTTTTCGCCCATCGCCCACAGCCTGCGCACACCCCAACCAGAATACGCGCTGTTGACCATTGATGAAGCCTATCGTTTTCTCAAGGAATGCGTTCCCATCTTGGAGAGCAGCGGCTACAGCGTTCTACTTCCCGAATGGTGGCATGTGAGACATGCTGGCGGTCTGGGATTGCGTCTGCGCCTTGCCATGCACGAGCACGATGGCGATGAGGGCCGACCACGCAGCGCGGCGGAACCACTCTTTGGCCCGGTGCACTACGCCTGGGAGCTCACCCTCGCGGGGCAGCGCCTGGGGCGCGCCGAATTTCAGCAGATGGCTGCGATGGAATCCCCTCTACTGCGGTTTGGCAACCAGTGGATCGAGCTTGACCCCTTTCAGGTGGCTGCCGCCCAACGTTTTGTGCTCGATCGCCAGCCTACAGGCATCATGTCATTGCTGCAAGCTGTCCATGTTGTGCAGGGTTTCCAGCAAGAGTTTGAAGAAGCGCGCGGCGCTGCCTCTGACATCGCCGCGTTTGCCCTGCCGGTGGGCGCGCCTGCCGTATTGCCCATCGATGCGATAGATGTAGACGGTTGGCTTGGCCAGGTCATCACCCAGCTTCAGGAGCAGCAGCCGCCCGAGGCAATTGATGAACCGCCTGGGTTCACCGGCGCCCTGCGCCCCTATCAGCGCCGCGGGGTTGGCTGGCTGGCCTATCTGCGACGGTTGGGATTAGGCGCCTGTCTTGCCGACGACATGGGGTTGGGAAAGACCGTGCAGGCAATCGCCCTATTGTTGCATGTGCGCTCTTCAAACACATCCATGCAAGAGTCGAGCCATCACCCGGCTTTGCTTATCTGCCCCACCAGCGTCGTGGCAAACTGGAGGCGGGAAGTTCAGCGTTTTGCGCCAGAGATGCGGGTTCTGGTTCACCACGGCAGCGGTCGCCTCACCGACGCGGCCTTCATGGAGGCTGTCGCCGAAAACGACCTGATCATCACTAGCTTTGGCACTGCCCGCCGCGATGTGGAGCTTTTGCAACAGTGGCGTTGGAGCGATCTCATCTTGGATGAAGCCCAGAATATCAAGAACCCGACCGCCAAGCAGACTCAAGCCGTGCGCAGCTTGAGCGCGCGCAACCGCATCGCCCTCACTGGCACACCTGTAGAGAACAGGCTGTCGGAGTTATGGAGCATCGTCGAGTTCCTCAACCCAAGTTACCTGGACGTACACGAACGCTTTCGCCAGCGCTACATCATCCCCATCGAGCGTTATAACGATGATGAGCGCGCCAACGAGCTGCGCCGGCTGGTGCAGCCATTCCTGCTGCGTCGCGTGAAGTCGGACCCGACCATCATTTCGGATTTACCGGAGAAGAACGAGATGATTGTCTACTGCTCGCTGACTTTGGAGCAGGTCAGGCTGTACGAGCAGGTTGTTCACGACACGCTGGCCCAATTGGACAGCAGCGACGGCATCCAGCGACGCGGTCTCGTACTTGGTTTACTGACCAAACTCAAACAGATCACCAACCATCCTGCCCACTATCTGAAAGAAGAAGGCGTCTTGGCTGGCCGCAGCGGTAAATTGGAGCGTTTGACAGAGATGTTGGAGGAGGCCCTGGCGGTGGGTGATCATGTGTTGGTGTTCACCCAATTTGTGGAGATGGGGGCGCTCTTGCAACGCCACCTGCGTGAGGTGTTTGGTGTAGAAGTCCTGTTTCTGCACGGTGGAACGTCTGCGCCTCAACGTGACCAACTTGTCCAGTTGTTTCAAGAAGAGGATGGCCCACCTATTTTTGTCCTCAGCCTGCGCGCTGGCGGCGCGGGGATCAATCTCACTCGCGCCAACCATGTCTTCCACTTCGATCGTTGGTGGAATCCCGCGGTCGAGAATCAAGCCACAGATCGCGCCTTCCGCATTGGACAGCAGCGCAACGTGCAAGTGCACAAATTTGTGGTGGCCGGCACCCTGGAAGAGCGCATTCATGCCATCGTCGAGGGCAAGCAAAATCTTGCCGACTCCATTATCGGCAGCGGCGAACAGTGGCTGACGGAGTTGAGCACCGAGCAACTGCGCGATCTGCTCACTCTGCGTCGCGAAATGTTGGATGAGTTGTGAGGACAGCATCCATGACGGTGAGAGGAGAGGTTTGGTCTCGGCGTTGGAAAGCGCAAATGCGCGATCTGGGACTGCTGTCCGAAACCCTGCCGCCGCGCGCCCATCGAATCAGAAGCCTGGACGTTCTCGAAGGCGTTGTGCGCGTCAGCATCCATGATCGCAATGCTGGCGGCTGCACCATCGAAGTGCTGGTGAAACCGATCACTGACGATCAATGGCGCCGCATCGTCAGCGCCATTGCTTCCCAGTCGATTCTTGCTGCCCAGGTCGCGGCGGGCGCTGCGCCGCCTGAGATCGAGCATGTCTTCAGCGAAGCTGGGGCAAGTCTGCTGCCCGTGTCAGCCGCTGAGTTCACCGCAACTTGCTCCTGTTGTACAGCTGGCGAATGTCGCCATCTATCAACGGTCTATGCCTTGATTGGCGAGATGCTGGTCGATGACCCATGGATCTTGTTCCTCCTGCGTGGTCGGGGCAGACAGCAGATATTGATCGAGGTGCGTGAGGCGCGTGAAGGCCCTCACAACCCTGTTTCTGCCCACGGGCTGTTGCGGGAAGCGTCTGGCGCGCCCTATGGGGAGATTGAGGCTTCGGGCGGAAGCGCGCAGATAGAGGCTGACACAGGGGGCGATGCTATCGACCTTGAACGCTTTTGGGGCGACCGCCAGTTGATGAAGCACTTCCAACATCACATTGCGCCGCCCAACATCGAACTGACGCTGCTGCGGCGACTCGGCCCAATGACATCGGCGGACACCAGTATGACAGTATACGAGCATCTGGTCTCTCTCTACCGCAGCGTCACCGAGGAGGCGCTGGCTTTGGCTTATGCCCCGGATGAGGATGCCTGATGGCTGTCTTCGAAACCCTCGCCCAATCCGCCTTCTTGCTGAAAGAGGCGCAACGCGCCGAACACTCCCTCCCGGTCCGGCTGCGCGCCCTGAGCATGACCGTCTACACGCTCGACCTCTTGTTTACGCGCCAGGCGCCGCTCTTGCAGCGAGCTGCACAGCGTGACCGGATGGCGGCTGATTTGCTGCGTGCGCTGCCTGAAAAGGCGGATGCGCTGCTGGAACGAGCGAGCATGATCTATTTGCACTCTGTCGTGCCCGACATGACCGCGCAGGGCTTTGTCATCTCCACCATTGCCCGCTGTTCCCCAGAACAACAGGCAACCATCGCCAGGTATTTTGAGCGCAGCATTCGACCCTTACTCACGCCTCTGGCTGTGGATGCTGGCCGTCCTTTCCCGCAAATCAGCACCAGTAGCCTCAATTTGTTGGCGATTATGCAGGCGCCCAAGACCTTCGATTACGAGACCCCTTATTTTGCCCGCATCAAAGTGCCTCGCACGATCCCCCGCTTGCTCGAAGCGTCGGCGGTGGAGCAAGTAGATGGCAGGGCCGTCCACACCTTTGTGCTTGCGGAAGACGCCATTCACTGGCATGTGGAGCAAATCTTTCCAGGAATGAAGGTGACAAGCGTCCATCAATTCCGCATCCTGCGCGCCGCCCTCCACCCTGATGAGGCGCAACCGCAGCAGCCGGCCGCCTATGTTCGCCAGAAGTCTTGGCCCGTCGTGCGCATCGACGTGGAAGCAGGTATGCCGAATGGTGTAGTCAGCTGGCTGCAAGAGCAGTTGGATGCGCCAGGCGCTGCGGTGATTCGGCGTGCCTCTCCCCTAGCGTTGGGTGCGCTCACCCGTGAGTGCGCCGAGCGAGTCGTCCACTATGCCTATCGACCATACGAACTATATGAATGATGCGTCATCGATGATATTTGCTTCTATCGGATGCAAGGTGTAAGATGCAAAGACAATCGAACAGTCGTAGCGTTGACCAAGGACAATGCCTGATTGGTTGCATCTAACAGAGAGCTGTCGGCAGGTGCGAGACAGCGGTGAGCCTTCAGGAGAGCACCTTGTGAGCTTTCGGCAGGAAATGGCCGAACGGCGTGCCCCGTTAGCGCACAATGAGGTCAGCGTTGTTTGCCGGCGCTGACAAAGCTGGGTGGCACCACGAGTCCCTTCGTCCGAGCGTCGGATGAAGGGATTTTTTTGTTCTGGTGAGATGAGATTAGGAGGGGGATTATGCTTGACATTCGTTGGATGCGTGAGAATCAGGCAACGTTGGCCGCGGCAATGGAAGCGCTCAATGCACAGGACGCGCCGTGGGAGCTTGCTCTGGCCTTGGACGAAGAACGACGTCAGGTTTTGACGATGGTCGAGACCTTGCGTGCTGAACGAAACAGCGGCTCCAAACGCATCGGTGATCTCTACCGTGAGAAGCAGACTGATGAGGCGAATGCGCTGAAGGAGCGCATGACGACCATCAGCAATGAGATCGCCAGCCTGGATGAACGCCTGCGCGTCATCCAGGCGCAGCTGGAGGATGCCATGTTGCGCATCCCCAACATCCCTGAGCCGGATGTGCCCGTAGCGCCCGATGAGGCGGGCAATGTGGTGGTGAAGCAGTGGGGTGAATTGCCCCCATCGGGGATAACGCGGCTGCCCCATTGGGAGGTGGGTGCACGGCTTGGCATTCTTGACATCGAGGCCGGCGTCAAGCTGTCGGGCAGCCGATTCTATGTGTTGCGCGGGGCAGGCGCCCGGTTACAACGCGCGTTGAGCGATTGGTTCATTGATGTACATGTGGCCGAACATGGCTACGAAGAGATCTATCCGCCTTTCATGGTGCGGTCGCACTGCATGATCGGCACCGGGAATCTACCCAAATTCGGCGAGAATCTCTATCGGGATGCGGAGGAAGACTATTGGCTGATTCCCACAGCAGAGGTGCCGGTGACCAACTTATACCGCGATGAGATCATTGAGCCGGGACGTTTGCCGATCTATCTGGTTGCTCAGTCGCCCTGTTTTCGGCGTGAGAAAGTATCGGCGGGCAAGGATGTGCGAGGCATCAAACGCGTGCATCAATTCCAAAAAGTCGAGATGGTCAAGTTCGTTGAGCCACACACCAGCCGCGACGAGTTGGAGTCGTTGACAAGCGATGCGGAGGTGCTCTGCGAACGTTTGGGGCTTCCGTACCGGCGGGTCATGATTGCAACTGGCGATCTGTCATTCGTAGCATGTATCAAGTACGACCTGGAGGTGTGGGCGGCTGGCAGCGGAGAGTGGCTGGAAGTCAGCTCGTGTTCGCTCTTTCGCGACTTTCAGGCGCGACGGGCCAACATTCGCTATCGACCCGCAGAGGGTGCACGACCAGAATACGTTCACACCTTGAATGGCTCGGGATTGGCGCTGCCGCGCATCATCATCGCCATCCTCGAGAACTATCAGCAAGAAGACGGCTCGGTCATCATCCCAGAAGCGCTGCGTCCCTATATGGGTGGACTCGAGGCGATTCGCCCCAAATGAGGACAGTTGAGCCGCACCCATGGCTAGTACACGTGGGCCTAAATGAGCCGGTGGTATTGTCATGCTGAACGCAGTGAAGCATCTGGGTGGCAGCGCGAGATGCTTCGCTGGCGCTCAGCATGACAACCATTGGGTTACTTGCGCCCTCGTGCACTAGTCGTTGTTGCGGTAATTCTTTCATCCAGAGGTGATAGTCGCTTTGCGAAGTGACTGTCACCTGGGGAAGCGCCAAGAGAGCGTCGTGAGTTAGTCTCGATCATTTTTGTTGGTATTTGACACGCCCATTCTCTCACAGTATACTTGATGCTTGAAGATGTGAAGAATTCTGCCGTTCTTGATGAATTCAGTCAAGAGTGGAGGGATGGCCGAGCGGACTATGGCGGTTGTCTTGAAAACAACTGTGGCAGTGATGTCACCGGGGGTTCGAATCCCTCTCCCTCCGCCTGTCTGCGCAAAAATGATGATTCTGGGGAGGTCGCATAGCCCGGTCGAGTGCGCCCGCCTGCTAAGTGGGTAGGGGTCAATTAAAGATCCCTCGAGGGTTCAAATCCCTCCCTCCCCGCCTGGTATGTCAAGGCTGACCGAGAAGACCTGGATGGGTTGATTGTCCTCAGCCAGCGATAAATGTATTACAACAACATATGTCCCCGTAGCTCAGTGGATAGAGCGTTTGGTTGCGGACCAAAAGGTCAGAGGTTCAAGTCCTCTCGGGGATGCTCAAAGCTCCGATTTTTCGGAGCTTTTGTTTTCAAGCCTATTGCGCCCTTCTCTATGCCAGGTTTGACGATTTGCCTGATCATTGATATACTTGCCTGCGATTACCGTATGCCAGACGCCCCCATCGTCTAGTGGACTAGGACTCAGCCCTTTCAAGGCTGTGACTGGGGTTCGAATCCCCATGGGGGTACTGAAGAGACTCTGCGGTTGCAGAGTCTCTTTCTTTTTCGATGTTGTTTTGTCCAGGGTGTTGTTAGCCAGATCGAGGAGCGAATGAGCGAGCGCGAACGCATCTACCGCACCCATGCTCTAATCCTGCGCCGGCGCGACCACAGCGACGCCGACCGCATCCTCACCATCTTTACACCAGGCCGAGGCAGGGTTGAAGTCATCGCCAAGGGTGTACGCAAGCCGACCAGCAAAAAAGCAGGTCATGTGGAGCTCTTCTGTCACGCCAACATGCTTATCGCCCAGGCGCGCACCTGGGACATTGTGACAGAAGTCGTCACGGTGGAGAGCTTCCGACGTGTGCGCGATGATCTGGACGCAATCAGCCGCGCTGCCTACCTGTGCGAGTTGTTGGACGCCTTCAGTGAGGGTGACGACGACGCCCGCCCTCTTTGGGACCTGGCTCTCTTTGTCTTGCGCACGTTGGATGAAGCTGCAACGCAACCCGGCCAGATCGACCGCTCTGTGCTCACACAATGGTTCGTTCTCCACCTTCTTAGCTTGACCGGTTTTCAGCCACAGATCTTTCACTGCATTGGCTGCGGCGAAGAGATGACCGCAGTCACCAACTTTCTCAGCCTGAGCGAAGGCGGCGTCTATTGTCCAAACTGCGCCCCTAGCCAGCAAAAGGTCGAAGCCATCGAACCCGAGGTGCTCAAAGTGCTGCGCTTTCTCCAAAGCAGAGCATGGAACGAGGTGGAGCGCCTCCATGTACGCAAACCCGTTATGCGGCAGGCGGAGACAATTCTTCAGCGGTATCTACAACTTATTCTGGAACGACGCCTGCGTTCGGTCGATTTCTTGCGACGAGTGCAGAACGACCCGCGGCTGGGAATTGACGCAAGTTTCGGCGTAAGCAATTCGCAGATTGAAACCACGCCAGAGATCGGCGAGCAAAGTCATGCACATCCGTGAATACCAGCATTGGCTGGAGGAATGGGACAGGAAGCGCACCTGGGATCGTGTGCTGTTGAGTCACACACTTCTACACGCGCAGGAAGAGCTGGGTGAGGTGAGCAAACTGGTGCAGATGATCGAGGGGTATCGTGCGCCTGATCCGGCAGATCTGCAGGAAGTGCGCGATCTCCTGGCGCTAGAGTTGAGCGATCTACAGGTGATGCTCTTCAAGGTTGCCTATCTATGTGGTATCGACATGGAGACGGCCATGAGCCGAGGCATGGAGAAAGCTGACAGGCGCTTTCCTGATCCTGCGCGAGGAGTGGAGGAGCTGAATGCCTATTGGGCGCGGATGCGAGATTATCTGGCGTACACGGGATTGGAGGTGCATCTTCGGGCGCCGACGGACAGTTCAAGCGGTGTGAGTGCAACGAGTGAGTGATGGGGGCGCGGCGAGCGAGATCTCAAAGAATCAGAACAAACGTGCTTTTCTCTCTTGACATCGCACAGATGTTCGTGTATACTTTGGGAAACTTGGGAAACATCCGTTCTGTTGATTGGGAAATCATGTGAGAAACCTGATTGAGCTGAACGAATACGTTGACGTGATAGAAAGGCCCGTCATATGAATACACTCTCACTTCGGCAGCAAAACATCCTGCGGTTCATCATCAGCTTTTTCGAGCGCAACAAATTTCCGCCCACAATCCGCGAAATTGGCGATGAAGTGGGGATCAGCAGCACGTCGGTTGTCAACTACAACCTGAACAAGCTGGAGGACCTGGAATTGGTTGCGCGCCAGCGTGAGGTAAGCCGCGGCATCAGTTTGAATTGGCCCAAACTTTTGGAATTTGGCTTTTCAGGCAGCAGGCTGAATATACCAATTTTGGGGAAGATTCAGGCGGGTGAGCCGATCCAGGTTGAGCCGAACGAGGCGACGAACCCTGAAGGCTGGATCGAATTGGCTGAAGGCATCGTGGGGAACGGCGCATCGCTCTTTGCGCTGCGTGTCGTGGGAGATTCGATGATCGATGCCAGCGTCCTTGACGGAGATATCGTCATCCTGCGTCATCAAGAGACGGCAAATGATGGAGATATGGTGGCTGCCTGGCTCAAGGGCGAAGGGGCGACCACACTGAAGTATTTTTACCGCCAGGGTAAGGAGATTCGACTCCAGCCGGCAAATCCAGACCCGGTGTACAAACCAATTGTCCGTTCAGCCGACGACGTCATCATCAATGGCAAGGTGGTTTCGGTGATTCGGGTCTACCATTGATTCTGATACAGACGGGTCGGCGCCAATTTTGGCGCAAAGAAAGAGCCTGACAGATGGGTCAGGCTTCTTCTTCATAATGCGCAATCACGTCGCTTCGCACCTTGCACTGGGAGCTGCCGTGCGGCATGTTTGGCAATCCGCGGGCCCGCATGGCACAGATGTAGCTTTCAGGACACGCTGTCGAGATAGGTCACAGCATCTCCCACTGTGAGAATCTTCTGCGCCTGTTCGTCGCTGATCTCACCGCCGAACTCCTCTTCGAACGCCATGATCAGCTCCACTAAGTCAAGACTGTCCGCCTCTAGGTCTTCGCGAAAATTCGCTTCCATGGTCACTTCCGACGGATCGACGCCGAGCTGATCGACGATGATGTTTCGGACACGCTCAAACGTTGCACTCATTAGGTATCTCCTCTACACATTTGATGATTCAAAAATAAACCCTACCTCGACCAGTGGGTGTTCCGGCGGTGTTCACATTCGAGGCCAGGATGATTCGTCGTGTTCACCGTCCTGACTGATGCGGCCCTGGCAAAGAAAAGCTCCACAACGTTGCCATTGTAGTCAGCGTCGCCCACCCTGTCAAACACATCCACAACACAATGCAGAACAGCCCAGCAACATTGTTCGGCTATTCTATGGGCGTCGAGTGAGTTCACAACATCTCCCACTGTGAACACCCTGTTTGGATAACACTGATGTGCGTCGAGAGTTGCGGTGTTGCATCGCGTCACCCGATAGCTGAAAGGGTATTCGGTTTCAACCATCGGGTGAGGTTGTGAGGTTTGAGGGGAGCTTACTTCACAGCCTCAGAGCCAGCACCTCCTTTGGTTCCTCCTTTGTACAGGGCCCGTCATCGTTTATGCGGTGGCGGGCGCCCTGTTTTCTGGGGCATTGGCGCTGCGACGTTGATAGCGAAAGTCACAGAATGGAGCGCCGGCCATGATGGTCTGCGTGCGCGTCAGCTCGATGTCACTGCTGAAGCCCTCGATCAACGAGAAGTCTCGATTACATGACAACACTGCGCCGAGTTCGGGAATTCCCAGAGTATTGTACATTTCTGCGTAGCGACAGCGTGTCACATTAAAGGAAAAAGCATCCTCCGAACGCTCCAGCAACTCTATTTCCAAAGCATTGTCTCGCGTCCAAAAGTTGAGGGAGCCGGCGAAGTCGTGGAGCGAATCGCCTCCCATCTGCTCGATTAATGCTGCGCCTTGCTTGCGGGCAAGCTCGATGATGGCCGCCCGCACAATCGCAATGACCTGCTCGCGCCCGAACGCAGCAGCCAATGCGTCGATCACCGGCGCGAGAATGCGCGCCTCCACTTCGCGGCGCGTTAGCACGCCGATGCGAGCGTTGAGGGTGTCAGGCGGAATATGGGACGAAGAATCCATGATGCACCGATACCTTTACACATCGTTTATCCGTTTTTGACTTGTGCAGCGTAATATAATTGAGTGTATTGCGTCAAGCACCAGTTGAGGGCACGGCAAATGTATACAACGACAACCATGAACAAACAGTGGCCGCCCCACAGTCAGTGGGGAGGTCGCAATGACTTATTCCTGCAGATCGTCGCTCATCTTGTTCGGCCGCTATTGCTGCACCTGGGGAGACCGCTTTTTCGAGTTCTTCTCAGCCTCACCATCACAGGCCAGAAAACACTGACGAGTTGCCAGGAACCCCTGCTCGTTGTCGCCAATCACTTCAGCTCCTTTGATGCCCTTCTCCTCACTCTTTATCTGCCCTTCCAGCCGGTCTTCGTCGTGGCGACGGAATCGCAACGCATTTGGTTTGTGCGCCTCTTCCTCTATATGTTTGGCGGTATTCCAGTCTGGCGCGGCCAGGTCGATCGCGCTGCGCTCCGTCACATACAAGAGACGCTGCGCAGAGGTCGATCTGTCTGCATTTTCCCAGAAGGAGGCATCAACCCGGAGCTCGTCGAGCGCGTCGCACGCGGGGAGATGATCACGCAACTCGCCGGCAACACATCGCGCACGAGTGGAACGTTGATGCGCGGCAAACCGGGCGCCGCCTACGTGGCGGTCGTCAATGGCGTGCAGGTGCTGCCGGTTGCCATCCGCGGCGCTGAGGATATCGGTGCTAAACTGCGTGGCTGGCGCAGGACGGACGTCGCCATCCATATTGGCCCAGCGATCGGCCCATTTCACATTGATTCCACATACAGCGGCCACCAGAGGCGTCTCGAACTCGAGGTCATCACTGATCGGATCATGTGCTGTATCGCCGACTATTTTCCTCCGGAGAAACGCGGGCCGTATCAGGGCATCACGCCTGACCACCTTCACCTGGCAGAGGGAGCTGGCGTCAAGATGTGCCCCTCTTTCACGCTGCCATAGACCAGCGCAGCATCTGGCCCATGATGCCAGAGGTAATTGACCACATAAGCGCAGGTGATGGCGTCGAGTGTATCTTCCAAAGCCTTCAGAGACCTGCCCTTCAATGCCGGAATATCCGCCGCGCAGGCGGCCTCCACTCCGCGCAGCGGCGGGTCGTGGGCCTGGAGACTGCGTAACAGCGCCTGATAGCGCATCAGCTCGCTGTCGATGAGCGACCGACTTCGCCCCAGCTTACGCTTATAGCGCAGGATGGTGGGTAAGCCAAAGATCGCCACATGGGCGGGATGGGGAAAGACTTCGCACACCAAACGGGTTCGCAACTGCTTGGGGATCGGCGCATATTCGACGAAGCCCAATTCCGTAGAGAGACGGTTCACGAGCGCTTCTCCGCGCACCACACCATTGCGGGCAAGGAGCGTGCGGTTGGCCGGATAGGCGCCGGCGTCAAATCGTCCCCAGGCCAAGGACGCCTCGCGGTCGCAACGCCGTCGTCCTGTGAGATTTGTCACACGCAACGGCGCATCAACGCCGATGACTGCCGGCGCGCCGGCAGGTGAATGGCTACGCACAAACTCCAGGATGGAGTCATCATCGGTCAAGCCGCCAGTCCAGGCAACCAGATTTCCTCCCGCGATGATCGCTCCACCGCTCGGGTTGCGGTCGCTCCAGGCAAGGTCCAGGCCAATGAAGCGCGGCAGCTCACGGGTGTCCATCGCAGCATTCGTGCAGTTGCACGGCCTGCAAGTCCAATTCGCCAACCAGAGGCGCACAATAGTCGATGAAAGCAGGCGTCACATCGTGGCGTTCGGCGTCCATGAACTCGAGGGGCAACTCGCGCTCGCGCCCGGACGCCTCCTCAAGCAGCCTCGCCGCGTTCGACCAGCCATCTTCTGTGCGCGTCAGCCCAGCCATCACGCCCGACTGCCCTGCCAATGCCAGTTCCACGGCAAATGCTCCCACCTGGGCCGCCAACGAGCGATCCACAGGACTGACTGACGCTGATGCAGATCGCTGGACAGCGTCGAAACGAATCTGGCGACAGCGCAACCCCAGCTGCTTTTGCACCAGGTGGGCAAGATAGGCCGCCACACCGCCAGACAGACTCAACAACGTCTGCCCCGACGCATCCTTTTCCGCACCTGTCACCTTTTCGGCGTAGAAGCGACCCTTTCCATCACGAAGACCTTCCGACGTTGCCACGAGGCAGACGCCGTGACGACGATAGGCGTCGTCGACGGCCACAATCAACTTCTCATCGTCTATTTGCTTTTCGGGAAAGAAGATCAAGTGTGGCGGATCGTCAGATCGTTCTCGTCCTAACGCCGACGCGGCAGCCAGCCAACCTGTGTGACGCCCCATAGTCTCGACCACTGTGATCTGGTCGAAGCCAACCATGGACGCCAGGTCCAGCGCCACATTGCGCGTAGTCTGGGCGATGAAGCGCGCTGCGCTGCCATAACCCGGCGAGACATCGACGCCCATCAGATCATTGTCAATCGTTTTTGGCGCGCCGAGCACCTGTAATGGCTGATTATGCACTGTGAACCCAGCTCCCCGGGTCGCCGTCAATAAGCGCTGCGCTGCGCTCATCGTGCCGTTGCCGCCGATCAGAAAGAGGCAGCCAACATGATGATCATGAAGGAGATTGAAGAGGCCGGGCAGGTCGCCTTCGTTCAATCGCTGACGACCACCGCCCAACGCCGCGCCAGGTTGTAAACGCAGCACATTCAACTGGAACGAAGAAAGGTCGCTCAAGTTCACCCAATTATGGTGGACAAGGCCATGGAATCCCCAACGAGCGCCCCAAATGCACCCAATACCACCACGCTGCCAGCCCTCCACGATCGCGGCCAGCGTTGCATTGACGACACAAGTCGGTCCACCGCACTGAGCAACAAGCGCATTCATGCTGGCTCCATGTGTAGCCCCATCTGGCGGAAGTGATGGTCAAAAGTGAAGGCCACGTCGGTCTTGCGCTGCTGCGCCAAGGCTAGGCACGCGCAATCTGTATAGGACCATTCCTTATCCTGGAATTGCGTGAAGATGCGCCAAACAGACTGTTCTTCCGCCGGGCCAAAGATGATCATCTCGATCAGCCTGCTGTTGCGCAGCCGCATACCAAGCTGAAGCGCGGCTGCCATGCCCAGACGCATTTTGACCAGGGTCATGGACTCATCAAAGATGTGATTCGACACGATCAGAGAACGAGCAGTCGTCACACTTCCCAGATAGGCGGCTGCTCGTCCATGATTGGGATCCTTGCGATCCACGAGCGCATAGAGCGCGCTGGTGTCAACGATGATCGACGACATAGTCGCCCACCTCTTCCCCTTCCACGACCCGGCTCTCCGCTGCCTTGCGCACCTGTTGGGGGCGCCAGTCAGTCCGATAGAGGAATTCATCCAGGTTGCTGCTGCTCACGCCATCATCTGGCCCTTCACCCAGCCCGATGACGCCCCACAACGGGTCATCACCCAGGCTCGCAGCCTGGCGCAGTTCGATGGCTTCCGTCAGCAGGTCGCGGAGCAGGGACGACATGCTCACCTGTTGCCGAGTAGCAGACTCAGCGAGCCAGTCATGTTGCCAGTCTTCCAGGATCATCTGTACGCGTTTCATCACACCCTCCCTTGAACACCTGCAAAATCACACATATATTACATATATTTATTGTGCATGTCAATTGTTGCATCGGGTGATGTGATGTTGGCTCAGCCGAAATTCGGTCGGCATTCCGGTGTGACAATCGCTTCATATCCAAAGGTGAGCGTATTTGAGTCCCGTCCCGGTATTGAACAGGAGTACCGTTTCGTCTGGCTTGATCCACCCCTGTTCCAGCAGGTGCACCTGAGCAGCAAGGCAGGCTGCCCCTTCCGGCGCAGGAAAGATGCCTGTGCGTTGACCCATTACACGCGCATAGTGGAGCATCTCGGCGTCGCTCACGGTGATCGCCGTTCCGCCGCTCTCGCGGATTGCCCGCAGCACAAGAAAATCGCCCACGGCAACTGGCACGCGCAATCCATCCGCCACAGTCTTGGCGCCTTGCCAAAGCTCTGCGTGTTCTTCGCCTTGCTGGTAGGCGCGCACCAGCGGCGCACAGCCATCGCTTTGCACCGTCACCATGCGCGGGCGTCGGGCGTCGATGAGTCCCATCTGCTCCATCTCGTCGAAAGCCTTCCACATGCCCACCATGCCTGTGCCGCCGCCCGTGGGATAGATGATCACATGGGGCAGCGTCCAATCAAGCTGTTCAGCCAATTCGTAGCCCATGGTCTTCTTGCCCTCGACGCGATATGGCTCTTTCAGGGTGCTCACATCGAACCAACCATATTCCTGCACGCCCTTACGCACTCTGACGCCGCAATCGTTGATCAGCCCATCGACCAGCGTCACAGTCGCACCCAGTTCCTTGCACTCCACCTGAAACATGGCCGGCACATCCCTAGGCATGAAAACGTGCGCCGGCAGTCCCACCGCCGCAGCGTAGGCGCTCATTGCGCCCGCTGCGTTGCCCGCGCTGGGGATCGCTAGCTCCTTTGCACCCAATTCATACGCGCGGCTCACTGCCATGCACAGCCCACGCGCTTTGAAACTGCCCGTTGGATTGAGCGACTCATCCTTGATCAGCGTATTCGGACAGCAGATTTCCTTTCCCAGCGCGCTAGCCTGGATGATGGGCGTCCAGCCTTCGCCAAGCTGGATCATGGCGTCGCGACGCTGTACGGGCAACACTTCCTCGTAGCGCCACAGGGATTGAGAACGTAAGCGAAGCGCCTCCCTGGTCAGGGTTTCGGCGGCTTTTCGTAAGTCGTAGCGCGCCAACAGCGGCCGATTGCATTCTGTACACAAGTTCATCAAGCGATCAGCCGCATAGATTTTTCCGCACTTTCCGCATTCAAGGTGGGTCAAGGTTGAGAGAGTCTTCATCATTTTGTTCCGATCATGCTTCAAGGGCGCGGTAGTCACCTTCGATGGTGGTGATTTCGATCAGGTTGCCAAACGGATCGCGGACGAAATAGCGCGGCCGACCGGGGATGGCGATCGTGCCCACGACTGTCACGCCGGCGGTCTCCAGGCGTTCACGCAAGCTCTCCACGTCGTCGACCGCCATACAAAGGTGACGCCCGGAATGATCCTGTCCCATGGATTCTTCGGCGAAGAGGTGCAGCTCGTTGTCGCCCAGCCGATACCAAATCAGATCCAAAGCCGCCAGCGATTTCGGCGGACTCACTTCTTCCAGACCCAGCAGGTCGCCATAGAATGCCCGCGCCGCCGCGTCGGAGCCAGGCGGCCGCGGAATACTCACATGTTGTAGACGTGCGTTCAAGTTGATTCTCCTTTGTGGTCATCATGACGGCGACGGCGCTCCCACACCGCCGGGTTAACGATATCGACAGGTTTCTCGCCGGCCAGAAAGGCCAGCACGCGCTCCATGGCCATGCGCTCCATGCGCTCACGCCCCTCCTTGGTCAGCGAGGCGATGTGTGGGGTGGCGACGACCAGCGGGTGATTGCGCAGGCGCGAGGTGGCATCCGGCGGCTCGGGATCAAAAACATCCACTCCCGCGCCGGCCAACTGACCACTATCAAGCGCAGCGAGCAAGGCCCCTTCATCCACCAGCGGACCGCGCGCCAGATTGAGCAGATAGGCGCCGCGTTTCATGCTGGCGATGCGCGTTCGATCCATGATGCGGATCGTCTCGGGCGTGGCTGGCACATGCAGGCTCAAGAAGTCAGCCTGGCTAATCACGCGCTCCATCTCTGCGAGTTCGACGCCCAGGGCAGCCGCCTGTTCGCTTGTTACATACGGGTCGTAGGCCAGTACACGCATCTCAAAAGCCAGCCGACAGATCTGGGCCACCCGGCGACCGATGCGACCGAGTCCGATCAGCCCCAAGGTTTTTCCCTGCACTTCGTCGCCGATGAGAAGGCCGCTTCGCGGCCCCCATTTTCCGGCGGCAAGATTTTCGGCGCCCACCTTCAACCTCTTGGCCAGGGCCAACAGTATGGCGACAGTGTGCTCTGCGGTGGATTCAGTGGGGCCATCAGGCGTATTGGTCACGACGACGCCGCGCTCTGTGGCAGCCTCCACATCCACATTGTCCACACCGATGCCGGTGCGGGCGATCAGGCGCAGGTCGGGGCAGGCATCCATCACTTCACCGGTGTAGCGCACAAGGGAGGAAGCGATAAAGACCTCGGCGTCACGGGCATTGGCACAGGGATGAGCCGGAGGCAGTGCAGCAGAGATAACCTGAACATCGTCCGGTAGCATGGCGAGGATGTGTGGAAACAACGGCGCCTCAAGCCACACCTGGATGGGAGTAGATGGCGACATGGCAGCGATTCTACCTTTCTTACGGCTTGTCACATCTGTGCGCTGGTTGGTAAGTTTTGCCAGTATAGCATAGTGGATGGGCAGCTTGAAAGATGGTCGCCGGCTTTGAGTTTTCTAGGGAAATAGGTTACTCTTGGGTCAAATCTACGACGCCTCCGGCGCTTTCCAATCGACCATCAAAAGGAAAATACAATGAAATACGCAGTCTTTACAGTCATGCTCCCTGACTTGACGCCGGAAGAAGCCGTTGCAGAATTGGCGCAGGCAGGCTATGACGGTGTGGAGTGGCGCGTCACGCGCATTCCGCCGGATTTCTTGCACGAAGCCCCCTCTTTTTGGCGTAACAACCTTTGCACGCTCTCGCCGACCCTGGAGGATGCGCAGCGGGCACGCTCTCTGGCAGCCAACGCTGGCCTCTCCATCCCCAACCTGGGAACATATCTACAGGTGGGCGATCTGCCTGCCGTGGAGGAAGCCATGACCTTTGCCGTGGCCGTCGGCGCGCCATCTATCCGCGTGGGGGTCGCTCGTCCGGAGAGAGGACAGCGCTATCAGGAACTCTACGCCAACAATGTCCATTATCTGGCTGGCGTCGAGAGCCTGGCCCGACGTTTCGGCGTCAAGGCGCTCATCGAAATTCATCACGGCACGATTGCCCCCAGCGCCTCTCTTGCACATCGCCTGGTCTGTCATTTCGATCCAGCCCGGATCGGCGTGATCCATGACGCAGGGAACATGGTGCATGAGGGCTTCGAGGATTACCGCACGGGTCTGGAACTCCTTGGTCCTTACCTGGGTCACGTCCACGTCAAGAACGCTGCGTTCCAACGCCCGACGGAGGGCGGCGTCTGGCGTTCCCATTGGGCGCCGCTGAACGACGGCGTTGTAGATTTTCTCGCGCTGTGGGACGCCCTGCGCAATCTTAGCTATGACGGCTGGGTGACGGTGGAGGACTTCAGCCAGGCTTATCCAAGTCGTGACGCGCTACGCGCCAATATCGAATTCCTCCGTCGTCTCTAACGAGAGGACGCCGTCATTGCCGCTCCACTTGCTTTCACCAACACAAAACAGGAAGGAACAGAACCACATGACGCAATTAGTGAATGCTTCCCGGCTCAACGTCGCGGTGATTGGCGCGGGCGCCTTTGTCTACGGGATGCACCAGCCCGGACTCGCCGACCGCCGCTTCCGCACTGTCGCCGTATGCGACATCGACGCTGCCAAAGCCGACGCGCGCGGCGACCAGCTCGACTGTCCGAGTTATACGGATCACCGCGTGCTCCTGGCCGAAGCGCAACCTGACCTGGCCGTCATCATGACGCCCCATCCGGCCCATGCTCCCATTGCGATCGACTGCCTGAACAAGGGCATCCACGTGTTGGTGGAGAAACCCATCGCTGTGCACGCTGGCGAAGCCGACGCCATGATCGACGCGGCAAAGCGCGCCAATCGCCTGTTAGCCGTCAACTTGCAACAGCGTTTTCGCCCCGAGGTCATGGCTGCCCACAGGCTCATCAGCCAAGGTCGGCTGGGGCGCATTCAATCGGCGCACATGATCGTGGCCTGGCCGCGCACCAAACGCTATTTCGCCAATGCTGGCTGGCGGGGCACCTGGCGCGGCGAGGGCGGCGGCGTTTTGCTCAACCAGGCGCCCCACAATCTGGACCTCATCTGCCATCTGGTGGGACTGCCCAGTCGGGTTTTTGCCTGGACCAAGACGACCATGCACGACATCGAGACGGAGGACACAGTCCAGGCCATGCTGGAGTGGCCCAACGGCGCAGTCGGCTCCCTTCATGTGAGTACTGTTGAGTCCGGCCAACCTGAGCGCCTGGAAATCCTGGGCACAAAGGGTCGGCTAGAGGTGACCCGCGGCGCGGTGCATTTCCAGGAATTCGCTGAAGAACTGGAGAGCTTCTTCGCCACGACCGACCGGGTCTACGATGGGCCGGATGAACGCGAAGTCGCCGTCGAGTTGGGCGATGGACATGGAACCCACGCCGATGTCTACGCCAACGTCTACGACGCGATCGTCGATGGCGCGCCGCTCATGGCGCCGGGCGAATCCGGGCGCATGTCCCTGGAGTTGGCGAACGCAATGATTCTTTCCCACTATTCCAGGCAATTGGTGGAATTGCCCATCGACCGGGCTGCCTATATCGAGTTACTGACATCGCTCCAGGCCAACAGCCGCTACAAGTAGAATCAGGAGCCGCAGCCTCCCGGCTTGTCATGTTGGAGTCAGGTGGGAACCGCGCTCGATGTCATGCCGCCATCTTGGGGATTGGCGGCTGGGCCGTGGCCTCGTCTGCGATGAGGGCGAGATCAGGGTGGCTGCGCAACAGCGTCACTGGATAATCCACGTCCTCGCCGGTGACGGGGTCGCCATGAGGGCTGCCAAAGAGAGCCATGTGCAGGGCGGCGCGCTGCCAGACGCCGCCCTGACAATAGAGGCGAATCCGCTTGGCGGCCAGGATGTCCGCCAGGCCAAGCGTCACAGCCATAGGCGGCAGAGCGGCGAAATCGCCGCCGGCCGCGCGCGTCGCATTCATGACAACCGTCTCCGGCGCAAGCTGCACCAATCGCGTCTTGCTCGCTTTGAACTCGGCTGGCGTCAGTTTGAACCAGCGGCTGATGGGCGGCTCATTGAAGGCGATGTGGCCGTGAACTCCCACGCCGCCATAGCATGTGTCAATCCCGCCGACGCAGGCGATCTCCTGGCTGATACGGTCGATGTGAAGCGGGTCAGGCGCGTGCAGTTGTTCCTCATGCAGGGCCAGATCGGGGCGCAACCGGTCGAACAGCGTGCGCCGGGCAAAGCCCAAGAAACTGAGGGGATGTTCCATGGGAATCCGTCGCCCCTGCCAGTCGCAATACTCGTCCATCAAGAAAACATGAACGCTGCGCCAGCTGACCCCTTCCCGGTTGCACAGCTCGGCCAAAAGGGGATACTGCCCCACCGGGCCAACAGGCAAGATCAAGCGCGTGCTGCGTCCGGCCGCGTTGTTTGTCGTGATCTCATCGGCGATGGCACGGGCAAAATGGGCAAAGAGCGCCGGCAGGTCGGGCAAAACAGTCAGGGGAATAGGGGAATCGGTATACATGACGGGTTTCTCCATGCCGTTGATCACTGATTCATGTCCCTGCCCTGTGGGCGCAAGCAGCAATGAAAGTAGCCCGCTGCGTCCTCTGCGGTGAAGCTCATTGGTCAGACCCTGCAACTACGCAAACTGAGGCAGCCACCGGGCAAACGAGACCAGAAAATCATCCAAGATCGCTCGACAGCGGTCGATATCAGTCGCAGTGGGGTCCATCAGCAGCGCTTGCAGAGCCAGTGTGCGGTCACCGGTGCGCGCCGCCTCGATGACCAGGCTGGCAAGTTCGGCCTCCCGGCGGCAGATTTCCGTCACCGGCGCAGGCAAAGCCGGAACGCTCACGCCGTGAACCCCGGCGCGATTGATCACCGCCGGAACCTCGACGATGGCCCAATTGGGCAACCCCGGCAGACAGCCCCGGTTGGGGATGTTGAGCGCCGGCATGTAAAGATTGGCGTCGCCCTGGCGCGCTTCGATGATCTCCACTGCGCCCTCGCTGTGCACGTGGAGTAGCGACTCGATGGATTCCTCGCCAGAAGCCATACGCTCGGCGCGAGCGCGCACAGTCCTCCGCCGTTCCACGTTCCCCGCCCACGATTGTAACTTCAGGTCGTACTTCTCCCAGGGCCTGGCGATAGGGTCATGGGTCCACGCCAGGTATTCCACCATGTGGGTGTCGCCGGCCGTAGGGCACAAACCGAAAATCTCGAACAACTCACGCGTCATCGGCTCGAAATCGCGACGAAATCGGCGCAGATATTTCTCGCGGAAGGGCGGATAGAGGTCTTCGCCTGTGCGCCGGTCTGTGATGGAAAGCATCCAGGCGAAGTGATTGATGCCTGCCGAGAGAATGTTGAGCCGTTCAGCGCCGGCGCGAATCATCTGTATGATGGCCGGCACATTGGGCGCATCGGTATGAACGTGGAACTGGTCGCCGTTGGGCACATCAATGCCGAATTCATCGGCCATCACCGCTGCGACGATGGCGTAGCCCCACAGGTATTGGTGACAGAGGCCGATACAGTTGATTGTTGTATAACGACTGATCGCCATGCCCAGTCTGCTCAAGGGATTGGTGAAGTTGAGCATCCACGCCTGGGGACACAGTTCCTCCATGTCGCCGGCGATGGCCAGCATTTCTGGGACGTTGCGGCATGTATGGGCGAAGCCGCCCGGCCCGCTGTTTTCGGCGTAGGGCTGACGCACACCGTGGCGCAGAGGAATCTCCCAATCCTGCCGCCACACGACCTCGCGCGGGCCAACCTGGATGCAGACGATGACGTAATCGGCGCCGGGGAGCAGCGCGCGGCGGTCGGTGCTGGCGCAGATGGTCATGCCTGCTCCCCACTCGGCGTTCATGCGCTCGGCCAGGCGCTGCATGGTCGCCAGCGTCTGGCCGTCGATGTCGCACAGGCCCAGCGTCGCGCCAGCCAACCTGGGAGAGCGGATCAACGTGGCCAGCGCCCCGGTGCCAAAAATGGCGCTGCCCGCGCCGATAACGACGATGTAGGGATGGTGCGAATTATCGGCTCTCATGAAAATCTCCGATAGATCTCTCGCCAGTGGAGTATTCACATTCATGATCACTCCATTCGGCATGAATCAACAGTGCCTCGTCAATTCACATCATAGATCACTGCTGCTCCTAAACCAAAGCAGTGCGACGCACTCATCGCCCGCCGTATTTGTTCAGGCAGTCTACTATGGACGCGGGTTTCAGGTGGCGCGGATAAGCAACCTCTGCAAGTGATCCGCGCGCCCAGAATCGCCAGACAGCCCGAATTGTTACCGCCCGCCGAAGCCGCTCAGGGCCACACCCTCGACGAAGTATCGTTGCGCGGCGAAAAAGAGGATCACCAGCGGGGCGAGCATGAATGTACCTGTGGCAAAGACGATCTCCCAGTTGGTGGCGTAGCCCTGGTCGTTCATGGCGCGGATGCCCACGGCCAGGGTCCAGGTGGCCGGCTTGAGATAGACCAGCGCGTCCAGGAACTCGTTGTAGTACTGGATGAACGTCAGGAGCACCACCGTGATGACCACCGGCTTGCTCAGCGGGATGAAGATCTGCCAAAGGATGCGGAAGGTGCTGGCGCCGTCGATGCGCGCGGCGTCTTCCAGCTCAGCCGGGATACCCATGAAGAACTGACGCATGAGAAAGACATACAGCGCGTTGACCGCAAAGAAAGTGGGCGCGACCAGGGGTAGAAACGTGCCGATCCACTTGTAGGGCCAGACAAAAACATAGCTGAACATGAGAAAACGCGGCACGATGAGGATGATAGCGGGCAGCATCATGGTGGCCAGGAGCAAGGCAAAGAAAAAACTGCGCCCCGGCCAGCGAAGCCGCGCAAAGCTGAAGGCAACCAGCGACGACGAGAGCACCGTCCCGATGACCGCCAACACGCAGACCACCATGGTGTTCCAGAAATAGAGCCAAAGCGGCGCTCGGGCGAAAGCCGCCGGGTAGTTTTCCCAGCGCGGCGTCTCGGGGATCCACTTGATGGGCGTGACGAAGATCTCCGTCGGCGCTTTGAGGGACGAGGAAATCATCCATAACACGGGCACCAGAGCCATGAGCGACAGGAGCACAAGCAAAACGTGCATAGAGAAACGTGTTCCTGCTTCGCGCGCTTGTCTGCGGCGACGCATGGCGGACGCTTGCGCCTCTAGCGTAGTATGTCCGGTCGCGTCATAGGTAGCTTCCATTGTCCCTCCCGTCAATCGTTTTCGTAGTACACCCAACCGCCCGACGTGCGAAACTGGACAAAAGTCAGCGCAATGATGATGACAAACAGCACCCAGGCGAGCGCCGCCGCATAGCCGATCTTGCTGTACTCGAAGGCGTTGCGATAGATGTAGAGCACCATGAAGAGCGTGGCGTCTTCAGGCCCACCCTTGGTCATGATGAGCGCCGGCGCGAAGACCTGGAAGTTGCCGATGATTCCCACCACCAGGTTGAAGAAGATGACCGGCGTCATAATGGGCACGGTGACGTTGCGGAACTTGGCCCACACGCCCGCGCCATCCAGCTCGGCGGCTTCCAGCAGCGAAGCAGGCACATTTTGCAGGCCGGCCAGAAAGATCACCATCTGGGTGCCCATGACCCAGATGCGCATGAAGATGAGGGCTGGTTTGGCCAAGACCGGCTCGAAGAGCCACGCCTGGGGCGGGATGCCCACCCAGCTGAGCACTTCATTGACGATGCCGAATTCGGGATGATAGGCGCGTTGCCAGATGAACGCGCTGACCACGACCGGCACCACCACAGGCAGATAGAGCGCCGTGCGATAGAAGTTGCGGCCGCTCAGATTCTGGTTGAGCAAGATGGCGCAGAAGAAGGCCAATGTCAGTTGCAGCGGCACGCTGATGAGGGCAAAAAAAGCTGTATTCCACAGGGAGAGGCCGACTTTGGGGTCAGCGAGTAGGTCTTCGATGTTGCGCAACCCCACCCACGACGGCGGCGCCAGCAAGTTATACTTCTGGAAGATCAGGACAATTGACCAGAGCATGGGGAAGGCAATAAAGACGGCAAAGCCAATGATGAATGGCGATGCAAAGAGATAGCCCTCGATGGCTTCGCGCCGGCGAAAGAGGGAGTTACGTCTGCGAGTTGTTGCGGCTGCGGTCATGCCGGTCTCCTTTTAATGCGAGCGACGGAGGAATAGAAAGTAGGAGATAGAAAGTAGACTGTCTCGTTCTATCCCCTACTCCCTATTTCCTACCTGTTACTTGCTCGCCCAGTAATCATCCAACAGCTTCTGCACACCCTCATCCACCTTGGGCAGCACATCGGCCGCGGTCGCCGAGCCAGCCAACAATGGGTCCCAGCCCACGGGCTTGACTACTTCGTTCCAATATTGGGAGCGAGGCAGACCACTGATGACATCTGCCACGCCATTGCTGAAGGCGGTTAGGAACGCCTTGGTGTTGGTCAGGCCATGATTCGCCTGCACTGTCGGCGCCCAGAAGGACCCCACCAGGTCGAAGTTGTTGGGAATACGCCCTGTGATTTCAGAGAAAGTCTTCTGACCATCCTCGCCGGACATATATTTGGTCAGATCCCACGCTGCATCCAGGGGTGCTGTGCTGAAGATGACCACGCCTTCAGCCCAGCCGCGGTGTGGTCGGCTTCCGTCGGCCTGCTTGGGCATGAGCACTACGTCAAAGTCAACCGCGGTGCCCTGATCGCGCATGGCCTGCGTCACCATCTGGGGGAACCACCACGGGCCCTCGTACTTCATGGCGGACTGGCCGGCGTTGATGCCGCCGGAGCCGGCGTCCAGGTCGGCGGGTTTGGGACTGATGCCCATCTTGTGGTAGAAGTCGCTGGCGACCAATTGCACAATGTCCACGATCTCGGGCTGATTGAAGGTGGATTTCGTGGGATCAATGACAGTGTCGAACTCCTGCTTGCCCGTGCCGCGAATCCAGTGAATATCGCGGAACCAGTTGCCGTTGGCCTGATACCCCCACATCTTGGCGTCGCCGCTCGTGTTGGTGAGCTTCGTGGCAATGTCAACGAACTCCTCGAACGTCCAGTCGTCTGTAGGGTAGGGGATACCCGCATCGTCAAAGGGTTTCTTGGCGTAGAACATGACCATGGTGGCGATCTGCATAGGCGTGAGGAAAGTATCCTCATTGCGGGTGGTGTAGTCTTTGATAATCTGTACATCGGCCCAGGCATAATTGAAGTCGTCGCGCTCGCGCAACGCATTCAAACCAACGATGGCCCCGTTGTCGGCGAAAATCTGATACGCCCAGCCCTGCATCGACGCAATGTCCGGGTTGCTGCCGCCGGCGTATTGGGTTTGGAGCGTGGCGTAATAGTTCTCGTCATTGGGCAGGAAGATCGCCTCGACAGTCGCGTTGGGATTCTGCTGCATGTAGGCGTCGGCCAGGGCAGCAAAGGCCGGCTGGTCTGCCTGACCAAAAGCCATGACGGTCAGTTTGACCGCCTCCTGCGCTGGCGCGGCGGCGCCGCCTGCTGCTCCAGTCTCGCCGGTGGGCGCAATGGGCGCAGCGCACGCCGCCAGGGTCAATGCTGCCGCGCTGCCTCCCATCAGTTTGAGAAAGCCCCGGCGTGAATAGCCATTTGTCAGAGATGTTCGGTTGTTCGACATTTTTTCCTCCAGTTTGGTACAAGAAATCACACGAGATAGTCGACTGCCAACAAGACAATGGAAACGAAAAGCCCCATGTGCGATTGAGAATCGCACCTACAATTTGCCTGCCCGCATCAGGTTGCGAATTGTCCGATAGCCAATTGGTATGATCTTCTGGGCAGCCAGGAAATCACGCAATCGCTGCGAACGAAAATAGTCATACTCGAATGTCCGCCAGTGCGCCCGCTCCGGCGTGATGGTCTCGATGTCGCCGGGTGCATTGGGATGCAGGCTGAAATAGGTGACGCCCGGCGGCAATTCTGCCAGCATTCGTTCGTAAAGTTCGGCGCGACCTCCTTCCTCCTGGGTGTCATAGCCAGGCGTAATGCGAAAATAGTCCACCAAGGGCATGCCGCGTTCTTCGATGGCTGCAACCCACGCCAGCCACTCGTTTTCGTCAACCTGCGACATGCCCAGCCCACGCAGATAGTCATCGATGCGCCGGGGCAGCAGCACGGGAGCGCCGTACTCAAAACCAAACTGAACATATGTTGTAACCAACGGCGGCGTCATGGCTGCGCCCATGTGGGTGTCGATGTGGGTGAAATCCACACCCGCTGTGCGCACGCGCTCGATCTGTGCGCGCATTTCGTCTATGGCCGCATTCACATCCATGTGTTCCAACAATGCCGGCGGACGATGCCAGAAACAACCCTCATCATCGATCAGCCCACTCGCCCGGTCACGCGTGCTGATGGGACCCCAGCGATAGCCGCCCCATTCGCTGTTCAGGGTCAGGTGAACGCCCAGGTCGAGCGCTGGGTTGGCTTTCGCCAACGCCAACGTCTCCGGCGACCAGGGACAGGGGATCATCACCGAACCGGTCGTGACCATTCCGGCGACGCACAGATCCACGAAAGCCAGATTGCTGCCGTGGCACATACCCACGTCATCGGCGTGAAAGATGACCAGTCTGGCATCTGGCGCAAAACCTAAACTGGAAAGAATTGGATTCGCGTGCATTGGATGATTCAGGTCAACTCAAGAATAGGCAGATTGATCAGTTGGGCAAAGGCTCGCAATTCAGGGCGAAAGTCTCCGTAGGTCAGGCAGAGATGATGTTCGATTCCCCGCCGCATGATCGTGTCCAGCACCTGCGTTGCGGGTTTGTCGAAGCGGATGACGCCGCTCGTGCCGCTGTAGCTTGGCGGCGCAGCCACCATCTCCCCTCCGCCAACGAGCAACTGATAGCCTTCACGTCCATTGTCTAGCCTGGCGCGATGCAGTCGCGCCAACGTCACACGCCCCGGCTTTAGAGTGAATTCAAAGAGCAGCGGCAACTTGCGATTGGAATGAATCGTCCCCCGCACTTCGCTAGCTTTGTCCGCCATGCTGACGGGCGCCAGTCCACAATGCCACAATACGCCCGTGTCCGACCCGTTGTCGATGGAGACCAGGTCGGCGATGAAGGCTTGGGCGCCGCTCAACTCTTGCAGCAGAAGCGAAGTGATCGTTCCGTTGACGTCGGCCTCGCAGCTTGCCGGGCATCTTTCCTCGCTCAACATGCTCATTGCGCCGCACGCTGCGCAGCCCAGCTCGGTGAAAAACTCCGGCCAGCAGCGCACCGCTATCCCACTCAGTTGGCGCTGCCTCGCTTCATTCGCCAGCGCAACATAGACGCCAGCAGTCCCGTTTACGCCCTGCTGGTCAAGCTCGCCCAGGTTAACGGTCGTCTGGCTCGCTCGTTCCACGAAAAGCGCTCGCTCGCTGTCGGAGGCCGTTCTCGCCTGGGCCAGTATGTGATGCAGCGGCATCGCCTGCACCTCGACGCCGAAAAGCGCGTCGAGATCGGCGGCGTCATAGCGACAGGTGTCGAAGCCCACGGGGTGCTCCCCCACCAGGCCAACGCGTGCACCGGACAGATGGCGGCGCGCCCTTCCTGCCCGACTCAACGCGCCAATCCTCTGGGCAGCGCCAGGATCGTCAGCCCGCGTCAACAGGTACTCATAGGTGATTTCCTGCAAGGTAAGTGCATGACCGGCCAAATTGATACCACACAAGCTGTTCAGACGCAAACGCCCGCCGCTGCGTTCGTCAGGCACAGCCCACAAGAGCAACGGCGCGCCCCGCTGTTGAAGCGCCTGCGCCACACGCACCGTCATGGAGCTGTCGGCAAAGCTGGCCTGCAAGATGACGACGCAATCGAACTGGACGGCAGTCAGCGCCGACAAGAACTCTTCCACCGCTGCGCCATCCATGAGCAGTTTTGCGCCAACTCCCACTACGGCGATGCCCGCTGCTGTCAGTTGACTCACTGCTTGCTCTGCTACAGACTGAGCCAGCGGCACGTCAAAGGTAGGGCGGGCAATTGCCGCAAAGGCCACGGTCAACGGTGTGTTCGCAGATGATTGCATTCTACACTCTCCACGGGTATGCGCTCCTGGCGAATGGCGGCGCTTGATCATGAGACCAACAATGGCAAAGACTCCACCCCGCGCAGAGCCACATCTCTTCGCCAGCGCAGCTCTTGACTCGAATCCAGCTCGATTTCCCGAAAATGGAGGAGCAGCGTGTGCAGAGCGATCTCTACCTCCAACCGGGCCAACGGCGCGCCCAGGCAGAAATGAATGCCAAGGCCGAAACCGAGATGGCGTTGTTCACGACGATGGATGTCGAACGCATCCGGGTTTGTAAAACGCGCCGGGTCGTGATTGGCTGCGCCCAGCATGGCCAGCACCATTTCTCTGCGCCGGATTCGCGCGCCAGCCATGCTCACGTCGCGCGTCGCCATGCGCCATGCCCGCTGCACAGGCGCATCGAAGCGCAACATCTCCTCCACGCACGCAGGGATCGCCCCTGGGTCGGCGCGCAGAGCAGCCAACACGGGAGGGCGCTGCAGCAACGCGGCCAGTCCGTTGCCCAGCACGTTGGTCGTCGTTTCATGACCAGCCACAAAGAGCGTAACGCATGTGGAGATCAATTCTTGCTCATCCAGGCGATCCTCTGTCTCTGAATGCACCAGATGGCTGATGATATCTTCACACGGGCAGCGACGGCGATCCTCGATCAGCGCCAGCAGGTAGGCGCGCATCTCCATCAGGCTGCGGTCGGCGGTGATTGCAGCCTGGGGATCGACGCGCGCGCCGCCGGCGAAGAGCAGATTGATGTCCAACGCCCAACGCCGAAAGAGGTGCATGTCGGACGTGGGCGCGCCGAGCAGCGCAAGCGCCACCATGGCTGGCAGAGGGTAGGCCAGGTCAGCGATACCGTCGAGCGCACCGGCTCCGCCATCATCTTGCGCCCGGTTCAGCAGTATCTCTGCAATCGCGGAGATGCGTGGACGTAGCGCTGCGATTTGCCGCGGGGCAAAGGCCGGCGCAACCAGTTCTCGCAGGCGGGTGTGGCTGGGTGGGTCTGAGTGGCCAATGCCGACGCTGTAATGTCGGCGCAAATAGCTGGCGCGCTCTTGTTGCTCATCGGGTAGCTGGTCGAGCAGATGCAGCACGCGGCCTGCGTTTGAGAACGCGTCAGGGTCGCGTAGCACCTGAACAACATCGTCATAGCGCGTCACCAGCCACGCACCCCACGCCGCGCTCCAAAAAACGGGCGCTTCGCTGCGCAGAACGCGGTAAGCCGGATAGGGGTCAATGAAGAAGTCTGGACTCGTGAGCAGCGCGTCGAAGTCACGATCCATCGCCCACCTCGATTTCTCCAGCCAGAAACTCATCGACTTCCACCGGTTGGCCGCTTTGCGCTGAGGTGGTGGCAGCCAACGCCACCGCAGTGGAGCGTAAACCATGAGCAAGGGGAGTGCGAATGTGTTTTTGATTGTTCTCACGCAGTGCAGCGATGAACGCCTGATTCACGCCGCGATGCAGCGGCTCGTTGTTCTGCCAGATCTGGGTTCCGCCTGGTGTGAGGAGCGTCACATCCTTGTCAGTGATGCGCACCATGCGGTCGCGCAGGCAGAGGTCGATGGCCGGGCCTTTCTGGATTTCCGGGAAGAGACCATAGGTGCCGGCGCAGACGCCGACTGCGCCCGATCGAAAGTGCATCGTGAGCGCATAACCGTCCCAATTGTCGAATTCTGGCTCAGTGTTCACCTGGCGCTCATTGTACGCAGCATAGACCTTGATGATGTCGCCCGCGAAGCCCTGGCTTGCGTCGATGAGATGGATGTTCTGGTCAACGATCTGACCGCCGGCCAGGCTGCGCTGCCACATCCAGCGCACCGGCGGGCGCGTCCAATACCAGCGCAGGTTGACCAATGCGATGGGGTCGCTGCCCACCAGTTCTTCAGCCCGACGATAGGCCGGGCTGTAACGCCACTGAAACCCGGTCATGGCGATTAATCCGCGGCGTTCCACTTCGGCGGCCAGGCGGTTTGCGCTGCGCAAGTCAAGATCGAGCGGCTTTTCCACGAACATGTGAAGATTGCGGTCGGCGCAGGCCAGGCCAATTTCTGCGTGGCTGTAGGTGGGCGTGCAGATGTACACTGCATCGAGCCGGGCTTCATCCAACATCTGAAGATGGTCGGAATAGGCGGCGCCCCCAAACATGCGCGCAAATTCCACGCTGCGTCCGCTGCCATGATCCGAGGCTGCGACGACGGTCACGCCTGGCTCAGCGCAAACCAGGCTGGCGTGTAACCGCGCCATACGTCCGGCGCCAATGAAACCGATGCGAATCACACTGTTGGTCACGTGCTCACTCTCGCTCTGTGTCGTTCAATGGGTGGTGAAGAAGAAGGATTCCATGGCCAAGACGCCTGCGCCGATCACGCCGCTATGGACGCCAAAACTCGAAGGCAAGAGATCGACATGTTCGCCCAGTCCACCGAAGGAATGACGGCGCATGGTCTGCACCGTCACCGGCTCGATGAGGTCGAAGGCTTCTTGCAGCCATCCGCCCAACATGATCAACTGGGGATTCAAGGCATTGACCAGATTGGCCAGTGCGAAACCAACATAACGAGCCCGATCTTCCAGGAGATCGATCAACCCCACATGTCCCTCACGGGCCGCGTCGAAGATTGCCTGCAAGGGATTGGCGCTGCCCAAAACCAGGGCAGGTTCGACGTGCGCAGCGTACTCCAGCAGAGTGGCTTCAGAGATGAGGGTCTCCAGGCAGCCGCTGTTGCCGCAGCGACAGGGCGCGCCGCCCTCTGGCATCATCACCCAATGACCGATTTCGCCTGCGCCAAAGCCGGCGCCCCGATAGATTTCGCCATCGACCACCAGCCCCGCGCCAACCCCAACCCGTGCATAGACGAACGCCAGAGCACGCGCATTGCGCCCGATGCCGTACAGGCTCTCGGCCAGGGCCATACAGCGCACATTGTTGTCGACGGTGGTCGGTAGCCCCAGGCGATCGCAAAACACCTGACGGAGCGGGATGTCGCGCCATCCGAGATTGGGCGCCAGAATGTTGACGCCGGTGCCATTTTCCACCAGCCCCGACGCGCCAACGCCGACGCCGACCAGGGTTGATGTTGACCACTGGCGGCTCTCCTCCAGCAAATGGGTTGCCGCGTCGCCAATGCGTTGCAACGCGGCTTCTGCAGACTCATGGGGGGCGTGATCGAGTAGGCGGTGGCACAAGATGTTTGCCTGCAGGTCCACCAGAGCGAGGCGCACACGGCGCACCCCAATGTGGATGCCCAACGCGCAACGGCTTTGCGGCAGCAGATGCAGGGCAAGGGGCGTCCGTCCAGCGCCGGCCGTCACTGCTTCCTGGTCGGCGCCGACTTCTTCGACAATGGCTTTGGCGCGCAACTCTGCCACCAAATTTGTGACAGTCGTTGTCGACAGCCCGGTCAGGCGAGCCAGCCGAATGCGCGAGATCGGTTGGTGGCGCAGCAAAGCGTGCAGCAAGACGCGCAGATTGTGGGCCTTGACTGTTCCTGCATTCTTACCTGCCTGACTGTCCAACAACATGGAAGCAAGATCCCTCTGCGTATGGCTGACAAACAGTTTCACTGACCTTCCTGCACAGCTCGGAGAGGAAAAGAGTCGTCAGGAGATGCGAAAATCCAGCTGGATTGACTGGCTGCCAACCAAATTATTTTTCATACTGAAATAATGGATAGTGAGAGTATAACCGGGTTGTGGTTGGTTGTCAAAAGGAGGAGCAACCTGGCATGAACGGCGACGGAGAGATGTGCGCTTCGAAACAAGGGGGTAGGGGCTTGAACGGCAGTGAAGTCGTCTTTATGTAACAGCGAAGCTTTGCCGCCGCCGTTCAAGCCTCCACGGAATGACCACCTATAACTGATTTTGGGCGCACCCAGTTCATTGCCAAGTGAAGCGACGCAGCTCGCTCGGTGGGCTGGCAGCTTCAAGAACATATCCGCCCTGCTGCCCTTCCAGCACGCGCACCACAGAGACCTGCCAGGCGTAGTCGGCGCTCTCACCCTCTGGGGGAGCGAGATCGGTTTCCATGCGATGGGTGGTTGTCTTGGTCCAAACGCTGGGAAGGGTTCTGGCGTTGGCCGATTGCGGATAGATGAGCAGGACATACCACTCATTTGGCGCCAGGAGGTCTACGCTGACCCATCGCATGAGCACTGGCTCGTTGCGGGGCAGGGTCGCGCCATCCGCGGGTGAAATCAGCTGGGGACGAATGTAGACCGTTTGTACCGGCGTTGTAGGGGAGCTGTTCTGCGTTGTGACGGGCGCCTGCGTTGGGGACTGGGCTGGGCTTGCCAGAACCTCTTGCGGCACCTGTCGAACGGGAACCAAAAGCTCATCCCCTGGTCGAATGATGGCGTTTGCGGTCAGGTTGTTGGCATCGAGAATGTCTTCAACGGTGCTGCCAAACCGTCCAGCGATAGAGATGATCGTGTCGCCTTGCTGAACCGTGTAGCGAAAGGTGGATGTCGGTTCTATGCCAGCGTCAGGTTGTTGCGCTCGCTCCTTGATAGGAATGCGCAACGCCTGACCAATGCGGATGAGCACGTCGCTCAAGTCATTTGCCTGTTGGATCTCTTCGACGGTGACATCGTACGTCAGCGCAATAGAGAGAAGCGTCTCACCACCCTTGACGGTGTGTGTGACCGCACGGGTCGTTACGATGGGCTGGGGGGCGGCGGTGGGAGAAGGAGCCAGTGTGGGAGTGGGCGGCGACGTTGGCGTAGCTTCTAGTACAGGAATCACCGTGGGTGGGATGATCGCGACCGGCTCGTTTACCGGCGCTTCATCAACCGGCTGGTTGCCGATCTGCCACCAGATGGTCAACACGATGATGACTGCAAACACCAACAGGATATCGATCCAAGCGATGCGCCGACGGCGGCCCGGTTGAATGCGCAAATCATGGCCGCACATGAAGCAGCTCTCTGCTTCACGCGCAACCCGTGTACCACAATTGGGACAGCGACGCTCGACGCCGGGGTTCGATACTCGTTCCTGAGCCATAGCTGCATATTATAGAATGTCAAACGCCGAATTGGGAAAGTCCATTCCACTTTCGCACGTCTGTTCTGTTGACGCACGTGATGGGCGTTGTGCGGTGTAGTCACGCACATCACAAGTCCTGCATCCACACGCCGACGGCAGGTCTGTATGGCTTGACGAATTACGGTTGTCCGTTCAGCGATAACAGATAGGCGACCAGGTCTGCCAAATCTTCAGGGGGAAGCCCGGCGTAGGTTTCTGGCATGACGTTATTGGGGTAGTTTGGAACGTTGTAAGATCGCGGAGCGACGATGCTCGTATACAGATAATATGCAGGACTTTCGCCTGCCACACGCGCAACAGCCGTATCGCCAATGTTGTGCCAGGTGGGCCCCGTCATCTGAACGCTTGGATCTGTGGCATGACAGCCGATGCAGCCATTCGTCGCTGCAAGGTTCTTTCCATTGGCGGGGTCAGCCATTGGCAGCAAACTAAAAATCTCATCTGGCAGTCCAGCATAGATCTCATCATCCGCAAGCTCGGCCAATTTGGGAGGCACTGGGGTCGGCGCCACCACGATCTCGGCTCCCGTGCGCTTGGCAGCCAACTGCGTCCCCAATTGCGGCGAAATAATAGCCATTGAGGCATCCGAGGTGCAGGCGACCACCGCGAGGACGGCAGCCCCTAACAAGAAGATGAGCACAATGATGCGTTTCATGAACTGCAACTCCATTCAACTTTCCCATCCGATGATTCCAATGCCCGTCTCATCCAATTACGTTTAGTTTATCACATCCGTCTATGCGGAGCAATTGAGGCCATCGCAGGGTGTAATTTACGTCTAGAATGAGTATGTCCCATATGGCGCCCGCTGCAAGGTTGCCGCCCATCCTGTTACTGCTCGCTGCTCTTGGCAAATGCATCGTCTGTGCTACACTGTAGATGCATTGACGATCATCCATTGCTTGTCAGGCTGGAGGCGCAGGTTGGACAAATATACAGTAGCGTGTGTACAGTTGCGCATGCGTCTGCCCCATACAGTCGTCGATTACCGCGACGATCTGCGGCGTTTTATGCGCGCAGCGGAGGCTAAGCGCGCCCGCCTGATTGTCTTTCCAGAGTTGGGGGCAATTACACTCGCCCCACCGTTGCTTCAAGATATGCGCACGCGCCTTCTGCGCCGCGTCGAATTGGGAAAAAGACGAAACGCCGGCATCTGGCAGCGGTTGAGCGGCGTGGCTTCTGGATGGGGTGCAACTTTGCTCAAGGCGGATGCACGCGCCGGCATGGCCGGGCTGCTCGACGCGTCGCCTGATAGCTTGCGCGATGCCTATGTGGAGGTCTTTAGCGCCCTGGCCCGCGAGTTCGGAGTGACAGTGGTCGCGCCCAGCGCGTATCTGCCGGACCCGCGTGACGGCCTGATCTACAACATGGCAGCCGTCTTTGGCCCAAACGGCGACCTGCTGGGGCAGCAGGCCAAAGTGATGGGGTCGCCTGAAGATGAGGACATTGCCCGTCGGGGCCAGGCATGGGATGTCATTGGCACAGAGATGGGCGCCATTGGCCTCATGCTGGGCAGCGATGTCATGTTTCCAGAGGTAGGGCGCTTACTCGCCTATCAGGGTGCGGAGGTTCTGGTGGTGCAGGGTGCGTGCCCCAGCGCAACGCTCTATCACAAGTTGCGCGCAGGCATTCTGGCCCGGATGCAGGACAATCAACTCTTTGCCGTAGCCAGCTTTTTGGTGGGCGACAACATCATGCGTCGTGGGCAAAACGCGCCATTTATTGGGCGGTCGGCCATCTTCGCTCCCCAAGAGTTGACCCCGCGCTTCAATGGCGTATTGGTGGAGATGGGCGGCCAACAGGCAGAGGGGCTGCTGACTGCAGAGTGGGATTTTGCGGCGCTCAAGAATCTTTGGCGCTCGTCGGATACCCCTGTGCGTCGCCAACTTGCTTCTGGCGAACTGGAACAAGTGTTGGCCGCGCTCTATACACAGCTCCGTGCGCTGCCTCAGAGCTCATCCACACAGCTCCTCCCTTCTGGTGAACAGGCTGGCGAGCTCCCTGAGCTGCCTGAGCTGCCTGAGCATTCCTCCGCTGCACTGGTCGAGCTGGACGATCTGCCGATTGTCGCCTCTATCACCAGCCCATGGCCCTTGCAGCCGGTCGATTCTGTCAATATCCAGGCTGGCGAACTTTCCCAGAATTGGCCTCAAACAAGTTCACCCTCCCCAATACGCGCCGACTCCTCTCCACAGACCAGTGTGCGTCGCGACGATGAGACCGACGAGATGGATACAGTGTCTGGGGGCGGGGAGAATCAGCTCTCTATTTAGGCGACCAGGTGACATAGACGCCGTCGGCCACACGCATCGGCTCGCCGCCCCCCAGCGCCTGCACCCAAACGCCTGGCCGGTTGTTTGGGATGCGACCAGCGAAGGCAAATGCGCTGCTGTCGGGCGACCAAATGGGCGCACTCTGGGCATATTGATCGGAGAAGACCAGATAATTCTCCAAAAATGTACGACTGGGCAAGAAGCGACTGTATGGAATGTTCGCCTGACCATCCCACACCCACCAGCGCAGCCAGATCTGCCCGGCAGGCTGCTCCATTGCAAGATAAGCCAGTTTCGCGCTATCAGGGCTCCAGAAGAAACCCCAAACTGGCTGGTCGGTCAATTCCCTGGTGCGTAGGGTCTCCACATCTGCCACGTAGAGCGGTCCCAGGGTGTTTGCGCCGGCGTTGCTGGGGGTGAGGACATAGGCCAGTCGCTCGCCGTCTGGGCTGAGCAGGAAGCTGATGCGCTCCTCGAAATCTGTGATCTCGTTGATCGCTCTTCCCTGCAAATCGGCAATGATGAGCTGCTGCGTGTCGGGGGTGTCAAGGGCATAGACCAGGCGCTCACCATCGGCGGACCACTGAGGCGCAGCGAAGCCGGCCGCTGTGTTCCTCAGCGCCCTGCGTTCGCCGGAGATGCTTTGCAGTTCCATACGGTTGCTGCCAATGTGAGCCAGGAGCTCGCCGCCGTTGGGCGCCCATGAGAAGTAATAGGGCGAACCTTCCGCCAAAGTCGTCGCTACTTGCCTGGTCACATCCACGATGCGCAACGCCATGGACGGCCCTTCGAGTCCGCTCCAATTGCT
Source organism: uncultured Caldilineaceae bacterium (assembly GCA_964560495.1). Taxonomy (GTDB): domain Bacteria; phylum Chloroflexota; class Anaerolineae; order Caldilineales; family Caldilineaceae; genus UBA5069. Next base: position 60,982 of record CAZLMM010000015.1, read on the forward strand.
CAGATAGGCCAGCTGCTCGCCGGAAGGACTCCAGAAGATGTAGAACGGTGGAAACGGCGTCGTCAGTGTATGTCCTTCGGCGTTGTCGTGACTGACCAACAGGAGCGCGCTGCTGACCCCAGCTTCATTGAGATCGCTACGGGCAATCGCTATGCGTTGGGCGTCGGGCGACCAGGTGGGTTGTTGATATTGGCGCGTGGCAGATGCGTCATTTGTGAGGTAAAAGCGACCTGTGCCATCAGGCCGAATGGTGAAGATGTTGCCGTTGAAGGATTGCACGAGCAGCCGATTGCCCGAGGTTGGCGGCTCCACGGAAGGTCGAATCGCAATGGCGCGATATTGCTCCGCTAGGGATGCCGGGTTACAACCGACTACAAACAATGTCATCGAGCAAGCCACAACCAAAACAAGCCAGCGCGTGAGGATCAAGCGATAGATTTCCATCGAATCCGCCTTTCTGCGTAGCAGCAATCAAATTCATGTACGCGTGGCTTCGGATCATACTCAATTCTTACAATTGCTTCTGCAAATTGGATTACACACTTTGCCGCCTGTAGATGCCCATTGGCTTGGGAACCACCGGCTTATCAGTTGAAATCGTTGTTCCTTCTTGGACGGATTTGACATGACCTGACGCGCCTGATATTATCGTTCATCATCAAAATGACTCGAATGCGTATGTCTTTTATGCCAGTCGCTTTCTCAATCAACAAGAAGAGCAAGAAGCAATTCTCCGGACGATCTGTCTGGTGATTGGCGTTTGCTCAGAACGGGCGTAGCAACCGGCCATCCAGACGGATTGGCCGGTTTCTTTTTGCCCGCCGCGTCTTTCCGGATCGTTTGTTTCTCTCCATCTATCGGCCAATGATGGCTCCTGCAGTGGCGCAGCCCAGATGTGAGTGAGGATGGTTTGTCGGTTGCTGGCAGGCCCGTCAGAACTACCTTTGGACAAGTCATTCAGCAATTCATTCAACAGGAGCCGACCCAATGAGCCTGGATCATTTCGCCATCATCGAGTCCACCCTTCGCGAAGGGGAGCAGTTCGCCAACGCTTTTTTCACCAGCGATCAGAAAGTAGAGATCGCACTCCTCCTGGATGCCTTTGGCGTGGAGTATCTGGAACTCTCGTCGCCGGCCTCCAGCCCGCAGAATCGGGCCGATTGTGCTCGCATCGCCGACCTGGGACTGAAGGCGCGTATCCTCACCCATGTGCGCTGTCACATGGATGATGCGAAACTGGCCATTGACACAGGCGTCGACGGCATCGACGTGGTCTTTGGCACCAGCAGCTATCTGCGCAAGTTTTCCCACGGCAAAGACATCCCCTACATCATCGACTCGGCCATCGAGGTCATCGAATTTGTCAAGAGCCAGGGACTGGAGGTGCGTTTCAGCAGCGAGGACAGCTTTCGCAGCGACCTGGTGGATCTGTTGACCATCTATCGCGCGGTGGACAAGATCGGCGTCCACCGCGTGGGCATCGCCGACACCGTGGGCGTCGCCAACCCGCGCCAGGTGTACGACCTGGTGCGCACGCTGCGCAGCATCGTCTCGTGCGACATCGAGTTTCATGGCCACAATGACACGGGCTGCGCGGTCGCCAACGCCTACTGCGCCCTGGAGGCGGGCGCGACCCACGTGGACACTTCGGTGCTGGGCATCGGCGAGCGCAACGGCATCACCTCGCTGGGCGGGTTGGTGGCGCGCATGTACGCCTATGACAAAGACGCGGTGCGCCGCAAATACAACCTGCCCATGCTGCGTGAGGTGGAAAACTTCGTGGCCGGGCTGGTGGAGGTGGATGTGCCTTTCAACAATTACATCACCGGCTACACCGCCTTCACCCACAAGGCGGGCATTCACGCCAAGGCCATCCTCAACAACCCCAGCACCTACGAGATTCTCGACCCGGCTGATTTTGGCCTGACTCGTTACATTCATGTGGCCCACCGGCTCACCGGCTGGAACGCCATCAAGGAGCGGGCGGAGCAGCTACAGCTCGCCATGAGCGACGATGCAGTCAAGTCTGTCACCGCGCAGATCAAGGCCCTGGCCGATCAGAAACGCCTCACGCTGGATGATGTGGATTATCTGCTGCGCTCGTATCACAGCGCCGTGGTGGACGCCGACGCCATCGAGGCCATGGAATCGCTGGAGGCGGTCGCAGCGGATTAGGCAAGCCAGTCGGCAAGTTTTCCAAAGTCGGAAACATCGACTAGAATTAGAACAGATAATCTACAAGAGACATTTCAGTGAGGAGATTCACGACTATATGCAGATTCAGTCCGCACCAAAGCCATCTTTTGATGAGTTCATTCAGACTTGCACGCCGTTGCTCAAGATTCCCGAGCTCGAGGCACAGGTGCGAACCAGGGTACGCGCAATCGTTGATGAGCTTCTGGGCTTCCGGGCTGACGTGGATCCAACTATGACTTTGAAACAATTTTTGAAGAAGGATGAGAACTTTTTAGGGGTTCTTCTTGCTTTGACAAACCTTTCGCAAGAGAAATTTCTACGTATTCTTACAGCACAACGGTTTGCTACAGGGGATTACGGCACAGAATGGGGAGTGGACAGGGTCTATCGGAAGATTAGAAGTGATGATGGTTTCGCAGAGACGATCGTCCGGTTGTTTCTGGAGGGACGCAGTAGCGCGTTGCTCGCCGAACAAGTGGCGGATTTTTATCTTGAGCAGCTTGCTCTGCCTGCCAATTGGTCTGAAGTGATTCGCGATGAGCATGTAATCGGCAATGTAGTTCGAAAAAAGCTCATGGGTGAATACATTGACCAGAAGGGTGAGCATGTAGAGAGAAAAATCAAAACCTTGCTCGATAGACTGCAAGATACCTATGGCATCACTCATGCGCATGGACAGGTCAGATTCGTCGGAAAGGAGATCGACCACGCAATACCGTCTCTCGACGATCCTTTTGTCATGGTGATGGTATCGTATATGGAGACAACATCAAGCAGCCAAACAACTCGCGCCAATGAGCAATTGGCAATGTATCAGAAGATCATTGGCGAGAACGTCCGCTATGCGCCAATGGAGCGGGTGTTTGTCAATGTTGTGGATGGCGCAGGGTGGTTAGCGCGTCGTTCCGATCTTCGCAAGATGTACACAGGCTGTCACTATTGCCTCAACATGAAAACCTTCGATCAACTTGAGGCGATCATCCTCAAACATATTCCTCCCCGGTTTTTCAGGAATCCTCCAGATTAGAGTGGTGAGAGGTGCCCCAAATGTTATCAGAGTATCTTGACAAGGTAATACTCGGCGACTGCCTGGAAGTCATGTCCAATATCGAAGACAACAGCGTGGATATGTGCTTCGCCGATCCTCCCTTCAATCTCGAAAAACGCTACACATCCTACAAAGACCAGCGTCCAGTGGCCGAGTATCTCGATTGGTGCCGTCGCTGGCTTGCCGAGATGGTGCGCATCACCAAACCGACTGGTGCCATCTTCGTCCACAACATCCCCAAGTGGCTCACCTATTACGCAGGCATCCTCAACGACATCGCGTACTTCCGCCATTGGATCGCCTGGGACGCCATGAGCACCCCCCTGGGCAAGACGCTGCTGCCGGCGCACTATGGCATTCTGTTCTATACCAAAGAATTGCGGGGCTATAAATTCTATGAAATTCGGGCGCCCCACAAGCGTTGTCGTGTCTGCGACAGCTACCTCAAGGACTATGGCGGCAAGAAGGATCAGATGCACCCATTTGGCGCGCTGGTCAGCGACGTATGGACAGACATCCATCGCATCCGTCACAATGTACGACGCGATGAACACCCGTGTCAGTTGCCAATTCCGATTTTGGAGCGTGTTGTTCTTATGAGCACAGATCCGGGCGATATCGTACTCGATCCATTCTTGGGGACTGGCACCACAGCCATTGCGGCGAAGACGCTTGGTCGTCACTTTGTCGGCATCGATCTTGACTCAGAGTATGTGGGCATTGCCAACGACAAACTAACAAAGGCACACGAGACGACTTTTCAAGGATTCTACGTCTCCTATTTTCTGGACAAAATTCAGAGCATTAGGAATGTCGATGCAGCACAACTCTTCCCACCACAATTGACCTCGGTGGAGAAAAAGCGAATGCGTGAAAACGGGAATTATCATCTTGAAAGCCAGGTTGATAAGGACGCGACGCTGATTCTACAGGCGCAACTGCTTGAAAAGGCCGAGACTTATGGCGCAATACGCGCTCAATCCTGACCCCCCACCCTGGCAGACGCTCGCCACGCGCACGGCCTTCCGGAACCGCTGGCTCACCGTGGCTATCGACCAGGTGCAGTTGCCCACCGGCGCGCAATATGAATACACGCGCCTGATCCCGGGCGGGATCGGCGTGGGCGTCGTGGGCTTCGATGACGCCGGGCGGATTCTCCTCGAACGCGAGTACCGCCACGGCGTGGGCGAAGTGATCTGGCAAGTGCCTGGCGGCCTGGCTGCTGCCGGCGAAGATTTGCAGACCGCCGGTTTGCGCGAACTGTTGGAGGAGACCGGCTATGCGCCTGCTCTTGTGTCGCCCGAGACTGTACGCTACCTGGGCGTTGTCTGGGACAACCCGGGCTTCGGCGTCGCCGCCAGTCATCTTTTCCTTGTATGCGACCTGCGCCCCACTGACCACCCCCGGCGCGATGCTGAGGAGTTCGTTGCCCTCCACTGGGTAACGCCCGAATGGCTCAAGGACGCTGTGCGCCATGGGAAGATCAAAGACCGGGTGGTTGTGGCAGCAACAGCCTATCTGCTCTTGAACGGAGTTATCCAGTGAGTACGTCGCATCACCTGGCGCAAGTCACAATCCAGCGCGAAACGCCCGACCAACCAGAGGTGCATCGCCTGTTTCAGGCGTCGGACGCCTACGCCGCCAGCCTTTACCCGGCCGAGAGCAACCACATGGTGGATGTGACGACGCTATTGCAGCCGAATGTCATTTTTCTTGTAGCACGGATGGGCGAGGCGGCTGTTGGCTGCGGGGCTGCGGTGTTGCACAGCGAAGACCCGAATGATTCCTACGCTGAGATCAAGCGCATGTTCGTGGATGAGCGTGGTCGCGGGCTGGGTGTCGGACGGCGCATCTTGCAGGCATTGGAGGCGGCGGTGGCCGCAACCGGCATGACCGTCGCCCGCCTGGAGACCGGCGTCATTAATTACGACGCCATCCGCCTTTATGAACGCGACGGCTATCGTCGCACCGGCCCTTTCGGTGACTATTGGGATGACCCCTTGAGTGTGTTCTATGAGAAAGACCTGACGAGGGACGTCTTTGCTGAGGTGGAAAAATGAGTGACGCTGCAACTCGCCCCCAGACCTTTGCCCAGAAAGCCCTGGCTCGCGCCGCCGGACTGAACTTCGTCGCGGTCGGTCAGGTGGTGGACGCGCGCCCCGATGTCGTGCTCAGCCATGACAACACCGCAGCCATCCGGCGCATCTGGCTGGAGTTCGGCCAGGCGAGAGTGGCGATCCCTGAGAGACTCGCCATCACCTTGGACCACGCTGTGCCCGCGCCCACTACGAAGCACGCCCAGAACCACGCCGAGATTCGCGCCTTTGTGGCGGAGCAGGGCATCCGCAACTTCTTCGAGGTGGGGCGCGGCATCTGCCACCAGGTGCTGAGCGAGGAGGCCATCGTACTCCCCGGCCAGACGATCCTGGGCGCGGATTCCCACACCACCCATTTCGGCTGGCTCGGCGCGTTCGGCGCCGGCATCGGCCGCAGCGAGGTGGCCGCCCTGTGGGCTACCGGTGAGCTTTGGCTGCGCACACCGGAATCCATGGGCATCGTGCTGGAAGGCGAGCTGCCGCCTGGCGTCACCGCCAAAGATTTTGCGTTGCGCGTCATCGGCGATCTGGGCGCGGATGGCGGCATCTATGCTTCAGTGGAATTCAGCGGCTCGGGCATTCAGGCCATGACGCTGGAATCGCGTATGGTGCTGCCCAACATGATGGCCGAGTTTGGCGTCAAGAATGCTTACATTGCCCCGGATGATGCAGTGATTGATTACTTGGCGCAAAACAAGGTCGCCCGAGAAAGACCGGATGCGGCGGCTGAGGAGGCGGTCATCGCCGATTATGCGGCGGAGATTCGGGAGGGCTGTTTGTTTCCTGACCCGGGCGCTGACTACGTCGCCGAATATCACTATGACGCCGCTCGCTTGGAAACCTATGTCGCCTGTCCCCATTCGGTGGACAACGTGACGCCTCTCTCCCAGGTGGCGGGGACGCGTGTGCAGCAGGCTTTTCTTGGCACGTGCACCAATGGGCGGTTGGAAGACCTGGCCGTCGCCGCCCAGATCATGGATGGCAGGCGAGTTGCAGCGGGCGTGCGTTTTCTGGTCATCCCGGCCTCCAGCCAGGTGTTGGGCCACGCGCTGCGCCTGGGCTATATCCAAACGCTGGTGGAAGCCGGCGCGGTGATCGGCGTCCCTGGTTGCGGCCCGTGCATGGGCAACCACATGGGCATCCCGGCGCCAGGCGAGACGACCATCTCCAGCGCCAATCGCAACTTCCGCGGGCGCATGGGCACCCGCGACAGCGACATCTACCTGGCCAACCCGGCTGTGGTAGCAGCATCGGCCATCACGGGCGTCATCACCGACCCGCGGGAGCTTGCGTAAAAGGAGAACGACTCATGCGCATTGCAGGTCGCGCCTGGAAATATGGCGACAATGTGAACACCGATGTGATCTTTCCTGGCAAGTACACCTACACGCTGACAGAGCGCGCTGACATTGCAAAACATGCATTGGAAGACCTGGATCCATCCTTTGTTGCGGGCGTGCAGCCAGGCGATGTCATCGTTGCCGGTCGGAACTGGGGGTGTGGTTCCAGTCGCGAGCAGGCGGCGACCTGCTTGGTTTACAATGGCGTGAGCGCAGTAATCGCCGAGAGCATTGGGCGCATCTTCTATCGCAACGCGCTCAACAGCGGCCTGCTGGTTATTGTCTGTCCGGCTGCCGCCCGAGCGATAGGGCCCGACGAGCATGTGGAGGTGGACGCGGAACGTTGCGTCATCAAGTGCGCAGCCGGCGAATATAGTTTTCCACCGCTCAGCGCCAGCGTCATGGGCATCGTGGAGGCTGGCGGGCTGGTTGAATATGTGAAACAGAAGCTATCCACATGAGACGCCGCCTGCTCAAGCTCGCCTACGCTCTCTATGGGTTGCGCTGGCGGCTCTTCCACCCCGTCACTATTGGGGTGCGTATGCTCCTCATCGCCGACGGCCAAGTGGTGTTGCTGCGCCACAGCTACCAGGACGCCTGGTATTTCCCTGGCGGCGGCGTCAAGTCGGGGGAGACGCTGATGGCTGCGGCGATTCGCGAGGCGCATGAGGAGGCGGGCGCCGTGCTGTTGGAAGAGCCGTGGCTCCTGGGTGTGTACACCAGTTTCGACCAGGGCAAGAGCGATCATATTGCCCTGTTCGTGTGTGAGCGTTTTCGTCTGGAAGAAGCCAGCGACCAATGGGAGATCGAGGAGTGCGGCCTCTTCTTCCTGAATGCGCTGCCGACGAACACATCAAAGAAGATTCATCGTCGCCTGGATGACTATCATTCAGGCCGGCGGGGTCTGGTGGGAGGATGGTGATGGCATTATCAGTGACAGGGACTGCCCCTATGTTTTTTCGTGGGCTGGTGATCGGCTTTCTTGTTGCAGCCCCAGTTGGTCCCATTGGCTTGCTCTGCATCCAGCGCACACTGACGCAGGGACGCCTGGTTGGGTTTGTTTCTGGGCTTGGCGCAGCCAGCGCAGATGCAATGTATGGCATGATCGCCGCCTTCGGGTTGACGTTGGTCAGCGCCTTCCTGGCGCGGCAAAGCGTTTGGCTCGGCGCGGTCGGTGGATTGTTCCTCTGCTATTTGGGTGTACGCACCTTACTGGCGCCTCCTGTCCCGGGGGATGCCAGCGCCAAGCCTGTGGGCCTGCCCGCGGCCTTTGGGTCGACGCTCCTGCTCACCCTTACCAACCCGATGACGATCTTTGCCTTTGCTGGCATTCTCGCTGGGGCTGGCCTGGCCAGTGGGAAGGGCGACGTGCTGGAAGCCACTGTATTGGTCGCAGGCGTGTTCTTTGGGTCGGCGGCCTGGTGGCTGCTGCTGAGCGGCGCGGTGTCGTTGCTGCGCAGACGTGTGACGACGGGCGTGATGGTGTGGGTCAATCGCGTCGCCGGGGCGCTCATCGTCGGCTTTGGCGTTTTGGCTTTGAGTAGTGTGTGGTTTGTCTGATTTGTGGACATGCAGAGTGGATTGAGAGCATGGAGAACCGAAATTTTCGTATAGCGTTGCTTCCTGGCGACGGCATTGGGCAGGAAGTGGTTCCTGCCGCACGACAGGTGTTAGATGCCCTCCATGTTCCATTTCACTACGTGGAGCTTGACGCTGGTTGGGAAACCTTTCAGCGCACGGGGACAGCGCTGCCCGCTGCTACGCTCTCTGTGCTGCGGGCGTGTGACGGCGCCATCTTCGGCGCAGTCAGCTCGCCCAGCCAGCGGGTGGAGGGTTACAGCAGTCCCATCATCGCCATGCGCAAGGCGTTGGGGTTATACGCAAACCTGCGCCCGGCCAAATCTGCGCCCGTTTCGGGTAGTCAGCAGGGCGTTGACCTGCTCATTGTGCGCGAAAACACCGAGTGTCTCTACGTGAAGCAAGAACGGCTGGAGGATGACGGCGACACTGCCGTTGCGCAGCGGGTGATCACGCGCCAGGCATCCCAGCGCATCGCCCGCATGGCCTGCAAGCAAGCCCTGGCGCGCAACAAATACTGCCTGCTCACCATCGTCCACAAAGCCAATGTTCTGAGCGTGACCGACGGGCTCTTTCGTGAAGCGGCGTTGGAGACGGCGCGTGCCTATCCGCAGGTGGCGGTGGAAGAGCAGCTTGTGGATTCCATGATTTACCGGCTGATCCGCAACCCGCAGCGATATGACGTGGTGGTTGCGCCCAATCTCTATGGCGACATCATCAGCGACGCAGCCGCGGCTTTGGTGGGTGGATTGGGGCTGGCGCCCAGCGCCAATGTGGGCGATGCCTTCATCCTGGTGGAACCGGTGCATGGCAGCGCGCCGGACATAGCCGGCCGAGGCGTTGCCAATCCAACTGCCGCTATTCTTGCTGCGGCCATGCTGCTGCGCTGGGTGCGATTGGAAGACCCTGCGCTGCGCATCGAACGAGCCGTAGACCGAACGCTGCGGGCTGGCGTGTGGACGCCCGACCTGGGTGGGAGCGCAACAACCGGGCAAGTGACCGCTGCGATCATTGAAAATATGCAATCATTGTAGTTTCGTGTAATCATTTTACCCAAAGGAGAGAGAAGATGGCCCTCAAGACAGTATCCGGCGTGGCTGAATGTCCAGAGTGCTTCGCCGAAATCGAACTGAGCAACGTCATGCAGAATGAGATTACCCAATGTCCCGAGTGCGGCGCCGACCTGGAGGTGGTGAGCATCGAGCCGCTGAAGCTGGCGCTTGCGCCAGAAGAGGAAGAAGATTGGGGCGAATGAACTATGCGTTTTGGTATTCTTTATAGCCGTGTTCGTGTAGAAGAGAAGCTCCTGTTCGAGGAGTTCCAGCGCCGTGGCATCGACTTTGACTTGTTGGATGACCAGAAGCTCATTTTTGACATTGCCGACCACTCGCGAGCGCAGCAATTTGCTAACTTCGATTGCGTCGTCGAACGCTGTATCAACCACAGTCGTGCGCTTTATTCGTTGCGCATTCTGAATGATCGAGGCATATCCACAGTCAATACAGCCATCGTCGCCGATACCTGCGGCAACAAGCTGCAAACCACCAGTGCATTGACCACAGCCGGTGTTGCACAACCGCGCACATTGGTGGCGTTCACACCGGAAAGCGCTCTAGAAGCCATCGAGCAGCTTGGCTATCCGGTGGTGCTCAAGCCGGCGGTTGGGTCCTGGGGGCGTCTGCTGAGCAAGATCAACGACCGCGACGCGGCTGAGGCGATCCTGGAACACAAAGAGACGCTGGGCAGCTATCATCACAGCATCTTTTACATTCAGGAGTATGTCGCCAAGCCAGGGCGCGACATCCGCGCCTTTGTGGTCGGCGATGAGACCATCTGCGCCATCTTTCGCGACTCGCAGCACTGGATCACCAATACGGCGCGCGGCGGGAAATCGAGCAACTGCCCGGTGACGCCCGAACTGAACGCGCTGTGCGTGGCGGCGGCCAAGGCGGTGGGTGGAGGCGTCGTCGCCATCGATGTCTTCGAGGACCCGGATCGTGGGCTATTAGTGAACGAAGTCAACTACACAATGGAATTTCGCAATAGCATTGCGCCGACTGGCGTCAACATTCCTGGGCGCATGGTGGATTTTTGCTTGCGGGTCGCCCAAGAGGGATGGGCTGCGGCCAACAATTGGAAGAACGGCGAACCGGCGCGCCATCCTGTCTCGCTTACAGCGTAGGGCCATTGCACATGACTGAGAAGCTCACAGTTTCCATTGTCGGCGCGTCGGGATACACCGGCGGCGAGCTGCTGCGTTTGCTCCTCGACCATCCCCATGTGGAGATTCGCCAGGTCACCAGCGAACGCAACGCCGGCGCATTCGTACATTTCACCCATCCCAACCTGCGTGGGCGCAGCAAGCTCCAGTTCGTCAGCGTCAACGAGCTGGAGGCATGTGATCTGCTCTTTCTGGGCTTGCCTCATGGCGGAGCAATGGAGCGCATCGAGCGTTTCGCCGGGCTGGCCGAACGCATCGTGGACTTGAGCGCCGACTTTCGCCTGCGCAATGCTAATGACTATGTTCGTTGGTATGGCAAGGCGCACGCCAATCCGGCCTGGTTGGAAAAGTTCGTCTACGGCCTGCCTGAGTTCCACCGCGCCGAAATCGCCCGTGCGCGTTATGTTAGCGGCGTCGGTTGCAACGCCACGGCGACCAACCTGGCGATCTGGCCGCTTTTTGCCGAAAAGTTGGTGGACGCCAGCCGCGGCGTCATCTGCGAGGTGAAGGTGGGTAGCAGCGAGGGGGGCAACGCGTCGAGCGACGCCACCCATCACCCAGAGCGGGCCGGCGTCATGCGTTCCTTCGCGCCCACGGGGCATCGCCACACCGCCGAAGTGCTGCAAGCGATTCGTCTCGTGGGCGGGGAGACGCAGGTGCATCTGAGCGCAACCGCCGTGGACAATGTGCGCGGCGTGTTGGCGACTGCACATCTTTTTGTTGCGCCCGGCGTGGGCGAGAAAGAGTTGTGGCGCGCCTATCGTCAGCGCTACCGCAATGAACCATTTGTGCGCATCGTCAAGGAGAAGACAGGCGTCTATCGCTACCCCGAGCCAAAGATACTGGCAGGAAGCAACTATGCCGATGTTGGTTTCGAGTTTGATGAACAGAGCGGGCGCGTCGTCGCCCTGTGCGCCATCGACAACTTGATGAAGGGCGCTGCCGGTACGGCGGTGCAGTGCATGAACTTGATGATGGGTTGGGAAGAGGCGACCGGGTTAGGCTTCCCTGGGCTGCACCCGGTCTAGCTCTGGTTGTACTTATGCTCCGGCATGGTGGGGCCGTGAGAGCGACCCAGAATAACCAACGAAGGGTTGGCGCAGAGCGCCAGAGACGTTGCCATACGTGGGAGTGAGAGGACCAGGTGGTCGAATCAGTAGGGATGGGTTGGGTAGATCAAAAGACGGAACTTTGTGAATGTTGACAAATATTTGATATAGTCATTGATCTGCCTGGTGCTCTGTCTATGCCCATGCGCCGGATGACTTGATACTGAACAAAATTCGCTACTATGGATTGAGTCAGCAAACGCAGCATATCCGTGATGTTGCCAGCATTCTGATCATCATCTCCGGCGACGAGATTGACTGGGAGCACCTTAATACTTGGATTGGCCTGTTGGGACTTACTCCCATCTGGCAAGAGTTGAAGGCCGAGATCGATGATCTTCTGGCCAGGCAAAGGGATGACGCCACATGATCATCATCAAAGCAGGCGGTGGCAAGGATCTAAATATCAACGCCATCGTAACCGATATCGCACAACTGCGCGCTGGCGGCCAGGAGTTGATCCTGGTGCACGGCGGCGCGGAAACGACCAACGAGGTGGCTGAAGCTCTGGGACATCCGCCCGAATTCGTCACCAGCGAAAGCGGCTTTGTCAGCCGGCGCACCGACCGCCGCACCCTGGAGATCTTCGAGATGGTCTACTGCGGCCAGCTCAACAAGATGTGGGTCGAGAAATTGCAGGGCGCAGGAGTGAACGCCGTCGGGTTGAGTGGGCTGGATGGACGCATCTTTGAGGGAAAACGCAAAGATGCCTTGCGTGTGCGCATCGACGGCAAGCGCATGGTCCTGCGCGACGATTGGACCGGCACGGTGGAGAAGGTGAATGTTGACCTCCTTCGGCTGCTGCTGGTGAATGGCTATCTGCCGGTGCTCACGCCCCCCGGAGCGTCTGAGCGGGGCGAGGCCATCAACGTGGACGGCGACCGCGCCGCAGCTATGGTGGCCGCAGCCTTCAACGCCGAGGCGCTGGTGATCCTCTCGAATGTGCCCGGTTTGCTGCGCAACTTCCCCGATGAGAACACATTGATACGCGAAATTCCCCGTGCTCAAGCTGATAGCTTTATGCAATATGCTGAAGGGCGGATGAAGAAGAAGGTGATGGGCGCAGTGGAGGCCATCGGCGAGGGCGTGCAGAAGGTGATCTTCGCCGACGGGCGCATCGAGCATCCCATCAGCAGCGCGCTAGCCGGCGGCGGAACACAGATTGGATAACAACGCCTACCACTACCTCAGGAGATCTTAATGATGGAAGACTTCGCCCCAATCGAAGAGTCCATTCTGGGCGGAACTGTGGCGCGGCGCAGCGAGACAGTGATTGCGCGCGGCGAGGGCTGCTGGCTGTGGGATACGGAAGGCAAGCGTTATCTGGACATGGGATCTGCCCAGGGCGTCGCCATGTTGGGCCATTGTCACCCGGCGTTGAGCGCGGCCATCGCACACCAGGCCCAACAGCTCATCTCCTGTCCAGGATTTCTCTACAACGAGACGCGCTCCCGCTTCGCCGCCAAACTGGTGGAAGTGTTGCCCGCCCATTTGCCTCACGTCTTTTTAGGCAACAGCGGCTCTGAGGTGATGGATGCTGCGCTCAAATACGCCCGACTGGTCACGGGGCGCACGGGCTTCGTCGCCGCCAATCGAGGCTTTCACGGACGCACGGTGGGTGCGCTTTCCGTCACCTGGGAGCCAAACTACCGGAAATCCTTCCTGCCACTACTGGAAACACGCCATCTTTCGTATAACAACATCGAGAAGCTCGACGCCGCTATCGACGATTCTATCGCCGCGGTTGTGCTCGAAGTGGTACAGGGCGAGGGTGGCGTGCACCCTGGTCAGCCAGAATTCCTCCACGCAGCCCAGCGGCTCTGTCGCGAGCGGGGCGCGTTGCTGATCATCGACGAGATTCAGACGGGCTTTGGTCGCACGGGGCGATGGTTCGCCTGTGAACACTTCGACCTCCAGCCGGACATGCTGACCCTGGCAAAAGGGATCGGCGCCGGTTTTCCCATGGGGGCGCTTGCGTATAGCAAAGATGTGCGCGCCGCGCTCTTTCACGGCGCGCACGGCAGTACGTTTGGCGGCAACCCCCTGGCCTGCGCCGCCGGGCTGGCAGCCATCTCCACGTACCAGGACGAACGCATTATCGAGCGGGCCGCGGTCATGGGCGACTATCTGATAGGGCGGCTGCGCGAGGAGCTAGATGGCCGCACCGTGGTGCGCGAGATACGCGGCCTGGGGCTGATGGTGGGCATTGAGCTGCGGGAGAAGGTTGCGCCGACGCTCAAAGCGCTCATGGTCGAGCATGGAGTGATCGCACTTCCGGCTGGCCCCAATGTGTTGCGTCTGCTCCCGCCGCTGATCGTCAACCGGGAAGAGATCGATCTCGCGCTGGGCGCGATTGGCGAAGTGCTGCCGCGATGAGGGCACATGGGGAAAGGGACACAACGAATGAACCAAACCGCGGCCGTCGCCCTTCTCCACCAGTTGGTAGCGATCCCTTCCCTCTCGATGAACGAGGCTGCAGCGTGTCGTTGGCTGGCTGCTGAGATGGCGCGCCTGGGCTTCGAGCGCGCCTTTGTTGATAAGGTGGGCAACGCCGTCGGCGAATTAGGCGCAACCGACGCAGCGCGCACGCTTGTTCTTTTGGGACACATCGACACCGTACCCGGCGCGATCCCCGTGCGCATCGAGGGGACACCCGATGGCGACGTGCTTTATGGCCGCGGCAGCGTGGACGCCAAAGGGCCGCTGGCGACCTTCGTCTGTGCAGGCGCTCGCATCGGCGCCGCATGGTGCCGCGCCAACGGTCTGCGCATTATCGTCGTGGGCGCGGTGGAGGAAGAGGCGGCCAGCAGCAAAGGCGCGCGTTTCATCCGCGATCGCTTCGATGGTGTGCACGAGCCGATCCCCACTGCGTGCATCATTGGCGAGCCGAGCGGCTGGCAGCGGGTGACGTTGGGCTACAAAGGCCGCCTGCTCATTGAATTGGATGCCAGCCAGCCCATGGCCCACACCGCCGGTCCGGATGCCAGCGTGGCTGTGACTGCGGTCGAGCTTTGGCGTTGGATAGAGACTCACGCTGCAGCCTTCAACGGCGGGCGCGACAGGGCTTTCGACCAATTGCAGCCCAGCCTGCGCCGTCTGCACACCTTTACCGACGAACAGATGCACGATCATGTGCAGGCGCAGATCGGCTTGCGGTTGCCTTTGGATTTCAGCGTCGCCCACTTTGTCGACGCGCTGGCAGGGTGGGCGAATGAGATGGTCGCGACGCCGACCGCGCAGCTCCCACAGTCACTTCCCACGACCGAGACACCCGCTACCCACACATTCGTTGGCGAACACATGCAAGTGCAACTGCACTATCACGCCCAAGAGCGAGCCTGGCGTAGCGACCGCAACAACGCGTTGGTGCGTAGCTTTCTGGCGGGCATCCGCGCAGTGGATGAGGGGGCGCGTCCGACTTTCGTGGTGAAAACAGGCACCAGTGACATGAACGTGGTTGCGCCGGCTTGGGGCTGCCCCATCGTCGCCTATGGCCCCGGCGATAGTTCCCTGGACCACACGCCCCACGAGCACTTGTCCCTGGACGAGTATTGGCGTTCCGTCCTTGCGCTAGAGTCCACAATCGCAAATTTTGCTGATTTCTCCGCCTGATTTTGTGTCTGTGTTTGCATTTTATCTCTTTTTCGCGTAATCATCCTGCTAGATCTCAACGATTTCTCCTGAATCTCTTCACTCTGTTCATGCGCCGAAACGGGTAAAATTCGCATATCCAGCGTTGACGCGTCGTCGGGGCGTCAATTCAGCCTGGATGTCCGTCGTGTAGTCAGCGAATGAAAATATCTATTGAAAATTTTGCCTATTGCGCAGGAAAAATTGTCGTGCTATGCTCTTTCCAGTTTGTCTGAGCGGCGACAAAAGCAACCCACAGTCAGCAGCGCTTGCGTCTGTGTTTTGTCGGCGACATTGTCAGGCACGTATCTTCAACCAAGCTGGAGGGCAAAATGCAACCGTTTTTCCGCAAGATGCGGGAGGCGCCGTGGGCCGACCTGTTCAAACAGGAGCGGCGCGCCCCACATATGCGTCGAGTCGTCAGCGCACTCATGGCCCTGGTGCTGCTGGTAAGCGCAATTGGAATCAGCGCATGGCCGGGGGTAACCAATGCCTCCTATTCCACCAACACCAATGTGCTGGTCAATGGCGGTTTTGAACAAGGTTTTGGCAGCCAACCAGGATGCGGCGCAGTCGGCAGCGGTTGGCAGTGTTTCACAAATAGCGGCGCTGTAAACTATGGCTTTTACGACGATCAGTGGGCGCCGGTAGTGGCCGAAGGCCAGCACAGTCAGCTGATCGAAATCAACACGAATGGGATCGGCGCTCCCGATCCAGACCGTTTCGCTGGCATCTATCAGACTGTGCGCGTGGTCGATTGGGCTGAGTACAAACTGAGCCTGAAGGGCATGATTCGCACTACAGTGATGGAGGGGGATCCGTGGCGCTATAGCGTACAGGTGGGCTGGACTCCGGGTCCTCATCCAAACTGGGCGGCAGTGACCAACTGGCAAGATGTAGGTTGGAACACCTATTATGAGCGCCTGGCGCCCGGCGCCATGAACAGTTATGATACCTATCTCATGGCGGACGACGATTACATGACCATCTACATCCGCGCGTGGAAGAAATGGGGCGTTCCCAACGAAGAGATCGACATCAACCTGGATGCCATCGCGCTAACGGGTCCGGCGGTCTATTATCACGATTATGCGCCGCCTGTGGCTACGCCGCTGCCTGCCTACACGTATGGCAAAGGCGAACCAGGCGTTGCGCCGGTGTATCCCACAACGAAGCCAGCACCTCCTGTCTATCCGACGCACCCGATTGCCCCGCCGCCTGTTGATTCGGGCGCATGCATGGATGAGGATCGAGTCTACAACGGCAATTTTGAGTCGGGCTTCAATACGGTCTATGTGGGACAAGTGGGCAAAGGTTGGGGATTCTTTACCAACGGCGGCGCGGCAAATTATGGCTTCTACAATGACCAGTGGCCGCCTGTGGTCGCCGACGGTAAGAGCAGCCAACTGATCGAGATCAATACGAAGAAGGTCTACCCGGCGGATGGCGACCGCTACGCCGGCATCTATCAACAGATCGGCCATCTCTATGCGGGCAAGACCTATGAGCTGACCGTGAAAGGGATGTTGCGCGGCGCAGGCGACGACACGGATCCCTATCGCTTTGCTGCCCAATGGGGCTTCAACACTGGCGGCAATGTAGATTGGATGCAGGTGAGCAACTGGCAGAATATGGACCTGGGGCCAATTCACCCGCGCACCAATCCCGGCAACATTGCTACGTATCGGGTGCGTTTCGTTGCGCCGGCCGACAGCATCGTGTTGTTCATGCGCGGCTGGAGCAAGTGGGGCGTGCCAGACATCGAGTTCGACCTGAACCTGGACGCCATCAGCGTGCGCGGCTGCGCAGGTCAGCATCGTCCCCATCCGCCCACCAAGCCCTATCCGCCGCAGCCGCCCGCCGTGTGCGTCCATACTGTGGCGCCGGGCGATACGCTCAGCGGCATTGCCGTACAGTATGGGGTGACGGTGCGTGAGCTAATGAAGCTCAACAACATTCACAACCCCAACATCATTTATGTTGGGCAGCAGATTCTCATTCCCATCTGCGGCGATGCAGGCTATCCACCTGTCGAGCCGCCTCTCTATCCGCCGGTGGAGCCTCCGGCGCAGCAAATCTACGTGGTGCGGCCGGGCGATACCCTCAGCGGCATTGCAGCCATGTTCGGCGTCAGCGTGGCGGATCTGGCGTACTGCAACGGCATCGCCAACCCGAATCTCATCTTTGTCGGCCAGATATTGAAGATTCCGTGACCGGATAAATCGGCTCCGTTCGGTCAGGGCACCTTCTGGACAAGAGGCGCAAGTGGGGTTGGTTGCCCCTACTTGCGCCTCTTTGTTTGCGCCGGGTTTGGATTTTGTCGAGCCTTCTGGTATTCTTGAAACCCATTGTTTGGGTGGATTTCTTTTAGCTTCCCTATCCAAACGACAGCGCGACGACGGACACTTTCGTTTGCCCCCGTCAGAGGAACAATGCACCCTCATGCATCGAGAAGATTTGGCTCTTTGCTTGCTTACGCGCGAAGATTTCAGCGCAACGCATGAACTGGCAATCCATCAGCTTTGCCAGAATCAAAATTTAGGCTGGAGTCGTATCTTTCACACCGCCGAGGCGCAGCGAGTCTCGCCATTAGTGCATTACAATATTGATCAGGCGACTTCTTTGCATCAATTTGTATCTGCCCCGGTGCGGGCGAACTTCCGGCGCGCCCACATCCACAACATCCTCAAGAAAAAGGAGTCGCAGCGTACTTTGGCAGCTCTGGCTCGTTGTTGCGCGGAAAACCAGATCGATCTGTTGCTGGTCAAAGGTGCAGCCCTTGCTCTGTTCGTCCAGCGTTGGCCGTGGTCGGTCATATCTGGCGACATCGACGTGATCTTGCGCCCACAACCAGAGGCAGTGCACGAAAATCTGGCGCGCGTCATCGACTTCGCTGAAAGATACAATCACAGCCGCGGCCATATCTCGGAACACATCGAGTATGAACCCTACGAACATCACGATGTCTCGATGAACCGGGTGCTGCCCATGACGGTGGATGATCTGTGGCAAGACGCCGTGCTCAAGGAAGTTGACGGTTGGCCCGTGTGGATTCAGTCGCCGGAGATGATGCTCATCGCTGCGTGTATCAACGCCTGTCGCAAACGTTACTTCTACCTGAAGTCCCTTAACGATATTGCGACCATCTGCCGCGCCTATCAAGAATTAGACTGGACGGAAATTGCCGGGCGCGCCCGATGCTATCGCGCTGATGCGATTGTTTTCACGGCGCTGACGGTGACGAAGAGCACCCTGGGCTGTTCGACGCTGCCAGATCTGTTCGATGCGTTCAAACTCAACGCAGTCCGGCGCGCCGCCGTTCAACAGATGACGGCTCTGCTCTGGCGATACAGTTCGCTGGATGCGCTGAGCGAACAACACGGCGGGCTGTTGGGCCGAACGCTGAGCATACCTTTGGCGCTCACCTATCTGAGTTACCGCTTTGACATTGTAGGCGCAAAGTTGCGGGAAGTGATGCGCGCCCGGCGCAATCCACCGCCGGGCAAATCAACCGAAGGACGTAATCCCCGCCCCATCAGTTTTCCTATGATTCATGAATAGCGTGAAGGAATCGGAAGTGACATGAATGTCGTCTATCGAGTAAATTCCCCCGATGTTGTGGCCGAGGTAATCGACGGCGAAGCTGTAATTGTCAACCTGAGCAATGGCATGTATTACAGTCTGGATGGCGCAGGCGCGCAGGTGTGGGCGCTTCTGGCAGACCATGTTACCGCTGGACAAGTGGTCGCAACCATTCAGCAGCAATATGTGGGCGATGGAGATGAGATCGAGCGCAGCATTGCCCAATTGATCGACGAGTTGCGCCGAGAGCAGCTCCTTCTGGTGGCAGAGGGCGAAACAGCGAATGATGCAGCGACTCGCCCGATGGATTACGCCAGCGCGCCCAAGCCATTCACGCCGCCAGTGCTCAACAAATACGCAGATATGGAAGACTTGCTTCTCGTGGACCCTGTTCATGGAAACATTACTCGAAACAAACCAGACGCCAACCCCAATTGATTTGTCAGCGCGACAAGAGGACAGGCGTTTTTCAGGGCTGCTAGTCAGCGTCATTGTGCCGTTGTACAACGGCGCAGTGCATATCCGCGACGCGCTCCACAGCATCCTGCGCCAGAGTTACACTCATCTGGAGATTATCGTTGTGGATGACGGCTCGCAAGATGCAGGTCCCGCCATCATCCAGTCCATGAGCGACGGTCGCATTCGTTATGTTCGCCAGGACAACGCTGGAACTGCCAGCGCGCGCAATCATGGTGTGCGTCTGTCAAGGGGGCGCTATCTGGCCTTTCTCGATCAAGACGATCTCTGGCTGCCCAACAAGCTCTCGGCACAGATGGCGGCGTTTGCCCAGGACAGCTCTCTCGACTTGTTGTTTGGGCATGTGTGGCAGACAGCCCTTCCGCCTGAAAGTCCACCGGCCAACGCACTGTTCCATGAAGGTCTGCGTCTGCCTGGCTTTCTACCATCGACCATGATTGCGTCGCGCGAGGCGTTTTGGCAAGTCGGTGAGTATTCTGAGCAGCACACATTGGCTGAATCGTTCGATTGGTTCGTGCGCGCCAGAGAAAAAAGGCTGAGGCAACTGCTGCTGGATGAGATTCTCGTCATCCGGCGCATTCACCAGGCCAACAAAGGGATCGAGCATCGCCATGCGCGACCAGAATATGCCCAGGTATTAAAAGCAGCCATTGATCGCCGCCGAGCACAGGAACACACGACTGCGTTTTCATCAACTAACCTGCGATGAACTCGACTGATGTTCACACAGAACAACTTCAGGCAGAGCGGGACCGTGTTTTCCTGTGCGAGCTGCTTCTCGATGGTTTTCAGCGAGCAGTTGCACGTTGTGGCGTCGTCGACCACACCCTGCGGATTGCCAACTCTGTTGTTCAGCTGCGCTTCGCCGGCGACGCGCTTCCGCCGCAGATTTTACCGGCGCTTCGACATCTGCATTGCGACGCTTCGCTCCCTCCTGATCTGACCCTTTGCTTGTGGGATTCCACTTCTACCGCCACACGCCTGCCTCTGCTGGCAGAAAGCCTGGTGGATCTGCTGCGTCTGCGCTGGTGGGAGCGCCTCGACATCCGCCGCGAGATCAAAGGCTACAACGATGCTCGCATCCATGCTCTCTTCCATCTTGGCCCGGATATTCTCAGCGTTCTGGATGTGGAGCGCAGCCTCGGTCTCTACTGGATTCCTGACGCTGCCGCC
Organism: uncultured Caldilineaceae bacterium; assembly: GCA_964560495.1. Taxonomy (GTDB): domain Bacteria; phylum Chloroflexota; class Anaerolineae; order Caldilineales; family Caldilineaceae; genus UBA5069. The sequence continues at coordinate 81,432 of CAZLMM010000015.1, forward strand.
GTTCCCTATTATGAACGAGGCTACCCGCTGACTGCGCTGTTCAGTTGGCAGCTCGATTCACGCAACTGCCAGTTGCTCCACGCCGCCGCGGTCGGCTATGAGTGGGGTGGCGCACTACTGCCCGGCAAGGGCGGCTCGGGCAAGAGCAGCACGACGCTGGCCTGTCTTGACTCGAACCTGCGCATTCTGGGCGATGATTATTGCATCGTCAATCGCCAACCATCGCCGCACATCTATTCGCTCTTCAATACGAGCAAGCTCAAGGGCGCGGAGGACGTGGCGCGTTTTGCCAGGTACGAGCAAATGATCGACAACCCGGATCGACTTGACGACGAGAAGGCGCTGATCTTCCTTCATCAACACGCGCCTGAGCGCCTGCTGACTGACTGTCCGGCGCAGGCGATCCTCCTGCCGCGCGTCACTGGCCGCCAAGACACGACCCTCCAGCGAGCCAGCCTGGCTGCTGCCCTGCGCTATCTTGCCCCCAGCACCATGTTTCAGCTCCCTGGCAACGCCGAACGAACCTTCCGCGAGGCAGTCGCGCTCAGCCGTCAACTGCCGGTTTTCGAGATTGGCCTGGGTACAGATGTACGGCAGATCCCACGGGTCATCGGGCAGGCAATCGAAATGGCCTGCCAGGGGCGCCGCAATGACTGAACATCCAACGAGCGCGCCGCCCCTTGTCTCGGTCATCATCCCCGCTTTCAACGCAGCGCGCTTTCTACGAACCGCCATCACGAGTATTCATGTCCAGGCCTATGCGCCGCTGGAGATCATCGTCGTCGATGATGGATCAACGGACGAGACGGCAGCAATTGCCACGCGCTATCCAGAGACGATCGTCCTGCGCCAGGTGAATTGCGGGCCGGCCAGCGCGCGCAATCGCGGCTTGGAAACGGCTGCCGGCGAGGTTATCGCCTTCCTGGATGCAGATGACAGGTGGGCTGCGGCCATGCTGCCGCGCCTGGTTGCCGTGCTGCAAGAGCACCCCGAAGTGGAGATCGTCCAGGGGTTGATTCAGCGGATGCGGACAACGGATCATATTGCCGGTTCTGGCGTTGAAGAGGCGGCGCTTGAGCCTGTTTCCGAGCCGTTCAACTTTGTCCATTTGGGCAGCGCGCTCTACCGACGGCGGGTCTTCGACAGGGTGGGGGTGTTCGATGAGTCGCTGCCCGACAACGAAGACACTGACTGGATGATCCGCGCCTGGGAACAGCGTATATGCAAGATCGTCATCCCCGAGCTTTTCTATTACTATTGTATGCGCACAGACAGCCTGACAGCAGGCGGCACGCGCAATCAGGTGACATGGCCGCGCCTGCTCAAGCGCCATCGCGACCGCTTGCACAATGGTTGGGCAGAGCAGTCTGTGGACGCCGGCAGCGATCTGCGACTCCATGAATTCCTGGGCGTAGCGCCGCAAGATCTGCGTCGGTTGGGGTTTGGCTGAGGGGAACCATGACAGAAGAACCATCTACGCAGCAAGACGAAGTCTCGCTCAAGCTGGCGCAGGTGTGGCTGCGACGCAACAAACCGGAACACGCCATCCCGCGACTGCGTGAGCTGATCACCCATAACCCTGGCATTGCCGATGTGCATGTGCTGTTGGGCAGCGCGCTTCTGCGTCAGGAACGGTACGGCGAAGCAGAGGCGGTCTTTGCTCAGGGGCTGGCGCGTGACCCCAATCTGCCCGAGCTGCACAAGGGTTACATCGAAAGCATGGTCGTCCAGGCGGGCATCCACGCTGCGTTCCATCGCTACCAGCTAGAGCGAGTGGATGATCGGCCAATCGACAGTGAACCGGCGGCGGTGCATTGCTGCGTCGTGGCGCGCAACGAGGCGTTGCGACTACCATTTTTTCTCAACTATTACCGTCAGCTTGGCGTTCACAGATTCTTCTTCGTGGATAACGGCTCGACCGATGACACAATGGAGTTTCTGCTCGGGCAGCCTGATGTTCACCTGTGGCGTTCGCCCATGTCGTTCAATCAGGCGAACTTTGGCTCGGCCTGGTTCGAACTGCTGTTGCGACGCTATGGTCGAGGGCGTTGGTGGGTGATGGCCGACGCCGATGAGCTGCTCGTCTATGCCGATGTGGAACGAGCGTCGTTGCCTGCGCTTTGTCGGCAACTGAATAACGCCGGCAAACGCGCGCTGACTGCGATCCTTATCGACATGTACAGCGACCACCCCATCGCCCGGACCGACTATCATGTCGGCGAAGACTTCCGCGTCATCTGCCCCTATTTCGACCGTCAGATCTTTCATCGCAAATATGAGCGAGCCGGCCCCTATCACAACATGACGATCTACGAAGGCGGCGCGCGCGAGCGCGTCTTTGGGTCGAAGGGAGGATGGTTTCAGGTCAAGACGCCGCTGCTGCGCTATGACACCGATTGTATCCTGAGCGGTGGGCAACATCTCACCAACCTGCCCGCTACGTTGATTGCCGACGCGCAGGCGGCTGTGCTTCATTTCAAGTACTTCTCGTCGTTTCCTGAACATGCGCGCCAGGAAGCCCGACGCGGCGAACATCACGCCGGCGCACATGACTATCACGAGTATGTGCACAAGTTGACGGATGAGTCGCTCACCCTTTTTCACCCAGAGCACTCCATTCGTCTGGAAAACAGTGCTCAGCTCGAACAGTTGGGCGTGCTGCGGCGCGGCGAAATCGCTGCGCTGGCCGAAGAAGAGCTCTTTCCCCACATTCCGCCCGTAGCTGGTTCGCCTCATCGTCCTTTCTGGTCGGTGATGATCACCGTCTTTGGGCGCAGCGACTTCCTCGAACAATCGCTCCTGTCTGTGCTGAATCAGGCGCCATCCGCGTCGGACATGGAGATCATGGTAGTGAGCGATGGAGGCGTCTCGCCGGAACAACAACAGAGCATCGCCGCCTGCATCGAGCACGTTGGGCGGGATCGGGTGCATCTGCATCAACTTGCACAGAATGCCGGTCATCCGCACATCTTCAACATCTGTGTGGCGCTGGCGACGGGCGAATGGGTGCACATTCTCCACGATGACGACGTAGTGGCGCCGGGTTTTTATGCCGCTCTTGCCGCCGGCGCCGCCGAGCCAGATGCTGCGGCAGCGTTCTGTCGCTGTCGCATCGTTGACGAACAGGGAAGCGAGGTGAGCCTTACGCCTTTGGAGCAGGAGCAGGCAGGTGTGTTGAGGGACTGGCTGGAACGCATTGCCTCCTTTTGCCGCATCCAGACGCCGGCTATGATGGTGCGCCGCGCTGCTTATGAGCGGCTTGGCGGCTACAGCCCGGCGGCTGGCTCGGCCTTCGACTGGGAGATGTGGCAGCGCCTGGCCGCTTATTTCACTGTTTGGTATGAGCCGCGTGTGCTGGCGACTTTTCGGCGCCATGCCCAGGCAGTCAGCGCCCCCTTGATGCGCAGCGGCCAGCAAGTGTTGGACGCCCGAAAATCCGTGGAAATCGCCCAGTTGTATCTGCCGCACGACCGTCGCGACAGGCTTGCCCATGCTGCGCGGGCCAACTATGCGCGTTATGCGCTGAAAACCGCACAGCAGTTTGCCGCCGTCGGCGATCCGGCCGCCTGCCTGGCGAACCTTCAGGCAGCCATGCGCTGCAGCCAGGCTGAGGATGTGATGAACGAGTTGGGGTTTTTGCTTTCCTCAAGGTTGAACACGATCCATGACGCATTCAGTGCAGAGTCCAACCCTGGCTGATCATTCGCAGGATGCTGGGGGAGATTCATCACAGAATCAGGCCATCGTACGTCTGCGCCTGGCGAGCGCCTGGAAGGAAGCCGGCAGGCTCGATTTGGCGCGCCGCGGCTTCGAGGAGGCGCTGCGCCTGAACCCTGCTCTCGCCGAGGCCCATGTCCAGTTGGCGTCGCTGGCTGTGAACGCAGGCGTCTTGGATGAGGCATTGACCCATTTGGGTCGCGCCGCGGAACTGGTGGGCGCAGGTTCGGTCGTCCACAGCTATTACCTGAGCCTGGCGGCGATCAAGGCTGGCAGTGTGGGACGCGCTGATGCGGGCAGCGACGAGGGCGGAGGACTCGCTCTTGTCGATCAACCCGGCGGAAAAATCAATCTCTCCAATCAGAAGACCTTCGATTGCCATCGCAGCGGTTGGAATGTCGTCCTTGATGCCCTGCGACCTTTTCACCATAGCCGGGGCCTCCTCTTCGACGGCTTTATCGAAAGCAATTTCGCCTGGCGACATTGGAGCGAAGAGGTCCGACCGATCCAGGTCTTGTTGCAATTGCAGCTAGACGGCGTGTTCGACGAGCTGGCAACGACCGCCGAACGGGGAATCACACCCTATCGTGAACCATGGGTAGGCATCCTGCACAACCCACCCAATATGCCAGCATGGTTTCACCGCAAAGAAGCGCCCCAGACGATCATGGCGAAGGCTATCTGGCGTGAGAGCCTGCCAACTTGTCTCGGTTTTTTCACATTCTCGCGCTATCACGCAGAATGGCTGGCCGCTGCCACGCACAAGCCGGTTTCGCCTCTTGTCTTTCCGACGGAGATTCCCGAACGTCTCTTTGGCTTCGCCGCCTTCCTGGAGAATCGCACTAAAAAGATCGTGCAGATTGGTTGGTGGCTGCGCCGCCTGCGGGCGATTCACGAACTGCCGGTGGCTGCCGATAATCCTCTGGCCTATGAGAAAGTGCGGCTGGTTCCCCGCTTCTTCGACGGCGCAGACGACTACCTGCGTCGGCTGATGGAGATCGAGCGCCGGGAGACAAAAGCACTGGTAGCGGAGACCGCGGTCGACAATACGCAGGTCATGCAACATCTTGCCAACGACGCCTATGACGCGCTGCTTGCCGAGAACATCGCCTTCGTCTATCTTTATGACGCCAGCGCCAACAATGCAGTGGTGGAGTGCATCGCTCGTGGGACGCCGCTGCTCATCAATCGCATCCCGGCTGTGACAGAGTACCTGGGCGACGAGTATCCCTTCTATTATAACGACCTCTACGAAGCCGCCAGAAAGGTGCAAGACTTGGGCTGTGTGCGGGCCGCCCATGAATACCTCATGCAGTGCGACACGCGCCCCAAACTCGACCGCTGGTACTTTCAACAGGCCTTTGCCCAGAGCGAGGTCTACCGGTCATTGCCATCGCCAAGCTAGGATCGCCGGATGCGCGTCTTGCTCTATTCTGACACGCCCCAGATGGCCGGCGCCGGGCAGGTCAACCACATGATCGCCTGCGGTCTGAAGCGCAAGGGAATCGATCTCTGGGTGGCTCAGGCGTGGGCAGACCATGCGCTTGTGCAAGAGCAAGCCAGGCTAGGGATTCCCCATATCTGGCTTCAACCAGACAACATCTACAGCGATCCATTGCGCGCCCGCGCCTTCACCGATTTCACCGAGCCGACTTCCGTCTTTTCCACCGTAGCCCCGAACCTTGTGCTCTTTGCCGATGGAGCAGTCGCGTCGAATCTGACAGCCAGGCAAACGGCCATCAAACAAGAAATCCCGTTCGTCTCGCTGGTGCATCTAGTCAGTCAACAGAGTCTTGCCCAGTTTTCGACCCACCTGGCCGAGGTGTGCGCTGCTTATCGCGCTGCACGACAAGTCGTCGCCGTTTCGCAACACAATCTTGCTCTCTTGCGCCGTTGTTGCGACTTGCCGTCCGACAAAGGGAGGGTCATCCTCAACGCCCGCCCGGATGTCTATTTTGCCACTCCATCCCTCGCCACTTGCCAGATGACGCGCTCAGAACTGAATCTCCCGTCCGACGCTGTGGTGTGCCTCACGACGGCGCGGGTGGAACTGGAAAAGGGTTGTCATTATGTGGTGGAGGCCGCACGGCAACTGAGCAAGCGCGCTCTTTGGCCCCGCCTATTCTTTGTGTGGGCTGGTGAGGGAACGCGCCTGGAGCAGATGCGCGCGTTGGCGCGTCTGTTGCGGGTGGATGACCATGTGCGCTTCGTAGGTCAGCGCAGCGACATTCTTAGCCTGCTCGACGCCGCTGATATTTTCCTCCTGCCGTCCCAAGCCGAAGGGATGCCCCTGGCGGTGATCGAGGCCATGGCCAAAGGGCTGCCGGTGATGGCGACTGCGGTCGGTGGGACGCCGGAGGCCGTAGGTGACTGCGGCTGCTTGCTGCCCAACCCGAATGAAGACAAAGCCGCCATGTTGAATGCGCTTATCGTCACCGTTGAGGGTTGGGCAGACGACCCGACGCTGCGCCAATCCCTTGGCCGAGCTGCCCATCACCGCGCCGCTGCGCTCTTCCGCGAGGAGCGTATGGTTGGCGATTATCTATCTCTCTTGCACAGCGGCGGCTTCTACCGGACTGCGTCTTAGAAGCCGCCGCGCTTGTTCCCACCACGTCGCCTTCGTCTCGCGCCCCATCACGGCGTCCAGGATGCGCCGATTCCAGCGTCCCCAGCGCCGGTCATAGAGGTCGAAATCTGCGCCGAACTGCCAGTAGGCAAGAGATATTCCACGCTCCATAGCGCGCTGAGCCACAAAGCGCACCCAACGTTCCCTGCTGGCGAGGTCAGCTTTGCAAATCGCGCCGAATTCGCCCATAAAGAGAGGTCGATGACGCTCCTGCGCCCAGGCTGCTGCTCTATCGAGAGATGCCGTTACGGTGAGCCGTTCGAACTTGTTGCCTTCCCAGGCAGTCCCCAGCCACGAGTCAGCGCCATCCACCCATTGTGCGCCCTGATGGGTGAAGGGCATTGGCTGATAGTAGTGAAAGGTGACGATCAAATGAGGATCCGGCGGCAGGAGCAAGGTGTCGACGCATAGCACGTTGCTCCAATTGGCTGAACCTACGATGAGCGGACGGGTTGGGTTGCTGTTGCGGATTGCGCCGATTGCCTGGGGCAGCAGCTCGTTCCACCGTTCGACCGTCAAGGCGCCTTTCGGCTCATTGAGCAGCTCAAAGTACACGGTTTCCGGCTCGGACTGATAGCGATCAGCGATCTGTCGCCACAGCGCCAGAAAACGGTCGGTGTGATTGTCCGGATCCATCGTGATCTCGTGATAGTCGTGAAAGTCAATGATCGCTGCCAGGTCGTTCCGTTTTGCCTGTGTCAGCGCCCAATCTACTCTGTTGAAAAGATGCGGGTCAATTGCGTAGGGAGATTGCTTGTCGGCAAAAGTAGACCAGCGAATGGGGATACGGACGCTGTCGAAGCCGGCCCGAGCAATGTGTGAGAAATGACTGGCGCGCAGGACGAGACCCGGATCGCCCTTCTGGTTGTGCGCTTCCAGGGTATTGTCCAAGTTGACGCCGCGCCCCAGGCGTTCAGTCGCCGCAAAGATGTCCAATGGTTTGTGCGTCACGTTTGCGGCGTCGGACATGATCTGATGACGGCGATAGCTGTAAGTGGCATGACTTTATGCATCGATCCGCTCCATTGCCCAATCGGCAATCGTGCGGTTGAGCGGGTCGAAGGCAATGCCCAGGAGGATGATGGGTTTGGCGGCGGCGCGATAAGGCGCGGCGTAGTTCTTGTCGCGAATCTGCTGCAAGGCTGTCTGCGCGTGTTCCCGATTGCGCTGCACCTTGAACTCGATGATGTAGACCGCCTCGGGCAGTTCCAACGTGGCGTCGGTGCGCCCCAGGCTGGTGAGCGGTTCGGCGTGGATGGTGAAGCCGAGCAGCTTGAGCAACAGGTAGACCAGCGAGTGGTAGTAGGCTTCTTGGGGCAGAAAAAGGGTGTGGGGGATGCTGGCAAAGGTGGAGTTGAGGACGTTGATGAAACCTTCGACATTTTGGCTGCGCAGGGCGTCATCCAAACGCTGAAGGATAGTGCCGGCCAGGCGAGAAGCTGGCTTGTCCAGGTAGTCGGCCAACAGGTATTGCTGAAACGCATGGGCGACCTCGAAGTTGGGGTAGCCGAGAATGTAGGTTGCCTGCCCGCCAATCCCGCTGCGCACCTGTTTGACAGTGAGATAGCCGGTCTGAAAGAGCAGCGCGTGGACGCTGATGTTGTTGACATCGGCGCTTTCCATCAAGGCTGCGCCACCGCCGATGCGCTCCAACTCGTAGGCAGGGACTTCCTCATTACGCAGGAGCTTGATGAGGAAACTGGGTGTGGCGGTGGCGAACCAGTGGTTGGCGAAGATCTGCTGATCGAGAAAGACCAGAGTGGAAAAGGGCACGTAGAGCGTGTGGACGCCATCCCACGAATAGCCGTTGTACCAGCGGGCGATCTGCGCCAGCATGTCGGATCGGCTCATCTGATGGGTCTGTGCCAGACGGTCGATATAGTCGGAGAAGTAGTGCTCCAGTTCTTCCTGGGTGTAGCCGAGGAGTGTGGCGAAGCGGCGGTCGAGGGTGATGTCGAGCAGGTTGTTGAGGTCCGAGAAAACGGAAATCTTGCCGTACTTGGAGACGCCGGTAAGCAGAGTGAAGTGGAGGTTTTCCGCTTCGGGCGCCTTGAGCACCGAGTAGAAGTTCTTGAGCACAGCAACATGCTCCTGCACCTTCTGCTCGTTTTCCAGCAGGTCGGTGATGGGCTTGTCGTACTCATCGATGAGCAGCGCGACTTTGCCCCGCTCTCCCAAGCGCGTCAACAACTCTTGGAACTTACCCTTATGATCTTGTGCAGAGAGACCCATATCGTTTTCGCGCGCCAGTTTGTCCATTTCATCGGCCAATGCTTGCGCCAATGGCTTATCCATATAGTTGAGAGCGTTGAAATTGATCAGGATCACCGGTCTTGGCTGCCAGTCGATCTCGTCTTCGATCCACAGCCCGTGAAAGAGCGCCTTGTTTCCCCGGTAGATTTCTTGCAGCGTGGTGGTCAGCAGCGACTTGCCAAAGCGCCGCGGGCGTGCGAGAAAGACAAACTTGGCGACATTCATCAGGTCATAGATGAGCCGGGTTTTGTCGACATAGACATATCCTTCCGTGCGTAGATCGCGAAAGGATTGTATGCCAATGGGTAGCTTGAGCATGAGACGCCTCCATCATGTGACGAACGACTTTCCATCGCAAGTATACCATGAGCAGCCACATTGCTGGATACGTGGATGCGTTGGCGGCGCTTGACAACATGCCGCATAGATGGGTAGACTGCGGTTATGGATACACCTTATGAACAGGATGCGCACCCCAAGATCACTCTTGGCCCGCTTGTCCAGATCGGGATTGTGGTGCGCGATGTAGAAGCGACGGCGCGGGCCTGGTGCGAACGTTTCGATGTTGCCCCGCCACTCTTCGTCGAATGGCCGCCAGAAAACTCGCAGTTGGCCGAGACATCGACCTATCGTGGCGAACGCGGCCACTTCAGGATGCGCCTGGCCTTTATCGAAACTGGCGCGGCGCAGATCGAATTCATCCAGCCCCTGGAAGGCGGCAACATCTATGCCGAATTCCTGGAAGAACACGGCGAAGGGTTGCACCATATCCTCTTTCTGGTCGATGACCCGCAGGCCGTTTCCCGGCAGCTTGATGCGCCGATCCTGCAGAGCGGTGGGTCATTCCTCAATCCGGGCGCAATCTGGGCCTATCTCGACACCCAACAGGAATTGGGCTGCATCCTCGAAGTCAAGACGAAGGTGTAATTATGATTCAGGCGCGGCGCACGCCTGCTTTGTCGAAGGCAGCCGCCAATACGTGATAGGACTCCGCAGCGGCGGCCAGTGGGTCATAGTCTGCGCGGCGCTGCACCTGCATGCTGATCTCGACCGAGATGAAGCCAGTGTAGCCATGGGTTTGCATAGCTTTCAGATAGCGCACGTAGTCAAACTTTCCCTCGCCGGGGATAAGATACGCATAGTCAGGATGGAGACCGCGTTCGTCCTTGACATGGGTGTGCGCCGCGTAGGGAACCATCTTGGCGACTGACTCTTCCACGGGGATGCCGAGCACATTGAAATGGCTGATGTCGAAGTTGGCGCGGATGGCAGGCGAGGCGACCTGCTGCAAGAGTGAGACGATCTGATCGGGGGTCTCCACAGCGGCGTCGATATGCGCCTCCAGCGCCACAATCACGCCCCGGGTATCGGCGTACTCGCCTAGACCTCTCAGGCGCTCGATGAGCCTGTCTTGCTGTTCTGGCAAGTCGCCGCGTTTGCCGCCGATGCCCGTGATCACAACCGGCGGTTTGCCGTCTTGCGCCCAATCGACGGCCAGGTCGATTGCGGCCTGGATGTAGGCCAGGTTGTGGGCGAAGGTCTCGGCATCCGGCTCGATAGTGCTCAGATAGGATGAAATGGCCGGCAGCGCCAGCCCAGCAGCGCGCAACAGGCGCGCGATGCGGCGGCGTTCAGTGGCATCGAGCTCATCGATCTCGGTTGTCCAATTGGGCAAGACGGCGATTTCCACGCCATCATAGCCCAACGCAGCCAGGCGCCGCGTGATAACGTCCATGGGGAGCATGGGCATTCCCCAGGTGCTGTAACATAGTTTCATGGCGTCTTCCTCAAGATTTGCGTCCTTGCAGGACATCAGCGGTGATATTATGACCCAATCTCGGCCCAGAGTTCTTTTTGCGTTCAGTGAGTTCGTTCATTCTCACTACCTGCCGTCCGAGGAAGTGCAAAGGCTGGAAACCTTTGCCGATTGGGAATGGCTACAATGCGAAGGCGGGGTTGCCTATGACGCCAATGACGACCCTGCGCTGGCCGAGGTTCTTCGTGAGAGAATCGTCTCGTGCCATGCGCTGATCCTTTGCCACGGCGCGCCAGAGATTACGGCGGAGATGCTTGAGTTGGCGCCCGACCTCAGATTCATCGGCGACCTGGAAAGCGATCGCTTCGCCCGCCGCATCGATCTCGACGCGGCCTGGGCGCGCGGCATTCGTACCGTGGACACCACCAACGGCTCATCCTATCCGGTGGCGGAATGGGCGCTCGGCCTGATCCTACTCTGTATGCGTAATGGCGCGACTCACTTCCGCCGTATGATTCAGGGGCAGACTTGGGCCGACCAGGTGCTCGTGCGTGCGTCGCCCGGCATGTTGGCCGGCAAGCGCGTCGGCTTGATCGGCGCAGGGCACATGGGTCGCCATCTGCTCAAGCTGCTACGCCCCTTCGATGTGGAGGTGTGGGTCCATGACCCCTATCTTGCTCACGACATGGCCGAGGCGCTTGGTTTTTTGCAGACATCGCTGGACAATCTCTTGAGCCATTGCCATGTGGTCGTCTGCACTGCGCCGCTGACGCCTGCCACTCAGGGCATGATCGGCGCGCGTGAGCTGGCTTTGCTGCGCTCAGGGACGGTCTTTGTCAATGTTTCGCGCGGGGCCATCGTTGATTCTGCGGCGCTGATCAGCCGTCTGAAGCAGGGTGATATTTTCGCCGGACTCGACGTCTTCGACCCCGAACCTGTGCCGCCAGAGAGCGAAATCCTGCGGCTGCCGAATGTCTTTGTCGCACCCCATGTCGGATATTACAGCGGTCACAGCCGTCCGTTGTTTTTCAAGCTGATGGTGGATGAGCTGGAGCGATTTTTTCACGGCCACGAAACATACTTCGATCTGACGCCACGCACCAGGGCTAATCGCAGCGGCAGCGACCCCATCAGGAGATAGCGATGCATCCTTTGCCGGTTGGTCGGGTGATGCACGGCAGGCGCGTTTGGGTTGTACGACGAATGCGCTGATCGTGACGGGCTGATGTGGAATCTCTTTTTTCTGGAGACCGCGCAACAGCCAGCGGGGGTCACCCTGCTCGAAGAGGTCATTCATCACCCCTTTGATCAAATCATCGCACAATATGCGGAGATGCTTCCCTTTTTGCTCGACCTGGGCGACGAGGCGTTGGCGCTAGTACACGTGGGCCTAAATGAGCCGGTGGTATTGTCATGCTGAACGCAGTGAAGCATCTGGGTGGCAGCGCGAGATGCTTCGCTGGCGCTCAGCACGACAACCATTGGGTTACTTGCGCCCTGGTGTACTAGTCGAGACGCTGAATGGACG
>CAZLMM010000016.1:0-84568 GCA_964560495.1 uncultured Caldilineaceae bacterium
TCCATGCCCGTTTGGGGCACAATGAAGCATGAAAATGCGCCCATTTTCAGGATAGGCAACATGACCTGCGGACACCGATAACGATGAAAAATCAGCCATGATTGTCACGCTGCAAGCGTGACCTACGGATGACTCTTTCCCTGTGTTCTCCGTGTCTCTGTGTGAGCCTATTTTTCACATCAGCGCCAGCGAAGCATCTCACGCTGCCACCCAGATGCTTCACTGCGTTCAGCATGACAATACCACCGGCTCATTTAGGCCCACGTGTATTAGTTGTAAAAACCAGCGCGACCGAAGCGACGGATCTTGAGCAGCTCGCGCACCATGTTGATGGTGTCCTGAATCGGACGCACCCGGCTGTCTGCCTGATAGTGCCAGTGGATGGGTATCTCTACCAGGTGTAGACCCTTTGCACGTGCGATATAGAGCACCTCAACGTCGAAGCCCCAGCCGTCGATGCGCTGGAGGGGAAAGACCATTTCCGCTGCGGAGTGGGTGAAGCACTTGAAACCGCACTGAGTGTCCTGGATGCCTGGGACGGCCAGGGTGCGCACCAGTAGATTGAAAATGCGCCCCATCAAATGACGATAGACAGGCTCATCGTAGCGCACTGCACCCGGCGCTTCTCGACTTGCGATGGCGATGTCGTACTGCTGGGTGGAGGATCCACTCGGGAGAAACTTGGCGATCTCCTCAATCGGCATGGCCAGGTCGGCGTCGCAGATGAAACGATACTCGCCAGTGGCAGCCAGCATTCCAGTCTTGACGGCGATGCCTTTGCCAGGACGACTGTGAAGCAGCGCAACTGTGAATGGATCTGCGCTGCGCACCTCTTCGGCAATGAAGCGCTCGATGACCGCGCTGGTGCCATCACGAGAACCGTTCTCCACCACAAGAATCTCGGCGGTGAATGGTTGCTGGCGCAAGAAGGTCGCGATCTTACGTAGACTGGGCGGAAGACGCTGCTCCTCGTTATAGGCGGGGATGACGATACTCAGAAAAGGTTGTGCGCTGGCGTGGGACACAAGTGATTTGCTCTTGGCTGGGGCAAGTTCGAAAAGTGTTAAGAATCGAGATTAACCGATCAGACTGGCAAGCGCAAAAAACGAACAAATCTGAACAACAATTGCGCCCCCCCATAACAAGTGTGCACCGGTCTGCTGATTGCGCGCGGCCATGAGCAGCCCCCAAACAGCATTGACCGCCCAAGCAAGCAGACCGATTAAGGGCAGCAGAAAAAGGGCCGCCTTATCGCGCACTTGTTCCGGCACACCTTCTGCACTGTAACGCACCGTCAGCACATCAGGCAGGCTTGGATAGCGCACCATCAGCATTCCCATGAGCAAGACGCTGCCTATCAGCCCCACAGCCAACATGATCAAGCCCGAACGGTCGGTCTTCAAGATGCGCTGAAGGTCCAAGCGACGGGTCAGCATCAGTTGCGCATTCGCCACCGGGCCCATGCGGACGCGTTCCTGCACGGCATCTAAAAAGGCCTCGCGACCAGCCGGTGAGATGGCAAGCACCTCGCTGCCGACATCCAACAACAGGCATTCCGATGGGGGACGCGTTGCCAAAAGCGGGATGGCGACGCCGCCCACGAGCCGGGCTGGACGCACAAATGGAGCAGGCCAATAGCGCCAGCGATGAGGGGTTATCTCTTGGAGGCCGCCCACGATAATCTGGCGAATACAGGCGAGCGGAATCACCTGACGCGCATCTGCCCACACCACCGTGACGGCATTGCGGTCGATCCAGTACTCAAGCGAAAAGGCGATCCAGGTGCGATAGACGAGAAGGAGAAAAAGAGGGACGCTGGCGACAAGCAGAAAAACCAGGACAAAGCGCAACCAATCTGTCGTGCGCACACTGACCCACTGGAGAAAGAGCACTTGAAGAATAACAAGCCACAGGCAGGCAAAGACACCCTCCCAACGCGACTTACAGGGCGCCGGCTTGATAACCATGACCCTGCTCCTGCAAGTGCTCATTCAGTCGCCAACTCCGCAGATCGTCGAGAAAGGCGTAGTTGGTCAAGTCGAGACCAATGGGCGTTACACTCACCAGATCGTTCATCACTGCGCCTACATCGGCGCCGTCGTCGGGAACATCGGTTGGCAGCGCGCCGCCCAACCAGTAATAGGGGCGTCCATAGGGGTCCTCGCGGATCAACAGTTGGTCGCTGTAGACCCGTTTCCCCAAGCGGGTGATTTCAACGCCCCGCAACTGCTCGAACGAAACCGCCGGCACATTGACGTTGAGCAAGGTGCCCGCTGGCAGTCCACGACTCAGCACAACCTTTGTGATTGCATGCGCAACCTGCCCAGCCACTGTGCGCGCAACAGCGAGATCAACCTTCGCTAGGGCCGGCAGCGCAGTGCTCACTGCAATGCCGGGAACGCCATTGATGGTTGCTTCCAGGGCGCAGGCGACTGTGCCGCTGTAGGTGACGTCATTGCCCATGTTGTGACCATTGTTGATGCCCGCAACGACCACATCGATCTTGCAACCCAACGCCCCCATCGTCGCCAGCGCCACACAGTCGGCTGGACCGCCGCTGCAGGCCATGGCCTGGCGACCGTCGGCGAGCCGCACAGGGTTCAGGCGCAACGGCTCGTGCATGGTCTTGTTGTGACCTGATGCGCTCCAATTGCGCTCTGGGGCCAAGACCACAACATCCCCCAAACCGTTGAGCGCTTGGGCGAGCGACAGCAAGCCGGGCGCCTGAACGCCATCATCGTTCGTCACCAAGATCGTTGGCATGGCTTCACTTAATCCTGTGCTTTCTTATGGCGCACATAGACGCGCACCTCGTCGCTTGTTGTGACATTGCCAGCCCGGTCATACGCACGCACCTCGATAGTGTGGCCCTCGAAGTAGACGCCGCCCGCGGTGCGCACAGCGGCAAAGCCATCGCCATATTCCTGAATGACGCCTGGTTGCACCTCGGGGTCGTCGCTGACGAAGCCCGGCCAAGGCGTATTGCCGCCCACATTGGCATCACGCATCTTGATCTTCCAGCGCTCATTGAAGGGGGCCACGGTGCTCGTGCCGATCACCCCGCCATCCAAGATGTACTCCACTTTGCCTACCGCCCAGGTGTCATTCACCAACGCGTTGATGTTGATCTGCTCGTCGTCTTCCATGACGTACAGTCGATCTGGTTTTGGCTCGCTGAGTACGACGCTGGGAGGCGTGTTGTCAATGGTGATTGGCGTTGTCCATTGGCGCGGGCCTTCAGGACGATTGACCGTCAAGCGCAGGGTGTAGATTCCCTCTGGAAATTGGAATGTATCCAGGGTTTGCAGAGGCCCGCCCACTACCTCATCGCCTCGCTCCGAGCCAATGCGCGTCCATTCAACCGGGTCCAAGCCGAATCCGATCTCCAGATAGTGACTGCCACCCCGTGCATTCCCACGCACTTCCACAGCCCCGGCGACGTAACCATTGATCGATGGTGAGGTGATGGCTACATCCGGGTCGTATTCCACCAGGGCATCGGTGGGGTCCAGGCCGCCCGTCGGCGGTTGGGCAATGCCGCTGTCGCGCACCCAATCCGCGGCCTCCACGGGCAAAATCTGATATGAGCGTAGTTGGCGCTGTTCGGCTGGCGTGGCCGCCGTGGCAAGCTGTCCAGTGGCGGCGTCGATCTCGAAAACCTGCCAGATATTGTCCTGAACTTTTGGCTCTGTACCGGCGATGAAAATCTCGTTCCGCTGCGAGCTGCCCGGGCAAGATGGAGTGGGCAGTAGGCCGCTGGGGAGACAGACCACCTTGTCGATAATCCCCGGTGGACGGCTATACCACTTCACTTCCTGGCCCTCGTGCAGCTTGCGCATGACAGCATTCCAGATGGGCGCGGCGCCGGTGAGACCGGTCACGTTGACCATCGATTCGTTATCGGTGTTGCCCACCCAGACGCCCACTGTGAACTGGGGGGTGAAGCCCATGGTCCAGTTGTCTTTGAAACCATTGGTGGTGCCAGTCTTGGCGGCCACCTTGCGGTCGGGCAAAGTCAGCTCGGTGTTGGCGCCAAAAGCTGGCGCGCGCGCCACGTCGTCGCTCATGATGTCGGCCATAAGAAAGGCAGCCTCTGCGCTCACAACGCGCTCTGCTTTGGGCTGTTCATACTTTTTCAAGAGATTGCCGCTGCTGTCGCGCACCTGCAACACGGCCACCGGGTTCAGGGTGCGGAATCCGGTGCGCAACTGTTCTGGCTGCACATCCTCGCCCACCATCACACCGGCGTTGCCCAAGACAGAGTAGGCGTAGGTGTGGTCCAAAAGCGTCACCTCGCCGCCGCCCAACACCAGGTTGAGTCCGTAGTAGCCCAACCCCCGGTTCAGACCATTGATGCCCATGCGGTGCGCTGTGCGCAGCGCGTCACCCACGCCCACCTGATGCAGCACCTTGACGGCTGGGATGTTGTAGGAGCGGGCCAACGCGTTGCGCAGGGAAACCGGCCCATGATACTGGCGGTCGTAATTTTCCGGGCGATAGTAGCTGCCGTCGGATTCCGGAAAAGCCGTCTCCACATCCAAAATCATCGAGGCAGCGGTCGAGCCTTCTTCCAGCGCAGTGAGATAAACATAGGGCTTGAAGCTGGAGCCAGGCTGGCGTTCCGAAATGGCGACATTGACCTGGCCGTCGATCTTATCATTGTTGTAATCCAGCGACCCAACCATGGCCAAGATTTCTCCCGTATCAGTGCGCAAGGCGACCACCGCCGCATTGCTGGCATTCTTGCCCTGTTCCACGAGCTTCGCCACCTGTTCGCGCATCACCTGTTCGATGTAGCGTTGCAGCTCCACGTCGAGGGTGGTGTAAACGGTCAGCCCCTTGCGCCAGATGGCGTAGGGGTCTTCGGCTGTGTTATATTCTGCTTTGATGCGCTCAAGAACGTAGAGAGCAAAGTGGGGCGCAGTGAGAATGTCGAAGCGTTCCGCCACTGATGTGCGCAGGGAGAGTTCCTCTTGGAACGCGGCGTCAGCCTCAGCCTGGGTGATATAGCCAGCTTCCACCATTGCGTTGAGCGTTACGCCCTGACGACGCTTAGCATCCTCCGGGTTGTCGATGGGGTTGAGGGCCGGAAATTGAGGAATCGGCGCAAGCATGGCGGCCTCGGCCAGAGACAAGTCTCTGCTGCTCTTACCAAAATAGACCTGGCTGGCAGCCTCCACGCCATAAGCCAGATTGCCATAGAAATTGAAGTTGAGATACCACTCCAGAATTTTCTCCTTGGAGTAGCGCCTCGTCACCTCCATGGCCAGGATCACTTCCTTGATCTTGCGCGCATAGCTTTGTTGGGTGCGCTCCTCCGTTGGAATAATCACGTTCTTGATCAACTGCTGGGTGATGGATGATCCACCCTGAACTGCCCCGCCTTGCAGATTCGAGACAAAGGCGCGCGAAAGACCGCGCACATTGATGCCGGGATTCTCCCAGAAGTTGCGATCCTCCAACCCCACTGCGGCCTGATAGACCCACGGCGACATTTGTTCCAGGGAGATGAAGCGGCGGTCGCCGCGAAAAGGGCGCGGGTCTACGCTTTCATAGAGTAGATGCTGTCCGGTGCGATCATAGATGCGCACGGTCTCAAAGTCATCCTGCTGCTGCTCGATGATGCTGGCGTCGGGCATCTGGGCTGCATAGGATTGATAGATGCTGTAAGCCAAGGCTGCGCTGCCGCCAATCAACGCCAATGTGCTGGCGATGACGATCACCACAATGACCAGGAAGATCTGACCTAATCGTCGCCAGGGATGCGGTCGATTGTTTTCAGCGCGTGCTCGCTTGCGCCGCGCCATCAAGACATAGTCATGACGATTCAGTCGACTCATACTTTACAACTGTTCCTCTACACATCTACAGGATCAAGATTTCCACTTACGCCCCTTGAGACATTGGCATTCCACGTCAAACCGGATGATCGTACCACGGAGGGGCATAAGCGCCAAACCTTTTGTGAAAGCGTACATGAAGGTTTTCTCATCATACCTTCTCTACCACCAGGAGATGACTGATGCCGAAAATAGCAAGGGGAGATTGCTCCAGTCCATAGGTGATGCGGCGCAGCCAACGCCCCAGCCTGGGACGGCGATGCACCAGGTTGTCATAACCCGGATAAATCTGCGTGTGATAAACGATGCGCACAGGCTGACCCAGAAAGAGCGAACGCAGTCCTTCGCCTGTGTAGGCGCGCACATGCGGCGCAAGACGGTTGCGCACCAGGTCAGGCAGGTAGTTGATCAGCGGCGTCATCCCGAAATGATAGACGCCCCGCCAATAGTGACCATGGGTCTCGAAGGGATAGAGTCGATTGGGAACAAAGATCACGGCGCGCCCACCTGGCGTCAGAATGCGCGCCATCTCAGCCGCCGCCAGAAAATCATCATGTACGTGCTCAAGCACTTCATGGCTCAAGACCAGATCCATACTGTTGTCGGGATAGGGAAGCTGCTCACAGAGCGCCAATTGCAAGTGTGCGCCGGGAATGTTGGTCGCCGCAATTGCCAGATGCTCATCCTCAATGTCGATGCCGTAAATCTCGTGGCTATGCGGCGCGAGTGCATGGAGGTACATGCCGACGCCGCAGCCATTCACCAAGGTGCGGCCGAACTTGCCGTGGTGCGACGGACGCCCCCAACGCAGGATCATTTCCAGGCGGCGGCTTTGGCCTGCACGCCACACGAGGCTTGGGTTGCCGCGTCGGGCGGCTCGTTCGCCGTGAAGATCCAGTTGGTCAACAGACATGGCTTATCTTATCCCAACATGAATGGCGACAGCGCCCATCATGCGCAGTCGATGGAAGACCCCTCGCAAACCGGCCTGTTCCATAACATGGCGCAGTTCAGCAGGAGTAAGAAACGCAACGGTGCTCTGGGGCAGATAAGCATAGGCTGCCGCGTCGCCGCTGATCAGACGCCCCAACAATGGGATGACGCGCGTCGTGTACAGCTGAGAGACCTGGCCGATCAGCGTGGCGTCGGGCGGGGTCGTCTCCAGGCAAACGACGCGTCCCCCTGGCCTGGTGACGCGGCGCATCTCGCGAAAAGCCGCCAACCGATCCGCCACATTACGCACCAAAAAACCGCTCACCACCGCATCAAAAGTCTCGTCTGGGTAGGGCAGACGGCAGGCGTCGGCTTGGGTGAAGGGCGCAGTGCGCCCATTTGCCTTGCCGACGCCAACGGCCATCATCTCATAGGTGAAGTCTGCGCCAAACGCCTGCACGGCTGGATGAAGGCGCATGGTCTCATAGGCAATGTCGCCCGTACCCGTGCCCACATCCAACAGAAGACCCCGCGCCGGCAATTGACACAGATCGATGAGTTCACGCCGCCAACGCTGATCCTGCCCAAAGGTCATGAGTCGGTTCATCAAGTCATACGTGGCAGCGATGCGGGCAAACATGTGGTTGACATACACCGGTTTCTCTTCCGCAGTTGGCAGGACAGAACTGGAGTGCATTTGGTTCATAGGCAAAATAACCCCAAAAGCCTAAACAGGAGACATGAATTGCAATGAGTGGACCATTCTCTCGTCACCGGGCCACCTCACCCAACGCAGCATTGAGCGCGGCCAAGACGCTGGCCGGATGATCCGCCAGCACTGCGTCCACGTTGCGGCGCAGATAATAGCGCACCCGCGGCTCGGGATTGGGATCCAGCGGCGCAACGATGGCCTGGCGCCGATGCGCCCAGCGCACATACCAGGGGTTGAGGTAAAGCAACGGCCATAGCGGTCCGAACATCTGGGCGCCGCGTTTGATTGGAAAGGGATTCCACAAGGTGATAAAACCGATGGGCAGGGTCGGCTCCACTTGTTTGACCGCCTCCACATAGTCAAAATGGAACGAAACCAAGGCCACCTTGTTCAGCATGTTGATTGATCTGAGCATATCCACAAGGATGTGTGCGTGCTGCTCATGGAGAAACAACGGGTCTTTGAGTTCCAGCAGAAGCGGCGCCTCACCGCCCAACATGGCCAACATTTCGAGCAGCGTCGGCACACGTTCATCACTCAATTGTCCTCCTGGCCGCCGCGTCCGCAGTTGCTTGATCTGAGCAAGCGAATGGCTGCGCACGGGGCCGCTGCCGTCGGTTGTGCGTTCCAGTGTGTGGTCGTGGAAGAGAATGAGCTGATCATCGCTGGTGAAACGAAGATCGGTCTCCAGGGCGTCGGCGCCCTCATCTATAGCGCGGCGGAAAGCCGCCAGGGTGTTCTCCGGCTCCAATTTCTGGTTGCCCCGGTGCGCCACAATGATTGGGCGGCGCAGTCGCGCCCGCTCCTCTCGAAATCGCTCCCAAATGGTCACCCGCATCCCCCATTTCGCCTCTCGCACCGGAAAACATCACGCAGATCGAAAACTACATCAATCGCAATTGCTGTAATCATACCATGAATTCATCATCTTGCCATTCGCCAGCCATATTCAGTCGCCCGCCAGGCGCGATTCGTGAATCATGCTGCCCCTCACAATGTCTCCCATCCAATGCCCATGATATAATTTTCGTCGCAATGAACACTTCGCTCTTTCTCTCCCCTGCCCACATCCGCCAAAATGCAGCGGATGCTGGATTGGATCAGCTAATCGTCGAGCAGTTGTTGGCGTTGGCCCAACGCGTTGCTGGGGAACCAGCCCTGTTGCGCTGCACCGAACAGCTCTATGCACAGACCTACGAACACGCAGACGACGCCATCGACCCTCCCGCCGAAAGCCTTTTTGGGGATGCAGTCAACAAACTCTATCTGCTTTTGGCGGTGGATGCCGTGCGTCAGTTGCGCGTCGTACACCGTCAGCGCGGCATCCCCGAGGCCATCACGCGCGAGACGTTTGCTGCGCTGCCCATGTCGGCGCGGCGTTTTGCCGAAGCGAATGGCGGGGCAACCGGTCTGGAGGATTGGGTGCTGCGCTATTGGTTCAACGTTGTCGCCTCTGGCGATCTCCACCGCCTGGGGCGCATGGAATTCATTTTGCAGCCTTTCTATGGAAATCTGCGCGTCTATCGTCACAGGCAAAGTCGGCGTGTCCAAGCGTTGGCAGAAAATGGCGTGCGCTTCACAACAGATGGACACGCGCCATTTCAAATCGATGCAACGACTGCCACTCATTACGGATGGAATCATGATGGTGCGCCACAGGGGGAGTGGACTGCCACGCTGATTGAAGATGATGAGAGCGTTATCGGGACGCCCATCTCACCGTATGGTTTGGCGCTGCCCGCTGTGCAGCAGCTCGCCAAAAGCGAATGGGAGCTGCAATTACGCAATGGCGATACGGTGATCGACATGCACATACCCAACTACATGCCGCTGCGTCTCGACCTGCTGCATGCATCTCTCCAGCGGGCGCTGGACTTCTTCCCAACTTATTATCCTCAGCGAGATGTCAAAGCGTTCGTCTGTGAGTCGTGGATTTTCAACACGCAACTGGCCGATATGCTGCCTGCCAGCTCGAACCTGGTCGCCTTTCAGCGCCAGGGTTATCTTTTCCCGCTGCCGGCCGACGGCGCAGAGGGAATGTACTTCATCTTTGGCAATTGGTTGATCGACCTGGACACAGCCCCGCAGGATACGCAGCTGCGGCGCGCCGTGATCGCCCATCTGCGCGCTGGCGGCAAGCTGCGCAACGGCGGTTTTCTGTTGTTGCCTGAAGATGTGGACCGATTCGGGCAACAACCTTATCGGATATAACTGCACATGGAATCTACCCAACCGGATACATCTTTCCCGGCCTTTGAGATCGGCGTTTATTCCTTTGCCGAGCTGACTCCAGACCCGGTCACCGGCGCGCTGATCAGCCCGACCCAGCGCCTGCACAATCTCATCGAAACTATCGAGCTGGCTGACCAAGTCGGACTGGATGTCTTCGGGCTGGGCGAACATCACCGCCCTGACTTTCTCTCCTCTGCCCCCGTGGTGATTCTGGCGTTGGCTGCCGGCCGCACCAAACGGATACGTCTCTCGACCGCAGTCACCGTGTTGAGTTCCGCCGACCCGGTGCGCGTCTTTCAGGAGTTCGCCACCCTGGACCTGCTCTCTACAGGGCGCGCAGAGATCATGGCGGGGCGCGGCTCATTTATCGAGTCGTTCCCACTCTTTGGCTATGATTTGCGCGACTATGATGACCTGTTCGCCGAAAAGCTGGGGCTCCTCTTGAAATTGCGCGACGCAGAGAAGATCACCTGGTCGGGCATGCATCGCCCTCCACTGGATAACCTGGGCGTCTACCCGCGCCCCTATCAGGAGAAGTTGCCCATCTGGGTTGCTGTCGGAGGAACGCCAGCGTCTGTGGTGCGCGCGGCCACCTTGGGGCTGCCTATGGCGTTGGCGATCATCGGCGGCCTGCCCGAACGCTTTGCACCCTTTGCCCATCTCTACCGCGAGGCGGCGCGTCAGGCCGGACACGCTCCCGAAACGCTGCCGCTGAGCATCAACTCCCATGGCTTCATCGCCGATGATTCTCAACATGCGGCTGATGACTATTATCCTTCAGCAGTCGTCGTCATGAACAAGATCGGACGGGAGCGGGGCTGGGCAAGGGCCACGCGCCAACAACTCGAAGCGTCACGTGCGCTGGCCGGCGCCGATTTTGTGGGTAGTCCGGCCCAGATCATCGAGAAAATTCTCTTTCAATACGAGATCTTCGGTCACCAACGCCTGTTGTTGCAATTGGGCGTTGGAACGATTGAACACAAGAAGGTCATGCGGGCAATCGAGTTGTTGGGCGTCGAGGTCGCCCCCAAAGTCCGTCTGGAGATTGCCCGGCGCAGGGCGACGCATCAAGGAATCCCCTGAAATACCGGGCAAGGTAGATCATCCATCGGCGCCGTAATGTGCTATAATGCGCAAAATTCGGACGTGACGGCGTTCAGCCGGCTGTGTCTCGTCCCCAGTGCGTCAGATACGACGCTCCATTTCAAACGTCGGCAATTGATCCAGGCATCGGCTTTTGCCCGCAGCGCGCCGCCGAGAACGGAGCCAATGTAAGAGACAGATGCAATCTGCGTGAAATGAACGCTATCCATGCACACACCCAGGCAGATGCGAGCAAGCGACGAAATCCAGATGGGAGCATGAGCAACCCTTTGCACATTTGGAAGCGGCTGAGCGCCAGCGCCGCCCTCATGATCATCCTCGTCTTTGTGTGGTATTCCTATCCCACCAAAGCCGGGCCAACGTGTATGCCTGATTGCATGTTGGCTGATTTTCAGGGACATGATTTGAGCGGCGCAGACTTACGTGGCGGCAGCTTTATTCAGGCTGATTTACAGGCAAGCAACCTGCAGCAGGTCAGTCTTTATCTGGCAAATCTGACTGCCGCCAATCTCCGCGAGTCTCAATTAGCCAAAGCCGATCTCTCCCAGGCGATCCTCTCTCAGGCAGACCTGCGCGGCGCAGATCTGCGCGGCGCCAAGTTGCGCGGCGCAGACCTACGACAAGCCGACCTGCGGGATGCGAATCTCTCTGACGCCGATTTGCGCGGGGCCAATCTGCATCAGGCCAACCTCATGCGCGCCGTACTCACGTCGGCCACCCTCACTGAAGCCAATCTGGCCGAAAGCAATCTGCGCCGGGCAAACTTGACTGATGCTGTGCTGCGTCGGGCAGATCTGCGCGGTGCAGACCTGCGTCGCGCCAAAATGGAAAACGCAGATATCAATGGCGCAGATTTGAACGGGACGTTTCTCAACTGATAGGGGCGCAGATGATCATGAACCAATTGGCTCACTCTGCGGGCGAGGGGACGTCTGTCGACTGGGTGGACGCCTTGCTGGCTGACTTCCAACCGATTTCCCTGCTCGATCTGGAGGGTGCATCCCTTCTCAACCGGTTCGATACGAAATTCCTGATAAACGAACGCCAATTGCTTCGGGTGTTGACAAATGTGCACGAGCATTACAACGTGCTGGTCGTCGAAAATCATCGCATCGGTCGCTACGCCACGATTTATTTCGACACGCCAAAGTTGAAGATGTATCTCGATCATCATAACGGGGTGCGAGATCGCTACAAAGTGCGTATCCGCAGCTATCAACACAATGCGACCTCATTCCTGGAGATCAAGCGAAAAAGCAACAAGGAACGCACCGAAAAGTTGCGCATCCCGACCGACATGGTCACTCTCAATCTGCCCGACGATATGGCGCAATTCATCAGCGCCCATACTCCCTACCAGCCGACCGAGCTGCAGTGCACTCTCTGGAATACATTTGGGCGCATCTCCCTGGTGAGTAAAGACGCAACGGAGCGGCTGACGCTGGATGTTGGCCTGCGCTTTGGCTGGGATGAGCAAGAAGGCGCACTACCGGGGCTGGTCGTCGCCGAGATGAAACAACCACGGTTCACCATGCGCTCGCCGTTCGTTCAGGAGATGCGCCGGTTACGCGTTCCTTCCACCGGCTTCAGCAAATACTGCACCGGCGTTGCTATTTTGCGTCCTGGGGCAAAACAGAATGGGTTCAAGGAGCAGTTGGCCCTGATCAGACGCATGCTCGACCAGCGAGGCAGCCAGTGAACACACTGACAGACTTGTTGCCCGGTTTCGCCTTGAACATGGTGGTGGGTTTTATCATCATTGGCTTCATCTATTATCCCTCACACCGAAGCAAGCACGAGTTTGTTTTCACCTACTTTGTCTTCAACATCCTCATCTATTTTATCTCTGGGCTGTTGCGCGACGTGCAGCTGACCATCGGCTTTGGCTTCGGTTTGTTGGCAGTCTTTTCTACACTGCGCTATCGAACCGAGCGTATGCCCATCCGCGAAACGACTTTTCTCTTCATTTGCATCAGTATGCCATTCATCAACCAGCTCTTCCTCTCCACGCGCATCTCCTTTGGCGAACTGGCAGCGATCAACACCTTCATCGTCGTCGCCATCCTCGTGCTCGACAGGCGCTGGGGCGTCCACTACGAAGAGGAACGGCGAGTGCTCTATGAAAAGATCGATCTGATCCGCCCGGAAAATTATGAGCTGCTCCTCGATGACCTGCGACAGCGCACAGGTCTGCAAGTGAAACGCTGTGTGGTCGATGAGATCAACTTGATGCGCGACATGGCGACGATCACCATCTACTATGATCCAATCAAAGAGCCAATCAAGCAAGGCAATTGAGATGGAGACGCGCGGGATTGGTCGTCGGTTGGCAACGGCGTTGAACGCCAGAGTTCTCCTGCGCCTGCTCGTTCTGACGTGCTCTTTGGCTGCCTTGGGGTTCTTGAACACCCACGAGGGGCTTGGAGACAGCGTCCCAGAGGGCCAGGATGTGCGGCCTTTGCCGCCGGTTGTGATCAATGAACTGCTGACCCACACCGACCCGCCCCAGGTGGACTCAATCGAGCTCTTCAATCTAACATCGACCGATCTCCCTCTGGACGGATGGTGTCTCAGCGATGACCAGGACGCGCCATGCCGCTATCGCATTCCGGCGCAGACGGTCATCGAGGCGAATGGCTATCTTGTCTTCACGCAGGAAGCCTTTAGTTTTGGCCTCAGCGAAATGGGCGAAGAGGTGTTGTTGTCGGAGGCCACCCCGCAAGGCGAACTGACCGGCGCGCAACATCGTGTGGGTTTCGACGCTGCCGCCAACGGCGTCTCGTTGGGGCGCATCGTTTCCAGTGACGGTAAGGAGCACTTTCCTCCGCTAACCATCCCGACCCCTGGCGCAGCAAACGCGCCGCCAATGATTGGCCCCGTCGTGATCGCCGAACTCATGTATCATCCTCCGCCCGGAAAGGACGAATACGTCGAGTTGGTCAATCTCACCACAGAGACCGTCGCGCTGTTTGATCAGGATGCGCCAGAGAATCTATGGCGGCTGACGGGCGTGGGTGATTTCAGCTTCCCGACCGGATTGAAGCTGCCAGCTCGCGCGTCGCTCTTTGTCACACCGCTTGCGCCGGGCGAGTTTCGGGCGCGACACGACCTTCCCGACGATGCTCTGGTGGTTGGACCCTACTCCGGCGCCCTCTCCGACGGCGGAGAGGAGGTCGCGCTCTGGCAGCCGGACGAACCAGATCTGGACGGCGCGGTTCCTTTTCTGCCAGTGGATCGCGTCGACTATGGCGACCAAGCGCCCTGGCCAGCCACGCCCGACGGCGGCGGACCGGCGTTGCAGCGGCGCAATGTGAAGGACTTTGGTGGTGAGCCGCAGAACTGGCAGGCCAACCGGGAAACGAGCGACGGAGAGCCCCTGGTCGAACTGGCGCACTTCGTGGTTGCGCCAGGGGCCTCAGGTCGTTCTCGCCAGGCGCGCTGGAGCACCCGGCGAGAACGTAACATCGTTGGCTTCACCCTGTGGCGCAGCGCAAGCGGCAACCGCGCCGCTGCGGTGCAAGTCGGTGGCGACATGGTGATCGCTCAAGGAGGGCGTCACCTGGGCGGCGAGTACGCCGTCGATGATCTCGCTGCCAATGAAGAGACCGCCTACACCTATTGGTTGGCGGCGGTGAAGTCTGATCAGGAAAGCATCGATGTAGAAAACGTCTTTGCCCCTGCATTGACGCGCACCTTTCTGCCAATCGCAACATCCAATTGAGGTGCGTTCAGAACAGGTCGTAAATGACCACTGCGCCGGGGCATGAACAGCGTTGGGAGAGATTCGCACTCTGAGATCCGATTGATCCACAAACCCTCACCGCACTCAATTGAGACGTAGTCATCGCATAGATAAGGAGATGACATGTTGACGCCGCGAGCCACACGCCCGGAATTTCCGCCGGGCTACCTGGAGAACCCCAAATCTTTGTTGCCCTGGAGCCATGTGGAACAACGGCTCACAGAAGCCAAAAATTACTGGATCTGTTCGGTGCGCCCCAACAGCCATCCTCACGCAGTGCCCAAGTGGGCCGTCTGGCTGGCGGACCGCATCTACTTTGACGGCAGCCCGGAGACGCGCCACGCCCGGAATATCGCCCAAAACCCTCATGTCATCGTCCACTTGGAAAGCGGCGACGATGTGGTGATTGTGGAAGGCATTGCACGGGCGAGCGACCGCCCCTCTACGGAGTTGGCTGACCGCCTAGCGCTTGCCTATGCGAATAAGTATGCGCCAGATTACGCGCCATCTCCCGACACGTGGGACAATGGAGGCCTGTTCGAGGTCATTCCTCAAAAGGTGATTGCCTGGACGAAGTTTACGGATGACCCGACTCGTTTCATCCTCACGCCCGAATAACCGGTGAGAGCGCAGGGGCGCGGCGATCAGACGAGCCTGGTTTGGATCACCTGGCGATAGACAGCCATGCGCTGGCGGCGCAATGGTCGATTGTTCCCCGCCAGCCATTTCGCCCCTTCGAGCCACCATTGCACGCGGAACTCCAGAAGCAAATAACGGCGTAGCGCCTGGGACCAACGCGGGCCAAACCACTTGCGCCAGTAACGCACCTTGCTTCGGTTGAAGTGAATGTGCCTGGCAGCCGTCGCCTGCTCGCTGCTCTTGCCTTGGTGGTGGATGATCTCTGCCTCCGGCGCAAAGAGGACGCGCCAGCCAGCCAGTTTGAGCCGCCGACAAAGGTCGACTTCCTCGCTGTACATGAAGAAGCCCTCGTCGAAAGGACCTGGACTGACAGCCGGCTGCCGGGTGCTCAGAGAAAGGTCGGCGAGCGCGCTGCGCCGACAGAACATGGCCGCGCCCACCAACCAATCGACATCCTGGCTGAATTCATCCGGCCAGTCAGCCATATGCATCTGCGCCGCCCACGGATTCATCGACCACGCTCGCCCCAACCATGTGCTCTCGAAAAAGCCGGTAAGCGGCGTCGGAAAACGACGGCGGCTCTCCTGGCATTGGCCATCGCCATAGCGCAAGCGCGGGCCGACCATACCCACGGTCGGGTTGCACTCCAGGACGGAAACAAGGATACTCAACGTGTCGTTGCCTTCTGAAACCATCTGGCCGCTGGCGTTCTGTTTCAGCTCGGCGTCCGGGTTGAGAAAAAAGACAAACTCGCCGCGGCTGGCAGCAAAGCCACGATTGTTGCCGGCGGTGAATCCCAGGTTGTGCTCGCTGGGGATCAGCCGCACCCAGGGAAACTGCAGTGCAACTTGGGCTGGCGTTCCGTCAGAGCTGGCGTTATCTATGACAATGACTTCCAGGGTGCGCACACGACCGTCTGCTTTGGGGCCAAAGGCGCGAAGATGCGGAGCGACGCTCTCTCCCCGGCTGACCCGTTCGATGGACGCAAGGCAAGCGCAGAGAAGATCTCGCACATTCCAGGAAACGATGATGATGGAGAGAGTGCAGTTGGCCATACAAAGTAGAGGACAAAGAGCAGGGAGCGCAAACGGGGGGATCAATACTCACGTTGGACAACAAAATCACATAGGTTCATGAGGGCGCGCTTGTAGACATTGTCCGGTAGAGCCTCCAGGCTCGCACGAGCGCGCGCAAGGAAGTGCTCGGCCTCCTCGCGTGCGGACTGAACGGCGTGGCTGGCGCGCAGATCATGGACCAATGCGTCTACAGCATGGCGCCACAATGCCGGGTTGCCATTTTCGCCCTCAACGCGCGCCCTTTCCAGGCGCTCAATCAAGCGCGCCGGGTCTTGGTGATTGCGGCGGTAGTAGAAAAAGGGCAAGGTGAGTGTGCCTTGGTGCAGATCGCTGCCCGCCGGTTTGCCCAGCGTACCCTCATCCCCGGTAAAATCCAGAATGTCATCCACAATCTGAAACGCCATGCCCAAGTTGTATCCGTAATCGTGGAGGTCTTGAACGCGCGCTTCGGACAAACCAGAAAGGATCGCTGCCCCTTCGGTTGCGGCGCAGAAGAGACTGGCTGTCTTGGCATAGATGCGCTGATAGTAGCTATCCTTGGGCTGGTCGTAGTCGTAACGGGCGAGAAGTTGCTGCAACTCACCATCGACGATGATTTTCAGCGTCTGACTGAAAATGCGGATCACACGCATGTTTTCAGTCTCGGCTGCCAATGTCGCTGCCGCGCCAAACATGAAATTGCCAGCCAGGATTGTCGAGCCTCCTGTCCAGATTGCGTTGAGAGTAGGCGCGCCCCGGCGCAATAGAGCGCCGTCGATCACATCATCGTGGACGAGGGTCGAAGTATGGAGCATCTCCACCGAGGCAGCCAGTGAAATCACTCGTGCAGACGCGGCCTGCCCAAGGGCGGAGCCGTTGAATTCGGCAGCCAAGAGCGCCAACGCAGGTCGCAATCGCTTTCCGCCGCTATCGATCAGGTTGACGAACGCATTCGCCAACGGTGAAAAGAGCGATGAGTCCATGGTGCGTAGCTTGCCTTCCACCTGCTGCAGACCACTGCGCACCGGTTCGAAGAGGCTGGCAGCGCTGTTCGCATTGGGGCGCGCTCCATCAACGCCGTTGTACCCCACGACAACATACGCAGGTCGCTCATTCCGTTCTCGCACCGACCTCTGGGTGATCGTCTGCAGAGTCGCCACGCAGCGCTTCCTCCACTGAAAAAAAGTCTGACAAGAGCGCCTACGCGCCCCACCTGAAAAATGAGGCGGCCACTGCTCCTGTCGCCTCGGTCACTTCATCCGGCGTCAACCCGCGCAAATGAGCAATGCGTTGACAAACAAGGGCAACGTTGGCAGGCTCGTTGCGCTGCCCACGATGCGGATGGGGCGTCAGATAGGGTGCATCCGTTTCAAGCATCAGCCGGTCGATCCGCAATTGAGTCGCCAGCTCGTGAAGCGCCTGGGCATTCCTGAAAGTGATAGGGCCGCCCAGGCTGACTGCAAAGCCCCACGCATAAGCCTCTTCAGCCATGGCCCAGTCGCCCGGAAACGCATGGAGCACGCCGACAAGAGGGCGACGCGCCAACGACGACTGCCGAAAACTCTGGCTCTGCGCCCACTCCGCCAGCGTCGCCATCACTTGGGCGTTGGCGTCTCGACAGTGTATGATCACGGGCAGATCGAGCTCGGCTGCAAGTTCCAGTTGCGCTTCAAAGGCTGATTGCTGAATGGGGTGCGCGACCCGATCCCAGTAATAATCCAGGCCGATTTCGCCCAACGCAACTACCTTTGGCTGCGCAGCCAACTCACGCAACTGGTCAATGCTGCTTCCATCGAATTGGTCGCTGCTGTTCGGGTGGATGCCAACCGCAGCATAAAGTTCTGGATAGCGTTGCGACAGTTCGATTGCCCGCTGGCAATGAAGCAAGTCGATGCCGGGATTGACAATCGCCTTCACGCCGACTGCACGTGCGCGCTGAATCACTTCATCGCGATCCGCCTCGAAATGTTCGAGATCGAGATGACAATGACTATCGACCAGACCAAACAATCCTTTCACCTTGAACAATCCGTACACAAACCATCTACACTTGGTTTGCAAACATTACGCTTCTGTTTGTTCATTTTATCACACACCATCGCGTCTCCAAAGTAGGTCAGATTGCATAGGGTGTGCAGGCTGCAAGGGTAGGCGACAAGGATGCCGCCTGCCCTTGTCTACACGCCGACCAGTTTGCGACCATCCGCAAGGATTGCCTGGACGGCGTCACGGTCGGTCGTCTCCGTGTAGATGCGCAGCAGCGGTTCGGTGCCAGAAAACCGAATGAGCAACCAGCCGCCGTCATCCATGACGAACTTGTAGCCATCCATCGTTACCAGCTCGGTCACTGTGTGGCCCCCCAACGACAGGTTGCCTGTATCCAGTGCGTCGAGCCGACCGCGGGCGCGTTCCTTCATGGCATTGTCTGTCAGACGGATGTCGATGCGGTCGTAGTAGTGTTCGCCCACGGCGTCGAAAAGCAACCGCAGCAGTTGGGTGGGCTTTTTCCCTGTGCGCACCATAAAGTCGAGAAGATAGAGATTAGAGAGGATGCCATCTCGCTCGGGCACATGACCGCGGAAGGCGTAACCGCCGCTTTCCTCGCCTCCGACCAGGGCGTCATGCGCCATCATAGCTGGCGCGATGTACTTGAAGCCGACGCCCGTGTTGATCACAGGGACGCCGTAGAGCACGCCCAGTTTGTCCAACATGGAGGTGGTGCTCAGTGTCTTGACGATGGCGCCCCGCTCCTGACGCAATTCCAGCAAGTAGTAGACCAACATCCCAAAGACCCGCAACTGATCCACAAAGACGCCGTCTTCATCGCCAAAGCCGCAGCGGTCGGCGTCGCCGTCCAGAATGCACACACAGTCGGCGTCGAGACGTCTCCCTGCGGCCAGACCGGCGTCTACGTTGGGCGGAATCGGTTCGGGTCGTTTCATTTCCGGAAAGATAGGATTGCGTTCGGCGTGTACGTCGATCACCGTGGTTGCGCCGCCGGTCAGAATGGCGCTGAGCCAGCCTGCGCCGTTGCCCCACATGTTGTCGATGACCACTGTCAACCCGGCGTCTTTGATGGGCTGTACGTCGATGAGGCGAGCGATCTGCGCCAGATACGCCGGTCTGGGGTCGAAATACTCGATCCGCCCAGATTTCAACCCCTCGCGCAGGGGCATGGAGCGTATCGCTGCGCCGTCTCCCGATCCTGGGATCAGCGCCTCGATCTGGCTCAGACCAGCTGGCGGAATGGCGCCGCCGTTTTCATCGCGGACTTTGAAGCCGCAGTCCTCTGGCGGGTTGTGGCTGGCGGTCAGATTCGCCGCGCCCAGCGCTCCCTTTTCTTTGACGCTATAAGAGATGGCCGGCGTGGGGGTTGCCTCTGGGGTGAGGAAGACATGAAAGCCGTTTCCGGCCAGAACTTCGGCCGCCGCAGCGGCGAAATGCTCGGCTAGAAAACGACGATCGTGGCCGACCACCACGCTCCCTTCTTTGCCGTTTGCCGCGAAAAAGCTGGCAAATCCTTGAGCTGCCCGACGTACATTGGCAAAGGTGTAGTCGTCAGCGATGCGTCCTCGCCAACCATCTGTGCCAAAGCGAATATCACTCATGAAACACGCCTTCCCCTTGAAACACCGATTGATTATCGCCAAGAGTATAACACAGCATTGCCGAGATGCAGCCGTTTGACAGGGGTTTGCCTGATTTTACTCTTTGCCATCCTCTCAACATTGCGCTACAATCTCACCTCATCCATCGGCGCAAGTTGCACACTGTGGAGGAGAATATGCGTTTCCGCCCATTTGCCGGCTTTTTTCTGATCTTCGTGTCGCTCCTCCTTTCCATTGGCGGGGCGCTGTCTGGCGTTGCCAATGAACAAGCAGCGAGAGTGGACGCAGCCGCCTTGATTGAGCGCGTCTACGCTGCGGCGCAGAACGAAGCCAACGCCGGATTTTCCATCACAGCGAGCGGCTTCTCCTTTTCGCCCTCCACGCTGGACATCCAAGTGGGCGATACAGTGACCTGGACCCGCGCCAGCGGCGTGCACAATGTCCAGGCCGATGACGGCAGCTTCTCCAGCGGCGCGCCCAACGGAACGTGGACGACCTTCAGCCGCACCTTCACCCAGGCAGGCGTGGCGCGCTATTTCTGCCAGGTGCATGGCACGTCTGGCGGCGGTGGAATGGCAGGCGTGATCAATATCCATACACCTGGAACAACAGCCACACCCACACCTACAGCCACTGCAACGCCTACACCCACTAACACCCCAGGCGGCACCATCCCGCCCCCCATCACGCCGACGCCCCAGACCGTGGTGGTGGACACCCGCGACTTCGTGTTTGCCCCGAACTCTATCAAAATCCATGTGGGAGACACGGTCCAGTGGCAGCGCAGCGCTGGCTTCCACAATGTGCGCGCCGACAACAACAGCTTCAACAATGGCCCGCCCACCAACACGTGGACCACCTTTTCCCGTACTTTCGACCAGGTGGGAACTTTTGCATATCATTGTGAAGAACACGGCGCGCCCGGCGGTGTGGGCATGGCAGGTGTGGTGATTGTGGAGCCGATTGGCGGCAGTCAGGGTCCCAACCTTTATCTGCCCATCATTCACTTCAGCGGCGTGGAGTAATCGTAGCAATGGCGCAAGGATGACAGTGGATGCGCACCCAATTCGGCTGACTGTTTGACGGATTTGACGGTCGATGGTATTCTGCCAACGTGCTTTGCGCTGATGGTCCGGGCGCGCGGCATAATCTGAGGTTGTCGAGCATTGTCCATGAAGTTTGCATCGATCCGAAGCGTTCTCCTGCCCCTGCTTGCCGCCGCAGCATTCCTCTTATTGACTTTCCCGGTTTGGCGCTGGCTGTGGGGCGAATGGATGGGGAATGACTACTATTCTCACGGCATCCTCATCGCTCCAGTTTCCATCTTTCTCGCCATTCAGCGCATTCGTCATGACCCGGAGTTTCGCTGGCAGCCGGGGGTGGGCGTTGTCGGCGGCGTCATCATGCTGGTCGTCAGCGTGCTCGCCTATCTCTGGTTTCTCAACGGCCTCGCCTACTATCTGGCGGCTTTTGCCATGATCGGCATGATCGCAGGCTTGATCTGGCTCTTTGGCGGCGCGGTCGCCATTCACAAGCTGGCCTTTCCCGTCGCCTATCTCGTCTTTATGGTGCCGTTGCCCCTTGTCGACCGTTACACCCTGCCTTTGGCGCTCTTTACGGGCGTCTGTTCCGGCGCCATCGTGCAGACGCTTGGCCTGGACGTCAGCATCGTAGGCAATGCGGTTACGCTGCCCAACGCAGATTTGATCATCGGCGCGCAGTGCAGCGGCGTGAATTCACTCATTGCCCTGACAGCGCTCATGACCCTGGTCGCCTATCTGGTGGAAGGCCCCACATGGGCGCGCATCGTGTTGGTGCTCCTGGCTGCGCCCCTGGCGATCCTCGGCAACATTCTGCGGGTCAGCTCCCTGCTCTTTGTGGCGCGCGCCTGGGGCGCTGAGGCAGCCTTCACCTTTTATCACGACTATTCGGGGATCGGTTTCTTTATCATCGTCATGTTGTTGCTCTATCCGCTGGCGCGCGGGTTGGGATGCACCCAGCTCCGGCCCAATGTTATTTGATTGCCACCCGATGAACATTCAACAGGGCGTAGCGCCTCCAGAACAAAGCTCGCCAGATACATCCACAGCCATCACTGTTCCAGGCAGCGAATACGACGCGTCGGACAAAGTTCTCCAAGCAAACGGCCGCTATACACTGTTGAGCATCTCCGTCGTCATCATTCTGGTCGTTGCATTGATCGCTGTCTATTGGCCGCGACTGTCCCCTGCCCCGTGGGGACAGAGTGCAGCCGCCAAAAGCGACATGACCTATGTGGCAGATCTCGACTTCTGGAAACGCACCCCGCGCGAGACATTCATCTCTGCCAACGCTTACTTCGACCTGAATCACAATCTCAATGACGTTCCCTTACAGATGGGGGAATGGAAAGGCGTTGATGTACCCGAAACCAACCAGGAAGTGATGATTCTTCTCGAACCAGAGCAATATATCCAGCGCCTTTACCAACAGGGTGAAAATGGGCAGTACATGTGGCTGACAATGGTTGGCGGTCGCAGCTCCCAGCCTTTCCACGCGCCGGACATCTGCTATGACGCCGACGGCTGGCAGTACAATCTGGGTTCCCACGCTGTCCAATTGCCTCAGGGCGGCGAAGTTCATGGCCTCTATCTGGAGGCGCAGAAGGTCTTTCCAGGCGATACAGAACCCACTCACCACGTCGTCTATTACTTCTATTTGTTCCCAAACGCGCAGCGCGACCTGGCGGATGGCATTGTGTTATTCAAGTTGACTTCTGGCTTGATTGGCAATCTCGAAGAGACGTTGAAACTGCACGATGACTTCGTGCAACAGTTCTTCAAAAGCGCACAGGCAGGCAACAGTTGAACATTCGGGCACCATATCTCCTCATCGCAGCACTACTCACCTGGGGCATTTTCCTGGCAGGCTGCTCACCGCTGGAGCGGATCACAGCTTCACCGGAGCCGCCTGTAGGTTCATGCACGTTGGCTTTGCCCGATGGTTCCGGTGATGAAGACGCAGTGCGTGCGCTTTTGCGCGCCGAGGGCGAGCTGGTCGTGAGCCAGGAAATCGAGCGGCTGATGACCTTATGGGCGCCAGGCGGAGAGGTCGTTGACGCGAAGAACACGCCCGACAATGCAGAGGATGACCAGAAATGGTCAGACAAAGACGCCAT
Source organism: uncultured Caldilineaceae bacterium (assembly GCA_964560495.1). Classification (GTDB taxonomy): domain Bacteria; phylum Chloroflexota; class Anaerolineae; order Caldilineales; family Caldilineaceae; genus UBA5069. Next base: position 23,023 of record CAZLMM010000016.1, read on the forward strand.
TCGCCACCGTTACGTGCGCATCGTTTTTCCTGGCGCGCCCACTGTCGTGACTCCGGCAGATCTGAAAATCACCTGGCAGAGTGACCGAGCCGAAGTGATTTCGACGACGCGCATCGGCAGCGAAGTGGCCCCAGGCGGCGACCGTTGGGTTCTCGCCAAACAGGGAAAGTGCTGGCTCATCGAAAGCCTGACCTACAATCTAGAACCAGCAAACTGAGCGCCTGTTGCGCTGTCGTTTGTCGGCATTCACTTTCCACCAATGGTTGACACCGCCATCGGTCTTCCTACCCTTTTGCTTTTCTCCATCGCCCTCATCGCCCTCGCGTGGTTCAGCAGTCAGATCAGCGACCTGACGCAGCTCATCACACTGCGCCTGACTGGCTCCATCGACGCAGCAATGGTCGCCTACTTCGTTCTGGTGTTGCCGGGGATCGCCGTTCACGAAGGCGCCCACTGGATCGTTGCCCGTGTTCTGGGGTTGCGCCCAGGCAATTTTACAGTGTGGCCCAAACGTTACGGCGCCATGATTCGTCTGGGCAGCGTCACAGTCAGGCAAGGCGGCCCGCTGCTCGACAGTTTGGTGGGAATGGCGCCGCTTTTCGCCGGCGTCGTATTGGTGGGCCTGTGCGCCCGCCAGCTCTTCCAGGGCGATCCCCTGGCGCCGCTCTTGACAAACGCAAGTTTGGGCGCGTGGCTGACTGCCCTGGGCGCCGCGTTTCTGCGCCCCGCCAGTCTGTTGTGGTCCTACCTCATCTTCACTGTCGCCAACGGCATGATGCCCAGTGAATCGGACCGCCGACCGTTGAGACCAGTGCTGATCTTCATTGGCGTGGCGATTGTGGTCTACCTGATCATTGGCCTGCCCGTTGCGGTCTTTTCATCGGCGCTGAACGCACTCACGCCGGCGCTGTTGTGGGTCAGCAGCGGCCTGGTGATTGCGGTTTTCATCGACCTGGCGGTCATCCTACTGCTGGTGGGGCTGATAGCGCTCACTCGGGGTCGTTGAAATGTGGCGAGTGACTTGTGAATTTGCGCTGTCACAAGTCACTCGCCGTGCGGTATGTGTGTAGATCCTACGCCGGCATCTGGGGCAACTCAGCTTGCGCCTTGCGAATTTCTTCTTCAGCCAACTCGTAATCCACCAATTTGCCTGTCAGATAGCGTTCATAGGCCGAAAGATCGAAGTGGCCGTGACCACACAAATTGAAGACGATGGTGCGACTGAGGCCTTCCTCGCGGCAAGCCAGCGCCTCATCAATGGCGCCGCGCACTGCGTGGGCTGCTTCAGGCGCAGGCAAGATGCCTTCGGTGCGAGCGAACAGCACGCCAGCTTCAAAGGTGGCGCGCTGTTGCACAGCACGCGCTTCGATATAGCCGTAGCGATAGAGCTCACACACGGGCGACGCCATGCCATGATAGCGCAGCCCGCCCGCGTGGATGGGCGCGGGGATGAAGCCGTGTCCCAAAGTATACATCTTGACCAACGGCGTCATCATGGCGGTGTCGCCAAAGTCATACGCATAGAGACCACGGGTCAGGCTGGGAGCGGCAGCTGGCTCGACTGCCACGACGCGCAGATTCGGCGTCTTCCCTGTTAGCTTATCGCGCAGGAAGGGGAAGGAAAAGCCAGCAAAGTTGCTGCCGCCGCCAATGCAACCCACCAACACATCGGGCGCATCGCCGGTCAGTTCCATCTGCTTCATGGTCTCCAGGCCGATGACAGTCTGGTGCATGAGGACGTGATTGAGCACGGACCCCAGCGAATACTTGGTGGGCGTCGCCGCGGTGACAGCATCCTCGACTGCCTCGCTGATGGCAAGACCCAAGCTGCCCGTATGGTTGGGGTCTTGCGCCAGGAAGGAACGCCCTGCATTGGTGTCGGGGCTGGGGCTGGGCACAACCTGCGCACCCCAGGTCTCCATCAGGATACGGCGATAGGGCTTCTGGTCATAGGAGACTTTGACCATGTAAATCTTCAGTTCCATATCGAACAGTTGGCAGGCGAAAGCCAGGGAGCTACCCCACTGCCCTGCGCCCGTCTCGGTGGTGATGCGCTTGGTGCCAGCCTCCTTGTTGTAAAAGGCCTGGGCCACGGCCGTATTGGGTTTGTGGCTGCCCGCCGGGCTGACGCCTTCGTATTTGTAGTAGATTTTCGCTGGCGTCTGCAACGCCTGTTCCAGTCGCCGGGCGCGATAGAGGGGTGTGGGCCGCCACAAACGATAAATCTCTCGCACCGGTTCGGGGATTTCAATCCAGCGTTCTTTGGAGACCTCTTGCAGGATCAGGTCCATGGGAAAAAGGGGCGCCAGATCGTCCGGCCCGACCGGGCCCATGCGACCAGGATGAAGCACCGGCGGCAGATCGAAAGGCAAGTCTGCCTGGATATTGTACCAATCGCGCGGCAGGTCGCTTTCACTGAGCATAATTTTTGTCTGGTTGGACATTGGATACACCTCGTTTGGGTTTCATGCGGGAATGTATAGAGAAGGAGTCATTGCGCCTGGCGCGGTCCAGGCAGTTGTGATTATAGCACATTCTCTGGCGAGTCTGTTCAACCCGATCAAGACCTCTGGAAGACATTCGTCCTTTCTATGGCCAGACGGATGGGCGCAAGTCAACTTGACGTAACCGCCGAGGCCAGCCGCACGGCCTCATCCAGGGACATGCCAGCTCCCATGCGCCAGCTGCGCTCCAGGTCATTTGGCTCGACCATGGAGCGCAGCCTTGCCACATTTTCCCGATGCTCATCGAGCTGATGGCCAGTGAGCTGTGTATGGTATTCCGCCTGCAATGCTTCTGCAGCGGCATAGAGACGCGCCGCCTCTGAAAATCTCTTTTGCGCCACGGCAAGACTCGCCACATGTTCTACCGAGGCCAACATGCCCAATCGATTGTTCAGCTCTTGCCGCACCAGCAAACTCTCTTGGTGGTAACGTGCAGAGGCGACCAGGTCGCCCTGGCGCAGGGCGAGATCTCCCAGGCTAGAAAGAACATGTCCCATACTCAACTTGTCGCCCCTGGCGCGGCACAGCTCTAACCCTTCGCTGAGCAGTACGATAGACTGGGCATAATCGCCCAGCCGGGTGGAGACGACCGCCAAGTTGTTGAGCAGCGAACTCAAATCCGCGCTGGTGATTTCCGGCGTACGACGATAGATTTTCAGACACTCAGTGAGCAGGCGATGGCTCTGCGCCAGATCACCGCTGCGCGCAATCGTCAACCCGAGGAAATGAAGCGTCGTTGCTTCGAGCTTGCCGTTCCCCAGAGGGTGCGCCGATTGCAAGGCAGCTTCATGATGCCCGCGTGCGGCCATCAAGTCGCCCTGCATTGCTGCAAACGAGCCAGCAAGGTTATGCATATAAATGTACATCTCTGGCGCAAGATCCTTTGCATGGTTGATTGCCCGCAGATACCATTCATAGCCCTCGCGCAGCCGCCCGTGAATCTGCCAGTAGCGTTGCAGGCTTTGGGCGATGACGGCGCCGAAGGCAATTTCGGCGGGCGCAGCGTCAACGCGCAAAGAAAACGCCAACGCCGCCGAAAGATTCGCATCCTCGGCTGCGAGTCGCGCGCTCCACTTGGCCTGACCGGCCGTGCTAAACTCGGGATAGGCTCTCTTGGTCAATTGCGCGTAATAGGCCGCATGCTGAAGGCGCAGGGTCGTTTCCTCTTCTGGCGACAAAAGCCCAGCTGCATACTGCCGAACGATGCTCAACATCTGCAGATAGATTGTTTCATCGCCCCCGGATTCAAGCTGCTGCACCAGGCTGTGATCCACTAAGCCTGTCATCGTATCCAGGACATCTATGTCGCTGTTGGGGGCGCAGACTTTCTCGACGGCTTCCAGGCTAAAACGACCGGCGAAAACAGCCAGGCGCACAAAAAGATGTCGTTCTTCCAGCGACAAGAGCTGATAACTCCAATCGAGAGTGGCGCGCAGAGTGCGTTGACGTTCAGGCAGGCGAGAATCTGCAAAGAAAGTCAACTGTTCGCGCAAACGTCCCAACATGGCTTGCGGCGTGAAGAGTTTGCTGCGCGCTGCGGCTAATTCCAGCGCCAGAGGCAACCCATCAAGATGGACGCACAGCTCTGCAATCGCGGCGGCATTCTCCCGATTGAGCACGAACGTTGGTTTACTGGCGCGGCTGCGCGTCAAGAAGAGATTGACTGAGGCATAGCGCGTCAAGGTCTCTGGGTCATCGAATTCCTCAGCCTTTGGCACAGGAAGGGGCGTCACGATAAATTCACGTTCACCGTAGACATGGAGCAATGCCCGACTGGTGACCATGATGCTCAACCCGGGCGCGGTCGCCAGGAGATCGGTCACTACGGGGGCGCCTTCAATCAGGTGTTCGAAATTGTCAAGGAGGAGCAGGATGTGTTTCTCATGCAGCCAATCGCGTAGAGTCTCCAACGCACTGTTCTGCGGCGCCTGCTTAACCCCCAGCGTATTGACAATGGCAGACGAAATCGACTGCGGGTCGGAGGTCGCAGTCAGCGACGCCAAAAACACTCCATCGGGAAACAGGGGTGTCTCATCGAGGAGAAGACGCGCGGCCAATTCGAGGGACAGACGCGTTTTGCCGCTGCCGCCAGGTCCGGTCAGGGTGATAAGACGGATGCGGCCGTCATTCGTGCTCAACAAGCTACGCAGTGCGGCCAGCTCCGTCTCACGCCCAATAAAGCTCGTCAATTGCGCTGGCAGGTTGTTTGGCGGTGCAGTTGATCGGGGCGATGGTTGACTGTCAGGCGACGGTTGTGAAAAGACGGGGAGCGGCGGAGCGGCGGCGGTCAGCAACTGGCGCGCAATGCTGTCATAGAGCGCGCTGGTTTCCACCGTGGGCGACACATCGAGTTCGTGGCGCAGACGGTGCGCAAAGCGACGATAGTCCAGGAGAGCGCCCGGCCCATCCCCGCTCTGCACACGCAACGCCATGAGGGTGCGCACCACATCTTCCCGCAGAGGGTCGTGCTGAAGCAGCAGACTGGCATGGTTGATGGCTGCGGTGTAGTCGCCCGCAGCGCGCTCGGCTGCTATCAGCTGCTGCAGTGCATCAAAAAAGAGGGTGCGCAGCCGCTCACGCCCAAAATAGATCCACTCCTCAAAAAGCTCGGGCAACAGATCGCCCGCATAGAGTTGCACAGCCTGGCGCAATTGTGCCGAGTCAGCGCACAACTCCTCGAAGGCTTGCACATCCAGCCAATAGCTGGCCTGGGGATTCCATTGTACAGTGAATGCGTCGGCCAATATCCAAGGGCAATCCTGCGGGGTGGGCGGCAGGGCGCGCCGTAATTCGTACAGATGACGCCGCAGATTGCCCCGCGCCTCATCCTCGCTCACATCCGGCCAGATGGTGTAGGCCAACGCAGCGCGCGGCGTCGCTGTGTTACGGTTGAGAAGAAGATGCGCCCAGAGAGGCAGCGTCTTAGGCAGGGCTGTGAACCTAAGCGGTCGCCCATCCACCTCCAGGCGCAAGCCGCCAAGTAGATAAATGACGAGCATTATCAGTCATGGCAGACTCGTCCTGCCCATGAGCCAGCGGTCGACTTCGCGGGCTGCGCCGCGGCCTTCGTTGATGGCCCACACCACCAGGCTCTGGCCGCGGCGCATGTCGCCGGCAGAGAAGATGCCCTCTACGCTGGTGTGGAACCTGCCGTGATCAGCCTTGACATTGGAGCGAGCATCTCGTTCTACGCCAAGCTGATTCAGCAACTGGTCTTCTGGCCCACGGAAGCCCATAGCCAACAAGACCAATTGGGCCGGCCACACCTCCTCTGTGCCGGGGAGTGGCTCGAAGGTCATGCGCCCTTCGACAAATTTCATGTTGACCTTGACCGTGTGCAATTCCTTCACATGGCCGCGTTCGTCACCCACGAACTTGGTGGTGGAGATCTGATAGGTGCGTGGGTCGGCGCCGAAGCGGGCCGCTGCTTCCACCTGGCCGTAATCCATCTTGTAGACGCGCGGCCACTGGGGCCACGGGTTGTCCAGCGCACGCTCGTCGGGCGGGCGCGGCACGATCTCGAACTGGGCCAGACTGCGACAACGATGACGCAAGGCTGTGCCCACACAGTCAGTGCCAGTGTCGCCGCCGCCGATGACGATGACATCTTTGTCTCTGGCGGAGATATAATAGCCGTTCTGTGACGTTCCCGTGCGTCCATCCAACAGATGCTTGGTGTTGCCGCGCAGGAAGTCCATGGCGTAATGGATGCCCGTCAGTTCACGACCTGGAATGGGCAAATCATTTGGTTTGGTTGCGCCGCCGCATAGAACGATTGCGTCGAACTCGGCGCGCAGCCTGGCAACTGGATAATCTTTGCCCACTTCGCAGTTGACGACAAAGCGCACACCTTCGGCTTCCAGCAGCTCGATGCGACGCTGAACCACCAGTTCTTTGTCCAACTTCATGTTGGGGATGCCGTACATGAGCAGGCCGCCGGCCCGGTCAGCCCGCTCGAAGACAGTGACCCAGTGCCCTGCCTTATTGAGCTGGGCGGCGCAGGCCAGCCCTGAGGGACCGGAACCCACGACTGCTACTTTCTTGCCGGTCCGTACAGGCGGCGGCTCGGGTGCAATCCAGCCCTCTTCGAAGCCCTTCTCGACGATGGATAACTCGATGTTCTTGATAGTGACCGGCGGGTCGTTGATGCCCATCGTGCACGAACCTTCGCACGGAGCAGGACAGACGCGCCCGGTGAATTCGGGGAAATTGTTGGTCTTGTGCAGGCGATGGAGCGCCTCGCGCCAGAGACCGCGGTAAACCAGGTCGTTCCATTCGGGGATCAGGTTGTTGATGGGACAGCCCGCCGCCATGCCGTTAATCAACTGGCCGGCGTTGCAAAAAGGAACGCCGCAGTCCATGCAGCGTGCGCCTTGCAGACGCAGCCGGTCATCGGCCAGGTGCAGGTGAAATTCGTTCCAGTCGCCGACGCGTTCGAGGGGGTCGCGCTCTGCCGGCGTTTCACGGACATACTCAAGAAATCCAGTAGGTTTGGCCATCACTCATCTCCCCACAAGGCGCGACCCGGCAAGACGCCGGCGCGGATAAATTCGCAAAACAGCAACCTCGCTATCCTGAAAACACCTTTGCCACAGAGAGCACAAAAAAATCGCAAAGACATTTCCAGTGTCGTCTGTAGCACGCATGAACGTATTGCCACTCTGGGTGCTCCGGGCCTCCAGAGTGTGACAACTGTCAGCTCCCCTTGATCTGCTTCAAGATTTCCATGGCCGACGGCAGCGGGTCCTCCCACAGCCAGTCGACGGCAAGCCAGAAGCCAGGCAGGACAGCAGCATGATAGATGAATTCGTCCCGCTTCTCCACCGTCATTATATCATTCGCCACTCAGCCCCTCCTACAATATCAAGTGGTTGCAAGGGATTGAACGGCGCCGAATTCTCCCTTTCGCACTCGAAAAACTCGGCCACCGTTCAAGCCGCTGCAAATATAGCGGTCTCAACTCAAACTGGATACACCCACTTCAGTTCCCGCCGACGCGCAAGACATCGCGCTTGTTGCTCTCGAAAGCAGCCATGACCGCCTCTTCGCCGCTCAGCCCCTGTTGTTGCACCTGGCTGAAGGCCTCCAACATGCGCTTATAGTCATTGGGGAGCACCTTGACGAACTTGGGCAACAACTCATCCCAGCGAATGAGCACCCGCCAGGCCAGATCGCTATTGGTATACTCAGCGTGCTTTTGGACAAGCGCCTTCAACTCAGCGATCTCGTCTTCATCACCTACATCCACCAGCCCAACCATTTCGTAGTTGACTCGTGTGTGGAAGTCGCCATCCCAATCCAGAACATAGGCGACCCCACCAGACATGCCTGCGGCGAAGTTGCGCCCTGTCTTGCCAAGCACGACGACGCGACCACCAGTCATATACTCGCAGCCGTGGTCGCCCACACCCTCGACGATGGCCGTTGCGCCGGAATTACGCACACAGAAGCGCTCGCCGGCGACGCCGCGGATATAGGCCTCGCCATCGGTCGCGCCATAGAGCGCGACATTGCCCACGATGATGTTCTCCTCGGCGCGAAAGGTGCTGCCTTCAGGCGGATACACAATGAGTTTGCCGCCGGATAGTCCTTTGCCGAAATAGTCGTTGCCGTCGCCCTCCAGTTCCAGTGTGATACCTGGAGGGACGAAAGCGCCAAAACTCTGGCCAGCAGAACCTTGCAGGTGAAAATGGATCGTATCTTCTGGCAGACCAGCCGCGCCGTAGCGCCGCGTCACTTCGCTACCCACCATTGTGCCGACAACGCGATTGACATTGCGCACCTTGACCTTTGCCTTGACCTTTTCGCCTCGCTCCAAAGCCGGTTGCGCCAACTCCAGGAGAGTGGTCACATCCAACGCTTTGTCCAGGCCGTGATCCTGGGCGATCTGGCAATAGCGGCCGACATCATCAGCCGCCTGCGGCTCCCACAACAGCGCAGAGAGATCGATGCCGCTGGCTTTCCAATGGTCAATGGCTTTGCGCGCTTCCAGCTTATCCACGCGCCCCACCATCTCGTTGAGGGTGCGGAAGCCCAATTTCGCCATGATCTCGCGCAGCTCTTCGGCGACGTAGAACATAAAGTTGACTACATCTTCCGGCTCGCCCATGAACCGCTTGCGCAGGTCTGGGTTCTGGGTGGCGACGCCTACCGGACAGGTGTCCAGGTGGCAAACGCGCATCATGATGCAGCCCAGGCTGACCAACGGGCCGGTGGCGAAGCCGAACTCTTCCGCGCCCAGGAGCGCAGCGATGGCGACGTCGCGCCCGGTTTTGAGCTGGCCGTCGGTCTCCAAGGCCACGCGGCTGCGCAGATTGTTGAGCACCAACGTCTGGTGGGTTTCGGCGACGCCCAGCTCCCAGGGCAGACCGGCGTGCTTGATGCTGGACTGGGGCGATGCGCCGGTGCCGCCGTCGTGACCGGAGATGAGAATGACATCAGCATGGCCCTTGGCGACGCCGGCTGCAATCGTGCCAACGCCTACCTCTGACACCAACTTGACGCTGATGCGCGCATGATGATTGGCGTTCTTCAGGTCGTGGATCAGTTCCGCCAAGTCCTCGATGGAGTAGATGTCGTGGTGAGGGGGCGGCGAGATCAGTCCCACGCCTGGCGTTGAGTGGCGCACCTTAGCGATCCACGGGTAGACCTTCGCGCCCGGAAGTTGACCTCCTTCGCCCGGCTTGGCGCCCTGAGCCATCTTGATCTGCAGCTCGCGCGCGTTGACCAGATAGTCACTGGTGACGCCGAAACGGCCCGAGGCGACCTGCTTGATGGCGCTATTCTTACTATCGCCAAGGTCGTTGCGCCAGGAATAGCGAGCCGGGTCTTCACCGCCTTCGCCTGTATTGCTCTTGCCGCCGATGCGATTCATGGCAATAGCCAGCGTCTCGTGGGCCTCCTGACTGATTGAGCCATAGCTCATGGCGCCGGTCTTGAAACGCTTGACGATTTCGCTGGCCGGCTCCACCTCTTCGATGGGGATAGGACTGTCGGCAAACTTGAAGTCCAGGAGAGCACGTAGCGTGCAGAACTCCTTCTCCTGCGCGTTGACCAGGCTGGAGTACTCCTTGAAGATTTTGTAACCCTTGCTCCATACAGCGTCGTCGCGCTGGCGCACGGCGTATTGCAGTTTATGGATCGTTTGCGGGTTGAAGAGATGGCGATCGCCACCAGCGCGCCACTGATAGTAGCCGCCCGCCTCCAGCGCCTCTGGCTCATCTTGACGATCTGGGAAGGCGCGCTCATGGCGCATCTTGACTTCTTCGAAAATTTGCTTCAGGCCAATGCCCTGGATGCGGGTCGGCGTCCAGGTGAAGTACTTGTCCACAGTCGCCTGATTCAAGCCCAGGGCCTCGAAAATTTGCGCGCCGCAGTAGCTTTGGAGGGTGCTGATGCCCATCTTGGAGCAGACCTTGACAATGCCCTTGAGACAGGCTTTGATGTAGTTGGCCCGCGCCTTATCATAGGACACGTCTGTGACAAGGCCCTGGGCGATCATGTCATAGATGGTCTCGTAGGCCATATAGGGGTTGATGGCGGTGGCGCCATATCCAATGAGCAGCGCAAAGTGATGCACTTCACGTGGTTCGCCCGATTCCACAACAATGGCGCATTGGGTGCGCGTTTTGCGGCGGATGAGATGGTGATGGAGACCGGCGGTGGCCAACAGCGCAGGAATCGGCGCCTTCTCCGAATTCACTCCTCGGTCCGAAAGGACGAAGATGTTGACGCCCTGTTCGATTGCCACATCGGCCAGGGCAAAAAGATCATCCAGCGCCTTCTCCATGCCCTGCCAGCCGTCGCGGATGGAGAAGAGCAGCGAAAGCTTCTGCGCCTTGTAGTGGCGCGTGCGGATTTGCGCGATCTTGGCGAGCTGGGTATTGGTAAGGATGGGATTCTTCAGACGAATCTGATGACAGTTCTCGGGCAGTGTTTCCAGGATGTTGCCTTCTGTGCCCATCATGACGTCGGTGGCGGTCACCAATTCCTCGCGAATGGCGTCCAGCGGTGGGTTGGTCACCTGGGCGAAGAGCTGGCGGAAGTAGGAATAGAGCAGTTGGGGCTGATCCGAGAGTACAGCAACAGGCGCATCATCGCCCATGCTGCCCAGGGCCTCAACGCCATTCTTGGCCATAGGGGCCATGAGCGTGCGCAGGGTCTCGAAGGTGTAGCCAAAGGCCTGCTGACGTTGGAGAACGCTGGCATGGTCATCGGCCTCATAGAGATCAGGCGGCGTGGGCAGATCATCGAGTTCCACCAGATTCTGGGCCAACCACTCCTGGTAGGGAAAGGCCGCGGCCATGGTGCGCTTGATCTCTCCGTCGCTGATGATGCGCCCCTGGATCGTATCCACCAGAAACATGCGCCCTGGCTGCAGACGGGCCTTGTAGGCCACATTCTCGGGCGCGATCTCGTCGCCGAGCACGCCCACTTCCGAAGCCATGACCACGATGTCATCTTTTGTCACGTAATAGCGTGAGGGACGAAGACCGTTGCGGTCCAGCACAGCGCCGACGACGGCGCCGTCTGTGAAGACGATGGAAGCCGGGCCGTCCCACGGCTCCATCATGGTGGCGTGATATTCATAGAAGGCGCGCAGCGCCGGGTCCATATTCTCGTGATTACTCCACGGTTCGGGGATCATCATCATAGCGACGTGGTGCAAGGGACGGCCCGCCAGGTGCAGAAACTCCAGGGCATTGTCGAACTGGGCGCTGTCGCTGCCATCTGGTTCGATGATTTGATGGGTCACCTTGTCCAGGTCGGCGCCAAAGAGGTCTGACTTGAGAACGGATTGGCGGGCATACATCCAGTTGATGTTGCCGCGGATGGTGTTGATCTCGCCGTTGTGAATCAGATAGCGATAGGGATGTGCGCGTTCCCAACTGGGGAAGGTGTTGGTGCTGAAGCGTGAATGGACAATGGCAATCGCGGCCTCCACATCAGGGTCGCACAGGTCGGGATAGTAGGCGTCCACCTGCTCGGCCAACAACATGCCCTTGTAGACCATAGTGCGGCTGGAGAGACTGGCAACATAGAATTTGTCGCCTTGTTCGACGCCGTTGTAGCGAATCGACTTTTCGGCGCGCTTGCGGATGACATAGAGCTTGCGCTCGAACGCCATGGCATCCTTGCCAACGAGCGCAGCGTCGTTCCGTGCAATGAAGATCTGGCGGATAAAGGGTTCGCCGGATTTGGCGGTCTCGCCCAGGGAGGAATTATCAGTGGGGACAGTGCGCCAGCCGAGGATATGCTGTCCTTCCTGTTGGATGATCTCTTCGAAGCGCTGCTCGCAGATTCGACGCGCCTGTTCATCTTTAGGCAGAAAGATCATGCCAATGCCGTAATCACCCAGGCTGGGAAGCGTCATGCCCAGCTCGCCAGCGACGCGCCGGAGGAACTTATCGGGAATCTGGAGGTTGATGCCGGCGCCGTCGCCCGTGTTTGCCTCGCAGCCGCACGCGCCGCGGTGGTTGAGGTTGACCAGGACCGTCATGGCGCGCCGGACGATCTGATGGGATTTTTTGCCTTTGATGTTGACGACAAAACCAACACCGCAGGCATCTTTCTCATACGCCGGGTCATACAACCCTTGTTTGGGAGGCAAACCGTTTTGGGAATGGAAAGGGTCGCCGGTGGCCTGATTCGAGTCGTAATTCATACTTTTCTCCTTCTGATCCAGTCAAGCGCCAGAGAGTGAAACGAATAAGAATGAGTTCTTGCGATAAAGTGCAGATAGGAAAACAGTGTTGAGGCGAAGGTCGCTGCATCAGATCGACGATGCCGGCGGCGCACTCTATTACGCCCCATGCGCGGCAAGTCAGGCTACCGCGCCTGACCAACACGCGACAAGCACTATTTGATTACTCAGCATCTGCGTTCACTGATCGGAGTGATGGAGAGGAGACTTTCCGGCGCAACTCTGCGCGGCCTCACGCATGGATACGGGTGCAAGCAACCTGGGTTTTGGGGTGATCGTTCAACAAACCCAGTGTTTCCACAAGAATACCACAAGTCACAAAATCGATCAAACCTGGTTCTTGACCTTCCAAGAATTCCCGATATGCACAAATAAGGAACGCGGATTGGGCTGGATTGAACGGATGTGGCCGATTTTCCTTCTGAATACCGGCGTTTATCCGCCGCTGAGATCCCACACATCCAGTGATTCGAGCGTCGAGCCTGCCCGCTGGATAATCTTGACTTCTTTGCTGTCTTGGCGCGTTGGATAAATGCGACAGGCCAGGCAAATCTGGTCATCGACGAAGACCTCCAGCACCGAACGATCCAGATAGAGGTGGAGTCTTGTCGTTCCTTCTGTACTCGAACGCAGCGGCGCGCTGACCAGACTTGTGGAGACTTCCGGCGACAAGCTTGAACGTTCTCGTCGAATCTCGACGACGCCTGCTGTAGGCCTCACGACGATCTCGGTCTTCTCTTCATCGTCAGGAGAGCAGCGCACCGCCAGGCCAAATTCTTCAGCGCCATGTCCATGAAAAAGCGCCATCATCTCAAGCGAATCGCCGGCGACATCGGGCAGTGCACCATGTGGCAGAGCGGATAGAAACGCATGATCAAAACGGCGGTGATGACGACGCAGCATCTGAAGCTCTGCCGCCGGCTGAAGCTGTAACGCCCCATCATCGGCTAACGTTGCCTGCAGCGGCAGCGACATGACGCCGTTCCAACCCGCGGCGCGAGAGGCTTGCAGAGTGCGCTCCTCGCGCAGCCACCCCCACAACAAAGCGCGGCCATCGCCCAGGCGCAACACTTGTGGCGCATAGAAGGACGCACCATGGACGAGAACGCCCTGCGTTTCTGGCGTGAAACTGTCAGCCCGCCATTGGCCGGTGAAATAGACGACGCAGAGCAGATCATGATGCTCGGACTGGAGCGAGACGATCAGGCTCCGGCGGTCGCCGAAGTCGAGGAGGTTGGAACATTCCCAAATCATGCCCGTGGAAAAGGGAGCGCCCTGACTGGAATCGCCGGCCAACAGCGTGCGGACGAACTCCCAATGCAAGAGGTCACTGGAGCGATAGAGCAGCGTCAACCCGCCCACCCCCACCCGCCTGCTGCTCATGAGCATCCACCACGCGCCGTCCTCACGCCAGACAAAGGGGTCGCGAAAGTCGCCGTCATTTTGGCTGGCGATCTCCGGCGGCGCGCTGTCGATCACCGGGTTGGCCGGGTGCTTCTCCCATGTGAGCAAGTCATCATGGCTGACAGCCAGGCAGACCGTCTGCGGGTTGACGCCCGTATAGATCAGCGTGGGTACGCCATTGTGATTCACCGCGCAGCCCGACCAGCAGCCCTCTGCATCGGGGCCGCCGGGTGATGGCGTCAAAGCCACCGGTAGATCGCGCCAGTGCACCAGATCATCGCTTACGGCATGCCCCCAATGGATACGTTCATGCCAGGGACCCAGCGGGTTGTACTGATAGAACATGTGCACCTGACCGTTCCATTCAATGAGGCCATTGGGGTCGTTCATCCAGTTGGCGGGCGGCAAAAAATGATAGGTCGGGCGCTGGGGGTCGTTGGCCAGTTGGGCGCGCAGGCTGCGCGCAATCTCATTCTCAAGTGCATGGGTGGTTGACATGGGCGACCTCTTTCTACAAGCAGTTTTCCACAGGCGGCAGAGCGCAGTGGGCCCCAGAATCAGGAATTTCTTGCTGTAGAAGAATTTATAACCGACCCCCACCAAGATTGACAACTTCGCGCCAAAGCAACTCGCCATGAATGCACGACAATTTTGCGGGCGGCAAGATTACCGATTCAGCCTTTGTGACGTATACTTGGGGATGGAGGGTAACGTGGTCGGAAGTTGCGGCGTTGCGCAATTCACAGTTCCCTTTGCACTTTTCGGCGACCATCAGAGGCATTTATAGCTTAATCTCATGCGAAACGTAACGAATGACAAGTCTTCGAGCATACCCCTTGTGGGACTGCGCTATCGTTACCTCATGGCAATCGATCTCATCCTGATCTGGTTTGCCATCATCCTCAGTTTCACCATTCGCTACGAGGCTCTGATTGACGTATGGCCTTATCTGAAAGCCACATGGACTTTTCTGATCCTAGTTCCCCTGGTCAGATTGCCAGTCTATTTTCGCTTTCGTCTCTATCATCGCATCTGGCGTTACGCCAGCACCAAAGAGATGAAGATGATCTTGATCGCAAGCATCTTCAGCTCTGCGGTCATCTTTGTCGTGAATTTCGGTCTTTTGCCGCTCCTAGGTCTGCCGTACATGACGTCGCGCTCCGTCTGGCTGTTGGAGGGAATGCTGAGCCTCATGTTCTTGACAGGCAGCCGATTCATTCTGCGCCTGCTGCAAGAGCGGTATCGCCCCCATGAACTTGCCCAGTTGCAGGCTTTTGTACAGAATCCGAGCAACGTGCTTCTGGTGGGGGCTGGCGACGCCGGCGCAATGGTGTTGCGCGAGATGCAGGCGAATCGCGGTCTTGGTCTGACTGTGGTGGGGCTGGTTGATGATGATCCGGCCAAGCGCGACATGCGCGTCCATGGTGTACCCGTGCTAGGCGACCGTTACGTCATTCCCCAGCTCGTAAAAGCCCATAACGTCAACCAGATCATCATCGCCATGCCCACCGCGCCGGGGCGGGAAATTCGCGAGATCGTCCAGATTTGCGAAAAGGCGGGCATCCATCCGCGCACGGTTCCGGGGCTGTATGAACTCATCGACGGAACGGTGCGCCTCAAACAAATTCGCGAAGTGCAGATCGAGGATCTGCTGCGCCGTGAGGCTGTCAAGATCGAGACGGCAGCCGTGACAGAACTGGTGGCAGGCAAACGGGTGCTCGTAACGGGAGGCGGCGGCTCGATTGGCAGTGAACTCAGCCGTCAGATTCTGCGCTGTCAACCCGCTGCGCTCATGCTGTTAGGTCATGGCGAGAACTCAATCTTCGAGATTCACAATGAATTGCTCATCGAAAATCAACGCTTGTTCGATGGAGCTATTCCCATTCAACCAATCATCGCCGACATCCGTTTCCAAGACCGCATTCGCACTCTTTTCGGCGAATATCACCCGGAAATCGTATTTCACGCTGCGGCGCACAAACATGTCCCACTCATGGAGGTGAACCCGGCCGAGGCAATCACCAACAACCTGCTGGGCACCCGCAACCTTGTCCAGGCGGCTCGCGCTGTTGGCGTTGAACGTTTTGTCATGATCTCGTCCGACAAAGCAGTCAACCCCACCAGCGTGATGGGGGCGACCAAACGGGCTGCAGAGCTGCTCGTGCGCGAGGCTGCGCTGGAAAGCGGCAAGCCGTATGTCGCCGTTCGTTTTGGCAATGTGCTTGGCAGTCGCGGCAGCGTTGTGCTCACCTTCAAAAAACAGATCGCTTCCGGCGGGCCGGTAACGATCACCCATCCAGAGATGCAACGCTTTTTCATGACGATCCCCGAAGCAGTACAGTTGGTGCTTCAAGCCGCTGTCCTGGGGCGCGGGGGCGAGGTCTTTTTGCTGGACATGGGCGAACCAATCAAAATTGAGGACCTGGCGCGCGATCTCATCTCCCTTTCGGGGTTGGAGGTGGACCGTGACATCGAGATCGTCTACACCGGCTTGCGCCCGGGCGAAAAACTCTACGAGGAACTTTTCGTGCCGGGTGAATACTACGAGCCGACTCGCCACGCCAAAATCTTCATTGCGGCCAACGCCAGCGCCTTCGTTCCCCAATATCTGGATGAGTCTGTGGCGGCTCTGGAATCGTCAGCGCGGCTCAACGACCGTGATGCGATTGTGCGCGGGCTGCAAAACCTGATTCCTGAATACCAACCTCCTGTCATCGACAAGCCGATTCTGAACGGCAAGCCCCCACGTTTGGCGCCGCCGCTCCATACAACGTCCGCGGCCAGCCCGACCACGCCATAACGGAGGCGGGAACAAGTCGCCCGCCGTTCTTCAGCTCATGATGCGCCGCCTGCTCCTCATCGAACCTGTCTGGTTGTTTGCGCTCTTTCCTCTGGTCACTTTTCCAGGTCGCCTGATTCCCTTGAACATGCACTGGCTTATCGTAGCGGCCCTCTTTGTCTTCTGGCCTATGCGCCTATTGACCACGCGACGCATCTCCATTGCCACACCGGTCAATCTCTGTATCGCTCTATTTCTGCTATGGTTGCCCGTGTCCCTGTGGGCATCCATCGACCGGGCGCATTCTTGGGAGGTTGTTGGTTATACATTGTTTGGAGTGACCCTGGCGCTCGCTCTGGTGAACCACCCTGTGACGCAGGAGCGCCCTCAGTGGATTGCCTGGGCGCTTCTGGCCATGGGCGCGGCGCTCTCGTTGCTCGGTCCCTTTCTCCTCAGCGAAGCGAGTATCGCCAGTAGGCTCCTTGCGCCGCTCCTCGTCGCCGGCGGCCCTGCCCTGGCGCGCCTGGGCGAAACCATCAATCCCAATATTCTGGCCAATGCGCTTGTCGTGATCCTACCGATAGCCACCGCCTTGACTCTGCGTTGGGATTGGGCGCGGCATTGGTGGCCGCCGCTGCTCATGGGTCTGCTCACAGTCTGGTTCATCATCCTGATCGTCCTGACGGAAAGTCGCGGCAGCGTGCTGGCAATTGCCATCTACGCGCCCATCCTCTTCATGCTGCGTTGGCCGCGCTTGATCTACCTTTTGCCGGTGCTCTTGGCAGCTGTCATTGTGGGCATTCGCCTGGCCGGCCCAGATTTTCTCAACCAGCTCGCTTCCAGCACAGCGGTGGGCGGCCTGGCTGAGCGCATCGAAATCTGGCAGCGATCCCTCTATGCGATCCACGATTTCTCCTTCACCGGCGTGGGCCTGGGAATGTTCAACCGAGTCATTCCGCTTCTCTACCCGTATTTTCTCATTCCACCAAGCGTGGACATTCCCGACGCGCACAACATCCTGTTGCAGGTGGGCGTCGATTTGGGCGCACCAGGATTGATCGTCTTTGTAGCCATGCTGTTGTGTCTGTTCGCCATGCTGATTCGCCTGCTGCGCCAGCGGGAAGCCGCGCTGGTTTGGGCGCTGTCTGCCGGACTGTTGGGTTCATCGATCGCTCTGTTGGTGGGAGGACTCTTTGCCGCCGTCAACTGGGGTGTAAAGCTGGCCTTTGTCAACTGGCTGTTGATTGCCCTTGCCGTACTACTTCATCGCAAAGTCTATGAAAAAACCACATGAGGCCGGCGTACTGAGCCGACTGGCCAAGCAGCTTACTCCCATGCTTAGCCCCCTGCTCGTGCGCCCCCCGCTGGATCGGGCAATGCGCCTGACGAGCATCTATCTCGACATTTTACAGGGCAAAGGAGCGGGCAGCGGTTGGGATTTGCGCGGCGAAGTGGAGGCTGCTGCGCGTTTCATCCACCGCCCCCAGCCGGTGATCTTCGATATCGGCGCCAACCGCGGCGCATGGAGCGCGACCATGTTGCGCCTGATCGGCGTCTACTCGCCCCGCCTCTTTCTATTTGAACCGTCGTCGACGTGTCAGACTATCCTGCGCCAGCGCAACTTCCCTGGCAGCGTGCTCATTCCCGCTGCCGTAGGCGCCCTGGCGGGCGAGGCCGAGCTGATCTCGCCCGCGCCCGGCTCGCCCGTTGCATCGCTCTATGTGCGCCGCGACACCTATCACCAATTCAACGGGCCGCCGCGGTGCGAAAAGACGCCAGTCGTCACGGTGGACGACGTCATGGCCGAACACCAAATAGATCACGTCGATTTCATGAAGGTGGATGTGGAGGGGCATGAGCTGGCGGTGCTTCTTGGCGCGCGTCAAGCCCTTCGTGCACAACACATCGCCGCATTGAGCTTCGAGTTCGGCTCTGGTCAGATCAATGCCCGCACCTATTTTCATGACTTCTGGGACCTGCTGCACCCGTTGGGCTATGACCTCCATCGTATCTGTCCAGGCGGGAGCCTCGTTCACATCGATGACTATTACGAGGACTTGGAGTCCTTTCGCGGGGTCACTAATTATCTCGCAGTCGCGTCTACAGGCAGCCTGTAACAGCGGCCGTGTTATAATCGCAGCGCATACTCAACAGCCGCACGTGCCGGCGCAGTCGGGTGGAATGGACAGTATCGATATTCGTTGTTGTGCTTCAATGTGTATAGAGGAGTCTGTGTGATAGAGTTTGGCACCGACGGCTGGCGCGCCGTCATCAGCGATGAATTCACCTTCGAGAATGTGCGGCGGGTGGCCCAAGCCATTGCCGACAAAACGTTGGCCGATCAGGCAGCGGCGCGGCAGGCAAACGGCGTTGGCGAACACATTCCCACGCTAATTATCGGTTTCGACACCCGGTTTCTCTCGGACCGCTACGCCATGGCCGTGGCAGAAGTATTGGCTGCCAATGGCATCCGCGTTTGGCTGACCCAGGGCGATACGCCCACCCCCATCACTTCCTACGCCATTGTGGATAAGCGCGCTGACGGCGGCGTGATGATCACTGCCAGTCACAACCCCCCTCGCTATAACGGCATCAAGTACAAGTCTTCTTTTGGCGGCTCGGCCAGCCCGGCGGATTGCAAGGATGTGGAGCAACGGATTCAGGCAAACATGGCAGCCGGCCGCCAGCCACGCCAGATAGAACTGGAGGAGGCGCTGGAGTCCGGCGTGGTGCAACGATTCAACCCGCTGCCCGCCTACGAAGCACATGTGCGCACTCTTGTCGATTTCGAGGCGATTCGTCAAGCCGGGCTGCGCGTGGCCGTGGACGCGATGTACGGCACCGGGCGCATCTATTTGAAGCGGTTGCTGGAAGACGCCGGTTGCGCCGTAACAGAATTGCGCGGCGAAATGAATCCTGGATTCAACGGCATCCACCCGGAACCCATCGCTCGCCATTTGCAGCCGCTCATGGATGAAATGAAACGCGGCGGCTATCATCTGGGCCTGGCCACAGATGGCGACGCGGACCGCATCGGCGCCGTGGACCCCAGCGGACGCTTCGTCGATCCCCACGGCATCATGGCGCTGGCCGTCGAACACTTGGTGCATCGCCGTGGATTGCGGGGGAGTGTCGTAAAGACTGTCAGCACGACCCAAATGCTCAACCGCCTGGCCGACCGCTATGGTCTGGTCGTTCACGAGACGCCCATCGGCTTCAATCACATTTGCGACTACATTCTACGCGAACCGGTGCTCTTGGGTGGTGAAGAAAGCGGCGGCATCAGCATCGCCGGCCACATTCCAGAGGGCGATGGCGTGTTGATGGCGCTCCTCCTGACTGAGATGGTGGCCGTGCGCGGCATGACATTGGTGCAGATGTTAGAGGAGATGATGGCGACGCCCGATGTGGGACGCTTCTCATACGCCCGGCGCGACCAGCCGGTGAAACGTTTCAAAAAATCGGAACTGGTGAGTCGTCTGCTCCGATCTGCTCCCGCAAGACTGGCCGGTCACACTGTAACGCACGTGAGCGACCGAGACGGCGTAAAGTTCACCCTGGCCGATGAAAGCTGGCTGCTGATTCGCCCGAGCGGCACTGAACCTGTCCTGCGCATCTATTCCGAAGGGCGCAGCGACCAGGAAGTCGAAGCCCTGCTTGATGAGGGTGTGCAATTAGCCCGCAGCCAGATCGATGCGCTGCTGGCATCCCAACCGGCGTAAATCCACTCTCAAGAATAGCAAAGACGGCGCTATTGCGCCGTCTTTGCTATTCTCTATCCAAGACTGCTCGCTCCGTTGTTGTCATCTGGCAATTCGACGCCCAACAGTCTTAGTTGCGCCATCAGCCTATCTATGCGTCGCTCTGCTTGCTCAGCGCGTACGCGCTCTTGCTCGGCGCGCTCTTCAGCAGATTCGGCCTGCTCCTCGGCTCTATCAGCCCGTCGGCGCTCCCGTTCAGCGCGTTCTATCTCCCGCTGAACGAGCTCCGCCCCGGTGGGTAGCACCTCGCCGTCGATATCACACCAGCGCAGCCATACATCGTCGATGCCTTCGTAGACCCCATACCACAGAGTCAGCCCCAGTTCCAACGCCGGCATCCACGTCTCTTTCATCTCTATATAAGAACGGTGGCGCAGTTCGTACATGCGCAAGGTTTGACGGCTCAGGAAGTGGTCGGGGTCGAAAACAACGTAATAGGCGACGCCGATGCGCGCGTAATCCCGCAATTTGCGAGTATCCTCGCCGCCTTTGCGATTCGAGACGATTTCGATCGCCAGTTCGGGCGGCTTGCCGAACTCCCACATGAAATAGGTGTTGTTCTCCTTGCGCGTCAGGTCTTGACGTAGCGCCACATCCATGCTCACCATGACATCGGGAACGATCGGGGGATCGTTAGGGGTGGAGAACAGGCCCACATTGGTCAAGACAACAAACGGACGCCGCTCTCCTTCCGCCTCGACGGGCGGTCCCTCCCATGAAGTGTTCATACTCTCGGCCAGTAAGCGCATCTGTTTTTCGGAGCGTATCCGTTCCACGGGCGCGCCATCCTCGATTTCAATGTGGGAAATATCTGGTTTGATTGAGTCCATAAACTCCTGATCATAGACTTGATCCATATGTAATGACTCTTTCTAAAGATAACAGACGCAGGGCAATCTAATGGCAGAGTCGCCTCAGTCCAGTCGTTTGAGCATGATCACGCCCAAAGGCGGCAGATCGAGCGGCGCAGAGAAGGGGCAGTTCTGCCATTGCAGGAATTCCGCCTCGATGCGTGGGCGGTTGCGCACCCCACTGCCGCCGAACTCCTCGGCGTCGCTGTTGAGGATCTCCACGTAAACGCCATCGACCGGCAGGCCGACTCGATAGCCGGGCCGCGGCTCTGGCGTCAAGTTGCACACCACCACCACCTGATTCGCTCCATCGCTGGCGCGGCGCACAAAGCTGAGCACTGACTTTTCGGCGTCGCTCAGGTCGATCCACTGGAAGCCCTCCCAGGATGCATCCACCTGGTGCAAAGCTGGTTCGCTGGTATAGAGGTGATTGAGCGCGGCAACATAGTGCTTGAGCTTACGGTGCATCTCGAAATCGAGCAGATGCCAATCCAGGCTGCGGGCTTCGCTCCACTCGGCCCATTGGCCGAACTCCCCACCCATAAAGAGCAGTTTCTTGCCCGGATGACCATACATGTAACCATAGAGCGCGCGCAGATTGGCGAATTTCTGCCAAAGGTCGCCGGGCATCTTGTCCAGCATGGAACGTTTCAGGTGAACAACCTCATCATGGCTGAAGGGGAGCACGAAGTTTTCGTGAAATGCATACATGAGGCTAAAAGTGATCTGATTTTGGTGATAGCGTCGAAAGATCGGGTCTTTCTGCATGTAGCTGAGGGTGTCGTGCATCCAGCCCATGTTCCATTTGAGGTTGAAGCCCAGACCGCCCAGGAAGGGTGGGCGCGTCACCATGGGCCAGGCTGTGCTCTCTTCGGCGATGGTCAACACGCCTTCCATCTTTGTGTGGAGCAGGTCGTTGAACGCGCGCAGGAAGTCGATAGCGTCCAGATTCTCACGTCCGCCATATTTGTTCGGCACCCACTCGCCAGGATTGCGGCTGTAATCGAGATAGAGCATAGAGGCGACGGCATCGACGCGGAAACCATCCAGATGATACTTCTCTGCCCAGAAGAGCGCATTGCCCAAGAGGAAATTGCGGACCTCGTTGCGCCCGAAGTTGAAAATCTTGGTCCCCCAATCTCTGTGCTCGCCCTGACGCGGGTCGGCGTGCTCATAGAGATGCGTTCCATCGAAAAAGCCCAGGCCATGGGCATCGCGGGGGAAATGGGCTGGCACCCAGTCAAGAATGACGCCGATGTTGTTCTGGTGGCAAATATCCACAAAATACATAAAGTCGTCAGGCGAACCAAAACGGCTGGTCGGTGCATAGTAGCCTCCCACCTGATAACCCCATGAGCCATCGAAGGGGTGCTCCGAAATAGGCAGCAGCTCGATGTGGGTATAGCCTAATTCCTTGACATAGTCGACCAACTGATGCGCCAAATCCCGATAGCTAAGAAAGCCGTTGTCGGGGCCGCGCTTCCAACTGCCCAAATGAACTTCATACACAGCCAGGGGCGCGTCCAGGGACTGGCGTTCCTTGCGCGCTGCCATCCAATCACTATCACCCCACACATACTTGTCAATGTCCCATACCCGTGAGTCAGTGCTGGGACGCATCTCGGCATAGAAACCATAAGGGTCGGCCTTGTCTACTTCATAGCCCATGAAGCGCGATTTGACGGCATACTTGTAGTGGGTTCCTTCCACCAGGTTCGGAATGAAGATCTCCCAGATGCCCGATGGCCCGCGCAGGGACATGGCGTGGGTGCGGTTGTCCCAACCATTGAAGGAGCCGATCACGCTGACGCGCTCCGCATTAGGCGCCCAAACAGCGAAGTTCACGCCTTGCACCCCTTCCACGGTGCGGAAATGGGCGCCCAGTTTTTCATAACAACCGTAGAAATTGCCCTCGTTGAAGAGATAAGCATCGTAGTCGGTGAAGGAAAATGGGAAACGATAGGCATCTTCCAGCTCAAAAGTGCGACCGCTGGCGTCCTCCACAATCAGTCGATAGGCAAACAACGCTTCTACCCCTGGAAACTGCGCCTCGAAGAAGCCGCCCTCATGGATCTTCGCCATCTCTGTGCGCCGGCCGTTGGTGAGGTCGATCACATAGACGCGCTCATCCAGAGGGCGAAATGCGCGCACCACCACACCAGGAGGGCCGGTCTCCACCTTGTGCGCCCCCAACACCGTGTGCGGCGCGCCGTGATAGCCGCCCAAGATCGCCAGCATCATCCCCTCATCCACAGTGGGGTGGACAGCCATTTCCGGTGAATCATTGGTTGGAACATCGGTTGGGACATTGATTGACTCACCTGTCAGGATTGCCTCGTTCTGTACGATCGGTTTTGTCTTTCGCGACGCCATAGCGTTCTCCCTTGTGTATTACTCGGTCAATGTAGCACCTTGTGCCAAAAGCATGGATTCATCCCCAGTAGCGGAGATGGCAACCGGGCGGGAAGGATATGGTATGCCCAGCATCATGCGCACATACTCTCCATCGGGGTCCATCGTTGTCAGAGGGTGACGAGCCAATGCCTGATCATTGATGTCACCCAGATCGTCGATCACAACCCAGCCAATCAGCAGATGGGGGTTTGCCTGTGTCAGGCGTCGTGCAAGCTGATAGGCGTCAGGTTGCACGCGTTGGCGCCACAGTGAAATCAATAGACCGCTCTGAAAGTCGAGACGATGGGGATCGATCTCGGTCAACCTGCGTTGCAGTCTGGCAGCCAACTCCCACCGATGCCCTCTCAGGTACAGGGTTGCCAGACATGCCTCATTCAGGGCCGGCAGCCGGGCAATGTTGACGCTTGTGCGCACAAGACCGGCGCGGATGTCCGGCTCGTAAGGGTCGCACTCAAAGGCGCGCTGCCAGCGGGCATGGGCGCGCGCCCGTTCTCCTCGCTGCTCGGCAGCCATGGCAACGGCGCGCCATGCCAGCGCATTGGCCGGATCGGCGCGCAGCAGGCGCCTGCCCCACAATTCCCCTTGATCCCAGCGGCGCATCTGCCATGCCGCCCGTATCAGGCGGCAACAAGTGGCGAGATGACGAGGCAGGGTGCGCAGCAACACATGGGCGATCTGTAGCGCACGCTGTGGCTGTTCCTCTTGCAGCGCATGTTCCATTGCCCTGTTCCAGGCAGACAACTGACCGACAGACGCGCCAGTCATGGCAGGAGAAGCGGTCTGGCGTGCGTGGGAGCTCATGGCTATGGATGGGGATGCAAGTTGGTGAAATAGGTAGGTGGATCGGGCAAATGGTGCAAATGTTGCAACCGATCCAACAAGATGCTCACATCCCGTTCACCCATGCGCGGCGGGCCAAAGGGATCGCTCACGCCGCGCGCATCGCCGCTGAGCACGCGCAGGCTGCTCAAGACGCAGTGGGAGAGCACATCGAGATTATATCCCCCTTCCAATACAGCCACCAACCGCCCATGACAGAGTTCATCCGCCAACGCCATGAGGCGATCCAGCAGGCGGCTATAGCCGCTGACGCTGAGCTGCATGGAAGCCAGCGGATCAAGCCAATGGGCGTCGAACCCGGCGGAAAGCAGGATCAGCTCGGGCTGGAAGCGCCGCGCAGCCGGCGCCACCACCCGATCAAAGGCGTCAAGATAACCCTGGTCGCCTACATGCGCAGGAAATGGCAAATTGACCGTGCTCCCCACGCCCCTGTCCTCGCCGATCTCATCAGCGGCGCCGGTGCCCGGGTAGTACGGGAATTGATGTGCGCTGATGAAAAGCACGCTCGGGTCGCTGTAGAACAGTTCCTGGGTGCCGTTGCCATGATGCACATCGAAATCAACGATGAGCACCCGCTGCACACCGTGGCGATCTTGCGCCCAGCGCGCTGCAATCGCCACATTTGCCAACAAACAAAAGCCCATGCCCACGTAAGCGAGGGCATGATGCCCTGGCGGTCGCACCAGGGCAAAACCATTGTCGGCCCGGCCCCACAACACCGCGTCAAGCACATTGAGCAGACCGCCCGCCGCCAAGAGCGCTGCGGTGTAGCTATCCGCGTTGAGATAGGTGTCTGCGTCGAGGTGTCCGCTGCCCAGCATGGCCGCCATCTGTAGTCGCTCCACATAGTGCGGGGTATGGACGCGCAAGACAGCCTCCAACGGCGCCATGCTGCTGGGCGTCATCATCAGGTTCGACAGGATGCCGTCCTGGTTGAGCAGGATCCAGGCCTTCTCCAGCCGCCGATAATTTTCAGGATGTCCCTCGCGTGTGTGACGCAGATTGAACGGATCGTAAACAATCGCAGTCTTTCGTCCCATCTCTCACCAATTCCGTGCTCGTCGTCAACCTCAACCTATTCTGACGCCTTGCGCATCCCTGTCAACATATGCAGTAAATTGGATTCATTGCTGCCGACGCGAAAAAGAGCCTCATCGGTCCGGATCGAATTGAGGGTGAAACTGATAAGGAAGCTCTCTGCCAGTTTCCTCGTCATCGCCAAATTCAAACTGAAGATTGAAATCCAGTTCATCGCTGTGCAGCGCCCGAATGCGACGATGCACTTGTACAGGGCGGTCGCTTTTCACTGGACGCGTGGCATGGAGCACAGCGCCGTCCCACACCAGGCTCAGCGCGCCGTCATGCAAGGGCAGGTCGAGCAGCGCCCACCAGCCCCACTCTGTGGGCAACGTCGGCTTCACGTGCAGAGCATCGTCGCGCCGGTGCACACCGCAGCCGCGCCATACAGCCTGACCGGCGAGTGCGACGCCAGCCCACGGATCGTCAAAGCGCCAGAGCCGCCCCGCCTTCATGCGCCAGCCGCTCTCCTGCGGCCACGCCATCGGTGACGTTGGAACAGAGGCCCCATCGTGACGCGCCCCGCTCTGGCGTTCTAGCTCACACGCCTCACTCTCCCAACGCACGGCATCCACGCCCTCTCTTTGCAACATTGCCAGCGACAGAGCGAGGCGCAGATGCGCGGCAGCCAGCGCTTGTTCGTTGACCCCCAGAGAGGCGCCCTGTTGCCAGCGGTTTCTCACAAGCTCCTCGGTGCAGAGTTTCACGGCATCATAGTGGGCGGCAAGCAGCTCTTTGTCGGGATGGCGTTGCAGATGAGCCGACAAGGCGACCAGATAGGCGCCGTTCGTGTGCAAAAGTTCGCGACCGGGGTCGGCGATCTCCTGTTTGGGGTGTGTGGGCAGGAGACGGGACAGCCGGCCGTTGCTTCGTTCGGCGACGCGCCGCACATGCGCCAACAGGTTGCGGCTCTGCACCACGTCGAGCGCGTCGAGGCTCTCCACCAGCGCAGGAACGCGCTCGATGTCCAAATCGCTGGGCGCCATGCCGCTGCGCAGATGAACCAGATGGCGGAGCGTCGCCAGCTTGCCGGCATGAATGGCCTGATTGAAGACCGGATCGGGCGTCCACAACCGCGCCGTCCTGAGCGCGTCGCGCCACGCCTTGTTGCCCAGCTCAAAGCTGCGTTCCACATCGCGCAGGGCCAGGAAACTGTTCCACGCCACCTGTTCGCCCACGTCGCTCACGGTGAGCAGCAGAGAGACATCCACGTCGCCGTTGATAAGCACGTAATAGGTCAGCGTAGCTCGCCCATTTTCGTCATCCAACTCAATCTGCTCTGGGCGGCCATGGGGATTACCAAAGACGCGGGTGCTCTCGGCGTTGCTCTGTTGATAAAGACCCTGAAGTGCACCGGGATTGCGCTGCGCCACCAGCAGACCATCGACCATTCGCTGCGTCAGCGGCTCGCTCCAGTCAATCTCCACTGCCATGCGCATCAACGAATCGCCCTCCGACTGACACTCGAAGGTCATAATAACCGCCCGGTCATCAGCGCTTTTGAAAGGCGCCGCCAGGCGCTTGCTGATGATCACACCCTCGCTGCCCAAGATCGTCTCCTGGTAGCCAGGATAGTAGCGATTGACCAGGGGGGTCAGCTCATCGCCGCGAAAGACCGTCAGCGTCACGCGGATGCTGGCGGCATAGGCTGCGCCCGCCCAGGGCCAGTAGAGCTGGGTCAGGTCGCTGTTGGCGTCGGCGAAAAAGCGCACCTCGTGGTTCGCCAACAAGACAACTTCCTGTGCATCCAAATCCGCCGTGTCGATGCTCTGTGGTTGATCGAGAATACGCTCGTTCAAGAGGTTCATTTCCAGGGTCGAATAAGTCATCGCGCCCGTTCAAGCAAGAACGTGCAGAAAGTATACCCGTAGTCGCCCTGGTTGAAAAGTGTTGGCGATGTTACTACACATTCTCCCTGTCCCACCCTCACGGAATCCCAACAATTGAACGCTACTCTGTCGTGAAGGAGACGACGTTAGACTGCTGGCGTAATTGATAGACGGAGATGTCAATGGAATCGCTCAACGCTTTTGCGCCGATTGCCCTGTCTGAGATGGCGGGTGCAACTCTGCTGGATTGCACCGACACCAAGTTTGTTCTCACGCTGTCGCAAGTGTCCGCAACGCTGCCCGCGCTGCATCCATCATATCGCATCCTGGAGATCGACAGGCGGCGACAGAGTCTGTATCGGACGCCCTATTTCGACACGCCGGAGTTCGATCTCTACCGCTTTCATCAGTACGGGCGACGCGTGCGCTACAAGGTGCGCAGCCGCCAATACGTGGGCACGTCGCTGAACTTTTCGAGGTCGAACACAAGACCGGCCCAAACCAGACGCGCAAAGAACGGCTGCGCACCCCGACCCTTGTCACCGAACTGACTGAGCAGATCTCTGACTTTCTTCACGACCATATTCCCCTATCAAGCGGGGAGTTGGAACCAAAGCTGTGGGTCGATTACAACCGGATCACCCTGGTTGATTGCATGGCGCAGGAACGGCTGACCATCGACCTCGACTTGCGTTGTGGAAGATGGCGCTGAAGAGCTCGCGGCCAAAGGATTAGACGGTGCGCTCGTCGGCTGAGAGCACCTTGCGCCGCTGTCCGCCCGAACGCGCCAGCGCCTTTTCCAGCGCCAGCAGGCGGTTCTCCAGCTCCAGCCCGCTCAGCGTCAGGCGCAGGCGGCTGCGCGCGTTGCCCGCTGGCGAATGGAGCACAGCCAGCGGGTAACCGTTGTCGTCCTTTGCGCCGATCTCCACTTCGAAGTCCAGATAGTGAGGGCCATGGTTGCCAACCGTGCGTGCATCGAGCTGGAATGTGGACCGTCGCCATCAGCGTAGCCAGAGAGCGGGGTTGGCGTCAACTGGCAGGGGCGTGGGTGGGGGCAAATTCGTGGAACACGAGATACACGAAAGATGCACAATCTTTGGCGGCTTTCGCCTAGGAGACGCTTGTCACGCTTGCAGCGTGACCCACGGAACTGTGGAACTGCGGGGAGCAACGATGCTCGTGATTCGTGACTCGTGTTCCGTGACAAGTCACGAGTCACGAGTTAAGAATTGGGAAGCTGCGTCACTCCCGATCACTTCAGGCTGCGCAGCTCTTCGAAGAGCTGCTTCTCGCGCGGGGTCAGCCTGGTGGGAAGTTGCACATCCAGGGCTGCGTAGAGATCGCCCCGTTGCTCTGGGTTTTTCAACAGGGGCATGCCCAGCCCGCGCAGGCGAAAGACGCGGCCATTCTGCGAGCCGGCCGGGATGGTCAGCGTGACTGTGCGCTCCAAGGTCTGCACCTGCGCTTCGCCGCCCAGCAGTGCAGTGTAGAGATCGACCTGGAGTTTTGTACGCAGATCGTCGCCCTCGCGCTCGAAACGGTCGTGGGGCAGCACCTCCACCTTGAGGATGATGTCGCCGCCGTTGCCTGCTCCCTTCATGCGCACTTTGGAACCGGTCTTGACCCCGCGCGGGATGTTCACCTCCAGTCGTTGACCATCGCTGGTTTGCATCATGCGCGCGCCGCCCTGAAAAGCCTCTTCCAGAGTCACCTGCACCGTCACCTCGCTGGCCGGCGGCGTGGAGCGCGTCTCGAAGCCCGCGCCAGGCGAGCGTCCGCCGCGGCCAAAGAACTGGTCGAAGATGCCGCCCATCCCTCCCAAGCCACCTGCGCCGCCGAACATCTGCTCAAACTCTTCCGGCGTCATGGTGCGCGCCTGACCGCCCGGGCCGGCGCCAAAGCCGCCGTAACGCGCAAAGTCGTCCGGGTTCATGCCGGAGCGGGCGTATTGCTCCCATTGGGGGCCGAAGCGGTCGTATTGACTGCGCTTGTCGGCGTCCGACAGAACGGAATAGGCTTCGTTGACCTCTTTGAACTTGCGTTCCGCCTCTTTGTCCCCCGAGTTTTTGTCGGGATGATATTGTTGCGCCAGCTTGCGAAACGCCTTTTTGATTTCCTGTTCGCTGGCGTTGCGATTGACGCCCAGCGTCTTGTAGAAATCTTTCGTCGCCATCTTCACCCCCTATTCCCTGCTCCCCATACTCACAATCACCCGAGCTGGGCGCAGCAGCTTGTCGCCATCCATATAGCCGCTCTGCACCACGTGCACAATGTGCTCCTCGGGCGTTTCAGCGCTGGCCGCCTGACCGACGGCCTCATGCATGGTCGGGTCGAAGGGCTTGCCCAACGCATCCTGGCGTTCCACGCCATAGCGCCGCAGCGTATCCATGAACGCACGCAGCGTAGAGGCGATGTTTGCGACAAAGCCATCCATCTCCTGAATGTCCATGGTATTGGCGTGCTGCAACGCCAGGTCCAAATGATCGGCCAGGGGAAGCATGTCACGCAAAATTGCGCGCCGGGCTTCGTGGGTTTCATCCACAAAGCGTTGCTCCCAACGCCTGCGCAACGCTTCAACTTCAGACTGCAAGGCTTGATAGCGCTCCTGCCAGCCCTGTTCCCTGGCATCGGCCAGTTCCCGCTGCGCCTGTTCCAACGCGGCCCGCGCCCACAGCAGATCGACCTCTGCCTGTTTGAGGTCTGCCCCCTGGAGGTGGAGAGCTTCTTCCTTGATAGAGATCTCGTTGACTTTTGCCGCCAGTTCCTTCGCCTGGGCCTCGAACCGGGCCTGCAACTCTGTATAGGCCAGGGCCAGTTGATTGAAGTCGTCCAGAGTGGGTCCGGTCGTCGGTCTTGCCCCTTGAGGCGGCCTGCGCCGATTCATCGGACCATACAAGTAGGACATAGGAAACCCTTCCCGCAATGCCTAAACAACAGGCGGAGCCATTGCCCCGCCTGCCTCTTTTTGCCTGGTTTTCTGCGCCCAGCTCTCGCTTTTCGGAACCAATCTCTTTCTGACAGGGATGCAGCAGTGATTGGCCTACACCGAGCGATACTCACCCTCGACGACATCATCGTCGCTGCGCCCGCTCGCGCCGCCCATGTCGGGGCCAGAACCATTGGCGCTGGGGCCGGCCTGCTGATAGATCTGCTGCGTCAACGCATGGCTGGCCTGCTGTAGTCGGTCTGTCAGGGTGCGAATGCGGTTCAGGTCGTTGCCGTCCTTGGCAGACTTCAGCTCTTCGACCAACTCTTCGATCTGACCCCGGTCGTTGACCGGCACTTTGTCGCCCAATTCCCGCAGCGACTTCTCCGTGACATAGACCAGGTTATCGGCGTTGTTGCGCGCCTCGGCCAGCTCGCGCGCCTGGCGGTCTTCGCCCTCGTGAGATTTCGCTTCTTGCACCAGGCGTTCCACCTCGTCCTTAGAGAGATTGGTGGACGCAGTGATCTTGACGCTCTGCTCACGGCCTGTCGCCTTGTCCTTTGCCATGACGTGCAGGATGCCGTTGGCGTCGATGTCAAAGGTGACTTCGATCTGCGGCACGCCGCGCGGCGCTGGCGGGATACCATCCAGCCGGAAGTTGCCCAGCGTCTTGTTCTGGCCGGCCATGGGGCGCTCGCCCTGCAAAATGTGAATGTCCACCGCCGTCTGGCTGTCGGCTGCGGTGCTGAAGATCTCGGTCTTCTTGGTCGGGATGGTCGTGTTGCGCGGGATGAGCACGGTCATCACGCTGCCCAGCGTCTCCAACCCCAGGCTCAGTGGCGTCACGTCCAGCAGTAACAGGTCGCTCACCTCACCGCCCAAGACACCGGCTTGCAGGGCTGCGCCCACCGCCACCACCTCATCAGGGTTCACGCCCTTGTTCGGCTCTTTGCCGGTCAGTTGACGCACCAAGTCTTGCACCATGGGCATACGCGTCGAGCCGCCCACCAGCACCACTTCATCCAAGTCTTTTGCACTCAGGCCTGCATCCTTCAATGCGTTGAAGAAGGGCTGTTTGCAGCGCTCCAACAGGTCTGCTGTGATCTGCTCAAACTTCGAGCGGCTCAAGATCATGGCCAGGTGCTTGGGGCCAGAGCTATCCGCCGTGATGAAGGGCAGGTTGACCTCGCTTTGCGCCAACTGGGAAAGCTCGATCTTGGCTTTTTCCGCAGCCTCGCGCAGACGCTGCAACGCCTGGCGATCCTGACCCAGATCGATGCCCTGATCCTTCTTGAACTCATCCACCAACCAACGCACAACGCGCTCGTCCCAGTCGTCGCCGCCCAGGTGAGTATCGCCGTTGGTCGATTTCACTTCCACAACGCCATCTCCCACTTCCAACACGGAGACGTCGAAGGTACCGCCGCCCAGGTCGAAGACCAGAATCGTTTCGTCGTTCTTTTTGTCCAGGCCATAGGCCACAGCCGCCGCCGTCGGCTCGTTGATGATGCGCTTCACATCCAGCCCGGCGATCTGCCCTGCATCCTTTGTGGCCTGGCGCTGGCTGTCATTGAAATAGGCGGGCACAGTGATCACGGCCTCGCGCACTTCTTCGCCCAGATAGGCTTCCGCGTCCCGCTTGAGCTTGCTCAAGATCATGGCGCTGATCTCTTGGGGCGTGTACGCCTTGTTCTTGTTGGGAATCGAGACGCGCGCATCATGGTTTGGCCCCTCTGTAATGCTGTAGGGAACCATCTGCTGCGTCTTACGCGTCTCAGCATCTTCAATGCGCCGTCCCATCAAGCGTTTGACGGAATAGATTGTGTTTTCTGGATTGACAACCGCCTGGCGCTTGGCCGTCACGCCCACTAACCGCTCACCATTTTTGGCAAAGGCCACAACCGATGGCGTGGTGCGATTGCCCTCTGCGTTGGCAATGACTGTGGGGTTGCCGCCCTCCATCACTGCAACCACGCTATTCGTTGTACCTAAGTCGATTCCAATGATTTTTCCCATAAAGTTTGTTTCCCCCAAATCAAATTTTGACCTGTTCACTTAGTATTCACGCGCGCTCATGGGCACGCGAGGCTCGTCTCTGCGTGCGCCGCTTTCGAGCAGCCAATGATAGTGTAGCCCATTCGTGCTAGTCTGGCATTGTGTTTGTGTTAGCAAAGTGTATGAAACAGCGGGAGCAACCGCTGCAAAGTCGCGTTCTCGCCCCGCATGATGTAAAATTCTCATGTTGGTAAAAAATCAACAAAAAAATCAATAACCAGGAGACTCTTAATGAGTAACCAAATTGCCGTCTTCATCGACTTCGAAAATGTCGCATTGTGGGCGGAGCAAGAATTCCTCGACTTCGAGCTGACATCGCTCATGGACTATCTGCAAAGCCGTGGCCCGGTGGTGATCAAACGGGTCTATGGAGACTGGAGCCGTTTCTTCCGCTATCGCGATGACCTGATGAACAACGCGTTCGACCTGGTGCAGATCTACAGCATTCGCGCCGGGAAGAATCGGGCCGACATCCGGCTGGCTCTAGACGCAATGGAGACGGCCATCCACCGTCCGCAAATCCAGACCTTCGTAATTGTATCGGGCGACAGCGACTTTGGCCCCCTGGTGGCCAAGCTGCGCGAGTATGGGCGATATACATTGGGCATCGGCCCGCGCGATGTCACCCACCCCCTGCTCATCAAAGCGTGCGACGAGTTCGTCTATCTGGAAGCGGTGTTGGGCGACCTGACAGCCGAGCACGACCTGCACGAGGCGGTGCATGCCGATAGCGAGCTGGCCCGTGGTCTGCTGGAAAAGGCGCTGCGCGTCCATGCCCAGCGCGGCGAACTGCCTGTCTTGGCCGCCAAACTCAAGCAGACCATGCTCCAGATGGACCCAGCCTTCAACGAGGCGAACTTCGGCTATTCCCAATTCAAGAGCTGGCTGGAGAACAACACCGATGTACTCAATCTCTTTGTCAAAGAGATGCAACTCTACGTTTCCCCGCGCGACTATGTAATCAGCGCAGACTGGCAGTCACGCCCCGCCGACGCGCAGCCCCCCAAAAATGGGACGCAATTGGGGCATTCGCCATTGCCGTCATCTCCCATCAGCCGCGTCGACCTGACGTCCGTCAAACCCTCGCTGCGTCAACAATATATGCAGGTCTTCAACCGTTTGAAGATGACGTCAGTGGATTTCGCTACGCGGCGCGATGTGCTGCGCGATATCTATCGCGAGCTGCGCGAACGCCCCAATGCACGCACCACGGACGATCTCTTGGATGAGCTGTGCAACCGTTACGAAGCCCAAGGGCTGATCCGCAGCAAGACCATGCTGCGCCAGATCTGGCAGATGGGATTTCGCCAACGCGCCTTCGACTATGGCGGGCAGGTGGCTTCGGTGCATGTGCCGGTGGCTCTGGCCGAAGGGATCGACAGCGAGGCGGCCTTTGTCCAGCGCGCCGAATCGGGTTTCGCCTTTGCCCTGCTCACCGCCGGCCTCGAAGTGGACTTGGCTGAGATGGCTGCGATTCTCCTCAATGACAGCGAACAGGTGGATTATGTCCAGAGCCTCTTGGACGACCTGAAGGAGCGCGGCCTGATCGCCTGGCAAGATGGTCGTTATCTACTGCCAGGTCAGAGCACCATTCCCTTCGCCAACGAGCCGGCCTTGGAGCCGATCTTTCTTGACATCGAGAATGTCCAACTTTCGGACAACATGCCGCGCACACCTGAGAAAGCTCGCTCCCTCTCCAAGACAGCCATGTTGCAACGGTCCCAGGATTTTGCGGCCTCGGCGCGCAGCTACCTCATGGCCTGCCGGGTGCAATGGGAGGCTGTAGAGGAAGGTGAACCGGGCGCCACGCTGGAAGACCTGCGCTGGTATATGGCCTCCTATGCGTCGGTGCGCGCGGGTGAGCTTTCTCAGATTCATCGAGATTACGCTCGTTCGCGCCCCTATTACCTGGCCTTCTTCTATCTCGTTCAAGAGGATGACCCCCTTTGGAGCCGCATGCGCGGGCTGATCAATCCCATGCTCTCCTACTATTGGGTGAACGCCTGGCGCGAGCTGGGGTTGAGCGCGGGCAACCCTAGCCTCAGCGCCACCACGCCGGCCGAGATCGCGGTGCGCGCCGCCACTCATGAAAATCAGGACCTCTGTGCGCTCTGGTTTCAAATGACAAACAGCCTGGCCGAGGTGAACCCAGGGCTGTTGCGCCGCGTCTCCAACCAGATTCGCCTCAATCGCACCGAATCGCCGGCATATCAACAGATTGCCGATCAAATTGAGCAGATGCTGATGGAATAGGATGACTGTACAACTTCCAGGAAGCTCGGAGTTTCCTGGAAGTTCAAGTTCGGCAAAATTCAGTTGCGTCGCGCCTGGCATGATCTGAGTCGAATAAACCATTCTGATTTGGGTGCAGCGCCGAATCAAGATATACTGAACAATCACTCATCGTGATCATCACACCGGTCAGGAAGAGACGCACCCAAAGCACTTACTTAACTGTGGTTGCTTTGAGACCAGGAGTTTTCACAGTTCAAAAACTTCTGGTTTCAAACAGAGCGAAGTATAGAGGAGTTCATTATGTCGGAGAATGTCAGCGCAGCCGCTTCGCCTACTGAGGCCGAAGAGATCGTTTTCCGCAGCAAACCACGCAACATGGCGGTGGGCGTTGCGCTCATCTTGGCTGGCGCTCTCGCCTTCACCATGGGTATGACGGATGTTTTTTTTGCCGAAGCAATGGCCTGGGTGGCGGTTCTGTGGGGCGCGCTTTTCCTCTTCAGCGACATCATCGAGATGTTCAAAACATATACTGTCACTGAAAAGGCGCTGATCATTCGTTCGCCCGGTCGTTTTTGGACGCCGCGCAAAGAGTGGGAGTGGGGAAACATCTTCCGCATGGATGTGATTGTCAAGCGACCCGACGCCCACATTGATGATATGGAACTGCTCGTTTACTACACAGCGCCCGGCGATTCGGCTATCGAGCGCGAAGATCGTCAGTACAGCCCTTTTCTGGCTCAGTGCATCATTGAGCGCGCCAGATTGAAACCGACCGAGCCAACCAATCCGACCAATTTGGAAGAGCTCCCTCCTGGCAAGGGGACTTACTACTGGAACAAATCTGGCCGCATGACCCAGACCGGCTGACAAGTTCATCCCTAAAGTGTTGCGTTAACAACGGCGGCAAAGCATAGCCGCCGTTGTTTTGTTGATTCTTCCCGCCTGAGTGTTCCACCTCCGTCTTCTCCCCATGCTCAGACTTCTCGTCTGGGTGAATTCGCACATCGTTGACATCTCTCGGCAAGCGACGATGGCTCACCGATTTGGCTGCATCTGCACCGCCATGATACGATTCGACCTTATGACTGCCAAGCGGTACGGCGTGTCGCCGGTGGGTCTTTCCACACTCAGGCCGATCCTTGTTCGTTCCATCGTCGCACTTGCCCTCCTGGCGGCAACTTTGCTGGGCGTCTATCGAGGGGATGTACGCTCTGCGGCAGCTCAAAGCGCCAGCGACCCTCTTGTCCTTGCCTTTTACTACACTTGGTTCGATGACGCAACGTGGACTTATGAGAAGCTGAGTGATCTGCCGGCCCAGGGCTATGTGAGCAGCGACCGGAGCGCAATGGGACGTCACATAGACCAGGCAAAGAGCGCTGGCATCGACGCGTTTCTGGTTGCCTGGTATGGACCGAATGGGAATCAAACAGAGCCAAATCTCGCAGCGCTGCTCGAAGAAGCAGCCGCGCGCAACTTTAAGATAGGCATCCTCTTCGAGACCAACTCCCCATTCTTGGGC
This sequence comes from uncultured Caldilineaceae bacterium, assembly GCA_964560495.1. GTDB lineage: Bacteria > Chloroflexota > Anaerolineae > Caldilineales > Caldilineaceae > UBA5069. The sequence continues at coordinate 58,921 of CAZLMM010000016.1, forward strand.
GGCACAGAACAGGTGACCAGTGCGTTGCGCCACGCGCTGAACGTTCATGCCTATCACCCCGCCTTTTTGCGCGCCGACGGTCGCCCCGTGATCTTCTTTTGGCGTACACAGATGTTTGGCGTCGGCGCCTGGCAGCAGATGCGCAGCCAGGTCGATCCAGGCTATCACAGCCTGTGGATTGCCGATGGCGTAGACACATCCTATCTATCCGTGTTCGATGGTCATCATCTCTACAGCAACACGTGGAATCCACCGGCCAACCTGGAGGCGGTCAATCAGAAATTCGCCGGTCAGGTGAGTCGCGCCCGCGAAAGCAGCGGCGTCTACAAACTGTGGGTGGCGACAGTGATGCCCGGCTATGATGATGTGCGCATCCGCGGCGGCGCTGGTTTTGCCCAAGATCGAGAAGGCGGCGACTACTACGCCCGCTCATGGCAGGCGGCAATCAGCAGCCAGCCCAACTGGGTGGTCATCACCAGTTTCAACGAATGGCCGGAGGGGAGCTACATCGAGCCAAGCGCAGCCTACGGCGATGCGTATCTGAGTCTGACCACCCAATGGAGTCAGCAATTCAAATCCGGCGGCGGAGTTGCAACAGCAGCCATTGTGCAGCCGAAAGAGATCGCTCCTGCGCCCGATGCAGACCTGATCGCATCTTCGCCGCCTGACCCCACTTCGACTCCCCTACCCGAACCCACCACGCCCACCCTCTATGTCGAGACCGACCTGTTGAATGTTCGTAGTGGGCCTGATGTGACCCATGAAATCATTGGGACAGCGAATCGTGGAAGAAGCCTTCCTGTCATCGGCAGGCTGGGCGACCCACCGGAATGGTGGCAGATAGATTTTGAGGGTCAGGTCGCCTGGGTGAATGCTACGTTTGTGCGAGCCGCTGGCCCTCTCGAGCAGACGCCCGTGATCCCGGCGCCCCCGCTGGAGGATATCCAACTCATCACTGGGACAACGCCGCTTGCCGCGACCGTAGAGCCGTCGATCCAAACAATGCGTGCGTCCGCTCACAGATCGACGGCGCCCGGCTGGGGGCCTGTTCTTTCTCCCCGGCCCTGAAGCGCGGATGCACCACCACATCGGGAGATTTCCAAAATGGCCTACCTTGTCAACCCACGCTTTGCGAACGCCGCCCCCCTCAGCGACGATATCGACCACATCTTGTTGGCTGAAACTGCCATTCAACGGCGCGTGGCCGAATTGGGACAGATCATCGATCAGGTCTACGCAGGCAAAGACCTGTTGTTGGTGTCGGTGCTCAAGGGCAGCATCGTGTTCATGGCTGACCTGGTGCGCGCGATTTCCATTCCCCATGAAATCGACTTCATGGCCACCAGCAGCTATGGCTCTGAAACCTCCAGCAGCGGCATCGTGCGCATCCTCAAGGATTTGAACGTCTCCATCCAGGGGCGCAACGTTGTCCTTGTGGAAGATATTATCGACAGCGGTCATACGCTGACCTATCTGGCGCGTCTCTTGCGCGAACGCCAACCAGCCTCTCTACGCATCATGGCCCTGTTGGACAAACCGGAGCGCCGCGAGGTGGACATTCAGGTTGACTGGACTGGCTTTGCCATCCCGAATGAGTTTGTGGTCGGCTATGGGCTGGATTATGGCGAGCTGTATCGCAATCTTCCCTACATCGGGGTTTTGAAGCCAAACGTATACATGCAGGGCAGCGGACGTTGACATGACTCACCAAAGTTGCCCGCACTGGCGCTTTCGCGAGTGGATCGTCCTGTTATTCCTGTTGCCTGCCCTTTGGCTGATGTTGTCGTCTGAGCGGCTTCAGGCGCAGGACGCAACCGGTGTCTACACGGTTGCACCCGGCGACACGTTGAGCGCCATCGCTGCGCGTTTTGGCGTCACGGTACAAGCCCTTGTGGACTACAATGGCATTGCTGACCCGAATTACCTGAAGGTTGGGCAGTTGTTGATCATTCCCGGTGTAACGATTACGCCTGATCTGAGCCGCATCCCAACAATTACCGTCAAAGCCCAACCTGGCGACTCCATTGCAGCCGTAGCAGCCCGTTATGCCCAAGATGGCGAGTTGGCGGCAGCTCTGAATCACGCCTTCGCGACAACGCAGCTCTTTCCGGGTCAACCGCTCCTTCTGCCGGCAGCCGCTGCCTCGCCGGACCCGCTGCTTTTTGGCGCAGTCACGGATGTGCGCCTGCCCACCGAAATTGTCCAGGGACAAACTGGTCATGTGGAAGTGATCACCCGCCGCCCCATGACGCTCACGGTCGCCTGGAATGAATTGCCGATCCCCATTGCGCCGCAAGATGTCATCACCCGCCAGACTGCATTCCTCCCAGCGCCAGCCTTGATTACGCCTGGGCCATATACCGTGACAATCTCCTATGTAGCGACCAATGGCAAGACAATCTCGAGGAATTGGTGGGTTTCGGTGGTGGATGGCGGCTATGCCAGCCAAATCATTGCAGTGCCGCAGGATCGAACTGAGCTGCTTGCGCCAGAAAACGTCCAATCGGAGCTGCTGCGCGTGGCAGAAGTATGGTCTGGAGTGACGTCCGAGAGCATGTGGCGCGCACCATTCCTGCGCCCCATCAGCGCCCAATATGCAACCACCAGCGAATTTGGCATCCGACGCAGCTACGACAGCGGTGAATACAGCACAGGCGGTTATCACGCCGGGCAGGATTTCGGCGCGCCGGTAGGCATCCCAGTGACCGCCCCTGGCGCCGGGGTGGTTGCCCTGGCCGAGCCGCTCAGCGTCCGCGGCAATGCAGTCCTCCTGGATCATGGGCGCGGCGTCTATAGCGGCTTCTGGCACTTGAGCGAGATTTCTGTGACGCCGGGTCAGCGGGTTGAGGCCGGAGATGTCCTTGGCCTGGTGGGAAACACAGGGTTGAGCACCGGAGCGCACCTTCATTGGGAGCTGCGCATCTATGGTATTGCCGTGGACCCCATGCAATTCCTGGCCGAGCCGCTTTTTCCATAGCCTGCACAGATGACAAAAGAACGGCGGCGACTCCATGGGGTCGCCGCCGTTTTATCTGCCTCCAACGCACGTCGGTTATTCCTCGCCCTCCTTCGGACGCCGCACCAATTCCGGCTCTGCGCCAGCGGCTTCAGCTTCCTCGGCTTCCTGAGCGCCTGCCCGCGTCAGAACCAATGAGAAGATGTGCTCCTCCGGGTCGATCAGATAGCGCACTCCCGGCAGCGTCGGTAGATCGCTCACTCGAATAGGATGCTCCATGCTCAACTGCGTCAAATCCACCTCGATGACACCGGGGATGTCCGCAGGGAGCACCTCAACCGTCAAGGCGTCATGGTTCTGCAAAACCATCAGCCCGGAACTGAGCGCCAGCGGTTTGCCAACGCCTTCCACAGGCACAGAGACATGCTGTTTCTCATCCATCGCTACCGCATAGAAGTCCGCATGCATCAGCCGGTGGGTCACCGGGTGACGCTGCACTTCACGGATCAGGATGTTGTGTCTGCCAGCGTCCTGGACACTTACCTCGACCAATTGTGTTGCGCCGCCGTGGCTCAATGTTGCCTCAAGATTGCGTTCCAGAACGGCCAACGAGAAAGGCGACTGCTTCTTTCCATAGACTGTGACAGGAATGATTCCATTCCTACGCAATTGTCCCGGTTTTCCCGCCTTCTTATCGCGAAGCTGGGCTTCCAATGTAATCGTACTCATTTCAATAAAGCTCCCCGAATCTCACCCATTGCATCTGGTTATTTCTGTTTGTCGCCGCGACCTGTCAGCAGGCGCCCCACCAACAAGATGACGGCGGCGAAACCTGCGCCAGCTGCAAATGCAGCCTGAGGCGTCAACGTGGCTTTCACTTGGCCGTCAATGCGGCCAGCCAAAACCGCAAATGCGGTCACTTCCTTGGCCTGGAGATGATTGGCCGCCACAACCGAGGCGGATACATCCTTCAACTGGGCCTCGCGCGCCAACATCCAGCCGATCACGCTCTTCTGGGCCTCCACTGCGCCCGTGCGGATAAAGCCCACGGCCGAATCGTCCATGGCGACTGCGCTGGCGCGCACGGTGCGCGCGGTGGATTGCTGCATGGTGACATGCCCGGCAACAATTCCTTCGTCGCCACCTGTTTTTGCGTCGCTGTTTGTCCCAGCCGACAATATCTCGTCTAATTGCGCAGCAAGCTCATCAGATGGATTGTCGTGAGATGGCAGTGGTTTTTCTTTCATTGTGAGTTTCCCCCTGTTTCGAGACCCAGCCGCAAAATAGCGTAAGTTTGATTATACTGAAGCCACGCCGGATGGTCAATTCTGCTTCGTTCCGGCATGTGTTACCATGCCCTTATGTCTGCCCATTCACTGCGCCAAAAACGTCGCTTGTTCGCCTTCGCGGCGCTCCTTCTGACGCTGGCGGGCGGCGTCGTTTTGTGGCGATCTTCCGCGCTGCCTGCCGGTGAGCTCCCTGTCGCCGAGAGTGTGGATCGGCTGGAATCGGGTCTCATCGCGTCCATGAACAGCCCGGTATTCACCTACTCTCCTGGCTGGCAAGTGACCTCCGCTGGCGCCGATCCGCCTGAACCCGCTGACCCATTTGCCGAGCCATCCGGCTCTGTCACGTTCGTCTATCATGGAGACGAGCTTGCCCTGAAAATAGCGGTGGGCGACTATTGGGGCTATTTCTATGTGACCGTTGATGGCGAGCCGGCCAATCTGTTACCTGTCACTTCTGGCAATGCATCGGGCACAGGCGCGCCGGCAGGGTACAAATCGCTCTACGCACCCGAGGCAGAGACGGCTGACGGCCCTGGTGAACGCTGGTTGCGCGTCCACGCCGCAACCGAACCATCTCAAGACCATGACGTGCGCATCGAGATGTGGCGCAGTTGGGATGCCATGCCCTTGCGCGCCGTGGCCGTCGATGTCCTGACAGCGCCGCCCCCCCGTTGGCCAGGCGCCGCGCTGCTGATTGCAGCGATGTGGTGCGCGCTCTGCGCCTTGTTCGGCTTCGCTCATTCCGAGCTGCGTTTCCTGCATCAGCCTCGCCCCCGACGCCGGCGGTTGGCGATTCGTCTGCTCTATTTCTGGTCCGAGAGAACAGGGTTATGGGTCGCCATTGGCGCCGTTGGCGTGCTCGTGCTCGCTGTGATCTTCCATGTTTGGCTGCCTGTTGCTTTGGCTGTGGCCCTGTTGGCCTTCGCCAGCGTTCAACGCCCTGCACTGTGGTTTGCAGCCTTCTTCTTCGCGTTACCGTTCTACTATCGCTTCCCCTTGCCGCTGTTGCCCGCCCGCGCAATGAGCCTGGTGGATGTGGGCGTGATCTGCGGATCGGCGGTGGTTCTTGCCCATCTGCTGCTGCGGCGCTGGTCGGGCGACGAGCTCAGGCCGCGTTTGGGAGGACCGCTGGCAATTCTATTTGGCCTCTTGACAAGTTGGGCGCTCCTTTCCGCGCTTGCGGCGGAACATCTCTCCGTTGCACTGCGCGAATGGCGCGTCCTCTTTCTGTACGGCGCGCTTTTGTACTGCTCGTTGTGGCTCCTCCTTTCCCTTTCGCGCAATTGGCGATCAGATATCTGGCTGCTCGTCATTGGCTGGCTTGGGGGCGCCGCCTTCGTCTCCCTGTTTGCCCTTGCGTTCTACCAGACTGAGGTCGTCGCCTTCGATGTGGAGGGCGTGCGCCGTCTGGCTGGCTTCTATGGCTCGCCTAACAATCTGGCGCTCTACCTCGACCGCACCGTGGCGGTGACGCTCGCCCTGGCGCTTTTTGCTTCCCAGATGCGTCACCGCCTCTTGTGGGCGACGCTTGCTCTGCCCCAATTGCTCGCCTTGCTCCTCACCTTCAGCAAAGGGGCCATGCTCATTGCTTTACCTGCCATGCTGCTCACCCTGTGGCTGGGTGGATTCCTCTTGCTCAAACACCGGGGACGGTCGACGACCACTCTCTGGTGGCTGGCTGTCGCTGGCCTGGTCGCGGCGCTGGTGGCGACGCCCGCCGGTGGCGCAGAACGTTTTCAGAAACTCTTGGATTTTAGCCAGGGCACCAGTTTCCTGCGTATCAACTTGTGGCGAAGTTCACTACAGATGGGACTCGACCATTCGCTTTGGGGCGTCGGTCCAGATAACTTCTTATCCGCCTACCGCAGCGGCTATCTCTTGCCCGAAGCGTGGCAGGAGCCAAATCTCAACCACCCCCACAATTGGGTATTGGATTGGTGGACGCGATTGGGATTGATAGGACTGGCGTTGGGGGTGGTGTGGTGGGGGATCACTGCTGCCTATCTCGTACGGAAAGTGGGCTGCGGCGAGGGCGATCATGGCGCGCTCCGATTAGGACTGTTGGCTGCTGTCATTGCGGCGCTCGCCCACGGCTTGATCGATGCCAGCTACGCGCTGCCTGATCTCATGGCGGCATGGGTATTGATCACATTCCTGGCGATTGCGCTATGGCAGGAAACGTCGTCCGGCCAAACGGAGTTCCCGTAGGCCGCACCTGCCGCCTGCACCCTTACGGGATAATCTTGGCGATGCCTTCTTCCAGAGTGATGCTGGTCATCTCACCCATCCACAAGTGACGAATGACGCCCTCGCCGTCAATGAAAAAGGTGATAGGCAAACCCACAACATTGTAACGGTTTGCCACGGCATGGTCTTCATCCAAAGGAATGGTGAAGGTCAAGCCCAGCTCATCGACGTATTTTTGCACCGTTGCAGCCGACTCTCCTTGATCGACGCCCACGAAGTGTACGCGACCCGCGTAACGCTCTGCCGCAGATTGGAGCGCAGGCAGCTCACGCTGGCACGGCCCGCACCAGGTGGCCCAAAAGTTGAGCACGACCGGTGTTCCCTGCTGTCCGCTCAACGTGAACTCCTCTCCGTCCAGCGTGGAGAGTGTGAAATCCGGCGCAGGGTGATTCACCGCCGGCTCAGCCGGTCGGTTTGCGGGCTGCTGTTCAGCGGGTACGCGACTCCACCACAGCCAGGCGCCGCCCAGCACGAGCACGAACAGAGCAACGGCGAACCAGGAACGTGAGCTAGTCGCCCCAGGTGGAGTGGAAGACGCCGGACTGGTCGATACGCCCATAGGTGTGCGCTCCAAAATAGTCGCGTTGCGCCTGAATGAGATTGGCCGGCAGGCGCGCGCTGCGATAGCTGTCGTAATAGGCCAGGCTGGCGCTGAACGCCGGGACAGGAATCCCCAAGCCAACGGCGGTTTGCACGACAGAACGCCAGGCAGGCAGTCGATCGACGACTGCACGTCCCAGTTCTTCGTCCAAGAGCAGATTGGGCAGCGCCGGATTGCGCACGAAGGCGTCGGTGATGCGGTTGAGGAAACGCGCACGGATGATGCACCCGGCGCGCCAGATCGCGGCAACCTCGGCCAGATTCAAATCATAGCCATATTCATCGCTCGCAATGCGCAGCATCGCCATGCCCTGGGCATAGGCGCTGATCTTGCTGGCGTAGAGCGCCTGACGCACTGCGTCAATCATCTGGCTGCGACTGCCCGAAAAGGTTGTTTGCGCCGCAGCGGGCAGGACGGCTGCGGCGGCGACGCGCTGTTCCTTCATGCTCGACAAGATGCGCTCCATCACCGCCGCGTTGATAGTGGGGATGGGCGCGCCGATGTTGAAGGCATCCTGGCTGGTCCATTTGCCTGTGCCCTTTTGGGCGGCTTTGTCCATGACCAGATCGACCAACGGCTGGCCTGTCGCTTCGTCGATCTTGCGGAAGATCTGCGCGGTAATCTGGATGAGAAAGCTGTCCAGTTCGCCCTGATTCCATTCCTGGAAGATGGCGGCGAGCTCACCGGCTTGCAGGCTGAGCGCGCCCCGCAAGATGCCATAAGCCTCGGCGATAAGCTGCATGTCGCCGTATTCGATGCCGTTGTGCACCATCTTGACATAGTGACCTGCGCCGCGCGGCCCCAGGTAGACGACGCAAGGTTTGCCATCTTCGGGCGCTTTGGCGGCGATGGCCTCAAACATGGGGCGCACCTCGGCCCACACGTCGGGCGATCCACCGGGCATGATGCTGGGACCCCACAACGCGCCCTCCTCGCCGCCGCTGACGCCCACGCCGAGAAAGCGCAGTCCCTTTTCCGCCAGCGCGACGGCGCGGCGTTCCGTGTCGGGGAAATGGCTGTTGCCGCCATCCATGATCAGGTCGCCCTGTTCTAGCAGCGGCGCCAGACCGTCGATGACCGCATCGACCGAGGGCCCGGCTTTCACCATAATCAGCACCCGGCGCGGGCGTTTCAGGCTGCGCACCATGTCCGCCAAGGTAACGGCGGGGACAAGATGTTTGCCAGGGTGGGCATCCACAAATTCTTGCATGGTGGCGGTCGTTCGGTTATAGACGGCCACGTGAAAGCCATTGCGCTCCAGATTGAGCACCAAATTCTGTCCCATAACGGCCAGCCCGATCAGACCGACATCAGCGACTTTTTCAGGTAGGTTCATGTCAATTTATCCTTGTCTTTCGCTTTGGACCCCTATAGGTGCGATTCCCAACTGCCCAGTCGTCACGGTTGTGCAACCGGCGTTGCAGCGCCCCGCCGAGAGGGCTGCCGCTTTGCTTTTCCATCATTCTTTTGTACAGTTGGCTCAAAGATGCGCCCATCCGCCGCGCGCATGATCAAGATGGGCCCGCCCCATTCCACACCGGAGATGTCCGCCAACATGGCGCGACGGGCATCCGCCAAAGCCACATCCACTGCATCGCCAGCAGCGATGCGGCTATAGAAGTCAAAGGCCAAAGCCAGGGTTGCCCGATCGGTCATCTCGAAGGGTGAGACGACTGTCGCGGGCAGTCCACGCTGCACCAGACGATATGCGATGTTTGTGAGTGGCTCTTGGGGCATGATCTGCCAGGTGCTGGCGCTGTGAAAGACGGCCAGTCGCAGGGAAAAATGATCGGACAGCGTCGTCGCCAGATGGGATGCACTCACCAGCCGCCCGCGCTGTTGTTCATCTTCCAGCACAATGAAGCCCTGTTGCGCCAGCGGATCAAATGTCGCGTGACAGACGAAATGGATGAGATGGTAAACGCGCTGGCGAAAACGACGCTGCAGCTCAAACAGGGTGGGGCGGGTCATGCGCTCCACCACCATGCTGCCATCGGCGGCCAGTACGTCGATGGTGTCGAGAAGGCTGAGCCACTCACGCTCCACGTTGATGGTGGGATAGCCGTCGGGGCTGGCAATAACCACCAACATGCGCAAGGGACGTTCAGCAGGCAAGGGGCGAATCTGATGCATCAAATCCACGTAGCGCGAAAAGGGCGTGTGCCCCGAAAGCGCGACGAACTCGTCACGCTCTGGATTGTAGAGGAATTCCCACGGCAGGCGGTGAAGCTCTGGGTCGTCGCTGGTGCGCAGGCGGATGCGCAAGCGAGCGCGCTGCTCATACGCAATGTTCATACTGCGATGAAGCGCATGACCCACCCCGCCCGAAAACAGGGACTCGAAAAGTAAGCTGCCCAGCTCTTTGGCCGCGCTGCGCATAGAGTCCAGACGGCCTGCATCTGGCCGGTAGGGGGCAGAAATCAGGCGCGTAAAGCTCTCGACCTCTTTCTGCGCAAAAGGCATGTGGAAAAGAGCGGCGGCAGTGCCAATGGGCGAATCGAGGACGCGGCCCCAAAGACCATCTTCATTCTTCTCCACCAAAAGGTCGATGCTCAGTGCGGGTATCTCCATAGGTGATCCTATTGTAGCCTTGACGGGATCATGCGTCAAACACCAGTGCGCATTGGATTTTCTCCTGGCTTTTCAGCGTTGCTATAATCTCAAGATTGCGTATGAATCGCTGGACAAAGCAGAGGAAGGAACGGACAGATGCAGATCTTGATTACAGGCGGCGCTGGCTTCATTGGCAGCCATTTGACGAGGACGCTGCTCAAGCGCGGGGACAAGGTGTCAATCTTGGACAACTTGAGCACCGGCAGCTTCGAGAATATCCGCGAGTTTGTTGGTCATCCAGGCTATTCCTTCGCTGTCGAGAGTCTGGACAACGCTCTGGTCTTGGATCGGCTGGCGAGCCAGGCCGACGCCATCGTTCATCTGGCCGCGGCCGTGGGGGTGCAGCTGGTGGTCGAGCGGCCCACCGAGACCATCGAGACGAACGTGCTGGGCGCGCACGCGGTGCTCCAGGCTGCCCAGCGTTATCGCTGCCGCACACTCATCGCCAGCACCAGCGAGGTCTACGGCAAGGGCGTGCGCACCCCCTTCAGCGAGGACGATGACCTGCTCTTGGGGCCGTCGAGCCGCAGCCGGTGGGCCTATGCCGCCAGCAAGCTGCTGGATGAATTCCTGGGACTGGCTGCGCACCGCGAGTTTGGCCTGCCTGTCACCATCACGCGCTTTTTCAACACGGTGGGGCCGGGGCAGAGTGGACGCTATGGCATGGTCGTGCCGCGCTTTGTGCGCCAGGCCCTACGCAATGAACCCATCACGGTTTATGGCGACGGCCAGCAGACGCGCTGTTTCTGTCATGTACGCGACACTGTCGCGGCGTTGCTTCTGCTTTTGGATCGCCCACAGGAAACCGAAGGCCAGATCTACAACATCGGCAGCAGCGAAGAAGTGACCATTCAACAACTGGCCGAAAGGGTGATTGAGCGCACAGACGCGGCGTCCGAGGTTCACTATATTCCTTACAGCGAAGCTTATGCGCCGGGCTTCGAAGACATGCGCCGTCGGCTGCCCGACACTCGCAAGATTCGCGTCGCCGTGGGTTGGCAGCCTACGTGCGATCTGGATGCAATCCTGGATGATGTCATCGCCTACGAGCGGGAGCGGCTGGGTGGATAGATGGGGCAGAGCGATATACTGTTCGCCGGGTAAATAATTCATACGTCACGAGTGACTCGTGGCGGTCGGCGATATGAGCTGCCAATCTTGAGATCTGTAGTAAATCGCCCTACAACGAGATGTTCACCCACTCTTCAGGTTGTTTTCATCTGTCAACCATCTTCATACAAGACAATCGACCCGCAAAGTCCGCCTGTTCCGCGGCCTATGCTAAAATCTGAAACGATAGTGTGTCATCAAATTCGAGAGGATATTCCATGAACAAAAACAGACGGGGCATTTCCCTGCGTCTTGCGGCCTTGTTGATCACACTGATCAGCCTGCTGCCGGCAAGCGCGCTCTTTGCCCAGGGGCAAGACGAACCACCCCCGGCGGAGATCGTCAATGATGAAGGCGGGCCGGTTGCCATCACCGGCGATGTGAATTACACCAACGCCTTTTTCACGCTGGGCGTCGCCGCACCCATGGTCATCCTGGAAGACCAGGCCGGCTTCATCGACCGGGACAAGGGCTTTCTCATGCCCCCCGAATCCCAGACGTTGGGGCAGATCACCTCTGACTTCTATGAATCGCCCTTCAGCTATTCCATCGCCCTGCCCATCGAACCCCAGGGTACCCTGCGCGATGTGGACCAGGACGGCGAGGAAGAACAGGGCGTTATGACCTTCGCCGTTGCGTATTGGACCAATACCTTTGGCGACCCCTTCCTGGAGAAGCGCGACCTGATGGGCGGCGGCTGGTCAACAGCCTACGCCTCGACTGCGGTGAGCGACGACCCGGACACCAAAGATGAAGTCGTGGGCGGCAAGCTTCTGGTCTATGCGCCCGATGATCAGCAGGGTTTTCCCAGCGGCTTTGGCGATGATGGCTTGCTTTTCACCGAAGATGACCCCATTGTGCTGCTGCCCCAGGGCTACACCATCGTCGATCTGGACACTGCGCCCTTCACTTTCGACCGCTCGCGTCGCGTCGAGATCGACCTTATCGAGCCGGAGAGCGCAGCGTTGGATGATTTCTCGGAGATGAGCTACACCGAAGCCTTCGACGCAATGATCGAGAAGATGCGCAAAGAGTACGCCTTCACCGAATACAAGAACATCGACTGGGACGCCAAGATCGAGGAATTCCGCCCGCGCTTCGAAGAAGCCGAGGCCAACGATGACGCCCACGCCTATCTGTTGGCGCTGCGCGACTTTGCCTGGTCAATCCCCGACGGCCACGTGAGCGGCCCCTACCCGATAGAGGACTTCCAGCTTGCCACGGCCGGCGGCCTGGGCATGGCGATCCGCGACCTGGACGACGGCCGCACCATCGTCAATTTCATCACGCCCGACGGCCCGGCGGATGAAGCAGGCATTGAGGTGGGCGCAGAGATCATCGATGTCAATGGCGCGCCTATCGACGAGGCTGTTGACAATGCAGTGGCCTGGTCGGCGCCCTTCAGCACCGAGCACTTTGAACGCCTGCAAAAGCTACGCTATGTCTTCCGGGCGCCCCTGGGGACAACGTTCGAGGTGACCTATCAGAACCCGGATGACAACGAACCCACAACAGTGGAACTGACAGCCGTGCCCGAACGAGAGAGCTTCAGCTTCTCCTCTTTCAATGTGGGACGCACGGGCTTCGAGTTGCCGGTGGAATACGAGATTCTCGAAGACAGCGGTTACGGCTATGCCAAGATTTACAGCTTTGCCGACAATGACCTGCTCTCGGTGCAGCTGTGGGAACGCATGATGCAGGCGCTCAACGGCGCTGACGTGCCTGGGTTGATCATCGACATGCGTCAAAACGGCGGCGGCAATGGTTTCCTGGCAAACCAGATGGCGGCCTACTTCTTCGACGAAGAGATCCCCGTTGGCAATACTGGCTATTACAACAAGAAGAGCGAGCAATTTGAGTTTGATGATCGCACCACCCGCAAACTCTACCCGCCCGATGAAGACCTGCAATACAAGGGCGATGTGGCAGTGCTCATTGGCCCCAACTGCAATAGCGCCTGTGAGTTCTTCACCTATGTCATGACGCGCCAAGACCGTGCGGCAATCGTCGGCCAGTATCCTACGGCTGGTTTGGGCGGCAGCGTCGATCAATTCAAGATGCCCGAGAACGAGTTCTTCCAATTCACCATCGGGCGCGGAGTGGACGAAAACGGCGAGATTCACATCGAGGGCAAGGGCGTGCCGCCCACGGTCGATGTGCCGGTGACGGAAGAGACGTTGCTGGGTGGGGGCGATCCGATTCTAGATGCGGCCATTGCCTGGTTGAATGACGAGACCCAAGTGGAAATCGTTGACGGCGGACCGATTGCCATTGGCGACAGCGTGGACGGCGACATCGTTCCTGGCGCGCGCGTGCGCTACACCCTGGAAGTCAAGGAAGGCGACATAATCAACATCCTCCTCAACGATGAGGCGGGCGAACTTGACACGGTGTTGCGCCTCTATGACAGCGGGGACAACCTGGTCTTGGAGAACGACGACGTGGAAGGTGGCGACACGCCCAATTCGGCCATCACCGAATTGGAGATTCCAGCCGATCTTACACTGGTCATCGAAGTTGGAACATATGACGACGCGCTTGATGGGGCATACACGCTGACGGTCGAGGCGGCGGAGTAGTCCGGTGAGGTTTTGAGGCAGTGAGGTTTTGAGGGGTGGGGAAGGAAGACCCCACTACCCCACTACCCCAAAACCTCACTGCCTCACCCCTTCATTGGCAGCACCAAATCATACGGGTAGTTCGTCAGGTTGACCAGCTCGCCCGTCTCCAAGAGAGCCACCGTGTCTTCCACCCGCACGCCAAATCCTCGTTCTGGATAGTAGAGACCCGGCTCCACGCTGAAAACATGCCCTGGCTGAAGGAGCGTTTCGTTGCCGGCGGCGTGGCTCAGCCGCGGCTCTTCGTGAATATCCAGCCCCAAGCCGTGCCCCAAGCCGTGAACATAACCCTCCTGCGTCCCCGGCGTATTGAGGGGCGTCTTGTGTCCCAATGCCTCGAAATACTCGCAGGTCAAAATCTGATAGTCGCGACAGGGCGTCCCGACTGCCAGGTTGTTTACCACCCGGTCGAAGATGACCTTGCACTGTTCATAGGCTTGCAGCACTTCGTCCGTGGCATAGCCCAGCGACCAGGTGCGAGTCATGTCATGGAAGTAGCCGGAAGGACGCATGGGGAAGATGTCAAAGATGATGCTCTGCCCCAGGCGTAAGGGCATGGTTGGGTCGCCGTAATTGTGGGGCACGCCGGCGTCGCGCCCCTGGCTGAAGATGCAACCGTGGTCTTCCATCAGCCCATGGACCTGATGGCGCTGGCGCATAAAGGATTTGACGTCGCCGATAGTGAGCGGCTCGCCATCTGGGCGGACGACCATCTCACCCCGCGTCTGATGCCCCTGAATGAACTCCCGCACTTCGCCCACCACCATGCAGGTGAGGCGACCCGCCTCGGCCATCTCGGCAATTTCGGCGTCGTCTTTGGTCTGGCGCGCCAGGGTGAAGAGCGTATCGCCATATTCGCCCACCAGCTCGCCATCGATCTGTCCGGCCAGGCGATTGAGCACTGCCAGCGCCTCGCCGGCGTCCACCATGCCATAGACCCCGAGCCGGCCGTGCAGCCCCTGGTCGCGGATCACCTGCGCCAAATAGTCCACCCGAGCGGCCAGGCGGTCTCCGTCATGTTTCTTGAGCAACTCATATTGGTTATAGACCGTGTCGCGATCCACCAGGACAAGACCCGTCTGGGCGGCCATGTCACGTTCCATGGAGCCGTGCACCAGGGTGAGCGGCCCTGTGCGGCGCTTTGTGACCAGGATGTTCTCCATGTGCGCGCCGCCGGTCAGGTAGTTCAGCGCCATGTTGCCGCGTGCATCCCCCATGACCATCAGCGCATCCAGGTTGCGTTCCGCCATGAGGCGGTCGAGATCGATTTTCATAAATGTCTTTCATTCTTCTGAGACCGGAGCGTTAGCGACCGTCAGCAAGGGCCGTCTCATTGTCACTGAGACCAACGCTGCAACTCGTGCATCGATTCAGCCCCGATCAAGATGGCAATTGTATACTTGATCGTCTTGCCCGCCGCCGTTGCAACAAAAAAGGCCCACAACGGCATACGAATAGCGCCGGCCACAATGCCGGCCAGGTCGAAGAAGGGAAAGGGAGTGGCGGCCAACACAAAGATGGTCAGCGCGCCATACTTGCGCGTCCAACGTTCGATGCGGGCGAAATGCGGCGCCTGGTCGCCGGTGATGAGGATGCGACCGCTGGCGCCCACCGCATAGCCGCTCAACTCACCGATCGCGCTGGCAACGCCTGTCACCAATCCCAACAGCCACGGGTTGAGGGTGTATCCCATGGCCATCGCGATCGGCAGACCCGGAATAGGAAGAATGACGCTGGCGCTGGCGGCAAGGCTGATGAGAAATGCGCCAAGATATCCCCAACTGCCTAGCTGTGCAATCAATCCTGGATTGAGAGCAATCCACACGCTGAGCGCGCTGACGCCGATCAGGCTCACCCAGGCCAGCCAACGACTGGCCTGGGATTTTTGCTCATCTTCTATGACAACATTCAGTTGTTGCTCGACAATTGCCGCCTGCGTCTGGTCTTCTGTCACCGGACTCCTTTCAGTCGCCACTCGCCATTGCCACCTTCCGGGCTGACCGTTTGCGCCGGAAATCATCCAGGAAGCCGGGGGCTTCCTGGATGATGACAGACGGTTGTGAGTTCAACGCCTGGAGAACGGTGAAACTACATTTTTGCTCCAGCAAATGCTCCCATCCTGCCATAGAAAGTCAGATCAAAGATTCGTAGAGGCATGACCTTGCGCCTGCCCTGGGCGATCGCAGGGGCTCGCCCCTACCACGAAGCATTATCTGAACATCTATGGCAGCCGTCAGGATGACGGCGCCAAGTGGGGTTTGCTCAGAGTGTTCTATTCACTGGTCTCGATTGTCACCGACTCGACAATGTCACCCATGACCAACTGCTTCAGCACATCGACCCCATCGACGATGCGGCCAAAAAAGCTGAAATCTACATTGATCTCCTGGGGCGGCGCAAAGAGGGCGACCAATAGTTGGCTGCTGCTCGACTTTGCCTCTGGCCCGCTGCCCAGAGGGACAAAGGCCACTGCGCCTTCCACCAGCTCCACGGGCAGGTTGCGCTCGGCGTCGATCTGGTAGCCGGCGTCGTTGCGCGGGTTGTTGTCCGGCGCGCCAAAGACCAGTAGCTCGCTGGGGTTGACCTGGTTGATGGGCAGCCCATCGAAAAAGCCCAAATTCGCCAGGGCAATGAAGTTGTCCACCGCGATCGGCGCCAGGTCATCGTAGAGCGCCATCACCATCTCACCCTTGGCGGTCTTGATCGTAGCTGTATACTGCTTGTTGATGTCCAATGTGAGCGCCGGCGGTGTATTGAAATAATTGGCCTTTTCTGCACCCGTCAACGCGGCAAGGGGACGGTCAGCTGCATCCACATCGCTCGGCGCCAGGGGAACCGGGGTCGGCATGACCGCCGGTACTTCGGCGAGCTGGCTGGCGTCGCTCTCCTCGATGACGACAGTCAGTAGCTTGTCGCCCTCGCTTGTCGGAGCGGCGCTGGGGTCGCGACGCGTCAGCTGATCCAGCACCTCGCTGCCCTCCACCACCTCGCCAAAGATGGTGTGCAGGCCGTTGAGCCACTCGGTGGGGGCAAAGGTGATGAAGAACTGGCTGCCATTGGTGGCCGGGCCAGCGTTGGCCATGGCCAGCAGACCAGGCCGGTCGAAGCCCACATCGCAGAGGAACTCATCCTCGAACTGGTAACCGGGGCCGCCAGCGCCGCTGCCCGTCGGGTCTCCTGCCTGGGCCATGAAGCCATCCAACACCCGGTGAAAGGTGGTGTTGTCGTAGTAACCCTCGCGCGCCAGAAAGACCAGGTTGTTGACGGCTAAAGGCGCGCATTCGGGGAAGAGTTGCACCTTGATGTCACCTTTGTCGGTCTTGAAGGTGGCGTAATAGACCTTGCTGGGGTCGATGGTCATAGGCGGCGCGGCAGTGTACATGCCGTTGCGCGCGGCCGGGTCCAGCGCCGCCGCGCCGCTTCCTGCACTGGCGACTGTGTCAGTGACGGCGGCAGCGGCAGGCTCGGCCTGGGGCGCTTCGGTCGGCGCAGCCTCAGCCGCCGGCGCCGCGGGCGTCACGCCGCTGCAAGCGACGAGCAATAGTCCGCTCAGAACAAGGGCAACGACCAGCAAAACAGACTGCCGATGCAGCGAGGTGAGAAATAGGTGTGAGGTTTTCAAATCAGTCTCCTTGGTGGAATGGTGAATGGAAATCAAGAATCTCATTGACAATGTCTATCAATGTTGGAGCCGTAGTCAGTTCGATCTGACCATTGCGCAAGTGTTTGTGATCACGCTGCAAAAGGGTGGGCCGGTGCAGCGCGTTATCATAGCGGAAGATCATCTGCCCTGCTTGATTCTGGTAATGGTACGCATACATGTTGCGTGGGCGAGGCAAGGCAACATCAACGAATTCACGGAAATGAAGTTGAGAGCCATCTTCAAAATGGAGAACGCCGGCAATGTATCCACGCAAGGAAGACCGTTCGTCGATCTGGAAATCGGCCAGTCGAATCTCTTCCAATTCCAATAGCCGCTCGATGAGATGAACGATTGGCTGACAATGGTCATGGAAGCTGACTACGGGCGCCATCGATTGCCTTTAGTTCTGTTTGCAGGCTTTCAAGTATCCATGCTTCGCCAGCCCACTCTACATATTCAAGATCGCCGCCCTCCAAATCCTCGGCAGTCATCAATTCGAGGAACTGTTTGGTCGTCGTGTGGTATTTCTTTTCAAATGCGTCCAGCTTACGTTGTGTTCGATCAATACTTGCCCCCAGGCGCATTCGATAGCTTTCAAGCGCGCGCGCCACTGTTAACGTCTGTCTTTGGTCGCCAAGCTCGATTACGGCCATTGTCATATCAACCTGCTCATCCTGTCATCCGATTGATTCATTTTCATCTACATCGATCAACTTCCCGGCCGGCGCACGCCGCCCTGCTGAAACTCCAACCGCCAGATGCCGTAGATCGCCACGCCGAGCATGATCGCGCCAGACGCCCATGCCTCGGGTCCACGGGCGTCTGACACGAAGACGGCAACCAATCCCGTTGCGCCGCCGATAAGGTAGCAAAGCAGCACGGCTTCGCGGCGGCTGCCGGTGAGCTGGGCCAGACGATGGCTCAGGTGATCCTTCCCCGGCGTTGTCAACGGGTTCTTGCCCCGCCGCAGTCGGCTGATAAAAACCAGCGTTGTGTCGAAGATGGGCACCGCCAGCACCATGAGAGGGATCATCCAAGTGACGGCCAGGGAGCTACTTGGAAAACGCAGCTTGATAGCCACTGCTGCCAACAGAAATCCGATGAAGAGACTCCCAGTGTCGCCCATGAAGATGTGCGCCGGATTCCAATTGTAGAAGAGAAAGCCAGCACACGCACCCGCCAATGCTGCGGCCAGCGCGCCCACCAGATATTGATTGCTCAACGATGCCAGCAGGGCAAAAAAAGTTGCCGCAATCATGGCGACGCCGCCCGATAGCCCATCCATATTGTCCAGTAGATTCATGGCGTTAGTGATGCCCACCACCCACACCAACGTGATGGCGACGTCCAGCCAGTCGCCGAAAAGCCGCACCTGCACGCCGCTGTAAACAAGTATGCCCGCTGCCAGGAACTGCCCACCCAGCTTGACGTAGCTGCCCAGCCCCCAGCGGTCATCCACTACACCCATGAGGCTCATCATCGTTGCGCCCAGGAAGATGCCCACCACCTCGTTGACATAGCGCCGGTCGCCAAGTATCCAGAGCGTGACAATGAAGGCGATGTAGATAGCTGCGCCGCCCAGGAGCGGCACCGGATTAACGTGAATCTTGCGCGCGTTGGGCTGATCGATGACCCCCAGATGCAAAGCCACCCGCCTCATGAGCGGCGTCGCCCCAACAGCCAATACCAGGGCGCTGGCGGCGATCAATAAGTATGATGGCATCATTGTTCTGCTCCTGCCCTCTTCGCAACAAGGTCGAACATCTACTGCGCGTTGAGTATGATTTCGTTTCCAGTCCGGGCCGATTCATACATGGCGAGAACCAATTCGAGCGACTTGCGCGCCTCGCCGCCGGGCGTGCTCGGGGCGCGTCCATCCAGCACGGCGCGAGCAAAGTCATGGATTGCTTCGCGGTGACTGTAACCGTAGACCGAGGGCGGATCCACCACCTGGCTCGTGAGCAACTCCGCTTCCTGCTCTAACTGGCCCTGCACTTTCCACATGACGATACGATTGAGCGCAGTGCCGCCGATCTTCACCGAGCCGGCCTCGCCAAAGACCGCCACCGAGCCTTCCAGATTTTGCGGCCACGTGAGGGTGGCGCCTTCGACGCTGGCCAGTGCGCCATTCTGAAAACGCAGAATTGCCACGCCCACATCCTCAGCCTCCATGACATGAGCGCGCGTCGCCGTGTAAGCCATCACGGAGCGCACCGGCCCCATGAACCACTGGAGCGCGTCGATGTGATGAATGCTCTGATTCATCAATGCGCCGCCATCCATTTCCCAAGTGCCGTGCCAGCCGTCTTCGTAATAGGATTGGGGGCGATACCAACGCACACAGGCGGCGCCCAGATGGAGGCGTCCCAGGCCGCCCTCGTCGATCAGGCGGCGCAACTGGCGCATGGGATGATTGTAACGGTTTTGCAGCACCACCGCCAATACCCGCCCGGCTCGTTCCGCCGCCGCGATCATGCGGTCGGCGTCCTCCAGCCGCAATGCGAGAGGTTTTTCCACCAACACATGCTTCCCCGCGTCCAGGGCATCCAGAGCTACCTGGGCGTGGAGACCGCTGGGTGTACACACGCTCACCGCATCAATGTCGGCGCGGTCAAGCAAGCGACGATAGTCAGTGAACGCGACGGCGCAATACTCATTGGCGAAATGAACTGCGCGGTTCTCCTTTACATCGGCCACCGCCGCCAGGTCTGTCTCGCGCAATTGCGCCAATGACTGGGCATGGCGCGGCGCCACCCGACCGCAGCCGATCAAGCCAAAGCGAATCATTGAATCTCTCATCCACCCAATGATTGAAGAAGCTGCTCGATGACTGCCTTTTCACTTTCTGGCGCGCTCTGCAACGCCATAGTTGCGTAACCGCGCGCCGCTTCGGTGTTGCCCATGGCCTGGAGCAATCGCGCCATGCTAGCTGCAGTCTGGTAATCCTGGGGATTGCCCGCCAAGACCTGCTGATAGATATCCACAGCTGTGTTGCGCAACTGGGGCAGTTCAGCGGAATCGGACGGCGTGCCGGCAAGCGTCTGGCTGATCCAGCGCGCTGCTTCAGGCAAATTGCCGCTGTCACGATAGAGCAACGCCAGGTTGCGCGCAGCAGTGATGTCTGACGGTTGAATTTCCACGATCTTTTCCGTCGCCTCGATGGCGCCAGTGATGTCTCCAGAGCGAGCCAACGCCACTGTCAGGTAATTGTCCAGTTGTAGCGCGCCGCCGCGTCCTCGCGTAGCCTCCAGTGTGTTGATGCCCTGGCGCAAGACCTCCACTGCTTTGTCGTATTCCTGGCCGCCCTCATAGAAATCAGCCAATAATAGATAAGTCTGGTCGAAAAGTTGATCCAGCTCCAGGCTGCGCAGGTAGGCGGCTTCCGCCCCGACACGATCACCGAGGGCCAGATGTGCATTGCCCCGTTCGTTCCACAGATGGGCGGAATTGGGGCTGAGGGTCACCGCCATCGTGTATTCCTCGACGCTCTTGTCCAACATCTCCTGGCGCATTTCTGGATTATCGGTCATCAGGTCCGCCCAGGTGCGATAGAGGCGAGACAGGTTTGCTGTGTGATCGGTGTTGAGGGGATTGACGCTCTGTGCTTCTTTCAGCACTGCCTCCGCCGCGCGCAGCAATTCCAGCCGCCCCATCTGGGTGACGTCTTCGGGCCGCAGGTCCAGCACATCGTCCAACGTCGGCTCAGTTGGAAAATCCACCGCCCCGTCTGCAGCCTGGGTGACCTTGGCCTGTTCCAGCAAGGCGCGCCCCAGGAAGAGCATGTAGTGGTCTTCGCTCTTGCGGGCGTCCAGCGCACGACGATAGAGCTCGACGCTGTTGACCCAGTTGCGTTGGCTGTCGAACTGTTGCCCCTGTTTGTAGATGATGTCGGCGCGCACCAGGGCGATGTTGACTGTATTGATGAGCACGAGGATCAGCGCGGTGGCGACGGCGCCCACTGTCAGGCTGATGATAGGCCGGGTGGCGAAACTCAGCTTTCTGTCGCGCAGGCTGGGCCAGGCATAGACCGTGCCGGCGACCAGAAGCCAGACGAACAGCACGCCGGTGAAAAAGGCGAAGTGACCCGCAACATGATCCAGTTGATATTGCAGTTGATCATTGGGCGAAAGTCCCGCCGGGATGGTCACAGGCGCCAGGCGGTTGCCCTGAATGAGTCCGTAGAAAAGCCACGCACCCCACACGATTGCAGCGTGCAACCCAAAACCGCGCAGCCACCAGGAAGCTGACGGAATGCGCTGCAAACGCAGCGCCTCCATACCCAGCCCCAACAAGGCGGCGATCAACCAGGTGAAGACGAGCAGGAAGAAGATGGCAGGGCTAGAGATAGACGCACCACCTGCGGGCCGCTGCGTGATGCTGCGGATGAGAATTGTCGCGGCATTGGTCAAACCCGCACTGTTGGTCGTGTAGATGAAGACGGCTGTCAGGAAGATGAGCACGTCAGTCATGACCGTCAGAGGAAGGAGAGGCAACGGCTCAGATGAGCGTGTTCGCCGCGCCGGCCCAGCCTTGACTGGCGCAGACGCCTTTGTTTTGGCGGTGTTGGAGCCGGCTTTCCGTCTGCCAGCGGTGATGGGTGTAGCTGGAAGCGGCTCAGGCTCAGGCTCCGACGCAGCTTGAGCCGCCTCGACCACTGCCGCAATGGGCTGCGCCAAAGACCAACGCAGCCCTAATGTGGTGAGAAACGCCGTATAGACCCAAAAATAGGTGCGTGTGGCGCCGATGGCGATGCCAAAGTGAATTTCAACAAAGTGGGCGATGATGGCTGTGAGTAAGGCGATGATCAACAACTGACGGGGAAAGTCCCGCGCCTCCGGCTTAATATCGCCGTGCATGAAGACCGTCAACGTGATGTAGACGCCCAACCCCAGCATCATGCCAGCGGGCAGAGCGACGCCAAAGAGATGCCAGCCATTGGCGTTGACGAAATAGGCGGTGACGCCCGCTCCACATAGCGCCAACAAGCCGAAGAAAAGCAACTTGTCCCGACGGTTGATAAGCAGTCCCAGCCAATGGAGCGCCCAATAGAAAATGGAGATGAAGACGGCCAGATACGCTACAAAACCCAATCCGCCAGTGATGACCAGGCTATCCCACGTCTCGTTATGAGAGCGATCGGGACTGGCGTTCCGCTGTTCCACATGGGCCAATTCGGGCTGATAGAAGCGATTATAAGCCACCCACATGGCCTCGGGGCCATAGCCTACCAGGGGGCGGATGAAGTTGAAGCGATCCGTGGAGTCATCGGGGAAGACCAACGGCTCGTGGGGTGTAGACATCTCTTGCGCACCCTGCCAGATGTAAAAACGCACCTTGGCAGTATTGCTGTCTTCGTCCAAGAGTTGAGTGAGACGACCAACATACGGAATGGGGCGCAGGAAATCAAAGTACGGCGTCGTGTTCATGAGAAGGAGCACGAGCGCCGCCGCCAGACCCATACCGATCCAGGCGATGGTGAGGCCGCGATACCAGCGTACACGCAAACCGGTCAAGATGAGCAGCACGAAGATGTAGAAGCCGAAGAGCAAACCCAGCCAGGGGCCGCGGCTTTGGGTCCAGAAAATCGCCAGGAGCTGGACCATAGCGATAAAGAGATAGGCGCCGCCAGCCAGCGCGGTCACCGTATCTGCGCCGCGGGCGTTTTCACCCCGAGCGGTGATGAGCGCAGCAAAGCTGCTGTAGATGCGCTCCGCTGTGAGGAAGAAAGCCATGATGAGATAAGCTGCCAGGAAGATGGCGTTGCCAGCGTTGGCCGCCACACGCGTCGTCACATTCCCACCCCAAGGCAGCGGGTCGATGGCGTAGTGCTGCACCACACCATAGATGGCGATGGGCAGGCTCGTGACCACAATGACGTGCTGCAAGCGGCGAATCTGCGTTGGCGTGCGCAGGCTGGCGGCAGTTATCAGCGCAATCGTCACATATGCTAGGAAGCTATACGTGCCTTGGAGACGTTGATAGGAGCCAAACCAGCTGACGAAGGGCGCCAGACTGGTGATGGTGCTGAGGAGATAGGCGATGATCAAGAGCGTCACCGGGATGAAGAAGGGGTTGCGCCACAGTTTGCTCCAGCCCTTGGAGCCATCTTCCAGGGGCGCACCATTGTCCGCATAGGCGGGTAAGAAGGCGTACCCAGCGTTGGCGATCTTCACCAGCCAGGCTACCGCCATCACAAGCGCGATGGTGCGCACCAGGCTGATTTTGTCTGGCTCGAAGACGCGGCTGGAAAAGACATTGAAGAACATGGGCGCAACCACCAGTGCGGCCAGCCAGCCAGCCTCGATAACGCCTTCACACCATTGATCGAGTTTTGTTCGTGCATTCATGGTTGTTTCTTGTTTCGATATTAGCCCGGCGCACTGCCAGGCGCTATAAATCCACCTCTAAAGCGGCGCCTTTGCCAGCAACCCGATAGAGTTTGAACCAAATACAGATACTTGAGGATAAGGTTTTTCGGCAACAAAATTTCGGATAGGATGAAACTGCCATCATCAGCCGAGTATATCACAACCGCCTCAAAACCTTAGTACAATTGCCCGGTCAACAGCTTTTTCAGTTCGTGCGCCTGCGCCTGCCGTGAGTAGCGCTCGACGACAAACCGCCGCCCATTTTCTCCCATGCGGGCAAGCTGGCTGGGGTCTGCGGCCATCCGTTGGATAGCCTGCGCCAGAAGAGCAGAGTCTTCTGGCGCCACCCAGACGCCTGCCTGAGCCTCTTCTAGCACAGCGCGCGCCTCGCCCGGAATGGTGATAAGCGTGGGGCAGGCGCAGGCCCAGGCGTCGAACATCTTGGAGGGCAGCGCGCCCTGGAATAGCTCCAGTTTGCGCAGAGGAACGATGGATACCTGCGCCAGGGAGAGAAACGTTGGCATCTGCGCGCGGGCCACTTCACGGTGAAAGACCACATTGGTCAATTCCATCTGCTGAGCCTTCGCTAAAAGATCGGCTTTGGTCGGGCCTTCACCCACGAAGAGGAAACGGATGGCCGGAACATCTTTTAGCAGCGCTGCCGCTTGCAAAAGCGTCTCCAGCCCCTGGGCGATGCCATGAATACCTGCGTAGAGGGCGACGAAACAGCCCTCCAACCCTAACTCCTGACGCAGCGCCGCGGCTGTCCCTGGCTGGGGCTGAAAGAGCTCGGTGTTGGCGCCGTTGGGGATCAGACTGATCTTGGCTGCATCCAACCCGCGCTCCATTAGCCGCCGGCGAATACCCTCGGTCACCACCACGACGTGGCGGGCGCGATGATAGCAAGCCCATTCCAGCCGCTCGGCCAGGCGAATGGCGCGCGGATTGCTCAGCTCGCCCAGCGCCACCGCCGATTCCGGCCACAGGTCGCGCACCTCGAAGAAGAGGGGAATGCGGCGCAGAAAGCTGACGGCCAATGCAGCGCCGCCCACAAAAAGCGGCGGCGAAGTGGCGTAGAGCGCGTCGAATCGACCGCGGGCCAGCAGCAGCCCGGCCAGTATGGCCATGACCATGTAGCTGAGATAGAAAGCAATGCGACTGCGAAAGGTTTTCACAGGAGACGCCCACACCCAGACGCGGATCACGTCAATGTCGTCGAGCACAGCGCGCTCAAACAGCTTGCCCCGGTGCTCTGGCGGGATGACGCCGTGCGGATGATTGGGCAGCTCGGCGATCATAGTCACCTGATGGCCGGCCTGCACGAGCCCGCGCGCCATTTCGTGTGCGCGGGTCTGGGTGGCGCCGACTTCAGGCGGGAAATACTGAGAGAGATAGAGGACGCGCACTAGAAGAAGCGAGGAGTAAAGTCCGAGCGATTGAGCTGTTCCATAACCCCATCGGACGCGCTCAACATCACCAAACCTTGGCGCTCGCCAAAGCGGATCAGACTTGGATCGACATAGAAAGTAGCCAGAACGCCGGCAATCCGGCGGTCGGCATATTCGAGCAGGAAACTACGCGCTTCGCCCAGAAGGTCGACAAAGTTTTCTGCATCATTGGGTCTTCGCCGGCTCTTGGTTTCATTGATCAAGAGCACGTCTGTGCAGCCGGCCAACACATCGAATTCGTGGGTTTCGCCATCTGACCGTCGGCGGTTGCTGCGCACGATGATGAATTGGATCTCCGACTCGGCGCAGCCGACGATTTCTGAAGGGATGCGCGGGAGCTCAGCCCTCTCAATCCTGAATTCTTCCTTCATTTCTCGAATTTCGATAGACAGACGCGTCACATTCTCGGTCAGATCGGCCATGGGATATTCCAGCCAGTCAACTCTTGGCTCCAGTGCAACCATCTCGCGCTCCTTTCCAGGAGTTGCATTGTCCGCAAAGGCGAATGTGTTCTGATTCTACCATCAACCCGGCGCAGTGGCAATCATGTTGTCAGAGTGGGGGTATATTACGGTTCATCGCGCATCGCTGCGCCAGACCGCAGCCGGACCCGTCGTCGCAGAAGAGATGCCAATCGCCATTTGCTTCCGTCTGTTGAAATGGCGGCCTAGTACACGTGGGCCTAAATAAGCCGGTGGTATTGTCATGCTGAACGCAGTGAAGCATCTACGCAGTGAAGCATCTACGCAGTGAAG
>CAZLMM010000017.1:0-20379 GCA_964560495.1 uncultured Caldilineaceae bacterium
TTCATACGTCACGAGTCATGGGCCACTGTTTTCAGGACAGCTTTTCAGCTTCCTTGAAGATTGTGGGCGGGGAAGAGAACAACGAATACCATCCCAATAACGCCTACCCACGCTACATCTGCTATACTGCGCTTTATGATGCCATCTTGCACAAGCCATCAGCCCTGAACCATCAATCGAACGACTCTCCTCATGCTCTTTGCACTCGATGTCACCACCACGACAGCTTCGTTCGCTTTGTTCGACGCAAACAGCAGCCAGCTTCTTGCGGAGATGACATGGCAGGCGCGCCGTCGCCATACGCAGGACGTGCTCGTCCAAACCCACCGCCTGTTGGAGTTGATGGACCTTGCACCGCGCGACCTGACAGCACTGGCAGTCACCACGGGACCTGGTTCGTTCACGGGTGTGCGCATCGGCGTCAGCATCGTCAAGGGGATGGCCTTGGGATTGCCCACTCCTCCTCGCGTCATCGGCGCGCCTACGCTGATGGTCGCTGTTGAGCCGTGGCTGACGCCAGCCGCCAGCGCGGCGGCGACAGTCTGCGGCTTCATTCAGGCCGGGCGAGGCCGTTACAATTGGGTCTTCTTCACCGCTGACCATGGAGGCTCCCGCCCTTCAGCGGCGGATCATCATACAGGCGATGTGCACTCCTTTGTGGCTGCGTTGACCCAGCATCCGTTGCGCCCGATCTGGTTGGTTGGCGAGTTGGATCATGATCTGTCTCGTGGCGTGGAGTCGTTGTCGTATGTGACCGTGATCGAAGCGATCGCCGGGCTGCGTCGGGCAGGACATCTGGCGCAAATTGCCCAACGGCTGCTTCTGGCCGGCATAGACGATACAGCGGACGCGCTCCAGCCGCTCTATCTGCAAGCGCCATGAAAGCGAACTGACTGTGCCTGTTCCACCCGTCATCTTCAACGCGATGACCGAGAGCGATCTGCCCGTCATCAACCGACTCGAACACCTCTCCTTCTCTGCACCGTGGTCGGAGCATACCTACCTCCGTGAGTTGCGCGTCAATCCGCGCGCGTTCTACTGGGTGCTGCGCCCCAAGCCAGCCGTGAATGGGTCAGATGAACCGCCCATCCTGGCCTACGGCGGCTATTGGCTGTTGGACGATGAGGCCCACATCATGACAATTGCCAGCCATCCCAATATGCGCCGTCAGGGATTGGGCGAATGGCTGTTGGTGAAGATGGTCGAACAACTGCGCCTGCTGGGAGTGAAGACGGTCACACTGGAAGTGCGAGCCGGCAACTATGCGGCGCAGCGGCTCTACGCCAAGTGGGGTTTCCGCGAAGTCGGGAAACGCCGACGCTATTACCGGGACAACAATGAGGATGCGCTGATCCTCACCTTGGATCACCTGGACGACGACGAAAGGTGGCGTCCATTTCAGGCGATGCTGGCGAACGACGGGTGAACCAGCGCCCATGCACCGCACCTGTACGCAAAATATCCGATTGCATCCCCATCAAGTCGTTACGGTCCGGCGGCAGCGCCATTCTTCACAGGGGAAGCGATGACAATGATACGGTGGCTGTTGTCGTCGCGGGGCCAACAACTCACCAATGTCAGACGTTCTTCGTTGGTGGGGGCAATCCAGGCTGCGTTTTGGCGGCGCTGTTCGGGTGTAGCATACTTTTCGGGCACAATCAGCACGTCGTCAACGGTGTATTCATACGTCTCATCGCCCACATAGAGCAAAGCCACATCTCCACGGCGCAATTGGTCAAGCTCACGGAAGACAGCCCCCTTGATGTTGTTGTGTCCGCTCAACACCACATTGCTGCCATAGCCCGGTCTGGCGCTGTTCTTGTGCCAACCGGCGGCAAAGTCGGCCACATCCCACTCGCTAAACACCTGCCCCGCCTTTCCGCTGCGACTGCTCCAGCCCAACTCCACCACCGGCGTGTCGAGATGGATGGCCGGCACGACGATGCGATCAGGCAGCCCAATTGGGCCGGAAATTGCAAGTTCTTCTGGGGCAATGCCGGCCTTCACCTCTTCCGCCGGAGGCGCGGTGCAGGCCATGAGCAAAAACGCCACCAGAATCATCAATGTCAAGATCGGCAAATACCTCAGAGATACCCAACCGCCTCTTGTTTCCATCTAAATTCCACCCCTTTTTCCCCTCTGTTCAGCCTACGGCTGGGACGATAGCCTTCTCCCTTGCGCAACGGCAACGATGCGCTCCACCGGCCCGCCTACGGGCGACAAAACCGCAATAAAGGGCGTCTCTCCGCCCTGGGGCACCACATTGAAATCAGGCGTCACCTTGCGTGTGGCCACCACCCGGCCCAACCCGTCATACGCGGTGAGCACCACCTGCACGGCCACTGCGTCTTCCGGGCCAATGTTCTTGACCACCCCCGTCACGGTATAGGAGGCATAGCGTTCTCCGTCGCTCTGAAGTCCGGTCACTTCCAGATCGCGATAATAGCTGCCCACATAGGCAGGCACGGCGTGAGCAGCGTAGACGCGATAGCGGGCGAAATCGCCTGGCGCCTCGCCAAAGGTGATGGCAAAAGGAGCCGCTTCGCCAGGATCAACCAGATCGAGCGCGACCAATCCTTCGGTCTGAGCAATCTGTTGCTCTGCGTCGTCCAGCAGCGTCACCCCCACGCGCACCTGTTCCAGAGAGATTTCACCGGGATTGTACACTTCTCCCAACAGCCAAAGGCCGCCGATGTTCGTCTCGTCGAAGTAGATGTTACGCACGTCTAGGGGCAGCGGCGTGGGTGTGGGCGTCAGCGCCAACGACTCAGCGTCGGCTGCTTCTTCCGGGCGCGGGATCACCAACTGCTGGCCGATCTGCAAAAAGCGCGGGTCCAGAATCCCATTGGCGTTTTGCAGCGCCGCCACACTCACGCCGTAGCGGTTGGCGATCGCCAGGAGGCTTTCACCAGATTGGATTGTATGAAAGACCGGCGTGGGCGTTACGGTGGGGGTCGAAGTCGGTTCTGGCGTATAAGGAGCGGGCGTTGAGGTGGGTGGAAGCGTGGCAACAGCCGCTGGGAGGTCCAACGTGGCTGTTGGTTCTGGGGGCGGCGTAGGCGACACCGTGATCACCTGACCACATCCGGCAAGGACGACCCCGGCAACCCAAAGAAAGATAGCGACTACCAGCCGCCTGTGAGACCGTGACTGCCGTCGGTCATCCTGCAACGGAGCCATCCTACAAGAAACATCCAACAAAGCGCCTGATAAAGCGGCCGCTAAAGCGCCAAACGGACAAATTTGCCAACCCATGCCCGCCAGTATAGCATAGATGCACAGAGAAGACGGATCAAACAGGATGCAGACAACAACAGCTTCACAGCATCTGAGCTAAACTGCGGTTGCTTTGAAACCAGGAGTTTTCACAGTTCAAAAACTCCTGGTTTCAAACAGAGCGAAGTATAACTGCAGCGGGCGCCTGCTCCCATTTCCATTTCACAGGGGTTCATCATGACCAAGATTGCGATTCTCTCCGACAGCCACGATCATGTGCAGAACTTGCTGGCGGCCTTGCGGCAAGTACAGACCCACGCCGTCGAAGCCATCCTGCACTGCGGCGATTATTGCGCGCCCTTCATGCTCGATCACCTGGGCAAGGAATTCAGCGGCCCAATCCACACCGTCTTTGGCAACAACGACGGCGACGGGCGTCTGCTGCAAGTGATCGCCAACAAGCACCCCCAGATTCGCCTCCACGGCATCTACGCCGAGATCGAATTAGGTGGACGTCGCATCGCCATGATCCACTATCCAGAGCCGGCGCAGCGCATCGCCCAGTCAGGTCAGTTCGACCTTGTCTGTTATGGGCACAACCACCAGCGCCGCAAGGAGCAAGTCGGGGCGTGCTGGCTGGTCAATCCTGGCGAGGTCATGGGGATGTTTGGTGTAGCGACGTGGGCGATCTACGACGCGGCAGCGCATACGGTCGAGTTGGCGGAGATTGGCTAGAGCAGCGCCCACTTGCGCCCCAGATGTCCCTGCAGCGGCGGTCCACGCGGACATGTCTGAAGCGAGCAAGGGCTGGACGCCGCTCAACCCTGGCAATCAACCGTTTTCTGGATGTCCAACGGCGCGAGTTCCCTCATCGACGTTCTGGCGCGGCATCGCCTCGGGGTCCGTGGGCAACACATCGTACACCCAACGCACCGCGCGCCGCCACATACTGCGCGCCGCGGCAGCCTGATAAGTGGCTTGACGGCGCGTCGTCTGCCACCAGTTGGGGATACGCTTCTCCACCGGCACACTCCATTGCACTGCGCACGCCGCCCATGTCAGCCCGGCGCCAAAACCCACAAACACGAGTTTATCTCCTGGTTTGACCTTGCCCATTTCGATGGCCTCGCACAGCGCGATGGGAATGCTGGCCGTGCTGGTGTTGCCATAGCGATGCAGGTTGATGAAAACCCGATCTTCGGGAATTTTGAGCTGCTTGAGCACGCTGTTTTGGATGATGCGCACATTGGCCTGGTGGGGTACCACCAAATCCACATCAGCGGGGGTGAGTCCGGCGCGGGCCAGCACACGCGTGGTCGCCTCTGCCATGACGCGTGTGGCAAAACGGAAGACAGCCTTCCCGTCCATCTTGATATAGTGGCTACCGCTGCTCACACTCTCCAGGCTGGTGGGCATGGCGCTGCCGCCGCCCGGAATGATGAGCGTGTTGGCCCCAGAGCCGTCGCTGCCCAACTCGACGGCCATGATGCCGCCGGGCACATCGCTGGCGGCCACCAGCACCGCGCCGGCGCCATCGCCGAAGAGGATGCACGTGTTGCGGTCGGTCCAATCGACGATACGGCTGAGCGTCTCTGCCCCCACCACCAGGATATACTCGGCGTCCCCGGCCAGAATCATGCCGCGCGCCAGACTCAAGCCATAGACAAAACCAGAACAAGCCGCGCTCAAGTCGAACGCGCCGGCCCGGCTCGCGCCCAGAGCATCTTGAATGATGCTGCCGGTGCTGGGAAAGGGGTACTCAGGCGAGCTTGTGGCGCAGATGATCAGGTCGATCTTGTTGGGCGGGATGTCCGCCACTTCCAACGCCTTACGCGCTGCGGCCACCCCCAGAGACGCGGTCGTCTCCTGCGGGTCAGCCGCCACATGACGCTCCTCGATGCCGGTGCGGTCGCGGATCCACTCGTCGGTGGTATCCACGATCTGCTCCAGGTCTCGGTTGGTGATCACCTTCTCTGGCACTTGATAGCCCCAGCCGATGATCTGGGCGTAACGCTGGCGAGTGGACGCGCCGGCCATCTGCATGGTCGGGAGAGATGCACCCTCGGGCGCATGGCCGTTGGTATGTGGCCGCGTTTCCGGCGGCGAATTTTGCAGCGAAGGTTGTTCGGTTTCAGGCATGGCTTCCCCCTGACCCAACTGTTGGAGAACACTCGGCGCTCGCTGGCAATACGCTAGGCCGTTCCAGTTTCATGATACCGCCGCAGCATGATGCACGCATTGTGACCCCCGAAGCCAAAACTGTTGCTCAATGTCACTTTCACGTCGGCGTGGCGCGGCGTATGGGGTGTATAGTCGAGGTCGCATTCCGGATCGGGCGAGTTCAAGTTGATGGTCGGGGGGATGATTCTCTGGTCGATGACCTTGGCGCAGATGATCGTTTCGATGGCGCCTGCGCCGCCCAACATGTGCCCCAGCATACTCTTGGTGCTGCTGATGCGCACAGAGTAGGCGTGTTCGCCCAGCACCTCTTTGATGGCCATGGTTTCGCCCAGATCGTTGAGCCTGGTGGCCGTGCCGTGGGCGTTGATGTAGTCGATCTCTTCGGGTTGCACGCCATTTTCCCGCGCCTTGCGGATTGCCATGCGCATGGCGTCGGCGGCCCCGCGCCCGGTCTGATGAGGGGCGGCCATGTGATAGGCGTCGTTGCTGCTGCCAAAGCCGATGACTTCGGCGTAAATGCGCGCGCCGCGCGCCAGGGCGTGTTCTTCGGCTTCCATGACCACGATAGCCGCTCCTTCACTCATGACAAAGCCGTCACGCGTGCTGTCGAAGGGCCGACATGCGCGAGCCGGGTCATCGTTATGCTGGCTGAGCGCACCCATGACATCGAAACCGGCCATCATGAGGGGCGTCAATGCGGCTTCCGAACCGCCGGCGACCATCACATCGGCGTCGCCGCGGCGCACTGTCTCGAAGGCTTCGCCGCACGCCGATGTGCCGCTGGCGCAGGCGCTGATCACAGCATGATTGGGGCCGTGGAGGTTGTACTCGATGGCAATTTTGCCGCCGGCCGAATCCACCAGAAGATTGGGCACCATGAAGGGGCTGACCTTGCGCAGCCCTTTTTCGGCTGCCGTCTCCACCCCTTCCAGCAACGAACCGATCCCGCCGATTCCCGAACCAACGATGACGCCAATACGCGTCGCCTCTTCGTCGGCGAGGTTGAGAGTGGAATCGGCGATGGCCTCCTTGGTCGCCGCCAGGGCATATTGAATGTAGAGATCAAGGCGGCGCGCCTCTTTGCGATCCATATAGTTGGCCGGGTCGAAACCGCGCACTTCACCGGCAAAGGTGGTGCGCAGGCTGCTTGTGTCGAAGCGCGTGACGTATCCGATGCCAGAGCGCCCGGCGAGGAGGTTCTCCCACGTTTCGTTCACGCTGAGACCCAGGGGCGTAACGGCGCCCACCCCGGTGATGACAACCCGACGGCGACTTATCTGAGCGCCATTTTGAGAAGATGATGGTGAGTACATATTTTTCGTGCTTGCTACTACGCAAATCCTGACTGTTCGATAGGACCGATCGCCCGGTGTGAAAATCTCTTGCCACAGAGAGCGTATAGGAACATAGAGGGATTCTCATGGTCCGCTACGCCCCATTGAGTCATATAGCCTGTCTTGCAAACAAATAGAAAAACACAGAACTTGGGGGAAAGTTGCTCAATGCACAATTGTAGCGCAAGCAAGGACAATGTGCACATCGCTCGATCGAGAAAAGAACTGCCTGCGCCGTGAAGCGCAGGCAGTTCTTTTCTCGATTCAATTGGGTGAAGGAAAAGTTAGCTCGCTCTGTCGCGATTCGCGCGCCGCCTGCGACCCCTGCCGCATGACTCGTCAACCTGGCGAGCACTATGCGGCAGGGAAATCATTGGCTGTCTCACCTCAGGTTGGCGTCATCGTCCGTGGATTCGTCCTGCACGATGTACTCCACGTCAGCAGAGTGGGATTGCTCCGTTCTGGACAATGCCTTCCACACCAGGTACGCGCCGCCGATGATCAGAGCTGCCGGCCACAAATATTCGAGCGCCATCACATAGGGGGTGCCGATCAAGAACCCCATGATGATCAGCGCAGCCGCGGGAATGAAGGCCCAGCGTCGCTGGCCCTGCTCGCCAGGCAACAAGGCAACCACCAAGAAGGTGACGCCCAGACCGATAAAAAAGAGGCTGCCCGTCAAGAAGTCGCTCACATCCAGCCCCGATTCCTCCACGCCGGCCACCACGGCCAGCGTGGCCATGACGCCTGCCGGAATGATCGCCCACCAGAAAGCCCGCCGCACCACATAAATGAGCACAAACCCCAGGCCAATGGATGCCAGGAAGACCGGCCCCGCGAGAAACTCCAACTGTTGGGGCATGACCTCGCTCACCAACACTGTGCCGGCCAGCCCAAGCAGCGTGCAGCCGGGGATCGCCGCCCACCACATGGTATCGCCGCGGCTCAGAAAGCCATAGAGAAAGACCAGCCCGCCAGCACTAAAGACCAGAACCCAAATCAGCCCAGTGACAGCACTGAATACACCCATGTTCTGCAAGAACAGCAGAACGCCGGCAAGGATCAGCAACGCACCCCACACCACGGGATTGACCTTGTGCGGCTGATTCGTCGTTTGCATATTTCCTGTTTGCATCATCCACCTCTCTGTTCGTTCATTGTTTTGGAGCACTCCTGATGTATGCCCCTTCGTTATCCCAGCATTTGGCGAAAGTATTTGCCAAAAGTATATGGCGAAATAGCTGCCTTTTCACCTGCCAAAAGTCATGGCAATTCATCCCGAGTTCGTCCAACGGCAAACGCTGCGAATATGGCCTTGTGCGATGGTTGGATTGTCGTCCCTGGCGGCGGTCAGCAAAACGCCTGCCGCCGGGCGAGATTGCGCAAGTTCTGTCCTATGCTTACGCTTCCGCCATGAAAAAGTCGCGGTGACATTCGCCCTGCGGGACTCACTATTGCGGGATTGCCGCGCCTGTGTCTTTGACCCACCAAACGCGCAGGGAAGCGGGGCCGCTGCGGTCGAAGTATTCCACTGTGATGGTGTGTTCTTCGCCCCCCACGCCCACAAAACGGTTGCTCAGCGCACCATAGCCGTCGCTCCATTTGTCGATCACCGTGAGGCCGTTGATCGACAGGCGAATGCCATCTTCTCCCTGCACATAGAAGGTGTAGTTGCCGGCTTCGAAGCGATAGCGCCCCACCCAGCGCGCCGACCAGTTGTCGGCGGGCGCGCCAAAGGAACCGCCGGCGCCCCAGTTGTAATCCAGGCGATAGGAACCGCCGTCAGGCTCGCTCTGGGTGCGAGTCACGCCGTTCACTCCGCCCGGCGTCAGGAAGTAGGCGGCGTCCCAGCGCATGGGCGGCGGCGCTGGCTGAATGACGACGCGAATGCGCGCAGCTCCCCCCGCCTCATTGTACTCAACGCGCAAATCGCTTTGCCCGTCAAACAAACGACCGATGCGATAGACCTGACCGGCCGGCCCATTCCATTGATCCATGATCAACTGACCATCGACGAAGATGCGCACGCCGTCGTCTGCTTCCACCGTGACGAAATAAAAACCTGGCGCAAAGTCGAAAACGCGCTCAAAAACGATGGAGAAGCCATCCACCGGCAGCCCCGCCACGGGCGCGCCAGCGCCCCAATTGAAGTCGATGACGGGTATGTTGCCAACAGCGACGGGCACACCCGCCATCTGAAGGTTCGCAAAATAGAGGGCTGTCCATCCCTGAGAGGCAACAGCGGGCGGGGTAGGAATGGGCGTGGGTGGCAAGGGGGTGGGCGGCGGAAGAGTGGGCGTCGGCGTGGCTTGGGGTTGCACCACAGGCGCCGCCGCGACATCGCCGGCGATTGTCACCAAACGCGCCTCGATCCAGCCGCGCGCGCCCGCAGGACAGTCGATGAGAATCCATGCGCCTGTGTCCGTTCTTCCGCTGATGGCGCACACTTCTCCAAGCAGGATCGCCCCTGTGCGCGGCTGGCGGCTGTCTGGCCCACTGCGCAGATTCACCAAGTCGAATCTGCCCATTGCGCTGGGCGGCATGAACGTCGGTGTGACAGTGGGTGTGATGATGGGCGTCGCTCGCAGCTGACGTTCCACCACCACATCGGTGATGACGACATAGGGGACTTGATCTGTCTCTACCGGTCGATAGAGCGTTCCCCACACCTTGACAATTGTGTCGGGCGGCGAGGCGGCGTAGCTATTCAACGCCGCCTCCATGTCGGCGTTCACCCCCAGCAGCGCATAGCTCTTGCCATTGGCCAGACGCAGTTGCTGGTCGTAGCTGCGATTGGGCGTCGCTTCGACCCACCCCATCAGCCCATAGACCTGCTCTTTTTGCACAGCCGACAGTTCTACTCCGCTGCCCTTGACGACAGGCAGATAGACCGCGCCCTGAATGCCCGTCAGCGGCAGAAAAACCGTGCTCGTCATCGGCGTTGCCACGGTCGGCGTCGGCGAAGGCGAGCGAGGACGCAGCGTGGCTGTCGGTCTTGGCGTGGCGGACGGCGAAGGCGTCGCAGCAACCCGGGGAGTGCGTGAAGGCGTTGGGGTTGCAGTGCGCCGCGAGGTGGTCGCGGGAGTGCGCGTGGGCGTCTGCCCAGCGAGAGGCGACCAGTGTACGCCAATCAACACACAAACGCAGGCTGCAATGAGTAGACGAACGAGAAACCGCCGAAGGGCAGGTTCAGACACAGGATACTGCATGATAAGATCGCTCCGCTATCTATTCTACCATGCAATGCGCCAGGGAAAGGGTGTAAGTGGATGCACTTTGCAGCGAAGATGAAGGTGAGGCAGTGGAAAAGGCTCTGCACGAAGAGAAGAGCTGAGTTTGCTGCTTACTCTGTGCCCACAATTTGGAACAAAAATGACGCTCGTTGGTTCGCCGCCATTCAAATCTCGCTGACGGCCAGACTGATACAAGAATGAAAGGCACAAATGGCGGCGAATGGGTGTTGTTGCGCGTGCAGAGAAGTCTGCGCCGCCGTTCATGCTCCACGAAGCGGCTATCCGTAACGGATTCTGAACAAACCCAAGTATATGAACACCAAACTTTTGGAGGCAAAAAGGCGGTTGACAAAGGAGAAGACAAGGGGATATACTCACCCGTGCAGTCAACCAAAGCGACACCCCAAGGTGCACCGCCTGCCCTCCGCGCTGCATCTGCCGCCCAAAAGACTGCGTTTCGGTCTCTGGTTTCTGTTTTGCCGACCCATCCTCTTACCGAGAGGGCATGTTTTTTTTGTGCAGAGTTCAGTTGCCGAGGGAGGAACACCATGTTTACAGTCGTCGCACGTTTTCGGAGCTTTAGGAAGGACAAACGTTGGCTGAGCATCGGCTCGATCGGGATTATGCTTCTCATTTTTCTCTACGCCGTGTATGGCGGTGTCTGGGCCCAGGACAGCCCGGGCGCCGCAGAGGCCATCCTGGCCTTCGACCGCCCTACTTATTCCAGCCCCATCGCCATCGACGCCAACAAAAACCTCATCTGGGTCGTCAACCCAGATGATGATAAGGTGACGGTGATCGGCAATCTTGCAACAACGCCCAGCGTCATCAAGCAAGTGAATGTGGGGGACCAACCGCAAAGCATCGCCATCGACACCGACGCCAGTCCCAACAGCTATCACGTTTTTGTCGCCAATGCTGCCGGCGGCAGCGTCACTGTCATCACGGTGGACAACAGTTCGGCCAGCAGCGTCACGGTGAACCCGCAACTCAAGACCATCACCACCGGCTCCGAACCCTGGGACATTGTGGCGTCTCCTGATGGTCGCCGCGTCTTTGTCGCCAACAGCGGTCAAGATACGATCACTGTGATCCGCACCGACAATCAAACGATTGCGGGCGTGATCAATCTGCGCAACAGCGCATGCAACGTGGGCGACCTCAACCGTCATTTTCAACCGCGCGGCCTGGCCGTCACGCTGGACAACAGCCGCCTCTATGTCACGCGCTTTCTCTCATTCACCAAGCCAGGCGGTGTGCAGGCTGATGACGCAGGCAAAGAGGGGATCGTCTGTCTGCTCAACATCCCCGGCGATGTAGCCCAATTGCCCACGATCGACCAGGCCATTACCCTCGCGCCCATGGTCACCGGTTTCAGGATCGACAGAAACGCAGACGGCGTGGCTGACGCCACCAGCGCCTATCCCAACCAGATGCAAAGCATCGTCATTCGCGGCAATCAGGCATATCTACCCAACATCGCCTCGTCGCCTTCTGGCCCATTGCGCTTCAACGTGGATACGCAGGCGTTCATCAATGTCATCGACAACGCCGCCGCCGGCGCGCCGGCGGATGCTGGGCCGGCCAAAGCGATCAACATGCACCTGGGCGCACGCGTGCCCGAAGGCGGCAAGACGAAGCTCTTCTTCTCCAACCCCTGGGCTATCGCCTTCACCAACGACAGCGGCGCCGGCAACGCCTATGCCGTGTCATCAGGCAGCGATCTGCTTGTCAAGCTCAACGTCGACGCCAACGGCGTTCTCACCTTCACCAACGGCGTCAGCACGACGCGCTACATCGACCTCAACGACCCGCAAGACGCCGACACCAGCGGCGCCAAAGCCGGCAAGAATCCCCTGGGCATCGTCATCCACAACAACAAAGCCTATGTGATGAATTACATCTCGCGCAATGTGTCGGTGGTGGACTTGACCACGGACAGCGTGACCCAGGTGATCCAGACTACGCCTTTGCCTATTGCCGGCACGCAAGATGAGCAACTGCAGGTGGGCAAGGAGATCTTTTTCTCATCGCGGGGCGTCTTCAATGGCGGAAAGGCGGATCGCCTGTCGAGCGAAGGCTGGCAGAACTGTGCAAGCTGTCACTTCGCTGGCCTCACCGATGGCAACATCTGGGCCTTTGCCGCGGGGCCGCGCAAATCTGTTCCTCTGGCCGGCACCTGGAGCCCCCACAATCCAGATGACCAGCGTCTGCTCAACTACTCAGCTATCTTTGACGAAGTGCAGGATTTCGAGATCAACATCCGCAATGTCTCCGGCCCCGGCCCGGCCAGCGCCGGCCCGCCGCCCGTGCTGCGGGCAACCCACGGCCTGATCATCAGTGACACGGGCAACATCGACGCAGCGCCGGCTGTCGTCAACGCCTTCGCCAAGCCAAACGCAGGACGCCCCCAAGTCACTGTCACATTGCCCGGCAGCAACACTGCCTGGCCCGCCCTGGATGCAATGAAGGAATGGGTGCGCTTCTCACTGCGCACGCCCAACGGCATGATGACCGCAGCAGAACTGACGAGCGGCGGCGGCGTGGCAACCGGCGGGCTGCCCGACGCCAACGTAGAAGCTGGGCGGCGACTCTTCTTCCAGGCAGGCTGTCACAAGTGTCATGGCGGCAGCAAATGGACGGTGAGCCACAAAGACTTCATTTCCCCACCGGTCGGCGCCGAGCTCGCCACCGAGGCGGGCGCGGCGGGCACGGTACAGGCTCAGTTCTTGCCACGCTTCCTATCTGACATTTCCTCATTTGCGCTGGGCACGGCAACCAATCCCATCGGCGCCAACGTGGGCGCAGCCGAAGTAAACGAGACCGGCCTGAACGCGCTGGGAAAAGACCACAATAACGACGGCAAGGGCAATGGCTTCAATATCCCGTCGCTCTTGGGCATCTGGCATGTGCCGCCTTACTATCACAACGGCGCATGCGAAACGCTGGCGTGCGCCCTGACCAACGTCAACCACCGTAAAGCAGGCAGCGCAACCGATCTGCTGTCAGAACCGGCCAAGCAGGCTCAAGTGGTCGCCTTCCTACAATCCCTTGATGCGGCCACAGAATTCCCTCTTGACCTGCGCGTCGTCGAGCACGATGTCTTTCTCGATCCGCCGACGGTCTATAATAATACGCCGACTGTTTTGGGCGCCAACATCACTCTCTTTGGCGCAAAGGCGGACCTGGTCAATTTGCTCACCGATCTGGGAGTCAACGTCCTGACTGTGCGTTTCGAGGCAACCCACGGCGCCACGGTCAATCCGGCTGAGGTAACGCTAGACGCCGCAAAATTCACCCAGAACTTCGGGCAGGTGGTGGTGACAACCACCCTCAATGCGCCTAACGCAGGGCGTCTGCAGGTCAAGGTGACCATCGATCCCGCGGGTCAAATTCCTGAAGATCAGGAAGACAACAACAGCGCCGCACGCTTGATCCAAGTGCGCACTGCGCCACAGGATCGCACGCCGCCGAATCAACCTGTCGTCTTCATTAGCGACGACACGCCTTTCAATGACGCCGACCCGTTGACCCAATCGCGTGATGTCAAGGTCAAGATCAAGGCCACCGACGCAACAAGCCCCAGCCCGGCGCCCACCAGCGGCCTCAGTGAATACTGCATCGTGACCTACACCTATAATGTCGTGGTGCGACGTTGGGTGGAAGAACGATGCACCTTTACACCCTTGCCCGCGCCGGAAGCTGGCGCAAACGACACCTTCATTGTCCAGAAACAATTGCAGGTGCGCAATGGCGCGGCCTACGCATTTGTCTGGGTCAAAGATGCGGCGGGCAATATCTCGCGCCGACCGGGCTTTGATGTGATCACCTTTGTACCGCCCACACCTATCGAGCTGAACCGCAACGACATTCTGATCCTGCGCATTCCCCTGCCCGAAGGCGTGTCGCTCAAGGTGACAGTAACGCCCGATATCGGTGATGTGGATGTCTCGGTCTTTAGTGACTTCACCAATCCCAATGCCACGCGCATTGCGTTGAGTGCACAGAACGGAACTCTTCCCGAAGAGGTAACGATCACGGGACAGGCTGGTCAACCCAACCGCTTCCAGATCGAAGTTCGCGCAGTCGTCAACAGCCGCTTCACCATCGCGGCTACGCCCGCGCAGGCAGTGGGCGCAGCGGCTGCTGTTGGCCTGACGCCCAACGAAAGTCAGGCCGACGCGCCGCCGACAGTGGCCGGCCCGCCCGCCCAGCAGACCGCCATTGACGATCATGTTGTGGATGTCTATCTGCCAACCGTGGTGAAATAAGCGGGGTAAAGCTGCCAAGAGAATAGGGTGCATTCAAAGTTAGTTTGCTGTAGGGGCTTGAGCGGCGGCGAAGCCATCGTTTTGTAACAGCGGAGTTTCGCCGCCGCCCTTCAAGCCCCTACGGAATGACCGACTATTCCTGATTTTGAACACACCCAAAAGAATAGGGGCGATCCTGGCGGTCGCCCCTATCCCACCTCAAAGCCCTGGCTATTGAATCTCAGCGTGCGACCGTTTTCTGTGACCGCGCGCACCACACGATCCGGCGCGCCATCCTGGCGAACGGCGACCACTGGGGATACAACCAACACTGCGTTGCAGCCAAGAGCGACGCCCGGGACGCCGGCCAAGTCTTTCGTCTGCTGCGGAGAGTGCTAGTTCACCCCGCTGAGGCCCTCTTCAAGATAATCCATTTCCTCCATCTTGCCCGTGATCATGTAGAGCGTCCGCTCACAGATATTGACCGCCCGGTCGCCAGTGCGTTCCAGGTTGTGGGCCGCCCAACTGTAGTAGTTGGAGTGGAGATACTTGGTTGGCGCCTTGACCACCGCGTTGAAGAGATCCATGTTGGTCTGGTTGTAGAGTTCGTCGAGCGCGTCATCCTCATAGGGGATGGCCCGCGCCGCGTCGATATTGCGCGAGACGAAGGCGTCGATGGAGCGTCGCAGCATGCCCAACGCATGCTCGAACATGAGCGGCAGATGGGGCGGCATGGCGAGCAGCGGCTCCTGTCCCAACATGACCGTGATGCGACCGATGCCTTTGGCATAGTCGCCGATGCGTTCCAGTTCGCCGATGATCTCCAGCGCGCCGGCCAGGAAGCGCATGTCGCCAGCCATGGGTTGTTGGGTGGCAATGACCGTCAGACACTGGTCTTCCAGGGCGAAGCGTTTACGGTTGATTTCGGCGTCGCCCACGATGATCGCCTGCGCTGCATCGATATTGCGGTTGCGCAGCGCGTTGGCGGCGCCCTCAAGCGCCTGATAGACCATGCTCGCCAGGATGAGCGTTTCATCATGGATGCGCTGTAATTCTTGTGCGAAGAGATTCCGCGGCATGTCTGTCTCCTGATGAGAATCAACCAAATCTTCCGGTGATGTAATCTTCTGTGCGGCGATCCTTGGGGCGGGTGAAGAGCTGATCGGTGTCGCCAAACTCCACCAGGTAACCCGTGCGGGTGTCATCGACCATAAAGAAGGCTGTGAAATCGGCCACGCGCGCGGCCTGTTGCATGTTGTGGGTGACGATGATGATCGTGTACTGCTGCGACAATTCGTGCATCAAGTCTTCGATGCGCAGCGTGGCGATAGGGTCCAGCGCCGAACAAGGCTCATCCATCAGGATGATGTCGGGCCTGATGGCGATGGCGCGGGCGATGCACAGACGCTGCTGCTGCCCGCCCGAAAGCGAGTAACCACTCTGCTTGAGCTTGTCCTTCACTTCGTCCCAGAGCGCCGCCCCCCGCAACGACTCCTCGACCAACTGATCCATGTTCCCCTTGAAGCCATTGATGCGAGCGCCCCAGGCAATGTTCTCGTAGATTGACTTGGGGAAGGGGTTGGGTTTCTGAAAGACCATGCCAATGCGTCGGCGCACCTCAACGGCGTCGACGTCGAGGTCATAGATGTTCTTGCCATGAAACAAGATTTGACCTTCGGTGCGCGCCGTTTGAACAAGATCGTTCATACGGTTGAAGGCGCGCAGTACCGTACTTTTGCCGCAGCCGGAAGGACCGATGAGCGCAGTGATCTTCCGCCGCTCGATGTTGAGGTTGATGTCGCGTACGGCCAGAAACGAGCCGTAGAAGACCTTGAGGTCTCTGGCCTCGATGGCATTGCGAGTCTGCTGCTCGACGCTGGCGACCTCAGCCGTGACAGCAATTGCAGGGCGGGTAGAAATGGAAATCGACATCACATGGTTCTCCGAGAGTAGCGATTGCGCAGCCAAATGGCAAAGGCATTGATCGCAAGCAACAAGAACAACAGAACGATAATTCCGGCTGCCGCCAGGTGCCGAAACTCCTGCTGTGGACGCGAGGTCCACTGATAGATTTGGGCGGTCAGCGTTGTGTATTTGGAAAAAGGCCCCGTTGGGTCAACGACGATAAAGGTCG
The DNA here is from genome assembly GCA_964560495.1 of uncultured Caldilineaceae bacterium. Lineage (GTDB taxonomy): Bacteria > Chloroflexota > Anaerolineae > Caldilineales > Caldilineaceae > UBA5069. The sequence continues at coordinate 16,349 of CAZLMM010000017.1, forward strand.
AAACGCCCACGACAATCAACGGCGCCGTCTCGCCAAAAGCGCGCGACACCGATAAGATGACCCCCGTGAGAATTCCCGGAATCGCGCCAGGCAGCACGTGATGCCACATGGTTTGCCACTTGGTGGCGCCCAACCCCAAACTGCCTTCACGGATCCCCCGCGGCACGGCGCGGATCGCCTCGCGCGCGTTGATGATCACAAGCGGCAGGATGAGCAGCCCCAACGTCAGGCCGGCCGAGAGGATCGTGCGGCCATTGGCAGTGGACGGGTCGCCGACGCCAAAGGCGAGACCGCTGGTGATCTGACCAAAAAAGCGCACGAAGACGGCCAGGCCCAACATACCGTAGATGATCGACGGTACACCCGCCAGATTGTTGATGTTCGTCTCGATGACGCGGTCGAGCCAACTCTGCCCGGTGCTGTACTCCTCCAGGTAGATAGCCGCCGCAACACCCAGCGGCACGGCCATCAGCGCGGCGATGATGGTCACCCAGAGCGAGCCGAGGATGGCTGTGCGCACACCTGCCTGTAGCGGATCGGAGGACTGGGGTGACGTGATGAACTCCCAGGTGATCCAGCTTTTGAATTGAAGATCGACGCCGGGCATGGCTGCCGCCTCCGCCTCGATTTCGGTGCGATTGAAGATCGATTCCAAGAGAGTCCAGCTCGCCACAACTTTGGGCTGGAGAACTTCGACCTCCAACAGCTCAAGCAACTCCTCCTCGGAGCGCTCGGTCAATGGCTGCTGGGCTTCCAGGGCGTTCAGTCTTCCGGCAGAGATGTTTGCCGTGAGCAGGTCGATCAGGACTGGTTTCGGTTGAGAAGCCAATTCTGTGCCGAACAATTCGGCGACGAAAAAATCGAGCGTGCCGCTGTCGACGCCGGGCACAAAACGAAAGATATTCTGGTCGGGCCATGTCGGGTCGATCTCATTCCATTTGGTCGCCTCAGTGAAGAGCTGTCGCAACTGCTCCAGGCTCAGCCCAGTGACGAAGTCATTCTGGTTGCTGACGACAACCGGCAACCCGTCGTTGGCAACACGAAAGCCGACCGGAGTGCGACCGATCGTATAACAAGCCGAGAGATCCACGTTCACCATGGGGCGGCTTGCATTCACCAAATCGCCAACCCCTTCGATGCAAAAGCGACGCATCCCCGCGTCGGTGCCGATATTCTCCACCACAACGTCACCGCCAAACTGGCCCGCACTAGACAGATCGTCGGCGATGCGCTGCGTGATGGGCGCAACGGTGGAACTGCCGGTGGAAAAGAGATCGCCTTGCGCTGCCGACGCAGACGCATCGTCGAGTTGGTGGCCGGTGATCGTCTCCCAGGCGGCCACATTTTCCGCATCGATCTCGTCGCTCACGGGAAAGTAACCGATGTCTCGGATGATTTCGCTCACATTGCGCAGATAGGCGCCCACAAACGCGGCTACCTGGGATTTTTCTTCCAGCGCTGCCTGATCGGCGTAGATGAACAGGGGGCGCGCCAGGGGATAGGCGTCTTCTGCAACCGTCTCTTCGTTTGGCTCGATGCCATCGAGAGGCACGGCGCGCAGCTTTTCGGCATTCTGCTGATAATAGGCGTAACCAAAAAAGCCGACGGCAGCCGGTCGGGCCGCAACGCCATTGACAAGCACCTGATCGTCCTCGCTGGTCAAGGTGTTCGGCTGGGTGGTGATCTTCTGTTTGTAGTAATTGACCGTCAGGGCAACCGGATCCACCTTGTACTTGATGGCGACATAGCCAAAGGCGTCGTTGAGGATGTCGGCAATCAACACAGCAAGGATGATGACGCCGATCGTGGTCGACAACAGGAAGATGAAGCCCCAGACAGCGCCGACCCGCTTGCGCCGGCGCAAAAACCGAGTAAAGTTGTCGCCTTCTGGATAACCATTTCCGGGATTTTTGGTTTCGGCTGTCACGATCAATACTCCTGGCGGAAGCGTCGTACAATCCGCTGACTGATGACATTCAGCCCAAGCGTCATGATAAAGAGCAGCATCGCGATGGCAAAAATGCTGTCATAGTCGATGGTGTCATAGCTCAGATCGCCGCCGCTGATGCGCACGATGTGGCCGGTCATGGTCTCTGCCGCTTTGAAGGGATTCAGGAAGTTCAATCCGCCCAAAGCCTCCTGCCAACTGTTGAAGTTGCGCGGGCCGGCGCCAGCTGCAATGGCGACGACCATCGTTTCGCCCACAGCCCGCGACATGCCCACGACGAACGCAGCAGCAACGCCAGAGATCGCCGCTGGCAAGACGATGCGCACCGCTGTCTCCAGTCGGGTTGCGCCCATCCCATAGGACGCCTCGCGCAGGGCGCGGGGCACTGCGCTCAGGGCATCTTCGCTCATGGAGCTGATCAACGGAATGATGAGGATGCCGATGACGATGCCCGCCGACGCAACATTGAAGATTTCCACCGTCTCTTTGCCGAAGATCCCCTGCAAAAGCGGCGTCATGAAACCCAGCGCAAAGAAGCCAAAGACGACCGTTGGAATGCCCGCCAACACTTCCAGCGTGGGTTTAAGAATGCCGCGAGCATGCGGGGTTGCGTACTCGCTGAGATAGATGGCGATCATCAAGCCGATGGGGAGCGCCACAAACATACCGATCAGGCTGGTGAGAATGGTGGCGTTGAACAGCGGAAAGATGCCGAACTTTAGGATCTGTGGCTGCCAGATAGTCCCGGTGAAGAACTCCCACAGGGTCGGCTCGGGTCGTCGGAAAAATTTGATGGCGTCGAAAATCAGGACGATCACAATGCCAGCAGTCGTCAACACAGAAACAAACGCAGCCAGCCGTAACATGAACTGGATGAATGCTTCGCCAGGACGGGCGCGTTTGCGCAAATCGAGTGAAACAGGCTCACCGGGCGTCTGCTCTCCCGGCGGCATTCCGGGAATCGGGCCGCCGATCATTTCTTGTCTCACAAGGAACTCCCCTCTCCACGTCGCTGAGATGGCGCATCTGCACGGCGCTCACTCTATAATCTCCTCTGGTTGAAGTCAAGAACCTCGGAGATTGAGAGTTTCTGGTCTTTCGCTCAAGTTTCCGCAAAGGTATGTGCCCGACTTGAGATAACCAACATGGGAAGGGGCGCGGTGCCCCTTCCCATGTGAATCCCATCTGATCTTGTGCAATCACTGCCCCATGGCAGCGAGCCAGTTTTGGCGAGCGACGTCGAGAGCCTCAGGGGAGGCAGGGAAGTAGCCCACGGAGCGGACTTCATCATTGACGAAGGTGAGGTAGAAGTTGATATAGTCGGCAACCTGTGGCTTGCTGGTCATGACGCCTGCATCCGAGTAGATGAAGAGGGGTCTGGCCAGTGCGTATTCACCAGCGTTGACGGTGTCGGGCGTGGGAGCGACCCCGTTGATGGCCAGGTCCCGCAACTTGCCAGCGTTCTCCTCGAAGTAGGCATAGCCAAAGTAGCCGATGGCGTGCTTGTCGCCAGAAACGCCCTGGACGAGGACATTGTCATCCTCCGAGAGTTGCAGGTTCGCCGCACCGAGCAATTCTTCCTCGCCCTTCGCCTCGAAGGCTGGATCCATCACCGCTTCAATGAAGTAGTCGTAGGTGCCAGAGTCGGTGCCGGGGCTGAAACGCTTCACCGGTTCTGCCGGCCACGCCGGGTTGACGTCCGACCAGTTCGTCACTTCTTTGGAGAAGAGCTTCGCCACCTCTTCCACCGTCAGACCTTCCGGCCCCACCCAGTCGTTCTCTGGATTCACCACCACCGCCAGGGCGTCGGTGCCTACCCGAAACTCGACCGGCGTGCGTCCGATGGCGGCGCAACTCTCGATCTCGCTGTCCTTGATCGCCCGCGACGCGTTGGAGATGTCGGTCTCTCCTGCCACACAGAAACGCTCAAAACCAGCACCCGTGCCGATGCTGTCGATCGTCACGTTGCCCGCATAGCCCTCGGCGATGAATCGCTCCGCCATGCGCTCCGTCAACGGATAGACCGTCGAACTCCCCGCCACGATGATGTCCCCGCTCACCGCCAACGGATTCACCGCTGGCA
>CAZLMM010000017.1:20479-83681 GCA_964560495.1 uncultured Caldilineaceae bacterium
GAACTCCCCGCCACGATGATGTCCCCGCTCACCGCCAACGGATTCACCGCTGGCAAGATGACGCCCCCACTTGTCGCTGAAGCAGACGCGGCGGGCGCTGCTGGCGCGGCGGCGACGGTTGGTGCAGCAGTCGTCGCTTCGGTCGCTGGCGCAACAGTCGGCGCCGGTTGGGTTGCAGCTGGCGCAGGCTCAGCGCCGCCACAGGCGGCGATCACCATCATTGCAATCAATAAGGAAACAAAAACAATTTTACGCATTTCTTACTTGCTCCTTGACTTGAATCTTGTTCGACCGTACGCAAACGCGAAGGTCTATTTATCGTGTTTCGCTCGACGTCGCGGAGAACATACAGAATCCTCCGGGCAGCTTCCATTGAAACCGATATGCGTTAACACAAGTCACTGACACAATTAACGATGCGTCAAGCCTGCGTAAACGGATGATTAACGAGCGGGAGGGTAAAGAAGAAACGACTGCCTTTGCCTTCCACGCTCTCGACCCAGACGTGTCCATTGTGCGCCTGAACCGTGTGTTTGACAATGGCGAGACCCAAACCTGTGCCGCCGCCCGAACGGGATCGGTCGGCTTTGTAAAAGCGCTCGAAGATGCGCGCCTGATCAGCGTTGGGGATGCCAACGCCTGTATCGACCACAGAGATGGTCATCATTTCTTGGTCTGGCCGGGCCGCGATGGTCACCTGTCCACCTGGGGGTGTGAATTTGATGGCGTTGTGCACCAGGTTGATCACCACCTGCTGGATACGCTCCACGTCGGCGATTACCCATGGCAGGTCAGCCGGGATGTCCACCTGCAGGGTCAGGCGCGCCCGCTCGGCCTGCATGGTCAGGCGTTCGACGGCAGGGAGAATGACGGCTGTCACGCGAGTCGGGTTGAGGCGCAAAGGAACCTGTCCCGACTCGATACGCGAGAGTTCCAGCAGTTCTTGCACCATCTGCGCCATCTTGTCGACTTCGACCTCTATGCGGTCCAAAAAGCGCGCCGCGGCTGGTGGATCGTCCAGCGCGCCGTCACGCAGGGTGTCCACCAGGGCTGTGAGCGAGGCAAGCGGCGTGCGCAGTTCGTGAGAAACATTGCTCACGAAGTCCCGACGCATCTTCTCCAAGCGCCGTATGTGTGTCAGGTCTTGCAACATCACCAGGTAGCCGCTGGCGTCGCCAGAAATGAAAGGCGTCACGGTGACGCGCACCAGGCGGTCGCCGCCCAGATCGATGGTTTCCGTCTCCTCGTTGTTGGTCTGCTGGCAGCGCTGCCACACTTCAGCGATGCGATGATCCCAGACCACCTGCACAAAGGACTTCCGTACAGCTGCGTCCATGGTTGTGCCCAGGATGGTCGCTGCCGCTGGGTTGAGGAGGCGCACGCGCCCCAGGTCTGTCAGGATGAGCGCGCCGGTCGTCATGTGGGTCATCACTGTCGCCAGGCGATCTCGTTCACGCGCCCGCCGTTTGATGGCCTTGCGATGTTTGTCGATGAGCAGGTTGACAGCGTTGGTCAACTGGCCGATTTCACCCCCACTAAATGCGAGAACGTGCCCATCATACTTGTTGACCAGCGCGCGCTCGACCATGGCCGTCAAGCGCCGGAGAAGAACAGTCGTTCGTTCCACATAAAAGATGACAAAGGTGATCAGCAACGCGGCCGCAGCCAGCACACTGAGAGCCATCTGCATTTGCAGCCGTTCCACGGCTGCTTTGGCAAACTGCAGATTCGTGGACCAGTACAACAGCCCCAACACCTTGCCATCGCTTTCAACGCGTTGCGCCACATAGAGAAGCTCCGTCCCTCTCTCACCCGTGCGTATTTCGCTCCCACTGCCCGACGCTAGAGCGTTGCGCACCTCCGCAGGCAGGGATACGCCGACACGGTCGATTGCGTCCAGGGTGGCTTCCGCAACCAGATCGCCCGTAGGCGAAAGCGCAATGAGGCGTTCGTCAGGGCCAATCGGCCACTGTTGGAGCCGAGCTTCGATGGCTTCGGGGCCATTTGCCCAGGCCTCTGCCCAGCCGGGCGCCGCAGCCATCAGGCCAAGCTCACGGCGCGCCAGATCGCCTGCCAACTGATGGAAGGCAGAGGAGATCAGGGAATGAAGGAGCAAGATGAGGAGGATCGACACGCCTGCGATCACCAACACGTAGGTGAAGATGGCGCGCCAGTGCGCACGTCGGCTCTGGAACATGTGGCCCAGACTCAATTTCTGCTGGAGTGGCGAGGTAAAAGGCGTCTGGGTTGCTTCCATGACACACCGGTTGGAGTAGATGGCGCAGAAAAGCCATCAATCGCCTAGATTACTCGCCCAACGTTAATGTTCGATCAAAATCCTGTTAAGAGTCAACACCAGGCGGTTGACCCCAACATCATCCTTCAAAGCGGTAGCCAATGCCGCGCACAGTGACGATTCGCGTGGGGTTCGATGGATCGGCCTCAACCTTTTCGCGCAGCCAACGCACATGGACATCTACGGTGCGGCTGCCGCCGTCATATTCCCATCCCCACACGCGTTCCAGCGCCAGATCGCGACTCAATACAATGCCCCGGTTGCGCGCCAGAAAGACGAGCAAATCGAATTCCTTGGGCTTCATGTGAATCGGCGCGCCGGCCAGGCGCACCTCACGACGGCTCAAATCGACCACCAAATCGCCAAAGACCATCTGCTCCATGGGGAAATCTGCCTTCGGCTTGGAAGCGCCAACCTGTTGCATCTCTTCACGCACCAGACGCACTCGACGCAGGAGCGCCTTCACCCTTGTCACCAGCTCACGCATGCTGAACGGCTTGGTCAGATAATCGTCTGCGCCGACCTCCAGCCCCACGATCTTATCCACCTCGTCAGTGCGGGCGGTTAGCATGAGGATCGGCATGCTCATTTCCTTGCGTAGAATGCGGCAGACTTCGAAACCATCCAGCCGTGGCAGCATCACATCCAGCACAACCAGGTCGGGGCGATCTTTGCGCGCTGCTTCGAGGGCGGCAACGCCATCCGTCGCCGTAGTCACTTGATAACCCTGCCGTCCCAGACTATAGGCCAATGTTTCAACCAATGAGGGTTCATCCTCCACGACAAGAATTCTTGCGTTCCCCAATTCTTCATTCATATTTGTCATACTTTCTCTGGACGTTTGCGCTCTCCGTCGTCGTCAATAAGACAAGCCAACATCCTAAAGTATATCCGCTCCTCTCCTCTCCATCCCAAATCCGCAGCCGAACTTGCTCGACCACGGATGTGCATGAGAAGGGGGCGAATGATAGAATGGAAGAACAGCGAACGGTCAGGGTGACGAATCAGGCGTCTGCGCCTGTGCTCAAATATGTTGCGGGCAGGTGCACGAGGGTAACCAGTATAGACCGATTAGGCAATTCAAATAAATCAAATGAACACAAAGGAGTATTTCAGATGACAGAACCGAATTATCGCATCGAGCACGACAGCATGGGTGATGTACGGGTGCCGGCGGACGCCCTGTATAGCGCGCAGACCCAACGCGCCGTGGATAATTTCCCCATCAGCGGTCTGCGCTTTCCCCGCCTTTTCATCCAAGCCATTGGCATGATCAAGAGCGCCGCCGCCGCTGCCAACGTTGACTTGGGGTTGATGAAGCCGGAAATGGCGCAGGCAATCGCGCGCGCCGCCGACGAAGTGCAGCAAGGTCGCCACGACGCTCAATTTCCTCTGGACATCTTTCAGACTGGATCGGGAACGAGCACGAACATGAACGCCAATGAGGTGATTGCCACGTTGGCTTCCCGCTACTTTGGCGACAAGGTGCATCCGAACGACCACGTCAACATGAGCCAGAGCAGTAACGACGTGATTCCCACGGCTATCCATGTCAGCGCCTATCTGGGCATTGTCCAAGAACTTCTGCCGGCGCTGCGCCATCTCCACAAGGCGCTGGTTGACAAGGCAGCGGCGGTGGATCACGTGGTGAAGACAGGCCGCACACACCTGATGGATGCTGTACCGGTGCGCTTGGGGCAGGAACTCGGCGCGTGGGCCAGCCAGATCGCTCATGCCATGGAGCGCATCGAAAGCTCTCTGCCGCGCCTGGCCCTCCTTGCCCAGGGCGGCACAGCAGTGGGCACGGGTCTCAACGCCCATCCCGAGTTTGGCGCACGCATTGCGGCCAAATTGGCCGAAATGAGCGGCCTGCCTTTTATCACAAGCCCGAACTACTTCGAGAGCCTGAGCATGCAAGATGGCGCCGTTGAGATGAGCGGACAATTGCGCACAGCTGCCGTGACGCTCATGAAGATCAGCAACGACCTGCGCTGGATGAACAGCGGACCCAACGCTGGGTTGGCCGAGATCGCCCTTCCCGACCTCCAGCCGGGAAGCAGCATCATGCCTGGCAAGGTCAATCCAGTGATCCCCGAAGCCATGACCATGGTCTGTGCACAGGTGATTGGCAACGATGTCACCATCACCATTGGCGGTCAGTCGGGCAACTTCCAGTTGAATGTCATGCTGCCGGTGATCGCCTATAACCTGCTGCAAAGCATTACCCTATTAGCAAACGCCAGTCGATTGTTGGCCGACAAGGCCATCGCCGGTTTCACGGTCAACGAGGAGCGCATCGCCAACCTAGTGGGTAATAACCCAATCCTAGTGACGGCTCTCAATCGGGCAATCGGTTATGAGCTCGGCGCCAAGATCGTGAAGAAAGCTCGCTCCGAAGGTCGTTCGTTGAAGGATGTGGCCCTGGAGCTGACCGATCTTTCCGCCGAGGACTTTGACAGTATTTTGAACCTGCGGAGGTTGACCGAAGGAGGGCTGTAATTCGGTGGTGAGCTAACGTTGAAGGCGCTCCAAAAATGAAAGCCCGCCTTTCTGAAGGCGGGCTTTCTCTTTGCGAACAATGGCTTGTAACCTGTGGCGGTGATGTTCGCCCGTGCGGTCCGAATCAGGGCAAGAAACTATACGGGTTGCGGGGATAACCCTGATAGCGAATCTCGAAGTGCAAGTGAGGGCCAGTGCTATTGCCTGTATTGCCCACAGTGCCGATCTGCTGGCCCATACTCACATTCTCACCCGCTTTGACGAAAATAGTGTTCATGTGTGCATAGAGCGTGGTGAAGCCGTTCCCGTGGTCGATGATCACATGGTTGCCGTAGCCGCCATTCCACCCACCGCCAGCCAACACAACATAGCCGTCGTCAGCCGCTTTTACAGACGCTCCAGTGCGTGAGGCGATGTCAATTGCCGGATGACCTCCCCAGTAATTCTGTGAAATAGAACCACTGGTGGGCCAGCCAAACGCGCCGGAGCCTTTGAGCGCATCCGAAGGGGCGACGGCAGTGGTTGCGGTGTAGGCCGCTGCCGCCTGGCGCGGCGACGCCGCAGGTTTTATCCCGCCAGGCAGGACAATCTGATCGCCAACCACCAACGGCGTAGAGGCGTCCGCCAGGCCATTGGCCTCGAAGGCGACGATCTGGTCTGCGGTGATTTTGAAACGGGAAGCCAATGAGGAGAGAGTATCGCCTGCTCGGACAGTGTATAGAACGCCATCTACAGGCAGGATATTGAGCTGATCGCCGATGCGCAATAGGTCTGGATTCTGCTCGATGGCAGGATTCGACCACTGAATCGTCTCAGGACGGAGCTTGAATTTGGAGGCAATGCCCAGCACAGTGTCGCCGGCCTGCACAGAATAAGCCTGAACTTCCTGGCGCGTCTTTTCGGGGATGATGGTAAAGGGGACTATCTGAGGTTGAAAGGTGACATCCTCAGCGCCTGTCATGCTTTGGCCGCTCAGATAAGTGGTGACTTGTTGGCTGACGCTTTCAAAGCCACTGGAGGCAGTGGGCATAGCCACCAATTGAAAGTCCCAGTCGGGCATGGAGATGCGGCTAAAGAGCAGCACGACAGCAGCGACAAAAACCACGGAGAGATGGCTGGCAAGTCGCAGAGGTGTGACTTGATCGGCCAACGTGTGTTGAATGCGTAATTGTAACTGTGAAAACATGGTGGACGAGACCCCATCTGCTTCTGGCCGCACCTTTGCGTCATTCCAACTGGTGTGCGTCAGGACGCGCGCGCCGGCTGAACCGGTGATAGCGTTGATATCGGTTGGCAATGGGGAAGAAGTCTGCGGGTTAAGGCTTGTGGAATGTTGTTGTGGGAGCGGCAGCGGTTTTCGCTCGTTGTTAGCGTGTGCAGCACTCTGACTACGCTTGAAAAACCGCCTCCCATACGCCGATTCGGCGTCTGATGACATAGATAGAATTCTCCGTGTGCCAAGCCTGTGGTGAGAAAGATCCACCTACCCCATTACGGCGACGAAACGTGCAGTGATGAAGATTCGATGTTCTGCGTTCTGCCGAAAAGATGGCAACGGCCTGCCTAGTGCGTAATCAATGGCGCTGATTATAGCACTACTTCAGAACAAATCCAATCCCCCAAATTTGGGAAATGGACGCGAAAATCCCAATTTATCCGTCATTTCTGGCAAATCATTGGGATTTCGTAGGAATTGCGTATGCGTTTGTGGTTGCGCTGGGGCTATTTGGGCTTCGTCAACGTGTCCAAAAACTCTCGATTGTCGCGCGTGCGGCTCATGCGTTCGATAATCGGGAGAATCGCCTCTTGCCCGCCCCCCATGGCATCGATCATGCGGCGCAAGGTGTAGACCTTGGCCAGCGTCTCGGCGTCGAGGAGTTTTTCTTCTGCGCGGGTGCCGCTGCGCTCGATGTCGAAGGCAGGGAAGATGCGTCGCTCGGCGAGTTTGCGGTTCAAGTGCAACTCCATATTGCCGGTGCCCTTGAATTCCTCGTAGATCACGTCATCCATGCGGCTGCCTGTATCGACAAGACAGGTGGCAAGGATCGTCAGGCTACCCCCTTCTTCGATGTTGCGAGCAGCGCCAAAGAAATGCTTGGGTGGGTAGAGCGCGGCAGGATCCATACCGCCTGACAGAGTGCGTCCCGAAGGCGGCACAGTCAGGTTATAGGCGCGCGCCAGGCGAGTGATGCTGTCGAGAAGAATCACCACATCCTTTTGACTCTCCACAAGGCGCTTGGCGCGTTCCAGGGCCATCTCGGCCACGCGCACATGATTTTGCACCGGCTCATCGAAAGTGCTGCTTACAACTTCGGCTTCCACAGACCGATCCATGTCTGTGACTTCTTCTGGGCGCTCGCCAATGAGGACGACCATCAAATGAACATCGCGAAAATTGGTGGAAATGCCATTGGCGACCCGTTTGAGGATCGTGGTTTTGCCAGCTTTTGGTGGACTGACAATCAGCCCGCGCTGGCCTCGACCAATCGGCGCTAATAAATCAATCATGCGGGTGGAGATGACGTTAGAACGCGTCTCCAGGCTGAGCAGTTCGTTGGGGAAGATGGGCGTCATCTTCTCGAAGACAGGTCGTTTTTTAGCAACTTCCGGGTCGAGGCCATTGACAGCCTCTACTTTGAGCAGACCGTGATATTTTTCTGTCTCTTTGGGAGGGCGCACCTGACCGACGATAAAGTCACCGGTGCGCAACCCGAACCTGCGTATCTGGCTTTGGCTGACGTAGACATCATCTGGACCCGGCAACAAATGGTCGCTGCGCAGAAAACCAATGCCGTCTTGAACGATCTCCAGAATACCGCCGCCAAAAATGAATCCCTGTTGCTCTGCGCTGGCGCGAAGCAGTCGCATGATCAGGTCGGTCTTCTTGAGCCTGGTGTAGCCAGTGATCTCGGCTGATTTTGCCAGCTCGCGCAATTCGTCGAGATTGAGTTCGTCGAGCTGTGAAATGCTCATGGTTGCAAGTTGTGAATTGGGCATAGAAACCCTTCCGTTTCTGGTTGAGATTTTTCCGGGAGTCAACTCAATTGTGAAATGGAGTGAATCCTGAATGAAATACGTTGATGAAATTCCGTTTTTGAGGTCGGCAAAATGCGCTGTCCGCCCACGGCTTTAGGCATCAGGAGTCGCAGATGGAATCCATCGCATGGGCTTTTGCCGCATGTCGATGATTTCTGCAATTGGTGCGTTTGGAAAAGACGACGGGCAAGGCTGTGTTGGGAACTCTTGGCTAGGGGGCCAACAGGTGCAGATGCTACTCATCTACATGTCATGCATTATATCAACAACTTTTATTTCCGTCAACACCCCAAGAGAGGAAAAATTGCAGAAATCCGGCTGATGATGCTGTTGGCGACCTTCATGTGGAGTTTTACGGATGAACTCTTGCGCCTGACGCTCATTTTGCGCCAGAGAACTTTATGAACAGCCCCGCTGCAAAACAATATCGGATCGACCGAATCTTATTGATCTCTAGATTGGCAGCTCATATCGCCGACCATCACGAATTACGAGTGACTCGTAACTCGTGATGTATGAATTGTTTATCTATACTTCGCTCTGTTTGAAACCAGGAGTTTTTGAACTGTGAAAATTCCTGGTTTCAAAGCAACCGCAGTTTAGCGAGCAACAGGCGATAACGCGTCGGACGCAGGCTTCGAGATTACTGGCGTCTCGATTGTGTAGTGGCGTCGGTGCACTCGTCACAGATACGAGTACAGAACGGCCTAAATGAGGCCAGGATACAGTCATTCTTCGCTGGCGCTCAGAATCTCGTTATGCCATCCAGATGCTTCACTGCGTTGGTGGGTACGCCCGTTCCGATCCGCATGACAAATCGTAGCATTATTTAGGCCGAGCTGAACTGTACGAGTCACGTATGAATTATCAAACTGGCAAGCAATGCGTAACAGTTATTACCGACATTACCGACAGTGAGCGGCGCCTTCCAGGAAGTTTGGAACTTCCTGGAAGATGGAAATGGGAGGTTATTTTTGGACGGTTACCTGGTGCACGTGGTCGGAAACAAGCTCTCAATAGTCCCAGATGCCAGCGACTTCCTTCAACTCCTCTACGTCGGTCACTATAATTCGTCGGTAACCAAGTTCCACCAACCCCTGCCGTTTGAAATCTCGCAGTATCGCACTGACAGTCTCGCGATAAGTGCCCAGATAATCCGCCAAGGCCTGATGGCTGACGCCCTTTATTACCCCACTGCCATCAGAATCTAGATCGACGAGCAAGCCCGCAAGTCTTTCGGGCAATTTCTTGTATGCAACATCTTCCAGGCTATTCTCCACTTGAACAAGGCGCTGACCATAGGTCTGAAGCAGCCCCCAACCAAGAATCGGATATTGCATGGTCAGGTTGCGCGCTTCCGACGCCGGAATAACCCACACGGAAGATGGTTCGGCGGCTTCAGCAAAGACATTCGGATCAGTTGTCAGGTTCAGCGCGCCCTCGCCAAAAACAGCGCCCGGCTCCAAGGATGCAATCACCAGACGCCGCCCTTCATTGTTGGTGCACACCAGGTTCACCTTCCCGCTCATCAGCACAAACATATTGCGGGCGATCTCATCAGAAGGGGCAACAACTCCGCCGCGATCAACTTTGCGTGCGGCAATCACCCGGTTGAATGCGGGGTCTTCTGCATGGAGTGCAGTCAACGTTTGTGTGAGATTGCCATTGAGCTGCCCCACACTTTCATACGGGTGTAACGATACTGGCGCCGGAGACATTGGGGAAAATGTTTTGACTTCGCGAGTGCCGAGTTTCATCTGTCTGGTTTCCTTTCCATTGCATCTCATCATTCACCAGAAGGACTCTTTTCAGTCTTCAATCAGGTCAATGCGGGAGACGTCATAAGTTGCTGCGCCATGTTCGAGACTGTCACTGGCTTGCAAAGACAACCCGAACAAACATTGTGCAAAAACTATACCATAATTTTACAACGTTGTCTAGTCTCATTTATTAAATTTTGGTTAACCTTTTTGGTGCGTCTCGCACAAATTGGCCCACAAGCTCGGATCGCACAGATCACATAAGGATACCAAGAAGATATTAGGAATAAATCGGCGAAATGTTAGCAAACTGTTTGCATCGATTTGCGGAGCGCTGTGATTTCTGGCAGTCAGGCAGATGCGCTGGAGATGAAACAGGCATGGTCTGCTTTGGGACATACGGCAAACTCATGCTCGCCGGATAATCCCAGGGACTTTGGTTGACCTAGTGCAGGCGGCCTTCAATAGGGCCAGGGTATTGTCATGCTGAGTTTCCAATGCCCCGCGGGGCATTGGAAACTCAGCATGACAACCCATTGGTTTACTAGTGCACGTGGGCGGAAGTGAACCAATGGGTTGTCATTCTGAGCGGCCCCAGGCAAAAACTGGGGGAGTTTCCAGGGAACGCCAGCGAAGAATCCTACTCGACCGCAATGGATGCTTCACTGCGTTGGCGGGTACGCCCGTTCCGCTCAGCACAACAATATCATCGGCCTTATTTAGACCCTTGTGTACTAGAGATGGGCGGAATGGAAACCGGCCGGAAAGAGACTGCGCTGTAAAAAATGACTGGGGCGCTACACTGGCAACCAGCGTACAAACGCACACCAGCGCGCTTGTTGGGCCGCACTCAGGTGATTGGTCGGCGGCGATGGAAAAGGCTTTCGGTCTCTTGTCGTGTTGTCTCTTGTAAAGGACAGGGCAACGTCAATATATGCTTGCGCTGTCTGTTGCGCCGGTGCACTCAGGTCCACCAATTCCCCAGCGGCGCGCACCCCGGCGCTCATCAGCTCGCGATCCTCATCATAATGCGTTGAACCGTTTTCCAGCAGGCGCCGGAGGTGTCCTTCGCTGATTGTGCGCAACGCCTGTGAGAAAATGGCGACGACCCGCGGGCTGTCTGTATGCGTCGCCAGAACAGCCGCCCGACTGAAGCAGTAATCTCCGGTGAGAATGGTGCTGCCTAAAACAGATCTATCGATCGAGCCATCCTCACTGGCAAACTCGAGAAGGAGGCGATGAATGCTCAAGGCAATGGCTTGCATCTCAAGGGCAGCGGCCAGTGCAACCCGCTGTGGCCGCTTGCTGTCCTCTTCATGGCTGCCAATCCCCGCTGCAATGACAATCGCGGCGCGCAGATATGGCTGCACGCGGCGTAAATGCGATTCAGCCAGATCACTCAATGGGGGATAGAGATCGACGAAGGAGTTCCTGAGCAGCAGGTCCACCTCTGCCAGTTCCTGATGAAACGGCGAAGCATCCCTTGTCGCTACAACGTCTTGCTGCTCGCCAGAGTGGGCGTGATGAGCGATCATGGAGGCCTATGCCCTATCTCCCAGGTCTGCATCGTCGATCCGTGTCGGCCATTCACCAGCGCACGGATGGCATCGACTGCATCGTAGGCGCTGTCTCCCAGATAAACGCCCACGATCGATTCACGCAGTTCAGGCTGAGTAATGAACGCCCGCCCGCCATAGCCAAAAATGGGGCGAGGCGGTTCCAGCTTGTCAAGCTGATTCGCCGCCCGCTGGAGCTCTTTGGCGGATTCAGCGGTGCTGGCGCTGAAAACCAACATGTCAGGTTGTTGGCGACTAACCTCACTGACTACATCGTCCAACGGCACATTCTGCCCCAGATAGTGCACCTGAAAGCCGGCGCGACGCAAATAAAGCGCCAACAACACCGGGCCGGCTTCATGCTGTTCATGTGGCGCACAGCCAATCCAAAGCGTAGGGCCAGAACTCAAGTTAGGGATGGTACGCAAGAGAGTTGTCAATCGTTGGAGCAGATACCCCGTGGCAAAATGCTCCCGCGTAATGCTCAGCTCGTGGCGATGCCAGCGCTCTCCAATCTCAATCAGCACCGGAGTCACCAACTCTTCACCTACCGCTTCGACCGGATACATGGCAAAAGCCTCCGCCATAATCTCCTCCGCGCGCGCCTCATCGAAATCGATCAGGGCATCGAGAAGATCCTCACCGAGAGCATCAAAGCCCCTGACGGAATTGGAAGAGTGACCAGCGGCATGGCGAGCGTCAGCCAGACGCGCCGTTGCATGTGGAAGAACCGCTGTCTCTTGGGATTCGCTGTGACCGAAAGACTCCAGCCATGCTACGGCCTGGCTGATGGACATACCGGCGTCAACCTGAGTCTTCAGCCAGCGAATGATCGCCAGATCGCGGTCAGAATAGAGGCGATAACCGCTTTCAGAACGTTGGGGCTGACACATGTGGTAACGCCGTTCCCAGGCTCGCAGCGTGCTTGGGCTGATGCCAGTTGCCTGCACCACAGCTTTGATATTGTACAGTGGCGCTGTAGAGTAGTCGTTCAAGCGAATACCGGCCGTCACGTCCCTACCACCTTTTGTCCCCGTGAGTCCGAAACCAGGCGTTAACCCCCCCAAGCAATGATCGCCTATACCCACAATTCTGGGACTTAAAGATGCGAACATTTCACAGAGGTTGCACGATGTGCGGGCAATCGTAGCACATCTCTGTGAAATGTCAATTTCCATAAAGAACCACCGTCGGTCACTGCTCCCCCAGAAAATGTTCTGAAAACTAAAGTAGTAGCACGTGCGGTTGAAAACCGCACCTACGACCATGAAGATCTTTCGGATTGCAGGCGAATGTGCAGGCGGCGCTGCGTGAATTGTTGCAAACCGCACCTACGACCATGAAGAACTCGCGGTTTCAACGCGTCATGACTTTAGGGACAAGCCTAAAAATCACAACCGAACTGGCGCTCCACGTTGCAGCGACTGCTGGGCCGCAAAGACCGCGGCCAGGCCTTGGACAGCGTCATGGGCATTGGCGACAGGTTGTCCAGAGCCAGTCGCCGCTCGGTGCATGGCCGCAACCGACTCTTGAAGCGGAATGAATTCGCGCAGGGCGAGCGTCTGCTGCTCACCGGCGCGTTGACTCCACAACACGCTCTTCCCCTCGCCCAAACAACGCCAGGCGGTCAAGGTGCTCTGCGCGCCGTAGACTTCTATGCTCGTGGGCGTGTGAGGAATGATGAAGGAATCGTGAACTGTGAAGGAAACCCCGCGGCGCGCCATGCGGACGATCATCACCACGTCTTCTTCCACTTCTGCGCCCCAAATCCGTTTGCCTTCCACGGCAAACACTTCAGCGATTTCGTCAGCGCACAGGAAACGTAGCAGATCGAGGCTATGCAACGATCGGTCGAACAATACGCCGCCCCCCAACGCGCGCAGTCGCCACGTCTGCTGCGGAAGCCCCAGCAGCAGCGTATTCTGCACGCGCCCACCGAGTATATCGCCAGCCGCGTCGTTGTGCAGCAACCCTTGCAAAGTCACAATCGCCGCATCGGCGCGGTGCGTGTGATTGACCGCCAGAAGCAGATCGACCCGGTCGGCCAGTTCGGCCAGTTGGCGCGCTTCTTCCACGCTCAACGCCAGCGGCGGCTCGCAAAGGACATGCTTTCCTGCTCGAAGGGCGGCCTGCACCGAGGAGGCGTGGTGACGTGGATGATTGCCCACATAGACGAGGTTGACATCACGGCGCGCCAGCAATTCAGCCTGATCGGAAAAGGAGTGGGGAATGGCATAGCGGTCGGCAAATTGACGGGCGCGCCACAAGCTGTGACTGTGAATGCCAACAATGTGAATCGCTGCGAAACGGGATGCGTCAGAGGCAAAGGCCAGAGAGCGGAGGACGCCGACCAGACGGGCTGAAGCTGCACTGGCGCCGCAAATCCCCCAACCAAGCGCTTCAGAGCCAACGGTGAACGCCCCCGACCCAGACCAGGCGGGGACGTTCACTCCCCATCCTCCTCGCCGGCGATCAGCTGATAGAGGGCATTGAGGTCAGCATCGCTATAAAAATGCACGATCAAGCGGCCACTGCCATCGGCGTTGCGATTGAGCGCCACACGCGTGCCCAGGACGCTGCGAAAGCGATTCTCCATATGCACCAGATGGGCTTGCGACTCCTGATCCGCGGGGAGCTGGGCAGAGGGGCGTTCTGTCTCATTGAGAAGCTTTTTCGCGAGGGTTTCCGTCTGGCGCACGGTCAGGTCGCGCTGCACGATCATGCCCAGGAGCGTATCCATTTGGCTGGCGTCGTCCAACGAGAGGAGTGCGCGGGCGTGGCCGGCGCTGATGAGACCATCCACCAGCGCTTGTTGGGCGCTTGGCGGCAGCCTGAGCAGACGCATCGTATTCGCCACCGCCGAACGGCTCTTGCCCACACGCTCGGCGATCTCGCTCTGCGTCAGGCCAAACTCCTCTGCGAGCGCGGCATAGGCGTTGGCCTCTTCCAGAGGATTGAGATCGTCGCGCTGGATATTTTCGATGAGAGCCAGTTCAAGGAGCTGCTGCGGCGTGCTTTCGCGCACGATGACCGGCGCAGCGGTCAAGCCAGCCATTTGCGCCGCACGCCAACGACGTTCGCCAGTCACCAACCAATAGCTATCGGCGTGGTGAGGATCGGCGGTGACGACCAATGGCTGGATGATGCCGTGCGTGCGAATAGACGCCGCAAGTTCTGCCAGGCTTGTCTCATCAAAGCGCGTGCGCGGCTGTCTGGGGTTCGGGCGAATCCGCTCCAACGCCAGGGTGCGCACTCCTGCTTCGCCAACAACCACAGGCGCGTCGACCGAGAGTGCACCTGAAGGCGCCGCCTGATTGTGGCCGGTGTTCACGATCAGGGCGTCCAGCCCGCGCCCCAATCCGCGACGACGAAGAGGCGCGCCACTCATGTCACACCCCCTCCGGCTTGTAGGCTGCGCACGCCGTCCTGCCCCGAACCTTGACCTTCCATACGCTGGAGAAACTCGTGGGTAAGAGACTGATACGCCAGCGCGCCAGCGCTGCCCGGTGCGTAGCTCAGGATCGTCTGTCCATAGCTGGGCGCTTCGCTGAGGCGCACGTTGCGGGGAATGATCGTCTTGAACACTTCTTTAGGGAAGTGGCTGCGTACTTCATGCACCACCTGTTGCCCCAGATTGGTGCGACCGTCAAACATGGTCAGCACCACGCCCAGGATGAAGAGACGGTTGTTGAGGACGCCGCGCACTTTCTTGATAGTATCCAACAGCTTGGAAAGCCCTTCCAGGGCCAGATATTCACACTGCACCGGAATAAGCACACCATCAGTGGCGGCAGTCAAACCGTTGATGGTGAGCAGCCCCAGGCTCGGCGGGTCGTCGATGAGGATGTAATCGTATTCGTCGCGCAGGGGCGCCAGCGAGCGCTGCAAGAGCTGTTCCCGCGCCATCATCTGCGTCATTTCCACTTCGGCGCCGGCCAGGTCGGCGCTAGATGGGAGAAGATCGACGCCCATTCGCTCGCTGGGGCAGATCGCCAACTGCGCGGGCTGATCATCCACCAACACATCATAGACGCTCAAGTCGAGGGTGCGTGGATCCACCCCCAGACAAGTCGTGGCGTTTGCCTGGGGGTCCATGTCGACAACCAGAACGCGCCGTCCTGCCGCCGCCAAATAGGCGCCCACATTCACAGTGGTTGTGGTCTTTGCCACGCCTCCCTTTTGGTTGGCAATGCAGCAGATTCGCGCTGTCATCAAAAGAATCCCGCCCCAGACAAAGATGCCGGGGCATTACATGCTGCGCACGAAAATGGGCGTGAACGGATAGTTGTCCATATACGCCAAAACTGTCTCGCGCGTGGGCACGCCGAGCACCCCCAGGTGTTCGACGCCATAGCTGGCCGTAACGTTGGCAAAGCGCGCTGCGTGGATCGGGTCTCCCGTCTCTTGCAAGCGGATGAGAAACGCAGTTGCGAAAACGTCGCCTGCGCCCGTAGGGTCGATTTCGCTGGCTGGTCGTGGAGCGATTCTAGTTTGGATGATACGACCGCTTGCGTTTCTCTGGAAGATTGTGCTGCCATCGCGATATTCGGTCATCACCACCAAAGGGACAAGCGGGAAGACCGGCTCCAAACGACTCAAATCGCCGTCGATATCCTCCATGGACAGGATCAGCACATCCAGATGGGGCAAAATCTCCGCTGCATTCTCCCAACGGCGATGATAGACGCGACCATCTTCGGACCAACGGCGCATCCAGCCCTGGGGCACTGCGGCGACCAGCGTGTCATCCCCAAAGAAAGCCGCTACGTCCGGCGTGATCTCGTTGACCAATGGGCCAAGCAACACAGCACGTGGTTGGCGGAAAGCTGGCGGAATGTCATGAGCAGTGATAGCCGGCGCAGGGGTGTAGACATGTTGCACCCGTCCATGGGGCGTATAGACATTGGCGAAGGTGGTTGTGGTGGCGCTGGGAAGGATCAACCGCTCCACGCTTGCGGGCAGTTCATCCAGGTCGCTGGCGCTGGCGGCGCGAGTGATAATCGTTGGACGACGCTTCATGCAAAGAGCCGTCACTGCGGCGAAGCTGACTGTCCCGCCCAAGCGATGTCCGCTGTCCAGGGTCTCGCCAATCAGGTCGCGGGTTACATGACCGATGAGCAAAATATCAACATCACGTTCTGTCGAATCAGATGACGGCGTGTGTGACATGTGTTGCATCCCTCTGTTTGATCGTCGTGTATCCATAGCGGCGATACAGCAAAAACGCCCCGCCTGGGCTGGCGGGGCGTTGCCACGCCCTAAAGATCACTTCAGCGGCGCAATCGTCACTTTGCGCCTTTCGTCCTCTCCGATGCTTTCGGTGACAACCCGTTGGTCATCACGCAGCGCCAGGTGGATGATGCGCCGCTCGTTGGGCGGCATCGGCTCCAGAGAAAATGCTCGCCCTGTGCTGGCCACCTGATCAGCCATGCGATGGGCCAGCTGCGTCAGGTGCTCGACTCTTTTTGCGCGGAACCCATCCACATCAACCACAATGTTGAGCCAGCGATGCACTTTTTGATTGACCATCAAGCGCAACAGGTACTGGATATTCTCCAGCGTGTCGCCCCGGCGCCCGATCAAAGGGCTCAGGTTCTGACCATGCAGGTTGAGGAGAAGATGACGATCGCTGGTGATGGCATCGGCGGTGCGCCATTCGGAACGCACTGTGGCGGAGAAGCCCATGAGCCGCACCATCGTCTGCAGCAATTCTGTCGAAAGGAGCGCCAACTCCTCGTCGCTCACACGCGCTGCCGTTGCGTCGGCTGGCGCGACCTCTTTCATGATCTCATCATCCGCCGCTGCTTCCGCGGCCTCGACGATAGGGAGTTCCGTTTGGAGATCTGCAGGCGTTTCGTACACCGGTTCTTGCACATCAACGGATGGGACGGTCTGGGGTGGCGGCGCAGGTGGATTGACTGGCGACGTTGGCGCGGGCGGCGCACTCTCCGATGCGCTCACCGGAACAGGCTTCGGCGCAATGCGCACAACAGCAGGCTCGCTGCCCAAACCGAATAGCCCACGACTGCCCTTCGTCACCACCTCGATCATTGCCGCGTCGGCGCGCAACCCCAGGCGGCGCAGCCCTTCAGCTGTCGCGTCGTCTACAGTTTTGCCTTGA
Organism: uncultured Caldilineaceae bacterium; assembly: GCA_964560495.1. Classification (GTDB taxonomy): domain Bacteria; phylum Chloroflexota; class Anaerolineae; order Caldilineales; family Caldilineaceae; genus UBA5069. The sequence goes on from CAZLMM010000017.1 coordinate 37,748, forward strand.
AATTCTTGCCATTGCGGAATGGTGGATAGACTCATCCTTTCCCCCCCTTGCGTTTTGCGGAGGCCGGCTGTTTGGCCGACCCTGCTTTAGGTGTAGGACCCTCCGCCTTGACCGGCGCTGCGCTCGGTTTTGCGGGAAGGGCAGCCGCAGTGCTTGCATTTTCGCTCACTGCTACGGCAGCCGGCGCTGGAGTGGAACTATAGCGCATCATGCCCCACTGTTGCAGCATCTGCAAAAGGTTGCTGGTCACCCAATAGAGAGTGAGGCCAGCCGGCACTGTCAACGTGAAGAAGCCGAACATGAATGTCATCATCAACGTGATCTGCTGCGTCATCTTGCCCTGCTGGTCGTTGCCGGTTGGCATGGGGGTCATCCATTTTTGCATGGCAAACTGGGAGATCATCAGCAAAATCGGCAGGATGAGATAGGCGATCAGCGTATAGTAGTCGCCCGCGCGGAAAGCGTCGGTGATCCAGCTCAGGCCAATCTCGGTGGTGGGAAAGGCAAGGTCAGGAATCCAAAAGAAACTGGCATTGCGCAGATATGGGCCGATAGCGACCAACGCGGCATAGAGGCCAAAGAGGATGGGCATCTGAATCAATAGAGGCAGACAGCCGCTGAGCGGGTTGACGCCGGCTTCCTGATAGAGCTTCATCTGTTCCTGAGCGATGCGGTTGCGGTCATTGCCGTATTTCTTCTGAAGCTCTTGAATCTTTGGCTGAAGTTCTCGCTGCGCCTGCATCCCGCGGATTTGTGAAATCGTCAGGGGCAGGGTCACCAATTTCACGATCAGGGTGAACAGGATGATGGCGAAGCCCCAACTATAGGGGACTCCCCAACTGACCAGGAGGAGATCAAGCCAGATGAGAGCTTTGGCCAAAGGCCAGACCACAAACGTCTGCCAGAACCCTTCTGGTTGGACAGCATTGATGTCTTGCACGCCGCCCGCTGGCGCGCCGCATCCGCTCAAGATCAGCATAGCGAGTAAGATCAGGCCGATCAGAAGCCAGTGCTTCCGTTTCACATAGTTCACTTATTTCGTCTCCTTAGGCCAGAACATCGAGAGTTCGAGCGAATGATCGACTGCGAGCCAATCTGTGCAGTGGCTTACGCTTCATGGCGCAAGGTGAAACGCACATCATACGTCGTAGCCTTGCGGACATGGGCGACCACAGCGCGTTCACGGCACTGGGTCGAAGCCGCCTTTCGACCACGGCTGGCAACGTGCGATGCGACGGATTCCCATCCAGCCCCCCTTGACCACACCATATCGTTCAATTGCTTCATAGGTGTATTGGGAACAAGTGGGGTAGAAACGGCAGTTGCTGCCCAGCATGGGCGAAATGAAGCGCTTATAGAACCGAATGAGCCAAAGAACGATCGTCGTCATTGTTCCATATTCTACATGCACCAGGCAACCCGAAGAAAAAGTCAGACGATTCAAATCGAATCCAATGCAGATCTCTCCAGCATCTCTGGCAGTGTGGGTTTTGCAGATGGCTTCTGGTCATCCACCGTCGTCTGCACCTCATGCCCGCCTACAAACAAGCGCGCTCGCCCAAGCAGGCGAGCGCAGATTGCATCCAACTCTTGATAACTTGCTTTGGCGCTGGGCGTGCGCGCGATCAACACCAGATCCCAACCGTTGCGGAGTTGCGCCATACGCAGACGCATGATCTCTCGCAGACGACGCTTAATGCGATTGCGCTCCACTGCGCCACCCAGCCGCGAACTCACCGAAAAGCCAAATCGACTGTAGGGCAGGTCATTTGGCAGCACATTCAGGATCAGCGCATCGCTGCTATACGATCGTCCTTTTTTGCGGATTTCCTGAAAACGCTCATTTTTGCGCAGCCGGTAACGCTTTTTCACATGTTGCGCTAGACGATTTTGCGCGTTGTCAACCGTACGCTGAGGCGCGCGCGACCTACGCGGCGACGGCGGCTCAGTACATTCCGCCCACCTGGGGTGCTCATTCGAGCGCGGAAGCCGTGCGTCTTGAGGCGTTTGCGCACTTTGGGTTGCCAGGTTCGTTTCGTTGCCATTTCATCCTCCTGTTCGATCTATCTTGAGCGCCCATTGTCATCTTGGGCAGAATGAATTCACAAACAGACATTATAGTTGTCTAGCGCATGGCGTGTCAAAACCAGCCCGCAGCCAACCATCCACAAGAAGGTTGATTCACACACAGCAAAGACAATGAATGAATTCCAATCAACGCGATTGGCAAGCAGATCAACCAATGGTAGTATGATATGACTGATGGATAGAGCGCGTGCAGGTCACGGTGGGTGTCTGCGCATGACAACCGGATTGTCACCCAGGCCACTGTATGCGTGGAGGAGTAATGACGCCGCCAACCGGGCAACCATCCGCTGATTCCAACTCGCCGCCAGATTCCTACCTCGTGCAATCGGTTGACGCTCGATCAATGACTGTCGATGTCCATGTCGAAGAAAGCCCAGAAGTCCTGCGCTGGCGCGCCGAACTCCTGCTCGATGAGATGATGCTCGGAGCAGTGGATGCCTCAGCCGGAGAGCCGCGCATCGCTTTCGCGTCCCGCGCCAGCTCTCTTGGAAGCAGCCCGCAACCGGGCGACGCGCCCTCTTCCGTGGCGTTCCAGGCTCACGAAAACACGACGCCCGTCTCATCGTCTGCGGGACGAGTTGCAACTGCCACAAATGCACCCTCACCAAGCCACTCTTTCCCGGTTGCAGGCGATGGCGGCAACGTCGGCCCCTTGCCCCAGGCAAATCGGGCGCAGAATGTTGTCGTTGCCGTCGAACAGCGCTATGTACGCTACGCAAATAACCAGGCGCAGCCAAACAATCTGACCCCGAGCGCCAATGGCGGCAACGGCGCAGCAAACTCATCAAATGGATCCAATGAGTACGACGCTCCGTCCCTCGGCCCTGTGCGCCGCAGTGCAGCCGCGACCCTGGCAGCTGGTCAAAGCGCGGGCGTCGGCGCCATGTCCGTCGTCAATCGCAACGCCAAGTACACCAATCTCCTGCCCCGCAGTTCAACCTGGGATGCCCGTGAGATGCAGCGCGAGATCGTCGCTCTGCACGAAGAGATCGACCGGTTGCTTCCTGCCAGCCACGAGACCAACCAGCGCACCCATCATCTGCTCGACAAAGCCAACGGCATCCTTGCCAGCGATCCCTTGCGCTCTGCCGAGGTCGACTACTATCTTGCCCAGGTGCGCGCCATCGTTCAACGGGTCAGCCAAAACGTGGAGTGGTCCGCCCTCTATCGTCAGCGATTGACCCTCTATCTCGCAGCTTGGGTTGCTCTCTCCCTGGTCATGATCGCGGGGTGTTTCCTGTACGGCGATCAGATCGCCGCAACGCTGAGCCGTTGGTTTGGTTGGGGGGAAGGAAACCCGTCCGAAGCGCACATTGGCTTCCTGCTGACCGCAGCCTGCGCCGGCGGCCTGGGCGCTTCTGTGGGCGCATTGCTCACCATGCGGCGCTCGTCCCAACGCAAATATGGATTCATCGACCGCAAGTATAGCCTGCGCAGCCTGGTCTTGCCCATCATGGGCATAGTCGTTGGTCTGGCGCTCTATCTCGCCTTTGGCCTGGTCTATTGGGCGCTCGGCCTGGTGCCCGACCAGTCCATGTGGCTACCCCTGGCGCCTGCCTTGCTTGCCTTTGCCTTTGGTCTTTTCCAAGAGTCGATTTACGGCACGCGTGAGTAGGTCGTCTCTCCATTCACCCACATGAAATTCGTCGAGGTTGTCGTCAATGTTCCCCTACGACGCACGTTCAGCCCATCTCACCAGACTCTGCCGCCAGGCGATCCGTTGGTCGACCAAAGCGCAGATGACGACGCAGGCTTGCAGACCTATCACTATCACTTGCCGCCCGAACTGGAAATGAGCATTGCACCCGGCCATCTCGTCTGGGCGCCCTTTGGTCGGCAACAAGTGCAAGGCATTGTCATGCGCCGGGTTGAGCGCGCGCCTGTGCCCACGAAACCCATCACCCGCCTGGCGCGCCCCGATCCAGTTCTCACGCCTGCCCAAATCGAGTTGGCCGCGTGGATTGCTGGCTATTATGCCGCGGCCTTTCCCCAGGTGATCAAGCTCTTTCTGCCGCCAGGGTTGTTGCAACGAGATGAAGAGAAGCAAGGAGTCCGGGCGCGCCGCGAAGTGCAGGTCTCCCTCGTTATGGCGACGCAGGAAGCCGCCGCCGCCGTCCATTCCCTGCGTCGTGAAAACCCGGCAACGCGTCTCCTCACCTGGCTGCTTGCGCACCCTGGCGAACGCCCTCGCGTGACCGAGCTCGTCAAAGCATGTCGGCTGTCGTCGCCCAAGACGATTCACGTCCTCGTGGACGCAGGGGCGCTTCACCTGGAGGATGATCTGGTCCTGCCGGCTGTCTCACAAGACGCCCTTGAACAGGAGCTTACGCGTCAGGCCGGCGTTGCGCGCCTGGAGGCCATTGTGCTGGCGTTGCAAGAGGCCGGGGAGCCGCTCTGGAAGAGCGACCTCAACGCACGTGCGCCGTGCGATTTGGCGACGCTGCGCACACTACAGCAGGCCGGCGTTGTGACCCTCACAGAGCAGGTTCGTTTTCGCGACCCCCTGTTGGGGCGCGCATATCCACCCACGACGCCGCTGCCCTTGACGCCGCAGCAGGATGCCGTCTGGCGCGCGCTCATGGAGCGCGCCTTTGTGGAAGAGGGAATCGAACCCAGATTTACCTCCTTTCTGCTTCATGGCGTTACAGGCAGCGGCAAGACAGAGATTTATCTGCGCGCCATCGCCGAAACCCTGGCCCACGGCCGCCAGGCCATCGTTCTCGTTCCGGAAATCGCACTGACGCCCCAAACCATTGCCCGTTTCGCCGGTCGCTTTCCCAACCGGGTGACTGTCATCCATTCCGAGCTAAGCAAGGGCGAACGCTACGACGTGTGGCGCGCCCTGCGCGCTGGCCAATTCGACGTGGTGGTGGGGCCGCGCAGCGCGCTCTTTGCACCGCTGCAAAAGTTGGGGCTGATCGTCGTCGACGAAGAACACGAAAACTCCTATAAGCAAGATTCCGAAGAGTGGGGCAACTTCACCGTCTTTTATGACGCCCGCACCGTGGCGCAGCGGCTTGCCCAGCTCACCAATAGTGTCCTCATCTCTGGCAGCGCCACACCGCGCCTGGAAAGCTACGCTGCGGCCATGCGGGGCGAGTGTATGCTGTTGGAGATGCCTCGCCGCGTCATGGGGCATCGTGAAGCGGCGAAAGAGGAGGACAATCGCGATGTCTACGCCGAGCTGCCGCCCGTAGAAATTGTTGACATGCGCCAGGAGCTGCGCGCCGGCAACCGCAGCATCTTCAGTCGCAGCCTGGCGGCGCACCTCCAAGCAGGTCTCGACGCCGGCGAACAGTCGATTCTCTTTCTCAACCGCCGCGGCGCCAACACTTTTATCCTTTGTCGCGACTGCGGCTATGTGGAAGAATGTCCACGTTGTGGAGTTCCACTGGTCTATCACGAACGCGAGGGGCGTCTCGTCTGTCATCATTGCGACCGCCTCTATCCCCTGCCCACCGTTTGTCCGAAATGCAAGAGCAAGCGCATCAAGTATTTTGGCAGCGGCACCGAACAGATCGAGACGTTGGTGCGCGAGATTGCGCCCCGGGCCCGTTTGCTGCGTTGGGACGCCGACACCACCGGTCGCAAGGGCAGCCACGAGGCGATCATGCACCAATTTGCCCGCCACGAAGCCGACATCCTCATAGGCACGCAGATGATCGCCAAAGGGCTGGATCTGCCCCTGGTGACGCTGGTGGGGGTGATCTCGGCGGATGTGGGGCTGCATCTACCAGATTTCCGCAGCAGCGAGCGCACGTTTCAACTGCTGACGCAGGTGGCCGGTCGCGCCGGGCGCAGCGAACGGGGTGGGCGCGTGGTCATCCAGACCTACACGCCGCAACACTACGCCATCCAGGCCGCGGCCCAGCACGACTACACAGCCTTCTACCGCCGCGAGATCGCCTTTCGCCAGGAGCAAGGCTATCCGCCAGCGCGACGCATGGCGCGGCTTGTCTATTGGGATAAGAAGCCAGAGAAGGCGAAAGAGACCGCCCAGACCATGGCGCGACGTCTGCACCGGGTTCTTGAAGAAATGGGCGTCGAGGGCAAAACCGTTGGCATTCTCGGCCCGACGCCAGCGTTCTTTGCCAAATATCGAGGTTACTATCGCTGGCAGCTTCTGTTACGCGCGCCCGACCCCGCCGCAGTGCTACAAAAGATCGATATCCCCTTGGGCTGGCGCGTCGACATCGACCCGGTGACTGTATTGTAGAGAAGGTTCGATGGAGAATGACCCGTAGCGACAGGGAGTAGGAGATAGGAAGTAGGAGACTTGAGATTGGAGATTGGTGTAGAGAGTTCGATGGAGAACAACCCACAGCAACCAACGCCGGCGCAGCCTGACGATTCCACTCGCTGGTTGACGCTCAAGGAGGCCAGCGATTTCCTGGGCATTCATTTCACCACTCTGCGCAGCTGGGCCGATTCGGGCGAGGTGCGCGTCTTTCGCACGCCGGGCGGCCATCGCCGTTTCAGCCTCGATGACCTGCGACGTTTTCTCGACGCGCGTTCGGCCCAGGTTTCCGCGCCCAATGTTGCGGTGGTGATGGACGCCGCGCTGGTGCGGGTGCGCACGGAACTCGACCGCTCGCCGCGCAACCAGACGCCCTGGCGCGAGGGGTTTCACGATGATTCAGATGACGTGCGCCGTCAGCGGGGACGCCAGCTTTTCGCCCTCGCCCTGGCCTATGTGCTCAAGCCCGGCCAGCGCGAGAGGATTGTGGACGATGGGCGGCAACTGGGACGCGCTTACGGTCGTGAGGCTGCCCAGCACCGGGTGAGTCTGGCCGAGACGGGCCGCGCCGTGCAGTTCTTCCGCGGCCAGCTGCTCCTGGCCGTGCGCCATCAGGACGGCGCCGAATCCCTCGACGCCGACGATGTGCGCGTTCAGCGACTGATCGATCAGTTCCTGGACGAGGTGCTCTTTGCCGTGCTGGATGGGTATGAGTCGGTGACGTCTGCCGTCATTTCTCCATGATGGTCGTCAACCCGCGAATCTGATGAAAGATGTTCGTATCGGGTAGGACGGTGGTCATTAGGTCACGCATTTGAGATTGTTCGTTCTTGCAACTTCAGAATAGCTTCAGCGGGACACAGCATCTACGTCTGCCATGTCTATGGCACTCGCCGTAGCCATCTGACAATTGGCTCAACAAACCCTCGCCGCACGATGCATTGCAGATGTGGTCGGCCAGAGATTACATTTGCTAACAGTGGCGAGACGTATTCGTATACGAGGACCAATAGGCGGCCGGTGGGATGTGTTGACAGTTTCTGATCCCGAAAACGGCGCAAGATGTCAATCTCCGGTGCGAGCGGCGTGCCATAGGCAGCGGTAGCGATGAAGCATTTTTTGCTTGCTGATTTGAGGGAATCGCGACTTTCGCGCACGCTGTCTCGGAACCTTGAGTTGATGTAGTATGAGTCGGGAAAACTCAGCGCCTTGTCGAGATCGGTGACGCCGTCACGTATCATTGACTTGTCGTCACGCTGAAGTCCGACCATTCCTCTGCTCTTGCCGCGGACAGCATATAACTGCGCTAAGTCGTTTCCTGCCCAATCTGGTGATCTGAGTTGCTCGCGCTCGATCAAGGTGATTCCTTTATCGGCAGCGACAATTGCTCCAGCGAAATCCTCGCGTTCAAAGCATTCATCAGCGCGTCTCATATGCTGAGTCAGTTGCACGCGGTTTTCAGACGCATCTTCCGCCAGCATTTCCGCCATTTGTCGCAGCTTGCCGGTGCACTCTCGGATCGCTATCGCCTGCGCCACTTTAGAGCGGGCTGAGGATGACCTTCCATCAACCTGGTCCGAAAACGCCTGCAACACGTAGTAGAACGACAGAAGATATCCAGCATACCTGCGCCTGGCAGTATTCCAGGCAGCGTACGGCCCAAATTCTTTGTTGAGGCTCTTGACGCCATCGTCTCCGGCCTTGCGCACACGCACGAAATCACGCGATCCGATTGATTTCAGAGCATCGTCAACCAATACCATATGATACAGACCATCGACCAACTGCGCTTCTCCGTCACTATTGGCCACCATCTCCGCCATCTTTTGCTTGACCTCGTCGATAGCGCCGCTGAGGATGTTTCTTTGCTCCTGCGGGGTGATCATGTTCGTGCCTCCATTAATCGTTCAACACTGGCGATCTCGCCCAGAGCGCCGATTGCCGCCTGCGTCAGGTCGCTGTTCTCGTCCTTCTCGATGAGGACACCAAGAGCGGGCGTCGCCTCGTTGGCGCGCCGGCTGCCAAGCTGATTGGCAGCGGCGATGCGCTGGCTCCACCAGCGCGTCGCCTGTTGCATGGTCTGGATTAGTTCTGCGGTCGATTTGTCTGGCATGGATTCGCCCTCCAAAAGTGATATGGGGCTAGACGCCAGCGACCAGGTGAGGCTGCAACCGGACAAGCGAATGGCGTACTCGATTGTCCGCCCCGCATGCGGGGCAAGTCCAATGGTCGATTCGTTCATCGCACTTGCGGCACTCGATAAACTGCCCTTTAGGACCATAGGCAATCGAGCCACAGTCTGAGCATGGACCCAACGGAACCAAATGGTCACACTTGCTGCAACACAGAACGACCTCACCGACAACATAGTCGATGTAAGAGTCGTTGAGTTCGAGTCGCCAGTCGAGTTCAAGATCTATGTTGATGCGTCGAATCACCCTGCTTAGATCCATCCAAATCGCCAGCGGAATCGCTATCGGGCCCAGCACGATGGCGACGGACCAAAGAAGGAAGTTGCGGAGGATTAAGAATAACAGCACCAATACCGGGCTAATCGCCATGTGAAACGCGATCTCGCCACAGGTGCCACCCTGAACGCGAAGCCCGGGGAGAACTTGATCCCGAACCATCGGCCACAGGTAGCCAGTGCGAACCAAATAGATAATTGCGCCAACCAGACCTAACCCACCCCAAATCAAGATGTATGTCCACATCTCACCCTCCTCACAGTCCCCAAACCGTACCCAGGGTGCATCCCACTTGCGCGGTGGCAAGGGCGACGATTGTCTGTGTCGGTGCATCCATGGCGTAGACGGCTGACTCGAGGTTGGGTAAGACCGACAGCAATATGCCGAACACGAGAATGCCGATGAATTGCCCGCCGACGCCGCGACCGTACATGTAATGCAGCTCCACCCCTCGCCCCCCCAGCTTTGCTCCGATGGCCGAGCCAAGTGCCGGGACGAACAAGATCAGCGCATAATAGGTGAGAACCGCTGATAGCGAATAACCCATGTTTCGCAGCACCAGATCATAGTCTCGATAGGGGCTGGTTCCAACTTCACTGAACATCATGAATGCTGGGATACTGGCGGCCATGCCGCCGAAGTAGGCGAATAGAAGTGTCTTCATCGCTCATCGCCTCTTTGGTTCATATTCTGCCAGAAGGAAACAACTTGAAAAGCGCTCAGTAACATGTCGTGCCCCAAGCTAGTACAGGCGAGCATGAACAAGCCAATGGGTTTGTCATGCTGAACGCAGTGAAGCATCCATCGTGGTCGAGCAAGATTCTTTGCTGGCGTTCAGCATGACAACTACCAGCCTACTTCCGTCCGCATGTACTAGCGACATCTGTCAGTTGCGTATGAGTAGGTCACCGTGTGAACAGTTGATCCGGTTGAACCAACAAAGATGTTGCATTGCCGCGTAACAGTAGTGCCTCTGTCTATATGCACCTTGAATCTCAATGTGACTGACCCCTTCCACCACCAATTTGTGGTTATCACCTCGGTTCTCTCTGGACTGAACGATTGTTCCCAGAAGCTTAACACTCCATCCTGATTGCCCCCGGTCACCCTCAGCCAAGTCAAGGCATCGACCCATCCGCAACAGTCAGTATGGTCTTGAATTACAAGTCGCACTTGTTTCCCACCGGTGGCCTGCGCCGCGCCAGGAAGAAACACCGAAATCAGCAACGCAAGTACCAATAGCACCAGATAGAAATTCGATATACGCATTCGCGATAGCATCTTTGCCTCTCTTTATCTTGCGATGTCTTCTCGTTGTTGAACTATATGCATTGCCTAGCTCATTAATGGCTTCTTGAGTCGTGAACAGCACGCCGATACATGATCGCTATGGACTCGATCGCCCACAACCAGGGCACGTATTGTGCTCGCTCATTCGCTGCCAGCATGCCAGGCAGGCTGTCCAGCCGCAGTGCTTGCACTCATGCAGATCACCCATGTAGCCGCATTGTGGGCATTCCCCGCGCCCACGGCTGTAGGTGAGCAGCACAAATGCGATCAACACTGCGCCTGTTGCAATAGCAGCGATAGGTTTCACAATCTGACTGACTTTCATCAGGCGCTCCTTTCTGGCTAAACATCAGGGATGAAATTGCGCTAAACCAATACTTCATGTCGGTTGTTCTGCTTCGCGCTCATCCGCAATTGACATCACCCCCTTCACAATTGTCCCACTCCCCACACTCGACGTCACTGTCAGCCGCCCACCTACGCTTTCCATTTGCCGCCGCATGTCGTCCAGGCTGCTGTAGCCCTTGTCGCGTGCGGCTGTCGCTGCATCTACGTCAAAGCCGCGACCGTCGTCCGCCACGCTGAAGAAGACCTGACCGTCCGCCCGGCCCAGGATCACGCGCACTACCTGGCCGGCGGAATGCTTGAGCGCATTGTTTACTGCCTCGCGACAGCAGCGGTAGATCGCCACCTTGAGTTCGGGCGCCAGCAGCGCCTCCACAGTCCCGTCAAGATCGGCCTCGATCCGCATCTCTGTCATGGCGCGCGTCTGACCCAGCCAGCCATGCAGCGCGCCGATCAGCCCATGCTGCACCAGCAGCTCTGGCGCACGCAGATGGGCAAGCAGACTGCGCAGCCGGCTTGCCTCCTGGCTGATGCGCTCCTGCCAGCGTTCCATCTCCACCGCAACATCGGGATGATGGTCACGGATGTCATCCAGCCCATAGGTCAGCACGAGCAGGAACTGCAAGATCGTGTCGTGAATCTCGCGGGCGATCTTCAGTCTCTCGCGCTCCTGCGCGGCAACCACCTGGCGTGAGGCGTCGGCCAGCTGTTCCAGTTGGCTCGTGTTAGCCAGGGCCAGCGCCACCTGGCGGCTCAGACCACCGATCAGCTCCAAGTCGCGCTGGTCATAGGCCGCGCCGGTCCAACGCTCGCCCAGGCCCAACACGCCCACGAACTCGCCGTGGTCGGTCATCGGCGCCCAGACAGCGATGGTCGGCGGGGGCGTCTGCCCGGCCAACAGCCCGCGATAGAGCGCGGCATCGGAGTGCGTATCGGCAGTCACCTGCTCTTGCTTGCTGATCTGGGCAAGATCCGCCGCCGGTAGCAACTGTTCAGCCGACGAGCCATCGCCCTGCCAGCGGGTGAGCGGTGTATCGCCATTTGCCGCCAGCCAGACAGTGAATGTGGAAACATCGAGATAACGCTGCAGGATGGCATTGCACGCCTTGATCAACTGCTCTGTAGGCTGCAACGCGGTGATCTGCCGTTCCAGCGCGACCAGGGCCGCATAGTCAGACTGCTCGCGCCGCAACACACGCGTCAAGAATGGCAGTCGGCTGCCCCACTGCAAACCAAAACCGACGAGCAAAGCGGCAAGCAGCAAAACGGGAAAGAGCGTCTCGTTGCGCAGAATGATGGAGAGAATCATTGCTGTGAGGATGCAGAAGGTAAAGAGCGCCAGCGACTCCATGGCGCGCGTGCGAACCGGAATCGTCTGAAAACGCAGAACAGCGTAAGCCACCAACGTCACCGCCAGCAGCGAAGCGTAGCTCCAGCCGTAGAGGTGCAGCGGGAAGCCGGCGTCTGTAAAGAAGATCAGTACACGCGGCAGCATGATCGTGGGAATGGTGACCGCCATACCGACCAGCAGCAGGCTCGATTGCCAGCGGTCGCGCGTGCTCCGGCTCTTGATCACCTCCCAGGCGAGCACGATGACGCCGCAGAACAAGGCGATGCTGGCGCTGACTGCCACGAAGCTCAGGTAGGGCCATGCCAGTGCAAGGCCGATTGGAGTATCGCTGTTCCAATAGGTGACGACGCCCAATGCCGCCGTCAGTGCGGAAAGACCGTAGTAAAACGGCAGCGTCTTGCCCACAAACGCCCGAAATCGAACCCGTGTGCTCCATAGCCCCGCCTGATGAAAGAGCGAGACGCCAAGAAAAGGAAACCATAAGACCATCAGCGGAATCACGAGCCAGGTCGTTGACTTGAGCGTCGCGCCGATGACGGCGCTGTAGGCTTCCATGGCCAGAAATGCGGCGATGATCACCCCCCACTGGGCAAAGACGATGTTGGTTTCTACAGATGGGTTCGCGCCTAAAATGATAGCGCTGATGGCAAGATAGCCGGCGCTGAGCAGCACGGGCAATAGGAGAAGGTCAAAACTATGTTGCATGGTGAACAGGCTGAGCGGGACATGTTCGACTGGGAACAGAACGCCGCTACGGTCGATGTCGAAGGAGATCTCTTGGGCGCCGGCGTCATAGGCATGTTGAAAGATGATGTAGAACTCGCGCCCACCGTTTGGGCAACTCAGACTGGAATAGCGCGGGTCTGGCGCATAGACCGGCGCAGAGGGTTTGGGGTGAAAGCCATCGATGCAGAGAATACGATCGTTGATCTGCAGCCCAGCCGCGATCCCTGGCCAATGACTCGGCGTAGAGCCGATTGTGTACATCTTGATCTCTTTGCGCCAGAAGAGTGCAACATTGGGGAATGGCTGGCCAAGATAGAGAGCCAGGCGAAGAAATGCGCCCAAATAAGAGAGAATGATCAATCCCATCAGGATCGGGAGCAGACTCCTGGAGATGCGCAGAACGCCAGGCGGACCAATCGGGTGCGCTGTGTGTTGTGAGAGCATCATGGGTGTGGGGTCAGCCATTTCGGGTCCCGTTGCTCTACGCCACGATACAGATTCGGCGCACTTGCGATGCCGACGGCAAGCACGTTGCAGCCATAGGAGGGTGTATGACGGTGGCAAACCTCCGTCTCAATCACGCCCTGTAATTCGCTGCTACCTAAACCCTATAATTGTTGTACCTTTGACATCAAATATACCTTCACTAACAACGCCGACGGGCTATATCCTGCTGGCAATTCGTGCAGTAGCAGCTTGTCATAGATGCTGTTGATATGATAGTCGACCGCTTTGATGCTGACGCCCAGTCGGTCTGCTACACCATGACGACTCAGGCTGACTCCCAGCGTCTCGAAAACTCGCTGCTCGGCGTCCGACAACTTCGGCAAATGTTCCAACGCACGCTTGATCAGCATGCGCTCTTCGGACGCCAACACTTTCCACACCACATCGAAGACGGTAGCACGCGTCCGTGCAATTCCTGGTCCAATCTCCAACGCTGGACTGTCACGCATTACCTTGCGTAACGCCTCCATCAACTCCGCCGGTCTCGATCCTTTGGCCAGGTACACGATGTGGTCGTGTCCTTCCATGAACATCTGCACCACCTCTGGACCACGGTCGACATAGGCAGAGAGAAAGACAATACCAAGCGTTGGCTGTAGACGACGCAGTTCGCGTGCTACTGTCAGCCTCATGTTATCTTGAAACGACGCTCGCTCGCCAGACACTCTCGGCAACACGATGTCCACAATCGCCGCGTCAAAGGACAACTCGCTGGCGGCCTGCATCGCCTCCTCCTGCGAATCAGTCGCAACGACCTGGAACTTCTTCTTTGCCAGATGATCCGAAAGTGTGTTGCGAACCATCCAGTCATCTTCGACTAACAGTATCCTGGTTGTTTGCGCCAATGGTTGTCTCCATGATTGTATCGGAATGGTTGCCAGTTTGCACTGGTGGTTTTGCCAGACTCTTCCTGGTGTTTACACTAGGAACTCCTTCATTGTCGGCTGCGCTTATCCTGTGTGCGTTCCTGCGTTGTTTTCCTCCTGTTCTCTGGGTGACATCGTCTATACACATTGCGGCGCCATGTTGCTGTGTTGGGTGAAAAACTGGAAATTGTGGCTGTCGTTGACGGTAAGCGCATCCATCTCTTGCAAGGCTCATGATTGCATGAAATAGAATCCTTCCGCAGCTTTCTATCCCCTTTCGCAGGATTCGGTTGTATAATGAATCCTGACAGACGGCAGGCGTTTGAGGCGCCACTCTGTCCATCTTATTGCGCCAGTCAAATTCACTTTCCGATCCATAAAAAGGAGAAGCAACGATGCCTCGACCAGTTACCTTATTCACCGGCCAGTGGGCCGATCTGACCTTCGATGTCCTCTGCGCCAAAGCAAAGTCCTTCGGCTACGACGGCGTCGAGATCGCCTGTTGGGGCGATCACTTTGAAGTCGATCGCGCCCTGTCGGAAGACGGTTACATCCAGTCACGTTGGGACATTCTCAACAAGCACGGGCTGAAGTGTTTCGCTATCAGCAACCACCTGGTAGGGCAGGCCGTCTGCGACCGCATCGATGAGCGCCACAAAAGCATCCTGCCCCCGCGCATCTGGGGCGACGGCAAAGAAGACGGCGTACGCGCCCGCGCCGCCGAAGAGATGAAGAACACGGCGCGCGCCGCCAAAGCCATGGGACTCAAAGTCGTGCCGGGTTTCACCGGCTCACCCATCTGGCACATGGTCTATTCTTTCCCGCCCAATCCGGCTGACTTCCTGGAAAAAGGGCTGGCCTTCTTTGCGGAAATGTGGACGCCGATCCTTGATGTCTTCCAGGGAGAGGGGGTCAGGTTTGCCCTGGAAGTGCACCCGACCGAGATCGCCTTCGACATCGCCAGCGCCGCCAACGCCCTGGCTGCCGTCAATCATCATCCCTGTTTTGGCTTCAACTATGACCCCAGCCACTTCGGTTATCAAGGTGTGGATTACGTCGCCTTCATCCGCAAGTTCCCCGACCGCATCTTTCACGCCCACATGAAGGATGTCTACTGGTCGCCGCGACCAACCGAGGCCGGCGTCTTTGGCGGGCATCTCAACTTTGGCGATGCGCGGCGTTTCTGGGACTTCCGTTCTGTGGGGCGCGGCTCCATTAATTTCGAGGAAGTCATCCGCGCGCTCAACGACATTGGCTACAGTGGGCCTCTCTCGGTGGAATGGGAGGATGGTAAGATGGACCGCGAGCATGGCGCCACAGAATCGTGCGCATTCGTCAAGCGCCTGGACTTTGCGCCTTCCGCCGTTGCCTTCGACGCCGCTTTCGCCAGAGATTGACCGTTTGTCATTCGACTCTCCACACAGAAGTAGAACGCGATCAGCAGATTGCATAGATTTCACGAACGACACGCGTGAATCTGTATAATCTGCTGATCATGACTGTCACCCTCTCACCGAGATCATGACTACGCCGACGCTCGACCCGCTCGCCCATGACCTGCTTGAGGCCATCGTAGTGCATGAGATGTTGCCCGCAGCCCCCCTAAACGGCAGGGCCGCGTTGGTTGTTGCCATCAGCGGCGGGCTCGATAGCGTCTGTCTCGGCCATCTGCTCCACAGCCTGGCGGCGCATCTACCTGTGGAGCTCCATCTTGCCCACGTGGATCACGGCTTGCGGCCTGAATCAGCCCAAGACGCAGCATTCGTCGCACAATTGGCCGCGTCCTGGGGCGCGCCTTTTCACCAAACCCGCCTTGACCCAACCAGCCTGCATAACGACCCTGCCGGGCTGGAGGCAGCAGCTCGTCATGCGCGCTATGCCTTCCTACGGAGCGTTGCCAGGGAGATTGCCCCTGCTGACCAGACGCCAGTGATCGCAACGGCCCATCACGCCGACGACCAGGTGGAGACAGTGCTTCTACGTCTGCTGAGCGGCAGCGGCGTCCACGGGCTGGCAGGAATACGTCGGGTGACGGAGTGGTCGGCGGATGCGGCGGTGGATGTTGCAGTGCGCATCGTGCGACCGCTGCTGGACGTGCGCCGTAGTCAACTCCTGGAGTATGCATTGGGCCGGGGGCTTGCCTGGCGCGAGGATGCCACCAACCAGGATACGGCCTTTGCGCGCAATCGGCTGCGCCATCTGGTGTTGCCCCAGTTGGCAATCATCAACCCTGCGGCAGTGGAGAACATCTGCCGCAGCGCCGAAACTCTGGCTGATGCAGCCCGACAAATCTCCCAGACCAACGAGAACCTGTTGGCGGCGCTCATCCTGGAGGCTGATCCGGAGCAACGCATCGTCTTTGACCTGGAGCGGCTGCGCAGGGTCAAGACGCCCCAGATGCGCAGTCTCGTGCACAGCGCCGTTCGACGCACATTTTCCCATCGGCGCGACCTGGGATTCACCCATGTGGCGCAGGTCGTGGATGCAGTGCACGATGGCAAATCGACAGGCGGCCCGCACCCTATGGTAAATGGCATCGAGTGGACCATGGGCGTTGCGCCAGGCGGTCCCGGAGAGCGGCGGCGGCTTCCTCCATGGCTATCACTCCACGACCACCGCGCCTTGCCCGTGCGTCTGCAGCATCCCTGGCTCGATCCCGCTGAGTGGGCCGACAGAGGTGTTGCTGCGTCTGTGGAGGGCGACCTGCCGGCGATCAATGGATGGGCGCTCCATGTGGAACAGGACGCGCTGGAAGATCGACCCCTGCCGCCCGTCACATGCGACCCCTGGCAGGCCTGGCTGGATGCAGAACGTTGCGGCGACCTGCAATTGACTCCACCAAAGCCAGGGATGCGCATTGCGCCGTTGGGGTTGCACGGCGGACGCAAGACGCTGGGCGACTTCTTCACGGATCGCAAGCTGCCCGTAAGCCTGCGCATTGGCTGGCCGCTGGTGATGGACCGCAAGACGCGCGAGATTGTTTGGGTGTGCGGCTTTGCGATGAGCGAAAACGCCGCGCTGCACATGGGTTCGCGGCGGGCGCTGCATCTGAGTTGGCGACGCAGACAGGAGTAAACCGTGCGCGCCGACCTCAAGCCGCTCATCCATTGGGCAGTCTACAAGAATTTCACTGTGCGCTTTACTGCACGCTCTCCACAAGGAGCGGCCGGCGTGCTGACAACGCCGCAAGGCGTCGTCACATTTTCCTATGATGCGGCGCGGCGAGTGATTGCGCTGCCCGACCGGGAAGTGACGCTGAATGAGCATGGCTGGGAAGTGACCACATGAATGAGAACGCCGTGATTCTCAAACCCGGACGGGAAAAGCCAGTGCGTCAAGGGCATCCGTGGATTTTCAGCGGGGCCATTGCCCGGCTGCCAGGCGCGGCGCGTGACGGCGATGTGGTCAGCGTGACCACTCATGACGGGACGTGGTTGGCGCGTGGCCTACTCAACCGCACAAGCCAGATTCAGGTGCGACTGTTGACATGGGAAATCGACGACGTCATTGACGATGCGTTTTGGCGGCAGCGCATGGAGCAAGCCATTCGCCGGCGTAATGGCCTCTTGCCCATCACCAATGCCCTGCGGCTGATCAATGCCGAGAGTGACTATCTGCCCGGGCTAACAGTAGATCGCTACGACCACTGGTTGGTGTTGCAGGCAGGCGCGCTGGGCGTGGACCAGCGCAAACAGGAGCTGGCCGCCATGTTGCTGGAACTGACCGGCTGCGTGGGCGTCGTCGAGCGCAGCGAAGCGATGGTGCGGCGTCATGAGGGTTTGCAGCCGGCGACCGGTGTGCTGGCCGGCGTCGCGCCTGACGCGCCAGTGGAAGTCTACGAAGATGGGTTGCGTTTTGTCGTGGATGTACTGGCGGGTCAAAAGACAGGTTTTTACACTGATCAACGCGCGAATCGGCGGCGCGTGGCTACTTATTGCGCCGGCAAGCGCGTGCTCAATGCTTTCAGCTACACAGGGGCTTTTGCTGTGCATGCGCTGGCGGCCGGCGCAATCCACGTGACCAATCTTGACAGCAACCTGGAGGCGCTGCAACTGGTCGAAGAAAATCTACGGCGCAACGGCTTTGACCCAGAAACTCACAGCGAGAACATCGTCGGCGATGTTTTCCAGATCCTGCGCGACTGGCGTCATGCCGCCAGCGCGCCACTTTTCGACGTGATCGTTCTTGACCCACCCAAATTCGCCCAAAGCCAGGCCCAGGTGGAACGCGCCTTGCGCGGCTACAAGGAGATCAACTTGCAGGCGCTGCACTTGCTGGCGCCGGAGGGAATTTTGGCGACCTTCAGTTGCAGCGGTCTGGTGGGCGCCGACCTCTTTCAAAAAGTCGTCTTTGGCGCGGCGGTGGACGCACGACGGCAGGTGCAAGTGCTGGAATGGCTGCGCCAAGACAGCGACCACCCTGTCGCCATCACTTTTCCCGAAGGCAACTACCTCAATGGCCTGATCTGTCGCGCAACTTGATCTTTGTTTTCGTACTCGTGCTCGTCACCCCCTGCATGCTCCATATTGATTCCTAGTTGGCAGCTCATATTGCCGACCATGACGAATTACGAGTGACTCGCAACTCGTGACGTATGAATTGTTTACCTAGCGAGCAGTAATTCTCTATGTCCCACACCTTCGCCGATTTTCTGGCCCATCTGCGTAGCGATCTCCACGGCGATCTGCCCGGCCGCGTTGCCCAGGCGCGCATGGCGCCCAGACCACGCGGGGACGGAGTTTTTCCCGATGCGCCGCAGCCCGACACCCGACAGGGAGGCGTGTTGGTGCTCCTCTATCCTCAGAATGGACGACTTTTCACACCGCTGATTTTGCGCCCCACGTATCGGGGCGTACACAGTGGGCAGGTGGGCTTTCCAGGAGGAGGACGTGAAGAAAGCGATGCAGACCTGGTTGTAACGGCTCTGCGTGAAGCCTACGAAGAAGTGGGCATCGACCCGCAGCAAGTGGAGGTGTTGGGGCAGCTGACCCCACTCTACGTCATCGCCAGTAATTATTTGGTGCAGCCTACGGTGGGATGGGCTTCAGAGCGTCCACTCTTTCATCCCGACCCCTACGAAGTGGCCGATCTTCTCGAAATCCCTCTGGCCGATCTCTTGGACGAAAACAATCGTCGGATCGAGGTCTGGCAATTGCGCGATCACGCAGTGCAGGTTCCCTTTTTCGCCGTTCAAGGACAGACGATTTGGGGAGCAACAGCAATGATGCTCAGTGAATTTCTTGCACTGCAAACGATTCAAGCCATTCCTCGCTAGTGCGCTGGCCAGTTCATTTTCGGCATCGCCGAAGCTGCACGTGGGCGAACGCACTGATCTTCCAGGCAACTGAAGAGCTTCCTGGAAGATGTCCGCCATGAATGTTTCATCCTGAGATCAGTGAAAATTCAACAGTCAATACGCCAGGCGTCACTTCGTCGCTCGCTGGAAGAGCAAATAGAAGCTGGTGTGAATGCCATGGAACCGCTGCTCGATGCTCCCCATGCCGGCGCCGTGCAAGATGTCGCTGGGGAGTCCTTCCGCTTTGACTTGATAGGCATATCCGGCGGCATACATCTGGAAGTTGAAACCATAATCAGGCGCAGGTTTGTCTTCGACGCCATTTGTATAGCTGCCGTCACCCCACCAGACCGTGATAGGCTGGCCGACGATCCGAACTCCATTCTCATCTAGAGCATCGGCATAGATATGATGCTTGCCGCCAGATTCCTGCTCATCAGCCCAGCGCACTTCCACCAGACGCCAGTATTGCTGCCCGGGGGCCACCTGGGCGTCTTCGATGGTCACCCCCAGAGCAGGAATGCGCGGGTCCACGTTGCGGGGCGCTGCAACTGCTGCCTGGACTTCAGGCGCCGGTTCGGGCGGAGGCGCCGGTTGCGGCGGCGGGGCGATTCCCCCGATCCCAGGCGCCGGCTCGACGGGAGCGACCTGGATCAGCTCGGTTGTGAATTCAACTGCGTTTTTTTGCGCCATCGGTTGAGGAGTAGCTAACACTCCCGGCTGCGCTGCCGGCGTGTTAGTGGGAAAGGGCGTGTAGGTTGGCGTCGGGGGCGCCTGTTGGTCGGCCAGCGCCAGTTGATGGGCGAGATCGTCATCCTGCGCCGCAACATCATAACTGCCCAGGCGCGCCACAGCGCTGAAGGCGCGCTGTGTGGAGACTGTGGCGCTGTCGGCCACCGCCCCAGGGCTGAAGATGCTCCACAAAGTTAAAGGCACGGCAATTCCCAAGATGTAGACAACGAGCAGGACGAGCAGCGCAAAAAGGACTTTGTTGAGCGCGCTCAAATTGCCGAACCAATCGCCAAAACCGCGTCGCCGAGGCGGTTGTTCCGGCTGCATGGCCGCCTGACGACGACGCGCGTTGACTGGAACCGGGGCAACTGGTTGTCCCGCCGGCGGAAGGCCATATTGGACGGGTTCGGGCGCGGCCTGAGCGCCCACGCTCAGGCGCTGGCTCAGAATGCGGCTCATATTGATGGCCAGGCCGGGGTAACGGACCATCAACAGGGAGAAGTCGTTCTTGTCCAGCGTCAGAAGATCGACATCGGTTTCGGCAGTGGCGCTGGCGTTGTGCGGCTGATTGGTCAACAGAGATCGTTCGCCAAACTCCTCACCCTCCCCCAACAACCAACTGCCCCCACTGATGGGTTGGATACGCACCTGACCCTTTTCGATCAGATAGAGCTTGTCGCCAGGGGTGTTGACGCGGAAGATGAGTTCGCCATAGCGGTAGCGCGTAGGTCGTAGATACTCGGCCACTTGCTGAAGCTCGGTGGAGCTCAATCCTGCCAACAGCTGGAAGTTGCGGAAGCGGGACTCATCAACGCTCGTGTTGTCCGAAAGGGCCAGGCGGCTGGCGAGGGCCTGGCTCAGGGCCTTGCCCAACGCCGGATTCTGCGCAGCAACGGCGTCCAGGTCGGTTTTATAGAGCACCCAAAGGTTGGTGTTCCGGGTGGCTGTGGCGTCTTCGGTGCGAATTTGGCCTGTCAACATGCTCATCTCGCCAAAGAAGCCGTTGGCGCCGATGCGCGCTTTTTCTTCGATAACGCCCATGGCGTTCTCGGCAGTCAGTTCGATTTCGCCTTGCTCGACGAGATAGAAGGCGTCCCCAGCCTCGCCGATGCGATAGACCCGATCGCCGGCCGGGATGTGCTGCATGACGATCCGCTGCGCCAACGACTGCATGACGTTCTGGGGCAGTTCGGTGAACAGAGGCATCTGCGAAAGGCGCATGACAGCCTGCGCCTGATCGCTGCGGCCAAGTCTGGAGCGGACTTTGCGCGCCAGGCTGCGCCGCAGCCCAGGGTGGCGGCTGTTGATCGCGTGAAAACTCTCAGTGGACAACACCCACAACAGGCTGTCCTGCACTGCCAATGCACTCTGCGTGTAGGGCTTGTTGGTCAGCAGAGCAAGCGCGCCCAGAACGCCGCCGGGGGCTGCCTGTTGCACACTTTCTTCGGCGCTTGTTCCTTCAGAACGCAATTCGACGGTCCCGGCTTCGATGATATACAGCCCGGCCGGTGTATCGCCCACCCGATAGACCGCTTGATTACTATGGATGGCGCGCGGGCGAAGTTGCGCCGCCACAGCCTGGAGGGTGTTCTGCGGCAAGGAACCCAGCTCATCAGTTTTGGAGAGACGCTGAAGAAGATAGTCCTCCATCTGCGCCAACTGAGCGCCGAAATTTTGACTCAACTTCAATCCCAAAATCGGATTCTGAAGCAGAACTTCACGCAGACGGCGATCCGTCAATCGCCAACACTCCATATCAGAGACAGCAACAGCAGTCACCTCGTAGGGTGCTGAGCGAAAGAGCGCAGCGTCGCCGAGAATGCTGCCGGGGCCTAACGTCGCCAACACCTGTCCGGCCTCGGTCATCATGCGGACAAAACCTTGTCCGACGAGATAGAGCGCGTCAGCATGATCGCCAGCTTTGAAGAGGACAGCGCCGTTGGCGACCTGTCCCTGCACAAAGCTGGCATTCAATACACTTCGTTCTTGATCGTTCAGCCCCGCAAACAAGGGTGCATGTATCAGAAATTCTTCTCTCACCGCTCCCCCTTATCCTGCGGCGCATTGTGCGTGCAAAGGGCCTGGTTCGTATTCCATGTGCAGGTTATTGTATCACAGGAAAATCGGCTATCAATAGTTGCGCTTAAAGGTGGCTTCCCAACTGTGATGCCCAGAACACCCATAGGAATAGTAGAACACGTCACAATCAGCCTGGTCGGTGCAATAACCAGCGCCAATAAGGGTGGGCACGTCAATGTTAGGAGAAATCGTTGTAAAGCCCTCGGCGTTATCGCTCGTGGCTTCCCGTCCATCATTGTCGCGCATGACCCGAAAACCCTCGCCCGGTCCGTACAGATCGAATTCGATGATGCCGTCGCCTTTGCCTTGAGCGCCAGTCACAAATACCTCTCCGGTATAGATGCCCTGCAAGGCGACGCCGTTGACGCGATTGCCGTTGGCATCGAGCACATGAATGCGCAGCAAGTGCTGCCCGCCGCAGCCGCCGTTTTCCTCTTTGTTCCACAAGCGCCGCTGCACTAATGTGAAATGCGGCTTGTCGCTGGGCGCCGGGGCTGGGGTCGCGGTGGCCTGTATAACGGCAGGCGTCGGGGTATCCGCCGGCGCCGCCTGGACGACAGGAGCAGGTGTTGCAGTAGGCGGTGCAGGCGGCGGAGTGGGAATGTCCGCAGCAATGGCAATGCCGTCTGCTGAACCCGTGACTGTGACCAGGGGTGCATAGACCCAGGCTGCGCTGCCGCTGGCAAGGCGCACCTGCCACCAATCGCCAGTGCCGTTCTTAGCGATGACTTCCACCGGCTCGGTCGCCTGAAGGGAGCCGGCCAGGTCATAATTCGTGCCGGGTCCGCTGCGCAAGTTTACAATGCTGGCAGCCTGGGCGATGGGTTTTGCTTCGGGTGTAAGGGTCTGCGTTGGCTCGTCAGTGGGCGCTTCAGTCGGGGTCGCGGTCTGCGCATCGATTGCAGTCTCAGCGGAATCGCCCGTGGTCTCAGCAACCGCTTCAGCCTGAAGAGTCGTTGCGCCGGTCGCACTATCTGTCGGGCTGGTCGATGCAGGGAGCGGTGCATTCACGACAGGTGAGGACGCCGCGCCCGTCGTTCCGACGACAACATCTGGCTCAATCAAGCCATTGGCCGCAGCAAAGTCGCTGAGAATGGGCGTGTGAAGTCCCAATGCTAGGGCCAGGCGAGTCAAGGCCTGATCCACGACCGCTTCTGTTCCGGCGTCGGCAATGGCTGTTTCGGCCACAAAGATGAGCCACTGGTTGGGATTGGCGACGGGCAGTTCACGCAGAGCGGAGCGCGCTGTCTCGAGGTCATTGGTGGCCGCGAATGTCGTCGCAATCTGTTGCGTGTCGCTTGTCAATTGCTCTTGGCTGTTGTCACTCTTTGTTGGGCCGCAAGCCGCCAGGAAAAGTAATGCTGACGCAGCAACAATTGCAATAAAGAGCGACTGGCGGACAAGTCTGCTGGAGGAGTAAAGGTGGGTGAAAAAAGACAGATGCGAATGGTCGGGTGCGCCGTAACGATCAGATCGTGTCATTTGGATGATTGAAGTACAAGTTACACACTGGCTAATCGCTCGCTTCTTGCTATGCAAAAAGCGCAACTTTCACCATTGTGCGGTATAGTATGGCCTCGTGCTGACCATGTGCACAACGCCAACGATTGGCGCTGCCAATAAAAAGAGTGCCGAAGGTGGGAGTCGAACCCACACGGGGATCACCCACACGATTTTGAGTCGTGCGCGTCTGCCAGTTCCGCCACTTCGGCACTTTCACTTGTGGAGTATACAGGTCAGGCGCATAAACGTCAAATGTGCACGCCATCTCATTGTATTCAACAGGGCGTTGACTTCTGAACAACTTTGATGAGCAGGAACTGGTCGCGCGCGCCCGTCAGGGCGAGGCCAGCGCGTTCCAGGCGCTGATCGAACAGTACCAGGGGCTGGCCTACAGCCTGGCCTATCGCACACTGCAAGATGAAGCCGCTGCCGCAGACGCGGTGCAAGACAGCTTTGTCAAGGCTTTCCGCGCCCTCCAGCAGTTTCACGGAGGCAGCTTCAAAAGCTGGCTCATGCGCATCGTCGTGAACACGTGTTACGATGTCCTCCGCTCTAGTCACCACCGATTGGTGGAAGGCTTCGATGATCTCCCGGTCGATCATGACTACAGCGTCTCGCTAGTCGACAAGACCCCCTCTCCCCACGAAGTGGTCGAACGGCAAGAATTGCATGATTGGATTGAGGCCGCTATACGCACTCTGCCAGCGGACCAGCGCATAGTCGTCGCTCTGGCTGACATTCATGGCTATGCCTATGAGGAAATTGCTGACATGCTCGATGTGCCCATGGGAACGGTGAAATCGCGCTTGAGTCGGGCGCGCACCCGGCTACGAGACTATCTGCTGCGCAAACCGGAACTATTGCCAGGGTCGTTCCGTCCTAGAGGCGGCTGAGCCCCAGCCAATCGGCTGCTGACAATCACGAATCGCACTTATGACTGCTTCATCATTCCATTCACAGATCTCCGACGACTTGTTGTCAGCCTATCTCGACGACACTGTCTCCACCAGTGAACGAACGCTCGTGGAAAACGCGTTGCACTCTGACCCAGATGTCGCCTGGCGGCTAGAAACCTTACGCCAGACAGTACAGCTTCTCCACACCTTGCGCCAGGTGGAGCTACCCACTTCCTTTAGCGCCGAAGCAATCCTTGCTAAGGTCCAGGTTGACGCGCAAGCAGCACGGCAACCTGGCGCGCCGCGTATTCTGCAACCTGAACCCCAACCCAGCGTGTGGCAGCGTGTTTTAGACTTCTGGCGCAGCGGCAGCCCCGTGCTGCGCAATGCAGCGGTCGGCGCTTTTGTCTTGTTCTTGGTTTTCGGACTTGGCAGCCAGTTGATGCTTGACAGCGCCCAGCCCTCGACGCCCTTCATGCAGAATGCTCGCGTCCAGTTGCCGGCCAGCGCAACCCAGAACGAAAGAGACCTCGTCGCTCCGGCGTCGGCTGACATTGGGGCGGCAAGTGGTCAAGACGCCAGCGGCGCGGCAGCGCTTGCTCTTACCACAGAGCCTGCGGCCGAATCGGCAATGGCTCCATCCGGCGGCATAGCAGCTAAAGATGCTCCCGCCAATGAAGCATCGACCTCTGTCCAGGCAGAAACAGATGACGCCGACGATGCACTAACCACATCCGCTGGGCCAGACGCAGTGGCGACGTTGGTCCTAATTGACCGTTTGGAAACAGACAGCAACGCCAGCGAATCGTCCACGCCTTTAGAACAAGTAAGCGGCGGTCTGCCTTCACAGGCCAGATCTGGCGCCGGCGGCAGAGAGGACGCAACAGGATTAGACGCTGCGATGATGGAGAGCGCCTCTGCCGAAGCAGCGCCGATGCCAGTCGCGCCCGCAGTGCAAGTGAGCGGCGAACTGGCGCTTCCCACTTCAACGCCTTCTCCACCACCCACATTCGCCTCGACGCCCACGGTTGCGCCCAGCGCGACGCCCTTATCTCCCCCAACTACCACGCCTGCGGCCGCAGCGATTGCTCAGCCCGCCGGCGCAGTGAATGCACGAATCGATCCCTCTGTCAGCGCGCCGTCTCCAGCCAGCCAGCCAACCTCCAGTCCTTCGTGGCTGTGGCTAATTCAGTGGGCGGCAGCGTTGGCCGCGGTGGGTTTCCTGGCGCTGTGGTTGCGCAGTCGTCGTTCTCCCTCTTGAGATATGCCCGAACTACCCGAAGTTGAAACTTATGTGCACGACCTGCAAGTCCGGCTGAAGGGACGCACGGTGACCCGCTCCGTGGCCCTTTGGCCGCGCACTATTGCGGCGCCCTCCGTTGAACACTTTACCGCCATTGTGATCGGTCAACGCTTCGCCAATTTCACCCGACGAGGCAAATACATGCTGCTGACCATGGACAGCGGCGCGATCCTCATCATCCATTTGCGCATGACTGGCAAGTGCTTGATTCGCACAGCGGGAGAACCGGTCGATCGCCATACACGGGTTCTCTTCGAACTGGATGACGGATACCGGCTGGATTTTGTTGATTCGCGCAAGTTTGGGCGTGTCTGGCTGGTAGACGATGCCAGCGGCGTAGTAGGCAAATTAGGGCCAGAACCGTTGAGTGAGACGTTCACAGACGACTACTTGGCGCGTCGGCTGGCGGGGCGGAGCGCAGCAGTGAAATCGTTGCTGCTGGATCAAGGGATCGTGGCTGGTGTGGGAAACATCTATGCCGATGAGGCGCTTCATGCAGCAGGTATTCATCCGCAACGGGCAGGGGACGATCTAACGGCGGACGAGATTGGTATCTTGCGTCGGGCCGTGCAGGAGGTGTTGCGCCGGGCCATTGCGTTGGGCGGCAGCAGCCTGGGAGATAGCCCCGTGCAAAATTATCTGCGACCTGGCGGCGAAACGGGAGAATTTCAACACGAACACCAGGTGTACGGTCGAGCCGGGTTACCCTGTCTGCAATGCGGAGAAATCATTCAGCGCGCAGTCATTGGGCAGCGCAGCGCGCATTACTGCCCCGTCTGTCAAAGATGAACAGCGCGCCATTGTTATGGGGAAGCGGGTAAGATAGGACATCGATCTGCCCTATCCGCCAAGGATGGGCGGCCCTCACTCGGAATCCCTCCCCGCCAGGAGATTCTCGAACAGCATGACAAAATCCTCAAAATTTGTTTTCTTGTCCAATAGTGTATTGATCAACACGTCTAGCTGATATGGCTCATGAATTCCCGTCACCCGCTGTGTATAGCGCAATAATTCTGCCTCAGTAAGCTCAAAACGAAATTGCAGTAGTTGTCTGATGGTCTGCCGTTGCGTTGCGATGCGTCCTCTGGCCTCGCCTCTGGCCTCACCTCTGGCCTCACCTTCCTGATAGATGCGCTTGCGTTCTTCTTCGAGTGTTGTCATCAACATGGTCTGCACCTCCTCCTTCGTCCGATAAACATAGTCCAACTTGCCATAGTCCTCTGGCGAGACTTTGCCATAGAGCGCCAACTGGCGAAACCAGTTCAGAAAGAGCGACACCGCCTGCTTGTCTTCCTCGCGCTCGTAGAGGTTGAGCAACTCCTCTTCCAGCAGCCTGATGTCGTAGTGGGCCTCGGCCAGAAAGAGCGTCGAGACGATGTTGCGGATCGCCAGAAGCTGCTGGCGGCTGTAACCCTTCTCGTTGAGCAGGAAATACTGAAAGTGCAGGGCATACCGCCCCAACGACGGCTCCGCTTCGATCAGGTCGGCCATCTCCTGCACGGCCGTCCATCTGCGATTGCCGTTGTACAACACGATGGGAAAGACCGGCGGCAGCTTCTTCACCCGCCTGTGCGTCGCCACATAATCCAGATAGAAGTTGGTGATGTAGTTGAGCACCCGCACCACCATGAAGCGATCCACCTTCGACTGGAACTCCAACAGCACACAGATGTAGATCGTCTTGCCGCGCACCTTCACCTTGTAGATCAGGTCGCTCTCGGTCTCTTTGTAGTGATCCGACACGAACGACTTGTCCAGCGTTTCACACTGGTCAAAATCGAGTTCATCCACCCAATCTTCGTGAATGAAGGTCTTGACCAGTTGGCGAAAGATGGTCTGGTTGGCGAACAGCTTCTTGTACCCACTGTCATGGATGTTGGCCGCCATGTCAAAAAGTATACCTCGATGGGCTGCTTCTGACAACCGTTTATTCAGATCTTTTTTGCGCCGCTTGGCAAGGGGTCGATAGTGAATTGGTGCTACGGTGCGGGGTTGAGAGGGGGTGGAGAGGGGCGACGGCGCTTGGCTTCCTCGAACTGGCGGCGCAATTCTGCCTCATGTTCACGCGCCGCACGGTCACCTTCGGCCAGTGCACGATCGAGTCTGGATTGATAGGTCGCGTCAAAACGCGTCCCTGGCGCCGGCCCAAAGATGTAATTGAATGTCCAGACGGCTGCTGCGCCAATGGCAACGCCAACAATGACAGCTGTGGTATTTCTCATCTCTCCGTCCTCCGCACTGAATTGAGCAGCCAAAAAAGAAGCCGACCTGACAGGTCGGCTTCTTCGATTGGTGCCCCCGGTCCGACTTGAACGGACACGCCCTGTACGGGCACAGGCCCTCAACCTGCCGTGTATGCCAATTCCACCACGGGGGCGCACTCACTGCACATTCGAAGTATATCCATTCACATATGAAAAGTCAAAAAGGCAAATGATGAAACAGTTGAGAAATCGCCATGAGAAACTTGCAACAGAGTTGCCGCATCAGTAAAATCGCACGATTGGGTGATCGATTGTCAGACTGCCCAATAGTCTATCTCTTTGTCATTTGGTTCTTTTGTCATCGCAAAACAGTCACACAGGAGGTTTGACCCATGTCCGATATCGTTTCCGACAAGATGACGCAATCAACCGAATCATTGGAATATCGCACAGAAGTTAAACAACTGCTCGACATTTTGGCCCACTCCCTCTACACGGATCGCGAAATTTTCCTGCGCGAGCTGATTTCCAACGCCAGCGATGCGCTCAACCGCATCCAGTTCGAGATGCTGACCAATCATGATGTGGTGGACAGTGACGCGGAGTTGGCAATCCATGTTGTCGTGGACGCCGAAGCCAAAACCATCACGATTCGCGACAGCGGCGTCGGTATGAATCACGGCGAGCTGATCGAAAACCTGGGAACCATTGCCCATTCGGGTGCCAAGACATTTCTGCTCAATGCCGGCAAGGGACTGACCGCGCAGGAGGAGATCATCGGCCAGTTTGGCGTCGGTTTCTATTCTGTTTTTATGGTGGCCGAGGAGGTGACGGTCACCTCGCGCTCGTATCGCCCGGAGGATAGCGCCTGGACATGGACATCGCGCGGCGACAGTAAGTTCACCCTCACGCCCGCCGAAAAGAACAGCCGCGGCACCGAGATCGTCATCAAGTTAAAAGAGGATGCAGGCGAATTTGCGGCGGTGTGGCGCATCGAGAATATCGTCAAGAAGCACTCAGACTACGTCTCATTCCCCATTTATGTGCGCGACGCAACCGCCAGCGACAACGACGCCAAGGTCGCCAATCGGCGCACAGCCCTGTGGCGTCAGTCACCCAGCCAGGTGGAAACGGCTGAATACGAGGAGTTTTACAAGCAGCTCACCTTCGATAGCGCTGCGCCCTTGCTCCACATCCACCTGGTCACCGATGCGCCAGTGAACCTGCGTGCGATCTTGTTCATTCCGCCCCAGCGCGAGCGCGGCATGTTGCACTTGCGCGCCGACTACGGACTCCGGCTCTACTCGCGCAAGATCTTGATTCAGCAGCACAACAAAGATTTGTTGCCCGAATATCTGCGCTTTGTCGATGGCGTGGTGGATTCAGAAGACCTGCCACTCAATGTCTCGCGCGAGACAGTGCAGAGCAACCCGCTCATGCGCCAGATACGTCGGGCGCTGACGGGACGCCTGCACAAGGAACTGAAGTCGCTGGCAGAGAACGACGCCGGAAAATACGCCCAATTCTGGGAGCAGTTCGGCGTCTTCCTCAAGGAGGGGATCGCCATGGACCCCACCAGTCATGAAACGTTGGTGGACCTGCTGCGCTTCCGTTCCAGCCGCACGAACGAACAGGAGTGGACATCGCTCAAGCAGTACACCGAGCGCATGGTCGAGGGACAAAAAGCTATCTACTATGTGTTGGGACAGGACCTCAAAACAGTTGCGGCCAGTCCGCACCTGGACTATTTCCGCGCCAACCAGATCGAGGTGCTCTATCTGGTGGATCCCATCGATGGTTTTGTTACATCGTCCCTGCACAAATATGGCGAGACGCCGCTGCAAAATGTGGATGACGCTAGCCTGGAGCTGCCCAAGAGCAAGGAACCGGAACAACCGGCCGCGGAAATCACACCGGAAGAATTCGATGAAGTTGTCAAGCGTTTCATCGGGGTCCTGGGCGAGCGGGTCAAGACTGTGCGCGAGTCGAAAATCCTGGTGAATAGCCCTTGCCGCCTGGTTTCTCCTGAAGACAGCTTCGACCGCGACCTGCAACGATTTCGCCGCATGACCGAAGAAGATTACGAGATTCCCAAGAAGGTGTTGGAGATCAATCGGCGGCACCCTATCATCGTCAACTTGGCCAAGACCATCGAACATACACCGACCGATCCGCTCATCCCGGCGGCCATCGAGCAGTTGTTCGACAACGCCCTACTGTTGGAAGGACTGCACGCCAATCCGGTCGCCATGGTGGAGCGGATACAGAGCATCCTGGCCGCGGCCGTCGAGGCGAAAGCGCGCTAATAGTTAATGGTTAATGGTTAATTATTAACCATTAACCATTTCTACTCGATCACCACCCCGCTCAGATCGTCTTTGGGTGCGGGAAAGCGCATCTCCAGCGCCTGCAGACGGTCAATGATGATCTGGGAGATGAGCAGGTCGCGCACCCACTTGCGGTTGGCCGGGATGACATACCACGGCGCCCAATCGGTGCTGGTTTTGCTCAGCGCCTCCTCATAGGCGGCCATGTAGTCTGGCCAACGCTTACGTTCCGCCAGATCGCCCACAGAAAACTTCCAATTCTTCTCCGGCTTGTCGAGGCGCTCTTGCAACCGTTCCTTCTGCTCATCCAGCGAAATATGCAGGAAGAACTTGAGGATGGTCGTCCCCTCATCCGCCAGGAGCTTTTCGAAGGCCTTGATGTGCTCATAGCGCCGTCGCCACACATCTTCGGGTGCAAGACCGTGGACGCGCACCACCAGCACATCTTCGTAATGGCTGCGGTTGAAGATCACAATCTCGCCCTTGCCCGGCGTGTGCCTGTGAATACGCCACAGATAGTCGTGCGCCAGCTCCTCGGGCGTGGGCGCTTTGAAAGGCGCCACCTTGACGCCCTGGGGGTTCACCCCCTCGAAGACGCGGCGGATCACACCATCCTTGCCGCCCGTGTCCATGGCTTGCAGCACGATGAGCACTTTGTGTTTGCCTTCGGCATAGAGCAGCTCTTGCAGCGATTCGAGCTGCTTGCTCAGCTTGGGGAGGAGCTTCTCACCGTCGTCCTTGTCCATGTCGAAACCGCCCCGATCATTGGGGTCTCGTTCGGCCAGCTTCACCTGTGCGCCCGGCGCAACACGGTAGTTGTGGTAAGAAGGCATGGTTGTCACCTCATTGGTTTGCTGATTTTCAGATGATAAATTGTTGCTCGATTGCGATCTTCCAGGGGGCTGGAGAGCTTCTTGGAAGAATGGGACGCATCCTACAGATGATCCCGTTCCAGCGTCGTCACGGCGGCGCGTCCGCAGGCGTGCACGACCTCGATGAGCGAGGCGAAGCGCAGATCATCAGTGCGCCCCGCCTTGAAGCGGGCATAGATTTGCTGGACAATCACCGCCAGTTTGAAAAGACCGTAGACGTAGTAAAAGACTGGATGATCCACGCTGCGTCCGCTGGCAGCCTCATACATCTCCACAAGCTGGCCGCGGCTGGGATTGCCCGGCAGCATGGTCGGGCCAAAGGCGTGTTTCCGCAGAACTTCTGGGTCATCGGGCTGCACCCAATAGCCCAGGCTGGAGCCAAGATCCATGAGCGGGTCGCCCATAGTCGCCATCTCCCAGTCGAGCACCGCCGCGATCTGCGACCAATCGTCGGGCGACAGGATCACGTTGTCATACTTGTAATCGTTGTGGATGAGCGCTGCGCCTGATTCGGCTGGCATGTGTTGCGCCAGCCAGGCAACGACATCCTCAATGTCCGCGATGTCGTCAGTCTGGGCGCTGCGATAACGCCGCGACCAGCCCTCGATCTGGCGGCGCACATAGCCTTCCGGTCGCCCCAGCTCGCCCAGCCCGGCAGCGGATACATCGACGGCATGGAGCGCGGCCAGATTCTCCACGAACGCGGCAGCGATGCGCGCCATGAGATCGGGCGCGGGTTGCATGGCCGGCGGCATCTGGCTGCGCAGGATGACGCCCTGCACCCGTTCCATCACATAAAAGGGCGCGCCGAGCACATTCTCGTCGTGGCAGTAGGCAAGGGGGCGCGGGGCTTTGCCGTAGACCGGGCGCAACCGCGTCAGGACGGCGTATTCTCGCCCCATGTCGTGTCCGCCCTTGATGTTTGCGCCAAAGGGCGGGCGACGTAGGACAAGCTCACGCCCACCCATGCGTAGGAGGTACGTGAGGTTGGAATAGCCGCGAGGGAACTGCTCAATGTGCAGAGAGCCATCCAGCCCGAGCGCGCCATGTAGGAAGTTCGCCAATGCTACGTTGTTGAGTTCTTCGCCCGGCCGAACTGAGGTCGAGGAGTCAAGAGAATGATGGATTGTCAATTGTCAATGATGAACGGTGAAAGAGTCGGACTTGCCCGCCAGTCTTGTCGCCGATTGCTCGATTTCGGCCAGGATGTCCTGCGCGGGAATCGACACACCGCCTGGCACGCCAACAGCGGCAAACTGGGCCGGGGTCTGGTCCGCATAGCTGTCGTCGTAATCGCACAGACAGCCGGCGTCCACGAACCAACGCAACTTGGCCGTCTCCAGATCGATGGAGAGGCCGTAGACACGGCCTTCTTCCGCCCACATCCAGGCAGTGGGAAGTGTTTTCTGGGTGTTCATATTTCCTCCCGATCTGCAAGGGAGGTCACATTTGCAACATGACCTGTACAAAAACGTTCAGTGCGCAGGCTCACGTGCGCCTGCTTATACGTGGGCGTACAGACTCGACAATTTCAACAAATGCAATGGTCAAAGCCATAAATTACGACAGCAACGGCTCAAGCGCGGCGCGCAGCCGTTCGACGCCTGCCCATTCGTCAACCTTGCGGTCGTAAATGAGCGTGATCGGTCCGTCGAAACCGGCCTGACGCATGAGATCGGCGCAACGCTGAGCGTCTCCCTGCTCGATGTCGCCCTGGGCCGTGTAACGCGCTTTGAAATGCACAGAAGTGGCGTGGGGCAGCAACTGCGCCAACGTCGCGTATTTGTCTGGCGTCGCTTCGGCATTGCCTGTGTCGGCGCACAGCCCTACCCGCCCCTGACAGCGCGCCAGAATCTCCAGGAGCGATTCGGGCTGCTCACTCGTCGTCTGCCAGTTCTCGGTGACTGCTACCAGCCCGCAGCGGGTTGCTTCCGCCTGCAGCACATTCAGCCCGGCGGCGCTGCGCTCGATTGCCTCTGCTGTCGGCGGCTGACGCCCGGCAGAGATGCGCACCCGCTGTGCGCCCAACTGGCTGGCGACGGGAATCCAGCCCGCGATGAGTTCGACCTCCGCTCGGCGCCGGTCGGGATCGGGTTCGGCCAAGTCGCCTGTGTCGATGAGCAGGGTGAACAACGTCACGTCCGCACTCTGCAAGGTGCGGCGGATGGCCTGCAGATACGTTGATTCACGGCTGGCAAGGTGAAAATGGCACAATTCCAACAGCCGGATGTCGTGGTCGGCCAACTGGCCGGGCAGCTCCTCCACGGGCAGGCCGTTGCGTAGCAGGCCATCCAGGCTCCATGATGAAACAGCAAAACGGGTCATGGTGAAATCCTCTCCTTTGTCTTGGCGCTGGATTGCATTATTGCCGATCTTGCCATTTCTGTCCAGATGTGGACAAAATTGGAGAAGTCAGGTATACTCTATGCAGTCGAACATAAGTTCGGTTTGGTCGAGGAGCGATGCGGCAGGGGAATCTTTGCTGCGCTCCCTAGAAACTCTCGCCGGCACGCAGATGCTTCACTACGTAGATGCTTCACTGGCGTTCAGCATGACAAGAGTGGTGTTTCTTGCCCACGTTATGCCACGCGGGGCATTGGAAACTCAGAATGACAGGTGAGGAAAGAATCTATGCCACCCTTTCAGGTGATTAGCGACTATCAACCTACGGGCGACCAGCCTCAGGCGATTGCCAAGTTAGCGGATGGCGTGCGTCACAATATGCGCCATCAAGTATTGCTGGGCGTCACGGGCAGCGGCAAAACCTACACCATGGCCAAGGTGATCGAGGAAGTGCAAAAACCGACGCTCATCATTGCCCACAACAAGACGCTGGCCGCGCAACTCTACGCCGAGTTTCGCGAATTTTTCCCCAAGAATGCCGTCGAGTACTTCGTGAGCTATTACGACTACTATCAGCCCGAAGCCTATATCCCGCGCACCGACACTTACATCGAAAAGGACTCTGCCATCAACGAAGAGATCGACCGCCTGCGCCTGGCCGCCACCAGCTCGCTTTTCAGCCGGCGCGATGTGGTCATCGTGGCGTCGGTTTCGGCCATCTATGGCTTGGGCAGTCCCCAGGATTACGGGCGGGTGGTGCTCAACCTGCGCCTGGGCGAGATGGTGCGCCGTCAGCAGATTCTGCGCCATCTCATCGACATCTATTATGAGCGCAACGACAACATCCTGGCGCGCGGTCGTTTTCGGGTGCGCGGCGACGTGTTGGAGATCCAGCCGGCCGACCGGGAATCGGCCTATCGCATCAGCATGTGGGGAGATGAGATCGAGCGCATCAGCGAGATCGACACGCTCACCGGCGAGCTGCTCACAGACCACCAGTCCATCGACATCTATCCGGCCAAACACTTCGTCACACCCCAGGATCGGCTGAACGAGGCATTGGAAGAGATCGAGAAAGAGATGGAAGAACAGGTGGCGCTCTTCGAGAGCCAGGGCAAGCTCATCGAGGCGCAGCGCATCCAACAACGCACCCGCTACGACCTGGAGATGCTGCGCGAGGTGGGCTTTTGCAGTGGCATCGAGAACTACAGCCGTCCCCTGGCGCAGCGCCCGCCCGGCAGCACGCCGTGGACGCTCCTCGATTACTTTCCGGCGGATTGGCTGCTCATCATCGACGAGAGCCATATGACGTTGCCCCAGGTGCGCGGCATGTACAACGGCGACCGTCAGCGCAAAAGCGTCCTGGTGGATTACGGCTTTCGCTTGCCGAGCGCGCTCGACAATCGCCCACTCAAATTCGAGGAGTTCGAGGCGCACGTCCACCAGGCCATCTATGTGAGCGCCACGCCCGGCCCGTATGAGAAGGAGCACGCGCAGCAGATCGCCGAACAGGTGATCCGCCCCACCGGTCTTGTTGATCCCAAAGTGGAGGTGCGCCCAACCAAGGGGCAAATCGACGACTTGCTGCGGGAGATCAAGATACGCGTGGCGCGCGGACAGCGGGTGCTGGTGACGACGCTTACCAAGCGTATGGCCGAAGACTTGACCGAGTATCTGGCGGAACTGAACATCAAAGTGCACTATCTGCACAGCGACATCCACACTATCGAGCGCGTCGAGATTCTACGCGACCTGCGGCTGGGCGTCTATGATGTGGTGGTGGGTATCAATCTGCTGCGCGAGGGGCTTGATCTGCCCGAAGTTTCGCTGGTGGCCGTGCTGGATGCTGACAAGGAAGGTTTCCTGCGCAGCGGCAGCTCGCTGATCCAGACCATCGGGCGCGCGGCGCGCCACGTGGACGGCACGGCGATCCTCTACGCCGACGTCATGACCGACAGCATGCGCTTTGCCATCGACGAGACCAATCGCCGCCGCGAGATTCAGATGCGTCACAACCTGGAGAACGACATCGAGCCGCGCGGCATCGTCAAGGGCATCCGCGACTTGACAGACCGGGTGAAGGTGCTGGCCGAGAGCAAGCCGACCTATGACGCCGGCGCGCCGGGCGAACCGCGCCCCGTGGACGCCGAAATGCTGCCGCCGGACGAGTTGAACAGACTCATCAAACAGGTGGAGAAGGAGATGAAGGAGGCGGCCAAGGCGTTGGAGTTCGAGAAGGCGGCGTTACTGCGCGACCAGCTCGTGGAGCTGCGCCGCATCGAGGTCGAACGTAAGGTGGCGGCGTAACAGATCGCCAGATGAGGGTGCACATGATGCAAAAGCAAGCGGAGAGGATGACAGGATTTACAGGAGGCGTAAACGACATCACAATGAGGAAAACAATACAGATGACGATTTCCACAATGGCAGTCAGGACGTCGTAGGGGCAGCGCCATTCCCCACCGACGTTGTGAATGGGTTTCGCGCCTTCATGGATTTTGTCAGAAAGCGACTCGGTAGATGAGTGACCAGAATTCCTTACAGTATAACGTTTCATTGCTGGAAAATCTTCTGCGCAGCGACCCGCGCATTCGCGCCGCGTGGCTGGAAGGCAGCCTGGGCCGCGGCAACGCTGACCGCTACTCCGACATCGACCTGCATGTGCTGTTGGCCGAAAGCGACCTGGCCGCGTTCCAGGCTGGCGCCGAAGAGTGGCTGAACGCAGTGCGCCCAATTGTCCTATGCACCCTGCTTTTCGGCGGCAGGATGGTCAATGCGCTGACCGAGGAGGGAGTGCGCATTGACTTGTGGCTCCACACAGAGGAGCGCGTCTCGCTTCGCCCAGGCAAGGCGATCGTACTCCACGACCCTGCCGGACTCATCCATTTCGATGGGAAGCCGTCTCCGCCCGATGATGCTGTCATCGCTGCCGAGCTAGAGGCGCAAATCAAGGAATTCTGGCGCTGTATTGCGCTGCTGCCCACAGTCATCGGGCGCGAGGAACGAATCGTCGCGTTTCAGGGGCTGAACGTGGAGTTGAACCTGCTCATCAACATCCTGTTCAAAGGTTATCGCATCGAGCGCGACGCCGGCATAAAGAAGCTCAACGCATTCTTGCCAGAAGAGGCGCGTACAGAGATCGAGCAGGCGCTGTCCACGGTGCACATCAGCGATGGCGGCTTGGCGCCGGCTCATATTTCGTTGGCCCGTTTGACAGCAAAATACGGACGGATTGCCGCTGGCAATTATGGGTTTGAGTACCCTGACAGGCTGGAAGCCGCTGTCGTAAAATATGTCTACGCCGAGTTAGAGATGCTGAGCAAAAGCGCACCGTGAGGATCTGGTGAAACCATGAAATCCGCCATTTCGGATCAGAAGCTGCGCGGCGCCTATTACACTCCTACGACCATTGCCCGCTTTCTCGCGGATTGGGCAATTCAGTCGCCCCATGTCCGCGTCTTGGAGCCGAGCTGCGGCGATGGAAGTCTTCTGGCGGCGGCGATAGATACGCTGACCGGACAAGGCGCGACTCCAGGACAAATCGCCAATTCAGTCTACGCCGTGGAAATCGATCCGCTAGAGGCGCAGAAGGCGCAAGAGCATTTCGCCCGGCGACAAATCCATGTCAATGGGCAGATTCACGTGGGAGATTTTTTCGACTACTGTCGAGACCGGTTATTCCGCGGCGTATCCTTCGATGCTATCATCGGCAATCCACCATTCATCCGCTATCAGAATTTTCAGGAAGCCCAGCGTTCTGTAGCATTCCGACTGATGCAACTGGCCGGGATGCGTCCGACTCACCTGACCAATGCCTGGGTGCCGTTTCTGGTGGCGTCTACTTTGTTACTGAATAAACACGGCGGGCGGCTGGCAATGGTTATTCCGGCGGAGCTGCTTCAGGTCAGCTACACCGCCGAATTGCGCGAATTCCTTGTCAACAGTTATAGCCGGATCACGCTTTTCACCTTCAGAAAACTGGTCTTCAGCGGCATCCAGCAGGAAGTCGTCTTGCTGTTGGGCGAGCGTAACGGCGACGAACGCACTGGAATTCGGGCGATCGAATTGGATGACGACGCTGATCTGAGTTTCTATGAGCATACGGATTTCGCCCAAGCCGATCTCAAGGTCATGGATCATTCGAAGGCAAAGTGGACGCAATACTTCTTGGAACAAGCTGAAATCGATCTATTTCGTAACTTGCAGCGTCGAGACGATGTGACCCGACTTGGAGCCATTTTGCAGGTCGATGTGGGGATTGTTACTGGGCAGAATGATTTCTTTGTTCTGCACGAGGGAAAAGCCCGTGCGTTGAATCTGGAGGCGTACACGCTGCCTATTGTGACGCGCTCTGCGCAGTTGAAAGGCATCCAGTTTTCGACAAGCGAACTCAACGCCAGCGCCGCGCAAGGGATTCCTACGCTGCTCTTGACGTCGCCCGATCTGCCAGTTGCCCAGCTTCCCATGAATCTTCAATCTCTCATCCGCGAAGGTGAACAGGCTCGCTATCATGAAGGCTACAAGTGTCGCATCCGCCAGTACTGGTACGTAGCGCCGTCAGTCTGGACGCCCGACGCGTTTCTGCTGCGCCAAATTCATCTGCACCCCAAATTGGTTCTGAACAGAGCAAACGCTACGGTCACCGATACGATCCATCGGGTGAAATTCATAGCGGAACAGGTCGCGCCAGAGAATATCGCGGCGGCTTTCTGCAACTCTCTTACCTTTCTCGCTGCTGAGTTGATGGGCCGTAGTTACGGTGGCTGCGTGCTCGAACTCGAGCCGACAGAGGCCGAAAACCTACCGATTCCACTCGTGAATGCTGAGCGATTGGACTTCGCCCAGATCAATGAACTGATTGCAGGTGGAAAAATCGAAGATGCGCTGAACTTGACCGACCCCTTGTTATTGGGGCAGGGGCTTGGCCTGGGCAGCGCCGAAGTTACCTTGTTGCGACGCGCCTGGCAGA
This sequence comes from uncultured Caldilineaceae bacterium, assembly GCA_964560495.1. Lineage (GTDB taxonomy): Bacteria > Chloroflexota > Anaerolineae > Caldilineales > Caldilineaceae > UBA5069. The sequence continues at coordinate 76,150 of CAZLMM010000017.1, forward strand.
AACTGCGCGATCGCCGTATCAATCGTAAACACAAGTCGCGAGAATAACCCGTTATGGCGCTTGTGCTGTGGAAGCCGGAAGACGGGGCAATTCTGACCGATGCGCCATTGGCTCCATCGCCCTTGCGCGTCGAACGCTTTTCCGAACAAATTGAAGCAGCCTACTGGAGTCGTTACAAGGGCCTGCCGCCCCACGTTGACTAAAGACAAGTATGAGCACACCGAACGGCGCAACCGCCAACCCAACCAACAATGGCGCAGACAGCGCCGCCAATCTCGGCCTGGTGCGCTCGGCCGACATCATCCAGGAGATGCAGACCGCCTACCTGGACTATGCCATGAGCGTGATCGTGGCGCGGGCGCTGCCCGACGTGCGCGACGGCCTCAAGCCCGTGCACCGGCGCATTCTCTACGCCATGTGGCACGATCTGTCGCTCACCAGCGACAAGCCCCACAAAAAGAGCGCGCGCATCGTCGGCGAAGTGCTGGGCAAATATCACCCCCACGGCGACAGCGCAGTCTACGACGCCATGGTGCGCATGGCCCAGAGCTTTTCCTTGCGCTACCCGCTCATCGACGGCCAGGGCAACTTCGGCTCCATCGACGGCGACAACGCCGCGGCCATGCGTTACACCGAGGCGCGTCTGGCTGCCATCAGCAACCTCATCCTCGACGACTTGGAAAAGGACACCGTCGACTGGGGCAGCAACTTCGACAACACCCTGGTCGAGCCGAACGTCTTGCCGGCCAGCCTGCCCAACCTCCTCATCAACGGCTCCAGCGGCATCGCTGTGGGCATGGCAACCAACATCCCGCCCCACAACCTGGGCGAGGTAGTGGATGCCCTGGCCTACGTTATCGACCATTTCCAAACGGTGGACGAGATCGCCATCGAGCAGCTGCTGCAATTCATCAAAGGGCCAGACTTCCCCACCGGCGGCATCATCTACCGCTTCCGCGAGGAGGGCAAAGATGAAGATCACACCGACGTCATCGCCCAGGGCTACTCGTTGGGCAAGTCGCGGCTGGTGATGCAGGCCAAAGCCCACTTCGAGGAGATGAGTCGCGGGCGCATGCGCATCCTCATCACCGAGCTGCCCTACCAGACGAGCAAGACATCGGTCATCGAGCGCATCGCCGACTTGGTGCGCGACGGCAAAATTGAGGGCATCGGCGACCTGCGCGACGAGAGCGACCGCACGGGAATGCGTGTGGTGATCGAGCTGATTCGCGGCGCCGACCCCAAAGCGGTTCTGGCCGATCTCTTTAAGTACACCCCCTTGCAGCAAACCTTTGGCATGCAGCTGCTGGCCCTGGTGGATGGACAGCCGCGTCTGCTCAACCTCAAGCGTATCTTGCAGCTTTTCATCCAGCATCGTCAGGAAATCATCCGACGACGTTCGGAATTCGACCTGGCCCGCGCCCGCGAGCGCGCCCATATCGTCGAGGGGCTGCTACGTGCGCTGGACATCCTGGATGAGGTCATCCACACCATCCGTCACAGCCAGAGCGCGGACACCGCGCGCAAGAACCTGATGACCAACTTCAAGTTCACCGAAGTGCAAGCCCAGGCCATTCTCGACATGCAGTTGCGCCGCCTGGCCGCTTTGGAGCGCAAAAAACTCAAGGACGAATACGACGAGCTGAAGCGGCTCATCGCCTATCTGGAAGACTTGCTGGCGCACCCGGAGCAGGTGTTGGCGCTCATCAAGAGCGACCTGCTGGCCATCAAAGAAAAGTATGGCGACGCCCGCCGCACCCAAATCGTGGATCGCACCAAAGGCGCGCTGACCACGACCGACCTGCTGCCCGACCAGACCGTGTGGGTGGCCGTAGGCGACGACGGCGAGCTGCGTCGCCACGGCGTGGTCAAGCTCACCCATTCTTCTCTGCGCCAGGCCGCGCGCGGCAGCGAGATTGCCCTGCTCACGGCCAACACCCGCGACCTCCTCTATCTCTTCACCAAAGATGGCCGCTGCGGTCGCGTCTCCATTCACGAAATCCCCCCCGATGGTTCGGCCAAACACCTGGCCGAACTGTGTGGCTTCACCCGCCGCGATAGGGTGACTGCTGCGCTTACCCTGCCCCGCCCCAACGGCGACCCGCCAACAGGCTTTCTCTTCTTCGCTACGGAACAGGGTATGGTGAAACGAGTGAGTCTGGCCGATGTGACCGGCCTGACCAGCGAAGCGGTGGTGATGAACGTGGATGACAAAGACCGACTGATCAGCGCGCTCTGCACCCGCGGCGACCAGGAAGTCGTCCTCGTCACCGCCGACGGCCAGTCCATTCGCTTTGGCGAAGAGGATGTGCGCAGCATGGGATTGGCCGCCGGCGGCGTGGGCGGCGTCAAGTTGGGCAAAGGAGACAGGGTGATCTTTGCCGGCGTAGTCGATCCCGATGGCGCACTGCTGACTGTGACTGGCCTGGGCTTTGCCAAGCGTTCGCCCTTGAGCGACTACTCACGCCAGGGACGCAACGGCGGCGGCATCGTCACCCACAAACTGTCGGCAAAAACGGGCAAGGTGGCCGCGGCCACGATCGCTCCGGGCAAGAACCCGCCCCATTGGCTGGCGGTGTTGCGCGCCAAAGGCGGGACGCTCACCGTCGCCCTGGACGAGATTCCTATCACGGGGCGCGGGGTGCTGGGCAAGCAGATCATCGACGCAACTGCCAGCGCGCCCGTGACTGCGTTATCTTGGGTGATAGGAGCAGGCGGCGAGACGCCAGCCGAAGAGGTCGTTCCAGCAAGCGCGCCTGTGAAACCCACCGAAAGAACCAGGGCAAAGCCCGCCGCTCAGCCGTCTCCCCAAGCCAAAGCACAGCCGCCCTTGCGCATGGTCGCGCCGAAATCTGCGACGCCGCCAGTCGCTCTCCACACAGAGACGCAGAAGAGCGTCATTGCTGGCGCGGCCAAAGTCGACAAGAAGGCCGCTTTGCAAGAAACAGCGGCCAAGACTGAGGCGAAATCTTCTGCGGTGCGGGCGCAATCGGCAGGCAGAGATCTCTCCTCCGCCGCAACATCGCCCCAAGCACAGACCCAACCACCGGCCCAGGCGGGGTTGTTCGATGAGGAGCTTGCCACTCCGAAAGCGACCAAAGCAGGCAAATTGCAGACCGTCGTGAGCGTCAAAAAGCAGCCAGGTCAGCCAAAGTGAGCTGGCTGCCTTCAGTCCAAGCAGTCGCGAAGAGCACAGGGGCAAGGCGTGCACGCGCGGTGGACAGGCACGCTTCATACGCTGGCCGTTCGATCTGTGGCAAAGGCGTCCCAATCTTTTGGCGTAGAGTCTCGCTGGCGGAAAGACAGATCACTGCTTTTGCCAACGAGGTTTCATCATCCTCCTCGGCCAGGCGCGCCAGCGCGATGGCGATTCCCTCCAGGGCGAAGGCAATCCTGCGCCGGTCGCCGATCTCCTGGGCGATCCGCACCGCCTGGCGGTGATGGTGCAGGCTTCGTTCATACTCGCCGCTTGCAAAGGCCGCCTGCCCCAGATCGACCAATGTGACAGCGACACCCGAACGGTCGTTGAGCCGATGAAATTCCGCCAGGCATTCCTCCAGAATCGACGTTCCCTCAGCCAGTCTGCCCAGTTTGACATAGGCTATTGCGATGACCTCGCGGCTATACGTGATGCTAACCACATCGCCTACTCCGGCCTGTAGTTCCACGGACTGCTGCGCAAAGTCAATGCAACGAATGAAATCAGCCTGCCAGTAGGCCGCGATGCTTGCGTAGGTGAGCGCGCGGGCTGCGCCCACCGGGTCGCCCAACGCAGCATAAAGCGCGCGGGCGCGTTCATGGAAGTCCAGCGCGCGCGCATAGTCACCCTGGTCTTTGGCAACCAAACCCAGACCATTGAGGGTGGAGGCTGCCTCTTTTTGATCGGCGTCAGGGCGGCAAAGGTCGAGCGCCTGCTGATAGAGCGCACTGGCCTGCGGGTAATCGCTTTGATGCAGCGCGACCGCGGCGCGACAGCGCAACGCCGCGCGTACATCCGCATCCTCCTCGCTCGCCATGGCCATATCTGTCGCATGTTGCGCAAAATGCTCGGCTGCGGGTAGATCGCCCTGGCCGATGGCCAACCGGGCGACTGCCAGCCATGCTGCAGTCGTTCCGACAGGATGGTCAACGTTCTTTTTCGCCAGATTTTTCTCATCTTGCCCTGCAACATGCAGAAACTTTTCAAGCCAGCCGCGCCCTTCGGTGAAGTACCCGCGGATACCCCACAGGCTATCAGTGAGCATGACCGCCAGACGCAACCCACCAGCAACGTCAAACTGGAGATGCCAGGACAGGGCGCTGCGCAGGTTGTTGTGTTCGATCTCGAGTCGATTGAGCACTGCTTCGGCTTCACCCGCATGTAGCCTGGTTAGGCATTCCTCCGCAAAAGCGGCATAGGTGGCTGCATGGAGTTCACGCAAGCGAGAAAGCGCGCCCCGTTCGGCGAGCCTGGTCTGAGCATATTCGCGCATCGTCTGTAACATTGAAAAGCGCAGCTCACCTGAACTATCGATCGCACAATCCAGCAGACTCTTCTCCACTAACCCACGCAAGAGCACGGCGGTTGCCTCTGGCTCGCCTTCGCTGATCGCTGCTGCGTGGTCAGCGATGCAGCCGCCGCTGACAACCGCCAGGCTGAGGAAGGCGCGGCGTTCCATCTCGCCGAGCAGATTGAAGCTCCAGTCGATGGCGCCGCGCAGGGTCTGCTGGCGGGGCGTCAGGTCGCGCGGCTCACCGGTCAGCGAGAGCAGTTGCTGGCGCAGTTGCGCAAGAAGGTTGGCTGGCGTCTGCCACTTGAGGCGCGCCGCAGCCATCTCGATAGCCAGGGGCAACCCATCGAGCCAGGCGCATATCTGAGCGACAGCGGCGGCGTTGTGAGCGTCAATGGCAAACGTTGGTCGCACAGCCTGGCCGCGCTGCACAAAAAGCTCCACAGCCGGATACATCTCCAAGAGATCGGCGGTTGGAAGGTGGTTGAGGTCAGGCACAGCCAGCGGCGACACCGGGAACTCGTATTCGCCATAGATTCTCAGCGATTCCCTGCTGGTGACAATCGCTTTGACCCGTGGCGCGCCAACCAGGAGCTCGGCAATGACCGGCGCTGCGTCCATCACCTGCTCGAAATTGTCCAGAAGCAAGAGCAACTGCTTTTTGTACAGGAACTCGCGCAGGCTCTGAACGAGAGAGGCGCCGGCTGCCTCGTGCACTTGTAGGGCATGGGCGATGGCCGAAAGCACCAGCGCTGGATCGCTGATCGGTTCGAGGGCCACAAAACAGGCGCCGTGAACAAACTCCGGCTTCAACTCCTCGGCCAATGCCAGGCTGAGCCGGGTCTTGCCTGCGCCGGGCGGTCCAATGAGCGTCACCAGGCGCACGCCCGATCGGCGCAGCAAGGCGCTGCCGGCGTGCAGCTCGCGCTCACGACCCACCAACGCTGTCAGGGGCGCAGGTAAGGTGTATGCGGGCGTCGCAGACAGAGTAGCCGACTCTGCGGGGGCCGTCACCAGCGGCGATGGGCTGCTGTGGAGCTTGCTTTGAGCAAGAAAGTCCGCCGATTGGCCGCGAGCAAAGGCAGAGAAGGTCGCTTGCAGATCATCTGGAATGAAGAGGACAGCCGCCAATTGTTCAACCAGGCCGCGCGATGGCGCCAGATCGCCTGATTCGATCTTGCGGATGGCGCTGACAGAGCAAAAACACTTCCCCGCCAATTGCTCTTGGGTCCAGTCCAGGCGGCGGCGTTGTTTTTTCAACCACTCGCCAAATGTCTGCGCTCCGTCGTCAATCGCTTTGGTGGGCGACACAAAGCACCTTCCCCTTGCATACGTCAGGGGGAGAGAACCGCGTAGAATTCGTCATGTTCCAGCCAGGCGAGCTAGAAATCGCCCTGGGAGACCTGGATGGGCGCAGGCGTAAACCGGCGTAAAGTCGCCAACGGCTGTCGCGCTGATGCTACATCAAGCTGCCAACCTCCGCGCAATCGCCTCGCGCACCGCGTGTGCATCCGCCGGCAGATAGAGGGGCGGGTTGGCAAGCTCGCTCTCCACCTCGTCAAGCTTGCCTTCGTGATAGCCCACCTTGAAGCTGGTAAACTTCAGCCCGTGGGCTGTGGAGATGACGATGACCCGGTCGCTGGGTTTGATCTCGCCGCGGCCCACCAGCTTGAAGAGCGCAGCCAACGCCACGCCCGTATGTGGGCAAGAGTACATGCCGGTGAGGTCGGCGCGGGCGGCTGCGTTGGCCAGCTCGTGTTCGCTGGCCTCCACCACCACGCCGTCGGTCTCCACCACCGCCTGCACAGCCTTCTCATAGCTCACCGGGTCGCCGATCTGAATGGCCGAAGCCAGAGTTTTGTGGGCCGGCAACCGCACCTTCTCCTGAAAGTTGTTGAGATAGCTTCGATAGAAGGGATTGGCCTTGCCCGCCTGGGCCGCGGCCAGGCGTGGCAAGCGGTCGATGACGCCCAAGTCCTTGAGCAGCTTCAGCCCCTTGTAGAGCGCGCTGATGTTGCCCAGATTGCCCACCGGAATGATGATCCAATCTGGGACTTCCCAATCGAACTGGCGCACGATCTCGATGGCGACGGTCTTCTGCCCCTCGATGCGCACGCTGTTCATGGAGTTCGCCAGATAGATGCTGTTGTCCTGGGTCACTTCCTGGACGATGCGCATACAGCCGTCGAAATCCGTATCCAACGCCAGCACGTACGCGCCATTGGCCACCGGTTGGATCAGTTGCGCAGTACTCACTTTGCCGGCGGGCAGAAAGATGATGGCCGGGATGCCGGCCGCGGCGGCATAGGAAGCCAGGGCCGCGCTGGTGTCGCCGGTGCTGGCGCAGGCCACCGCGCGCACCGGGCTGCCGTCGGCCATCATCTGCTTCACCACGCTCACCAACACAGTCATGCCCAGGTCTTTGAAGCTGCCCGTGTGGCTGTTGCCGCACAGCTTCACCCACAAGTCGGGCACGCCGATCTGCTTGCCCAGGCGCTCTGCCCAGAAGAGATTGGTGTTGCCTTCGTACATGCTTACCACGTTTTCATCGCGCAGGGTGGGCATGACCCATTCGCGCATGCCCCACACGCCGCTGCCATAGGGCCAGCGGGTCGCGCCGACGCGGCTGTCGATGAGGCGCTTCCACTCTTCGGCGCTGCAGGCGCGCAACGCATCCACATCATGGCGCACCTCCAGCAGACCGCCACACGTGGGACAGGTGTAGATCACATCATAGACGGAGTATTCGCCCGGGCAGCCGCGGAAGCAACGAAAGCTGGCGCGGTAGGTGGACGTTGCGTCGGGGTCTGTTCTGATGTCGGGTCGCATGTAGTCACTTTCTATGTAAATTCTGCGTTTGGGTGATGTTCTGATGTTGCCCCTCGGCCATCTGACCCCTTCATCCAGAGTATACCACATCTACGCTTTGTCATGCTGAACGCAGTGAAGCATCTACGCAGTGAAGCATCTACGCTTTGTCATGCTGAACGCAGTGAAGCATCTACGCAGTGAAGCATCTACGCTTTGTCATGCTGAACGCAG
>CAZLMM010000018.1:0-83421 GCA_964560495.1 uncultured Caldilineaceae bacterium
TTTAGCGCATCATGGTCTTGACAGCCTCATGAAATGCTAAATTTCTGACCAATGCAATAACGCAACTCGACCAGGTGGCTGTTTGTGATTCTCGCGCCGGTGGAGTCAGCAACAGTGAAGAAAATTATAGGAGACGAGACACCTCTTGTCAATATCCACGAAACAGGAGAAGCGACAATGGGTCAAGTCGTCACACCGTGTCATTATTCCACCGCCGTCTTCGTGGCCCCACCATGCTGTGTCACGCGTGGCCGGCAGCGAATCTTCTCCGCTTTGCGCGTAAAGCTGTCATCCGTCGCTTTGCTAGACCAGACATAGGCCTCGCCGGCGCGCAGCGTAGACATCTTTTCCGCCGTGAGGTCGCCGAGAGCGGTATTCGCCTTCTGAATGTGCTTGAGCCATTGGGGCGAGTTGAACTTGTGCAGGATGATCTGAGTTGAGAGTTCGATGAGTGCGACGGGCACCGAGGGCGGATCCTGGCTGGCCACCAAGATGCTCGTGCCCTTGTGCCGCATCTCTCGCACGACCTCGACCAATCCATCGACCAGGTCCGGGCTTTCGATGTACTTGTGCGCCTCATCGAAGATCACGAGCTTGTTGAAGGATTTCCCACCGTCCGTGGCTTCGGCAACCAGTTGCAGCAGCACGACAAAAAGACCCAGCGCTTCGTCCTTTTCGATGAATTCGTCGCGCAAATCGACAATCACGAGGCGTCCGGGACGGATCAGGGCGCTGAGCCGGGCGTTGTCGTCGATGTATTCAGCCGCTAGATTGAGCCGGTCGGCGGCCAGGCGGCGCAGATGCTCTGGCAAGCTGGCTTCTTCCAGTCCGCTGCGAATCGCCTCCAGCGTTAGGTCATTGCGCAGGTTCTTCATCACACGATTGAACTGGCGCAGATAGAGCGCCTGGTTGCCTACCGCCCCCATGAGAAAGCGCCAGTGGCCCGGATTCAGCTCAGCCGAAGCGAACTTCAGCGGCTGGACTTCAAGCTGCGGATACTCGGCGCGGCGCTCGTCCAGCTTGTCCGCCGGCACGAGCAACAGCATGTCCGTCAACTGCTGCGCCGCGGCGCCGTAGCGTTCGGCGAGCTGGTGAAGCTGGTCGGCGTCGCGATTGGGCGCCGCCATAGAAGCGAACTCAGGCTCGTAGTCCATGGTCTGACTATAGTGAAAGATCACGGTAGCCAGCGGGCGGGGCAGCACATTGATGGCCGGAATGGCGGCGGTGGCCATCTCAGCAATGGCGCCCAGGGTATAGGACTTGCCGCCCCCCTGAACACCAAACAGGCTGATCGTCTGGGTCTCGTTCAGGTCGAGGGCGACCTTGCGACCGGCCACTTCGCCAAGCATGCCATACTGCGGCGACGGTTTGGTGGCGCCCAGCAGAATGTCGAATAGGGGTGGCCGTTCGTCGGCGACAGTTGACTCCGGCGGCGCAGGTGCGACAGGCTGACTGCCGTTATTGGCTGATTGCGCCGGCTCGGCGCGCAGGTCGACCTGAACGGCGCCAGACGCCAGCGTTTCATGCTGCACATCCTCGGACGTCGCTTCTATCGTCTTGCCATCGCTTTGATCCAACGCAGGCGGTTCTGCTGTCTGCTCACGTGCCGGCGAAAAGGGCGCTCCCCGCATAGGTTCGCTGTCAGTGGCGAGCGCCGCCTGCGTCCTCTCATCCAGCGCCACGGTATGATCACGCGGCGGGCTGAGGAACGCGGCCTTCTCCAGGGTGGGGACGGAGGCCGCCAGGGCGCGCCGCGTGCGCAGTTCAGTCTCTGTGCGCGCATACGACGGCGCAGCAGTTGGCTGGAGGTCGCTCAAGGATGTCGTCTCGGCTGGCGCCGCGGCTTGCAGAAGTTCTTCGATCAAGTTCAACCCAATGCGGTAATACTCGATGCCGAATTCGGCATCAGCGTGATCCGCACCAGGCTTGGCTAGATCAAAGATCAGGCCGCTACGGGTGAAGCGGAGGCCATAATTATCCTCCAGCGAATTTAAGAAATAGCGCGCCTCGCTGGCTGCCGCCGGCGCCACGATGCCGTACCGTTCGGCTCGTTCGAGATAGAACGCCAGCAGCATCGCCAGTTCGCGACTCTTGACCGCACGATCCGGGCGGTCGACAGGGTGCAACTGCGGGTCAAAGTGAAAACGCAGGGTGGTTTCACTGTCGTCAATCTGTTCGGCGATGCGCTGTTTGAGTGCGCTGTAAGCCCCAATTTCACCCACCTGTTGAAAACACTTCACTTCCACCAGCCGGCACGTGATCACGCGCTGGGCAGCGTCGAGGTCAAAGAGCGCCAGGTCGGTGCGTTTGAGGCTGACCTCCTCACCCAGTTCCTCGGCTTGGCGGCGTCGTGTGCGATAGAGATCCAGATGGGCATCGAGCGGCACAACGATCTGATTGGTGAAAACGCCTTGATGCTCCAAATAGAGGCGCGCCAGCGCCAGCCCTAATGCTTCGGTGCGCTGCGTGGCTGACGAAATCAGCTTGAAGGCAAGCCGCCCAGACAGCGAACGCAGTTGATCCAGGATGGCAATGGCGTGACGGTCGTCGGCGACGATGCCGTGGTGCGCCAGCACCGGTTGGATGATGGCCTGCAATTCGTCAACGGCGCGCGAGGTAATGACCAGACGGTGGCCATGCGCGCCCGAAAGATCGGGCGAATGGTCGATCAGATAGTCGGGACGACGCACCTGCCGGCCATGATCGAAGAACTCGATGCCCATGTTGCGATCCAGGATGAAGACCCAGTCACTGATCTCGTGCACCTGATGCAGCAGCGCGCGCTCCTCCGAATCGAGGGTGAGCGTCACCAGTGGCGTCAATGACATGCCACCCTGTCCCGTCGCTGACGCCGCCGCCGCCGTGGAGAGCAGGCGCGGCAGCGTCGCCAGTAGTTGGGTGAGATCGTCAGCCGCCCCAAATGGCCTGGCATGGCCGTGTGTCGGCTGACGCTGCCAGAGCACCAGGTTGTCGGTCTCCTGGTAGTGCACCCGGAAATTCTGCACCAACCCATGCACCGGCGCAGTGACCTCCGTGCTGCTGCGCGCAACGCTGATCTGCTCCGCCGGGAACAAGTCGAGCAACAGCGTCAGATGCGCCGTGTGCCGTTCCGGCGCGGCGCGAAATTCGTCGAGGCTGCGCACAGAGACGGCCAACTTGGGGCGAAACTGACTGCCGGTGCTGGCCGCAAAATCCTCATCTCCGTTCAGGAGATCAACCAGCGCTTCGCCAACACCAGGAGTATCTGGGTCCGGCACAAAGAGCCGGACATCGTAGCACAGCTCGGCTAGCGCCAGCCGTTTTTGGAGGGAGCGCAAGGTGTCGGCCACGATGGCAGCGCGTCCTACATTGAAGGCATTGATCACCAGCGTACTGACATAGGGATGCTGCGCCAGATAGCGCTGCACACGCGCCGCCAGATAGTCCCCGTCAATCAACGCGCTGCCGATGGCTGGCTCGGGCAGCGCCAGCGCCGCGCACACTTCGCCCAGCAGCCCGCGTGGATCGCGCTCGTCAGCCGAAGCGTAGAGCGTCCAGAAAGGATGGAGGTTGTCCACCGTGGTCATCAGCCGCCCATCACTGACCGCCAGCACGGGTGGGAAGGCGACGGGCGCCAGAAAATCGAGCAGCGCCGCCCGCGTCGCAGCAACATACTCCTGCGGCGCCTGGCGCGCCACCTCAAGCCAGTAGCGTCCCAGCTCAGCCCAGGTGGTAAGCCACAGCGCCCGCAACGGATGGGTTGGGGGGACAAGCAGCGCCTCCCGCAGATGGCCCCGGAAATCGCGCACAAGCAGGGTGATCGTGTCCAGTGTCAACAAGCGGCGCAGGTCGGCGAGGGCCGCTTGGGCGACGGTGGCGTCGGCGCTCTCCGCACGGGCGAGCAGGTCGCGGATCAATGCTGTGTACGCTTCGGCGTACTCGGCAATTTCCGAGCGGAGAATGCGGAAATCGGCGCCCTGGCTGATCTGATCGCCGTCCTCCCCTTGCAGCGCGGCAAAGAAGCGTCGCCGCGCCGCCAGAAACGGCCCGATCTCGACTGTCGACGGCCATGCGGTCCCATCGGCGGCAAGCGGTTGGCGTGCACCCTGATCCACCACCATCCGCCAGTTCACCGTCTTGTCGCCATCGGCCAGGATTGCCTGCTCGATGGCCTTGAGCGCGCTCGAAACCGACACATGGACGCGACCGAGTTTCCCAAACTTGAGTTCCAAAGTCTCAACCGGCGCCGCCCGGCTGGCAGATTTTGGCCGAATCCAGTCAGCCTGTGTGACCTCAACCACGCTGGGCTGCGTGTGGTCGTTGTTCAAGGCCGTGAATTCCAGGTGCATTTGGGCGTGGATACGGCTGAGATGATTGGGGACGGCGCGCTGGACGGGCGTGGGCGGCTCAATCTGCGTCTCCACCAGCACGTAAAACCGATCACTCTCGTTGACCCTGCGCGCATCGTCCGCATCGGGCTGAAACGCCGTGATCGGATCTCCCTTGTCGTCGATCAGTGGGATGGCGTCGCCGTTGGCAGCAACTGCTGAAATCCGTACAAAATGCCAGCCTTCCTCCCACTCCACTTTGTTCAGCCGCGCAAAACTGATCGACGTAGCGTCGCGGTTGGTGGTCCAGGCGGCTTTGCTGCGCGCCAGGCCGACCGCCCGTCCACTCTCTGCCGAGATGACCTGGGCAATGAACTTGCTCAGGCGCGGCACGCGCGCAGGAATCGGGTCGACGCGAAAACTGACGGTGAATTTGGCGCCAGCATCGCCGGCAATCAGCACCGGCTGCCCGACCAGCATATAGGTGGCCTGGTCCGCCTGTGCTTCCTGCAAGTGCGGCAGGTCGATCTCGACCTCTCGGATACAGATCACATCCGGGGGCGGCTTAACAAAGGGCCATCTGTTGAAGGCAAAATCCCAGGCGCTGCGCTCCGTGACGATGCGCTGTGCCCACAGGCGTGGGTCTTCCAACCCCACAGCGGCCAGAAATGCGCCGAGGCGCAGGGCATAGATGTTGTCCGCCAGGTCAAGGTCAAAGACCCGGCCGCGCTCGCTCTTGTCTGACCAGGTCAGTTTGTGGACGCACTCCCGGTTCTGCTGGATCCGCGCGGCGGTCAGCGCCGGATCAGTCAGCAGTTCGAAGTCGGGCGCCAGTCCCAACTCGTACAAGGCGGCGCCAATGGCCTCGCCGTCGAAACCGTTGATCTTGGCTGTGAGCAGGAAGCGGACGACGGGCAGCGGCTCCGCAAAAGGCCAGCGGTCGGCGCCGGTGGTGAGCTGGTGCAGGAAATCCGCCACGACGCCACGCACATCAGCCGGCATCTCCGCCAGCAGCCGGTCGCGCGCCGCCCCGTAGACATCGCCCAGATCGACGACCTCGAAGGTTGCGGCGCCGAAGGAGTCTTCGGCGGCCGTGCGCAGCCCTTCGGGAAGGAAGACCAGCAGCGGCGGGCGCAGCGTGCCATCCTCACGCGGGTTGCGCAATTCCACCAGCTTTGTGCTCGAGACGGTCAACTGCTCCGGTGTACGCGCCTCCACTCCATCGCCCAGAATGACGACTTCGGCGTGCGGGCATTCGGCGCGCAGGCGCGCGCAGAGCAGCACCATCAGTTCGACGTCGAGGTCGGCCAGACGCATGCAGTGGCCGTCGCCGCGCTGGTGGAGCAGATTCACCAATGCCGGCAGGATGCCGCGCTCCAGTTCGGCGGTGAGATCGGCGAGCGTAAGGGGCGTGAGGCCTTGCTGCATGAATTGAGGTCCTTTGTTTTGGTCCGCGCCTACCACGACAGCAGGTGGGTCTTTTCATCGCCAACCTGCCAGAAGCGAATCTGGCTGGCGCCTACCTGGATGACCTTGCCCATCCGGCTTGTCTTACTGTGAAAGGCAGGTAATTTCAAGAATCGACGCAGTATGTCTGGAATCAGCCGCTGCTCGTCGTTGCGTAGTGGAAAGCAGAGAATGCAGTAATGCATATCGCAGAGACGGCGTGTCCAGAAGCCCATGTCGATGGTCACAAAGGTGGGCTGGCGCAACTCCCGCAGAATCACGGGCACGCGTTCGTCTTTGATCACTTCGCCGGGGCGGACATCGCGCAGCCGCTGTACGGTGGACCATCGGGCAATCGGCAGCAGGACGTCCAACGGGAAAAGCTGGTCGTCCAGGATGATCTGGCTCATGGGATGCAGTTCAGGCAGTCGCTGTTGCAGGCATACGCGCAGAACTGGTGAGATAGCGGTCTTGAAGAGAGTCAGCCGCCAGGATCACTGCTTCTTTGACAGCATCAACTGTCAACTCAGGCCAGCTTTGCACAAGTTGTTCGACAGAATAGCCCTTGGCCAGGTAGCTGAGCACGGTGTCCACCGGAATCCGCGTGCCATGAAAAGTCATCTGGCCATGACAGACTTCCGGATCGATGACAAGGTATTGGCCAATCACTTGCATACAGGTCCACCTCTTGCGTGTTCAACCAGAAGTATCTTCTCAATAAACTGGGTCAGCCTCTATCATCTATTCTATCACTGGTTGTGGCTGGCTGACCATTGAAACAAATATGGGGGGTCTACTTCAAGTTGGGGGCAGGCTATGGAAGCGGCCTCTGCCCGCCCCCCAACTTGAATTACACCCCAAATATGGGGCCATACCGCTGCGGTGGTGGTGCGACACTGGTTGATGCAGGTGGGCTGGACTTGGTCCCTCACCCAATCCGATACCTTGGCACAATCGTCTGCGTCACATACGCGTCCGACAGATCCCGGTAATACCCCACCTCACGCAGGCGCGCCTTGAACGCAGCCACGTTCTCGCGCAGCGCCTGGCGATCCGCAATGGATGGGGCGCCAAAGCCGTCGCCCGCGGGCAGCCGGTCAATGTACAGCCCGTAGCGCTGGCGCAGGAACGTGAGCAGGTCGTCGACGCGAATCTCGGCGGTGCAATAGCGGCCCGCGCCGTCCGGCTGCAGCACGGCGATCTGCAAGAGCACCTCCAGCAGGCGGCCGTCGAGAATGAAACGCCGGGCGCCCCGCTTGGGCTGAGCGATGAGCGCGCCAGGGCGGTTCTTGAGCAGCAGCGAATCCAGGCTGTCGGTCAGATAGCGGCGGTGGAAGTTGCCGCGGATCGCAACCAGCACCTCGATGTACTTCTCGAAGCTGGGCAGGTCGAGCTGCAAAATGGTCTGCACCTCCGGGTCGAGCACGACATCGTTGGCGCCGCCGGCATCTTGCACCAGCCGGTAGATGCGCTGGCTGAAGTAGACCTCGCGGTCCTGGTCGTAGGCCGGGCGCTGGAGTTGCAGCACCTGCCCCACGGTGAAGAAGCCGCTCGCCGGCGCCGGCAGTTTGCCCACCTTGCGCAGGTCGTCGGCAAACTCGTTGAGCTTGCGCGCGATGAAGTTGGCCTTGGTGAAAGCGGCCATGCGCCGGTAGTGGACATCCGCGCTCTTCTCGGCAAGGCGTGCGGCGGGAAGGCCGCTGCGGTTGGCCACATCCAGCAGCAGGCCGATCTGGTGCGGGCAGCCACCCTGCGGGTCAAAAAACTCGCCCGGCCGCATGGGGCAGGCGTCGCAGATCGGGTCGCTGCCTTGGCGACGCACCAGCGCGGGCAGCAGCTTGAAGAGGCGCAGATGATAGAGCGCCAGGTGAAAGGCAAAGAGGATCTTGATGTAGTCGACCATCACCGAGCGCGGGATCAGCGCGCCGTAGAGCAGCAGCCGCTGAATGTCGTCGGCCAGCAGATCGGCCGCGCCGATGCACAGCGCCGGATAGCTTTCGCGCGGCTGGCGGTCGTCTTTGATGTCCCGCGGGCCGACCAGCGTCTCCAGGTTGATCAGCGCCTGGGTCTCCACATCGAGCAGGGCGCCGCGCGTCTCCTGGTCGATATTCAGGTCGTAGCCGTGAAAGAAGAAGTCGCTCAGGTGGTCCAGCGCCGCGGCGCGGCCGGCGCGGGCATTGTAGAGCATCTCGTAGAGCTGCTGGGACGCGTTGTAATCGCGCGAACGCTTGGGATTGCGGAAGAGATAGGTCAGGCCGTGGAGCGGGCGCGGCGCGGCCACTGCCTGGTCAGGCTTGCCGCGGTTGACCACATCCATCAGATGGGTCTCGATCCAGCGCGCCGTTACCTCGGGAAAATCGCCAAAGCTGCGGAAGCGACTGGGGTGCTCGAAGATCTCCTTCTTGAAATCCTCGATCGTCAACTCGAAGGCATCGGGCCGGATCAGGCGGCTGGGATAGCCTTTCCACTTCACGCGCTGGAAAAAGGCAGTGAGCACGCGATCCATCTCAACCTGTTTGAAGTCGAGATAGCTTACCTTGGGCAGACGAAACTCACGGTCGGTCTTGGTTAGCGGCATTGTTATCTGTGTCCCAAATGTAGAGCACGGATTCAGAGAATGAGCGGATTCGATGTGGGTTTGACTGTCTTTTCTGCGCATTCGCGTGATCCGTGCGCTGTCACCCACCGCCCTGTCCATATATCTTCAAGCGCGCAAAAACGTAATGTTCAATCGAGTGGACTGGAAGTTGGCGGTGATGCCAAGTTGGATGTTACATTGCCCCATCCACTTCTTCAATATGTCAAGGTGGACAACACGGCGATCCTGGTAGGCTGCGGGGAACACCATGACTTTGTCCTCGATCAGCAGATGAGCAAAGGCAACATCACCAATTATCTCACCTTTGTATGTCACGTCCATGCGTTTCTGGGGCTGCACGCCAAGCCCCCGTAACTGGAACTCCCGGTAACACGCGTTTGCATAGATGCGGTGGACATACCCTGGCCCAAGTTCGGTGTGCACGTCGAATAGTCCCCCAACGATCTGATAGGTCAGATCTGGATAGAGCCATTCACTATTCGCTGGCGAGGGTGATTGGCGTGGCGCGCCAGGTATCACCAGGCGCTGACCAGGGTCGAAGTACAGCCGGTCAAACTCCGGTTCAACTGCGCCGAAATTAAGTAGCAGCCCGACCGGCTTGCCAACGGTTTTCAAATAGGAGAGTCCCTGGGCTTTATGCAGCGCTGTCATCCGCTCGACCGCCTTGAGTTCTACCACTACCTCATCCAGTACAAAGAGGTCCAGTTGCTGAACGCCCACAACTTGTCCCTTGTAGAGGATACGATAGGCATCTTGCTGTGATACCTTCTGCCCTCTACGCCCTAATTCCACGACCATGGCACGTTCAAAGATGCTCTCCGGATATGTTCGCAGGGTACGGTTGTACACTTCGTAATACGCGCCGATGATCAATCCAGTCAAATCTGAATGTAACAGGTTAGCCATTTTGTATTCTTCCGCGCTGCAACCTTGTTCACTTCGACTATCCGCCCATTGTCCTATCCAAGCTGTTGACAGAACCCGTATATTGAGAATCATCGGATCAGGTCGCTCCCTATCCGTCTATTCTCCTGATCCGTGTTCTACACGCGCTCCGGCTGGCTGATGGTCAGCACGCCATCCGCCGCCCGCTCGATGCGATAGAAATCATGGCCCATCGTGGTCAGCAGCACTTCCTGGTAGGGTTCGGACCCCAGGATGTTCTTGAAGATCGCCAGTTGACCATAGACGCCCTGCTCGTCCTCCACGCTGGGCCGGTAACCGGCGTTGAGCCGCTCCAGCAGTTCGAAGACGTCCAGGTTGATGCGCAGGTCGGCCTCGACGCGGTTGGGGCCGCGATAGCGCAGGATCAGCCCGCCGGGCAGGTGCTCGACAAAGCGGGCACGCGCCGCTGCGTCGTCGCGCGCCAGCGTGAAGCGCTCCGCCGGAAAGAGGCGATAGGAGCGGATCGTGCCCTTCTCGACGTGACGCACGCGGATGGCAAGCCGGTTGCCCAGCATCGCCGGCCGGGTCAACCCCTCGCCGCGGTTGAGCGCATGCAGCAGGCTCTGTAGCACCTCGTCCAGCGTCTCCCCGTCGCGGATCAGCGCCAGCAGCCGGTCAGCCGACCGGTAGGGGAGCATCTGCGTCCAGGTCGCGTCGCGGCGCTCGAAGAAGGTGCGCCGCCGCAGCATGGCCAGGTAGGCCTGGTGCGCGACGGCCCGTTCCGGCCCGCCGTTGCTGTTGTCCGGCAGCTCCTCGAACAGCTTGCGCAGCAGGCTGCGATCGTAGTCGCCGCGCTCGGCAAAGGTGAACAGCAGCCGTTCCGAGCGGCTGTTGGCGCCGGTGGCCGGCGAGGTGAAGCTCAACATGCGGTCAAGCTGCGGGTCGACCACGCGCCCCACATCCAACGCCTGAAGTTGATCCAGCAGCGGATCGCTAGTGGACGCGTCGCCGCCCAGCCAACTGTTGAAGTAGAAGCCCTGCACAATCGCCTCACGCTGGCCGCGCGTGTAGAGTTCGTGAATCTCGTCGCAGGTGCGCGTGCCGGCCAGCGTGAAGGCCAGCGCCGAACGCAACATGCGGACGGTGGTGTGCTTCTCCCCGCGCAGATGCACAAGTGTGTGGAGCGTCTCCAACCGCTCCGCCACCTTTGGCCCCACCTGGGAATCCTGGAAGGTCTGCACATTGTGGTGGACGTAGCAGCGCGCCTTGAGGTCACATGCCTGGCACGCCGCCCAGTGCGCCGGCGCGGTCAAGGCCGTGAGCAATTGGGTGAAGATGGAAGGCGCGCCGTCGCGCGTCGCCGCCACGACGCTGCGCAGGTTGAGGTTGACCACGGCCACCCCGTCGGCCGCGGCGCCGCTGCGCAGCCCCTCCTCTACGAGCTGCCCCAGGTGGCCGTAGCGTTCCCGATGGCTGGCCAAAAAATCGACCAGCCGCCCCTCGTTGATGGCGATCAGATTGGTGACGTTGTGCGGCCACGCGGCCGCGTCGGCGCCCTGGAAGGGGGCAAAGAAGGCGCGCAGCACCGTGTCATTGTCGATCGCGTCTTCGTCCTGGCTGCCATCGTAGTTGGTGACATAGACGCGGCCGCCCAGCACAAAACGGGCGCCGTTGGCACGCGGGGCGTCAAATTGCGCACCGCGGCGCCGCGCTTCCTGTTCCAACGTCTGCAAGAACGCGGTCTTGCCATCGCCGGCGTTGCCCGTGATGACGACCAGGCGGAACTCGCCGGCCAGCACCGCGGGCAGCAGGTCGCGGTCGAGCAGCGTCGGCACGTAGGTCTGCTGCGCCGCGCTGTCCAGGCCGCGCGTGCCGGCGTTGGTGCGCTGGCTCTGGCTGTAGAAGGTCAGCAGTTGCTCGACAAAGGGATTGGTGTTAGGACGCAGCGGCTGGACTGGTGCAACAGCCGGCCACACCAGCAGGGTGGGCGGCCGGCGTACGCTGCGCACCCGCTCCAACGCACCTTTGAGTTCCGCGGCGCTGGTAAAGCGTTCGGGCCGCCGCGGCGCAATGGCCTTGAGCACGACCTCGGCAAATTCCGGCGCCAGATCCTGCAGACCGCTCAACTCGGTCAGCGGTCGTGCGGCGACGCCGGGCGGCGGCGTGGGCAGATCACCCCAGGGATAGCGGCCGGCGATGGCCTCGTAGAGCGTGACGCCCAGGGCGTAAAGATCGCGGTCGACCAGGTCCCCAGTCTGCGCCGGGGCATCTAGATCGAGGTCGGGCGGGAGATAGCGCCGCGAGCCGCCGCCGTGACCGCCCTCGTCGCTGCGCACCGCCACGTTAAAGTCGATGATGCGCACGCCCTGGCGCGTCCAGAGCAGGTTGCTCGGCTTGATGTCGCAGTGATGGAAACCGGCTGCGTGGAGATGTTCCAGCCCGGCCGCGGTGTCGCGGCCCAGGGCCAGGGCATCTTCCGGCGTGAAGGCGCCGGCGTCCACCAATTCGCGCACGTCGGCGCCCTCCACGTACTCGAAGATGATCATCGGCACGTTGTCGGGCTGGAGCAGGTCGGCGTCGATGACGCGCACCACGTTGGGATGGGGCGGGATATTGAGCAGCGTGCGGTACTCGGTCCTGAGCCGCTCCACGGTGGAATGGCGGTCGCGCAGGATGAGCTTGACCGCGCGCGGCACATCGCCCAGGGTGTCGATGGCCTTGTAGACCACGCCGAACGCGCCCGGTTTGCCCAGCCGCTTCTCGATGACGAACTTGGGCGTCAACGGATGGCCCGGCTTGAGTTTGGTGTAATCCACCGCGTCGTCGGTGATGGCGGGCGGGGTGACGGTGCGGCCCGACCGGTTGTCGCTCCGCCCGTTGGCGATGACAGCCAGGCTGGCCGCAGCGTCCGCCGCACGGGGACGCTGCGCCGGCTCGAACGCGCAAAGCGCCTGCAGCCAATCGTCGAGTCCCGCGGGCAGGTCGCTGCGTACTTTGGAGGGCGGCTCGCCAAAGCGCCCGGCCTGATCCACCACTTCTGTCATGCTCTGAAACGGCTTGACGCCAGTGAAGAGCTCGTAGAGCAGCACGCCCGCGCTGAAGAGATCGGCGGGCGCGCCGGCGTGGAGCGGGTCGAGCGCCACTTCGGGCGCCATGTAGGCCGGTTCCACCGCATCGATGATCTGCTCGCCAAAGGTGCGCGTGCGGTCGGCGCCGCCGCGGGCAAAGTCGAAGTTGACCAGCCGGATGTGGCCGTCGCCGCCCACGAGCACCGCGGCGGGCGTCAGGTTGCGGTGGATGACGCCGTGATGGTGGGCGTGATCCAGCCCGGCAAGCAGTTCGCCGGCGACGCGCAGCTTCTGGTCAAGGGTGAGCGCCAGGCCCGGCTTGTCGATGTGGAGGCGCAGCGCCTGCCCGCTCACCTCCTCGGTGACGTAGACATAGCCGTCTTCGTTTTCGGTGGCGAAGAAATCGCGCACGGGCACGATGTTGGGATGGGGCGGCAGCCGGCTGAGGGTGCGGTAGGCGTTGGCGATGCGGAAGCGCTGTTCGGCGCGCTCGTCGGGCGGCAGGTAGGGGTCGGCCTGATAGACGCGCAGCAGCACTGCGCCCGCGCTGGCGCCGGCAAAGATGTTCTCGGCGCGGTACTCGGTGTAGTGGTCGGTGACGCCCAGGCGCTGCACGACGCGCCAGTTGCCCAGGATGAGCGGGCCCGTGCGCGGCCGCGCTTTGCCCTGGATGGCGGCGCGCACGATGTTGTGGAGCGGCGTGATGGCGCGGCTGAA
The DNA here is from genome assembly GCA_964560495.1 of uncultured Caldilineaceae bacterium. Lineage (GTDB taxonomy): Bacteria > Chloroflexota > Anaerolineae > Caldilineales > Caldilineaceae > UBA5069. Next base: position 13,023 of record CAZLMM010000018.1, read on the forward strand.
GCGGCCCGGCACGCGCGCCACGTTCTGGAAGAAGGCCGGCGCGTCGGCCAGCCGCACCACGTCGGCGCTGTCGCGGCCCGCGGGGTCGCTCAGTTGGGCGTTGCGCGCGGTGAGCACCACCGCCGCATCCACGTAGATCTGGCTCACATCGTATCGACCCGGCTGGCTGTCGCTGAGGATGCCCTTGAGCGTCTTGGCGTGGGCGCGCAGCTTGGGCACGGGCGAGGCAAAGGGCTGCCGGCCCTGGGGATACCACCTGGCGCCGTGCACCTCGACCGCACCCTGGGTGCCCTTGATGTCCACCAGGTAGACGGCGTGGGGGGCGAGAATGGCCAGGTCCACCTCGAAGACTTCGTCGTTCTGGGCCAGCTCGAAGTTGTGGAGCAGGGTGTAGCCCGCGGGCAGGCGGTCGCGCAGAAAGGCGATGGCGTGGCGTTCTTCCTCGTTGACCGGTTGGCCGATCGGGATGACGGCGGCAGGCATCAGGCGAATCCTTCAATGGTGCGTTCGACTAGATTCACTGCTTCAAGTTCGGCACTCGTAGCATGATCATCCAGGTTCCAGCTATCAAGAACGGGATTAGCGATCTTCTCTCGGTCGGCTTCATCAGGCCAAGGGATTTTGATCGCACTAATATGTGCTGGATCAAGCTGAGGAATAGAGCTGCCAAATGCGTTTCTGGTGATAGCACGATAGCCAAGCGGCGAACCCAAGACAGCGAAAAGGTAGCCTGCGTCGATCCTCGATCTTGGTACTATTCGCATCAGATGGTTGGAGACAACCACCCCATCCAACTGAGCAGGAACGCGCGTGAGTTGGCCGATCAGCCCACCAAGTTGACCTGCATCCTGAATCAAGAGCCAATCGGCATGAACAACGTATTCGCGAATACCTGGTGCTTTGCGGCTCAGATACCCGCGTGGCGTCGGAGCAATCTGGAATAACTCGGAACCCGAAAAATAGGCGTAGCCGTAGGCAGGGTCTTCAACGTGAATGCGCTTGAAGATGTTGGTTGAAAACACGTCGCACACATCGCGCATGACCATCTGGCGATCCCCTGCATTTGCGAGGAAATCGGTTGCCCTCATGCTTGCAGGATTAAAGTGGTTGGCGTCAAGGCGGCGTAGAGCCTGAGACGAAACAGATGTGACAAAGAACGCTGTAATCGGAGTGGAGAACTGTTCGTCAACTCCAAATAGTCGTTCAAATTCCCTGTTTGCTGAACGGCGCAGGCTAGAAGCCGTGCTGCGCGCATCTGCCGCCTCCTCGACCAGGGCATGGACGCGCTGCTCCACGGCCTCGCCCAGGCGCGGCACGGGCAGGTCGGCGATGTTCGCAGCTTCGATATGAACAATGATCGAACCAAATGTGCCACCAACTACCATTGGCACGCCGTACTTGCTGCTCAGAAACGCGAAAAGGTAACCTGGAGGAATCTGGCCGGCATCCGGTACGACCTTGAGTACATCTTGTGAAATCGCCATTGCTGCCATTTCACTTCGGCAGTAAACCATTCGACCAATCGTGCCAGAACGTGTGATCAGGGTCGTGCCAGCCGGACATTGGAATAGTGAATTGCCCGAAACTTGGGCTTTGGAAATGTACGGCTGGTTCGACAGATCGGCTTTCATGATATCGGCGCTGCCAAGAAATGGCACGCCATATTCTGCGTTGTCAACGAAGCGCAGTTTATCCTGACCAACATGGTATATGCCAGAGATGCCGTTTCGAGTCACTGAAACTAGGCGATCCTTCAATCCCGGGAAGTGCTCCAGCCGTTTACGCGTTTCGATGGAACCGCGGGTAAACGGCCCACAGTCAAGACGGTGCTCGTCCTCTCGAATCCAGGTGCTTGGAATAGTCTTGACAATCATATTCCTGGCTCGGGGTGTTGTTGTCGAAATTCATGATATGCTCTACCGATCGCAGGGAGATCATCGTCCACCACTTTCATCTTTCGGGGCAGTTTGCGCTCCACGGTATAACCAGCAACGGCTACACGTTCGATAACCTCCCGCACCTCCACAAGTTCTTCCCCATCTGGGCCGCGCTTGTAGAGCGTGTTGCCGCGGCGGTCGAAGCCCACCTTCTCCGCCACTGCCATGAAGACCGGATACTCCGGTTCGCCGCCCAGGTCAATGGCCTGGATCTCGGCCTGGGACTTCTTCTTGAAGAAGAGCAGGCTGGTGAGGATGTTGACGTTGGCCTCGACGATGAAGGCCTCCACCGGCAGGTCCACGCTCGCCAGCACCCAGCAGTGGCGCAGAATCCACCAGCGGATGTACTCCGTTGCAGGATTGCCCAGGATGCCGTCGGGCAGCACGATGCCCATGCGCCCGCCTTCGGCCAGCCACTGGATGCAGCGCTCGATAAAGAGCACCTCCGGCGCCACGTTGCCCTTGAGCCGCCCCGTGTTGCGGAAGCCGCCGTCGGGCGTGCGCTCCCAGATGTAGGCCAGTTGGTACTGCTCCAGAATGGCCGGGTCGGTGATGGGGATGTCGGCGCCGAAGGGCGGGTTGGTGCCCAGCACCTGGATCGTGCCCAGCTTGATCGCCTGCTTTGCCGCTTCCACGCCGTTGAGATAGCCGCGCGGGAACTCCAGCGAATCCATGTGAAAGAGCTGCGCCTCGGCGTTGGCGGCCATCACCACGTTCATCTGCGCCGCGCGCACCAGAAACTGGTCGAAGTCGGCGCCAAAGAGATGGGTGCGCGCATAATGAGCCAGTCGCGCCTGGATCGACAGAAACTCCTCGGTCGATTCGGCGCCGATGCGCAGCTTTGCTTCGGCGTGGAAGCGCCGGTTCTGGTGGTCGATGGCTTCCACGATAAAGCCGGCGGGGCCGCAGGCCGGGTCCAGAAAACGCTCATTGGGCTTGGGGTCGAGCATGGCGATGGTCAGGCGGATGGCGCCGCGCGGGGTGAAGAACTGGCCGCGGTCGCCGCGCAGGTTGTCGCCGACGATCTCCTGGTAGGCCACCCCCTTGGCATCCACGTCGGTGCGCCCCAGGTCATACTTGGCCAGCTCGTTGACCATGAAAGCCAGGGCGCGGTCGCTGAGGGTGATCTCCTCGTTGCCGCGGAAGATCGAGGCGTACTGGGTCTTGACATCCTCGAAGAGCGGCAGGATGCGCTCGCGGATGCGTTTGCGCCCGGCCTCGTTGAACTGCTCGTCGGGCGCGGCCCAGAAGTTGGGCAGCGCGCTGCGGCTGCGCTTCTCGTCGTGCATCTTGGCGAAGATCAAATAGAGAAACTGCCAGAACGCGGCGTCCTTGGGCATGCCCTCGTTGCCGTGGATGAAGTTGTGGCAGCGGCGGAAGGTGATGCGCAGCATCTCCGGGTCGGCGCGGCGCAGGCGGGCAAACGAAGCCACCTCGCGCAGGCTCACCGACTCGTCACCCTGGGGCCAGTCGCCGAGGGGATTGAACTCGGTTGCGAAGCGCGTGTCCTTGCGCTCGAAGAAGAAGAACTCCAGCCCGTTGGTCCACAGCCCGTACTTGCAGTTGGGCGCGGCCAGCATGGCCAGCTGCAACTGCTCCACATCGCGTTTGGCCTGCTCGTGGTCGCGCAGGCGATAGGCGCCCTTCTTGCCGTTGGTTGGCTCCTTGTCGCAGAGCACGATGCGGCGCAGATGCTCGGATGTGTGCGCTGCGCCCGGCGCGAAGATGGCGATGTCGACCTTTTTGTTCTTGCCATCCACCTTCAGGCGGAAGTCCGGCTCCATGTCGTCGACGGAGATGGCGTACTCGTGGAGGAGGGCGCGGGCGATGCGCTGGCGCACCAGTTCCTTAGGCGTCTCCTTCACTGGGTCGCCGGTGATGTAGTCCAGGGTCATGCCTTCGTCGAGGGGGAGGTCGGCGCCATCCATGGGTTCAGCTTCATCGGTTGCGGCAGTCATACAGAAGATGTCTATGTTATACTTTTTTGGTTTTGGGCGGCGGCGCCTTCACCGTCGCGCAATGAACGGATCCCGCTCCCGTGGCAGGCGATACCACACGTCGTCGCACCAGGCGCGTTCGTCGGCGTCCAGCGTCAGATCGATCCCGGCCAGGCTATCCACGAGCTGCTCCGGCTTGCTTGCGCCGAGGATGGCGCAGGTGACGCCTGGCTGCGCCAACGCCCACGCCAACGCTGCATGGGTGAGGCTCTTGCCCCGCGCCTCCAGTTTCGTGTGCAGCTCGCTCACCTCGTCGAAGACCGCCTGATTCCAATAACGCTTCTGATACATAGGGCCGGCGTTCTTCAGGGCAAAACGCGTGCCCTCCTGCACCTGCTGAGTGTTCACGTAGCGGGGCGTCAACATGCCGCCGGCCAGGGGGTTGTAGACGATGACACCCACGCCCTGGGCCAGGCACAAGGGGATCAACTCATCCTCGATCATGCGAAAGAGTAGATTGTAGCGCGGCTGCACACAGTCGAAGCGCGCCAGGTTGAGCCGGTCGCTGCACCACAGAGCTGTGGCGAGTTGCCACGCGGGAAAGTTGGAGCAGCCGATGTAGCGCACCTTGCCGCTATGCACCAGGTCATCCAGCGCACGCAACGTCTCGTCGATAGGCGTGGCGGGGTCGGGTGCGTGCACCTGATAGAGGTCGATGTGGTCCGTCTGCAAACGGCGCAGACTGGCCTCACACGCCTTGATGATATGAAAGCGGCTCAGCCCCTCGTCGTTGGGGTGCGGCCCCATTGCGCCGCGGCACTTGGTTGCCAGCACGATGCGACCCCGTGCGCCGCGCGCCGCAATCCAACGCCCCACGATCTCCTCTGTGCGCCCCACGCTGCTCAGGTCGCCGCCCAGGGGGTAGACGTCCGCGGTGTCGATGAAGTTGACGCCGGCCTGGTCCGCCGCATCCATGATGGCAAAGGATGCGGCCTCATCAGCCTGGTTGCCAAAGGTCATGGTGCCCAGGCAAATCTCGCTCACCTTGAGGCCGGTGCGGCCCAGTTGTTTGATCTTCATCGTTCTTCCTCTGATTTTAACCTCATGGGCGTGTGTCTTAATTTGCACGGATTCCTCCCTACTTTCATCAATGGATGCAGATCCGCATTGCGTCAATCTCCGCCTGCTCATCAGCTTCATCCACTGGGCCGAGCTGCAACGGAATGCCTCTGGCGATGAACCGCTTGCGCAATTCCAATTCTAACCCATTTTGCAGCCGCCGCAAGTTGCTCAAATCCGCCGGTGTGTCCCGATCAGGCCGCCGCCAGGTCTTGGCCTGCCCCGTTCGGTTGCGTCATCTCCTCCAGCCACGTCAGGTAGATCAGCGCGTGCCCACGCGTTTCGCCGCACATCTCCAGCATGGGGCGCAGGCGATTGCACACTTCGGGGCGCTCAGGCTGGCCGAAGATCAGGCAGCGGTTGTCGTCGCTCAACTGGGCGCAACGCACGCCTGCCGGTTTGCCGTTGGGCATACCAGGGATAGGCGATGAAATAGAGAGCGCGATGCAGCACGCGCCGCAACCGATGCGACACTCCATCAGTGGGCCGGCCCCTGCGCATCTGGCAATCCGGTCACGTCGGGATGACACCCGGCAAGCGCACACACGAGCCGCTCGACGATGGGCGCAGGCGACTCCATCAGGCGGGCGACAGCCGGGCTAAGTTTGTCGCCAAAGCCGAAGTCGCAGCCGGGGATTGTAAGCAACCAGGCCGGCGGGCGGCGGTCATACAGGCGCGCGGCGTAGGTCAACACTGTGTCTGGGGTGAGGGTATGGGTTGCATTTGCAGGCGCAGTTCCTTCCAGCACGCGCGTCAACATGGGAGCGTTATCATCTTGCATTGCGCTGGCGTCGATAAAGATGAGCGCGTCCACACCGTCTTGGGCGATCTCCAATGCCAGCTCGGGGACGAGCTGATGGACGAGCAAAGTGCGCACCGTGAATCCGGCCTGAGGTAACAACGACGCCAGCCGTTCAGCCAGGAGCGGACCTGCGCCATCGTCGCCCCGCAGCGGATTGCCTACGCCGATGAGCAGGAGCGTGCGCGCCATCCCTACTCGTCATCCTCGCCGGCGCACAACCCGCCCATCTCGCTGGTGAGCGCAATTTCGGCGTAGATGGTGCGTGTGCCGGGGATGAGCCGTTGCCTGAAGCCTAGTTTGGCGCAGATGCGGCGCATCCCCTCGTTCTCAGGCAGAATCTCGGCCACGACTCGCTCGATGCCTTCGTCGCAGCCAAAGGAGAGCAGGCGGCGCAGCAGCTCGGTGCCCAACCCCGTGCGCTGGAACTGATCGTTCACCAGCACCGAGAACTCGGCGTCATTGTCGCCCAGGAGTTTGGTGAGCTGCCCCAGGCCGACGATCTCGCTGCGTCCCCGCTCATCCCGGCGTTCGGCCACCAGCGACATCTCCCGGTCATAGTCGATGAAACAGAGGCCGGCCAACTGCTCATGGGCCACCAACTGGGCCGGCGAGATGGGGTGGAAGTAGCGCAGATAGATGCTGTGGGGTGAGAGAGTGCGATTGAAAGCGGCCATGGATGGCTCGTCTTCGGGGCGGATGGGGCGAATCAACACATCCACACCATTGTTCGTGGTAAAAGGCGCGCTGTAGCGGGTGGGGTAGGGACGAATCGCCAGCCGCGGCAGGTCGCGTTCGTGCGCCTCTGGGTCGTGGAGGACGATACGCGCATCCAGCGCCGTCAAACCACGGGGCGCGGCCAGCAGTGGGTTGATGTCGATCTCCTTGATCCAACGTTGCTCCACCACCAACTGGCTGAAGCGCACCAACAGGCGCTCCAGCGCGTCCAAATCCACTGGCGCCCGTCCCCGCACGCCCTTGAGCGCCTCATAGACCTTGGTCTGCTCCATCATGCGCCGCGCCAGGGTGGTGTTGAGCGGCGGCAACCCCAGCGCGCTGTCGCGATAGACCTCCACCAGCGCGCCGCCCGTGCCAAAGAGCAACACCGGGCCAAACTGAGGGTCAGGGCTGGAGCCGATGATCAGCTCATAGCCTTCCAGCCTGACCATGGGCTGGACCGTGACGCCCTGGAAATCCGCCGGACTGTGCAGCCGACTGACATTGCTGCGAATCGTCTCATAGGCGGCGCGCACTGCCGCTGCATCGCCCAGGTTGAGTTGCACGCCCTGGACATCCGACTTGTGAGTGATGGTCTCGGAATTGAGCTTGAGTACAACCGGGTAGCCTATGGCCTCCGCCTCGCGCACGGCGTCTTCCACGGTCAGAGCCAGGCGCGTCTCCACGATGGGGATGCCGTATGCGGCGAAAATCTGCTTGGATTCCAGCTCGGTCAGGATGGTGCGGCCTTTATTGCGCACCTGTTCGATGAGCTGGCGCGCCAGGGAGCGGTGCATGGCCTCGTCGGCGCTGGCGACAGGTAGGGTGGGCGTTTCATACAGCGAGCGCAGATTCTCGGAGTATTGCCACATGTAGTTGAAGACGCGCGCTGCGGTGTCTGGGTAGGGAAAGGTGGGGATGCTGGCGCGGTTGAGGATAGCGATGCCTGCAGCCACGGCTGCGCCGCCCATCCAACTCGCCAGCACCGGCTTGCGCCCCGCTTTTGTTGCCGCCACGCGCAATTGCTCGGCGATCTGCGTCGGATCGGTCATATCTTGGGGCGTGAGAATGACGAGCAACCCATCGCTGTTCCTATCGTTCGCCGTAACCTCCAGGGTCTTGGCATAACGTTCGGGGCTGGCGTCGCCCAGCACGTCGATGGGATTGTTGTGACTCCAGGCTGGCGGCAAGAAGGCGCTCAACTCCTTTTGCGCTTCGCTCGAAAGCTGGGTGAGCTGACCGCCGCCCATGATCAGCGCGTCGGTGGCGATGACGCCTGGCCCGCCGGCGTTGGTGACGATGGTCAGGTTCGGGCCGTTGGCGCGCGGCTGCTTGCTCAGCACTTCCGCCATGTAGAAGATCTCGGCGATGCTGTCCACCCGCAGGATGCCGACGCGACGAAAGGCCGCATCCAGCACGGCGTCGCTGCCGGCCAATGAACCGGTGTGAGACGCCGCTGCACGCGCGGCGGCTGCCGTGCGCCCGACTTTGATGACGATGATGGGTTTGCTCAGCGCCACTTCACGCGCTGCCGAAAGAAAGCGCCGCGCATCGCCGATGGTCTCCATGTACATGACGATGGCCTTGGTGCGCTGGTCGTCGCCCAGATAGTAGAGCAGATCGGCCCAATCCACATCAAGCATCCCGCCGATGGAGATAAAGGCGCTGAAGCCCACCCGCTCTTGCAGCGACCAATCGAGCACGGAACTGCACAGCGCGCCGCTCTGACTGATAAAGCCCACGGCCCCAGGCAAGGCAAAGCCACGGGCGAAAGTGGCGTTGATGCCGGTGAGAGGACTCATGACGCCCAGACAATTGGGACCGATGATGCGCATCTGCGCGCGACGCGCTTTTGCGAGGATTTCATCTTCCAGCGTACGCCCCGCCTCTCCTGTTTCCTTGAAACCTGCCGAGATGATGATTGCCCCTTTGACGCCGGCCTGCACACACTCTTCGATGACGCTGGGCACCGTGGGCGCCGGTGTGACGATGATCGCCAGATCCACCTGTTCGGGCACACTGCCGATGGCAGGGTAGGCGTGGATGCCCATGACGTTCGAGCGTTTGGGATTGACAGGATAGACTGTTCCGCCAAAGGGGTTGCTGATGAGATTCCACAGAAGGGTGCGGCCAACGCTCTCTTCTTTTTCAGTTGCGCCGATGACCGCCACCGTGCGCGGGGAAAAGATCACATCCAGAGGGTGACGACGATAAGTGAGAATCGATTGATCGTCCATTGGCTCTCTCGCTGCGTTTACCAGGCGTTTGACACAGGACCGGAACCGTACAAATAGACTTGTGACTTACGCAAGTTATGGATTGTCCTCTCTGGCGAGCGAGACGCCCGCGCTCCCAGGAAAGGCCGTAAGTCCCGTAGCAATAGATAGCATACCACAGACTCGTTCTGAAGCCGTGCAGGGCGTGTTAGGAACGCGGGCGAAACGGAACGGGCTGACCTGGAGGCGGCATCCGTGAACCCGTGAACCGGGCCTGTTTGACAAGAAGCATGGCAAAGGCTAGAATCATCACCGTCCTCTCTGCCCCCATTCTGGCTGAATTTTCTTTGCGCGCACAAACGGCGAAACGTCTTCATGGAATCGGAAAGGTCATATGCCAGAGAAGGGCGTCTCGGAAAAGAAAGCGCAGCGCCATCCGCCGCTTCAATCAGCAAAAGCAGCCGCTACGCCGAATGCCGCCACTGGGTTGGTCTTGACGGAGACGATCATCCAGCGCACCCTGGATGATCCCCGCTCGCTGACTGTTGCGGATGGCATGCGATTGCAGCGCGCCCTGGGCAATCAGGCGGTGGGCCGCTTGCTGCGCCATCATAATGCGGGCCAGCCCGCTCAGCCGTCCCCCCTGATCCAACGCCAGGGTGATGATGACGACGAGGGGTTTCAGCCCTTCAGCGGCCAGGGGCATCGGCTGGGGGACGGCGGCAATGACGCACCCTTGCCCCTCGACGCAGAGACGCTACGCAAGCGCCGACTGGAGGCATTGGAACGGCGGCTGAATACGCCTCAGATCACGCCTCCTCAGCCCCAGGTGGAGGAAAGCGAGGATGAAGGCGGTTATTCACAGAAAGAGATGCAGCGCTTCCAGCAAGTGTTGGCTCTACGCCGACGCGGCTTGATCGGCGGCGGTTTCACCTATGGGGAACACCGCAGCACCCTCAACGAACAGATGGAGGCGCGCGATGAGGCTGCGCAGAATCGAGCCGTCGCAGTAACCTCCTTTGCGCCTGTCGCCAAGGTCGAGCGCGACTGGAACGGCCTCAAAGAGCAGATCGCCAAAGCGCGCATCATCGACGAGCCGACAGTCACGCCTCTGGAAAACGCGCTGCGCGACCGCATCGACAAGGCACGCGGCGCCAGTCCGGATCAGATGAACAGCCTGGTTGGGCCGGCCGAAACGGCCTACAATGCGCTCAAGACCGAGGTGGAGCGCATCATTCAGGAGCAGCAAAATACGCTCCAGGCCATCACCGATCTTCTCAACAATCAGGTTCTCAAGGCCCAGCGCGAGAAAGCCTACAACGACGCCAAATTCGACACGACGCAGATCAAGGCTCTGGCCCAAGCCATGCAGCGTAAGAAAAAGGCCGCTTTCGATGCTGAAACAGCCACCAAACAGAATGCCAAAGACGCTCACGACGCCGTGCTTGCCCTAGATGCGCGCGTCACCGATGACCTGGAATTCCTGCGCATGATCGAGAAGGCTCCTGGCGGCATGACCAGCCTGGACGACGGCTCCGCCTTCGCCAATTTCCGCACAGAGTTCCGCCAGAAGGCTGTCGCCGCCTGGGCTGCCTTCAAGACAGAGGCCGCCAAAGAAGCTCGCGTCAAGGCGACCTGCCTTGCCGAGCTGACCACTGTGACCGAGTTCTTTGTCACTGCGGACGATCTGGCCAAAAAGGTCAAGGGCAAGACAGAAGTGGCCAAGAAACAGTCCGTGGACAAGCTCCTCGACCTTGATCCCATCAAAGCCTACTCACCTCAGGGCAACGACAAATACATGCTCGGTAAGCTGTTGGATACGTTGCCCTCCAAGACCGCCGAAGGGGCCGACGCGCAGGAACTCACCAAGCTGCTCAAGATTCCCAATGTGGATGCTGGCTCGCTCCTGGGGTGGATGACGCCGCCAACTACGACCGGGCCAGAAATACCCACACCCGCTCAAGCGATGGACATGCTGCGCTGGGCCAATGATGGGACGGCCTTTGGCCGCCTGCGCACCCACTTCACCGCCACGCTGATGAGCCAGCTCTACCCGCTTTTGCAACGCTGCCAGGGCGAAGGCCCTGCCCTCAAATATCTGGCCGTAGACAAGAACAAGGACTACGCCTGGCTCGATGAGCTGACCCAGGAGCACAAGGCTTCCACCCTCAAGGATTACCTGGTCGCCAACGGCAATCAGCGTTTCTGGCGCGCAGGCGCCACCTGCGCTCCTCCCGCGACCGACGGCGGCAAGACCATCGATCAGATCATCACCGACGCCCGCCAATTGACCCGTGGCAATCGCAACACGCTGATCGCCAATGGGGACTACGTGGGCAATCGCCCCTTCAAGAACCTGGGCACCATCGACGATGTACAGCCTAATGGCGATGTGAATGAGATCCGCTGTATGGCCCTGCCCACGCATCGCGGCGGGCGCAACATCAGCTACAAAGAGTATGACCTGAAAGTCTTCACCGGCGCCAACCGCGGGGCAGAACGCTTCGTTGTGGGCAGCGATGGCAGTCGCTATCACACCGACGACCATTACGCATCCTTCAATCGCTTCCAAGACCCCATATGACCACCGCATTCGACCAATTTCTCGCCAGTGAGGCAGGCCGTCCTTACATCCACTTGCTCTCTCTGGAAGAGGAGTTGCTAGATGAGTGGATGGAACGCCTCCAGGCTGCGACGGACGCCAGGCGCCCCGACGCGGTCATCCGTCTGCTGCACGGCGAGCGTTGCCCGACCTCGGCCGGCTTTTTCGCAGAGATGGCGCGCGCCCTGGAATTTCCCGATCACTTCGGCCACAACTGGGCGGCGCTCACCGATTGCCTGACTGACATGGGGTGGCTGCCTGCGTCGGCCTATCTGCTGGTGATGCGTCATGCTGAAGAACTTTTCAGTGCGTCGAGCGAGCAGGCCTGGCATGTTCTAGGCGAGCTTCTCAACGAGGAAATAGCGGATGAAACCGTTCCCCTGCGCCTGATCCTGGTGACAGATCAGGCGATGGCAATGGCGGAGCGGTTGATCGGGGCAGGAGTGCCATTTGGATGGGTCAGCGCGGGATGATGTGGCTGGGGCCGGTCGAGGTCGAGCATAGGTGCGAGTGCAGCAAAGGGGTGATTGGTGGAGATCGATGTGCTTGAATACAACCGGCGAGCTTGGAATGCTGCGGTGAAGCATGGCAGCCAATGGACGGTTCCGGTTTCGCCGGCAGAGGTCGCCGCGGCGCGGGCCGGCGACTGGCGCATCATACTGACGCCGACGAAGCCCATCCCCCGCGCGTGGTTTCCGCCGCTACACAATTGCGCCGTGCTCTGTCTTGCTTCGGGCGGCGGTCAACAGGCGCCCATCTTGGCCGCGGCCGGTGCACGAGTGACTGTACTGGACAATTCACCAAGCCAGCTCGCGCAGGATCGCCTTGTGGCGAAGCGAGAAGGGTTGGAGATCGTCACAGTGCAAGGCGACATGGCCGATCTCTCCTGCTTCGCCGATTTCTCCTTCGACCTCATCGTCCATCCCGTGTCGAACCTCTTTGCGCCCGATGTACGTCCAGTGTGGTGCGAATGCTTCCGTGTGCTGCGCAACGGCGGCGCGCTCCTGGCCGGTTTCTGCAATCCTGCCCAGTACATCTTCGACCAGTGGTTGGCCGATGAGGGCGAGCTAATAGTGAAGTATCCTCTCCCCTACTCCGACATCGCCAGCCTGAGCGCCGCCGACCGCCAGCGCCTCCTGGATGATGAACAGCCATTGGAGTTCAGCCATAGCCTGGAAGAACAGATTGGCGGTCAGTTGGAGGCCGGCTTCGTGCTCACAGGCTTCTATGAGGATCGCTGGCCCGGCCACGCCATCGACGACTATATGCCTACGTTCATTGCTACAAAATCGGTCAAGCCCTTTCATGACGGCGAGTTACACCATGTTTGATTGCAAATCGTCTATTTGATGCCTCTATGGAGGCAATGATTCTATGCGATTTGAAGCGATCGGTAATGTTGAAGATGTCGAAGTTATCGCCAAAGGTCGCGGGGTGGATATTCGCTATTACTTGAATCGTGAGTATGGTGCAGCTAATTGGCGCAAACTCAAGGGCATAGCAGTGATCGAGTATAAAATCGAGTATAAAAACGGCGAGGTGTGGCTTGCGGAAATCCATTGGTACGAAGCTGAAGGAAAAGGGCGCAAGAAGGAGAAGGATAAGCGAAAGTTGAGGAGAATCGCATGAAATATGTTCGCTGTGTAGATAATGGAGCCTATATTCAATGGCCTGACCAAGACTTTGATGTCAATGAGACCACCACGTTGACCATCGGCAAAGTCTATAAAGTGGCGTTCCTCGAGCCAAATGACGGAGAAATGATACGCGTCTTTGATGACACGGGCGAAGATTATCTCTTTCCACCTGCCTATTTTGAGCAGTATGATCCGAACGGCGACCTGGAATCCTCAATGGCGCTGACTGTGCAGTTGAACACGTATCAACGCAATGTCCTTTTCGCTGAGGCCCTTGCTGCACGTAAGTCGGTGAGCGCGCTTGTACGTGAATGGATCGATGAACGCCTTGACTTGGCCGCGTAGTCATAATAAGTCGGTGAGCGCGCTTGTACGTGAATGGATCGATGAACGCCTTGACTTGGCCGCGTAGTCATAAACCGGTTAGGAGATATCACCCAACGCACCGCACCGACTTCACCATGTTGACGGAAATAGCGTCAGCACAGCGGCGGCGTCAATCTCAAGATCATCATCAACCAGGTGACTGATGTGCTGGCGACTCCGCCAACATGACTGCTATTCACATGGACCCGATCACGCTCGAACTCTATCGCCACCGTCTTGCCGGCGTCGCCGAAGAAATGGGCGTCACCCTGCGCCGCACCTCCTATTCGCCCAACATCAAGGAGCGCCTTGACTTCTCATGCGCACTCTTCGATGGCGCGGGGCGCATGGTCGCTCAGGCCGCCCACATTCCGGCGCATTTGGGCGCCATGCCAGCCAGTGTGCAGACCATTCTGGGTATCGTGACGGAGTGGCAGCCGGGAGATGTGGTTATCGTCAACGACCCCTTTGCAGGCGGCAACCACCTGCCCGACATCACTATGGTCTCGCCGGTGTTCACAGATTCCCATCCGGGTCAGCCGCCCACCTTTTTTGTCGCCAGTCGCGCCCATCACGCTGACGTGGGCGGCATGAGTCCAGGCTCCCTGCCCCTCTCCACGGAGATTTACCAGGAGGGCGTCATTATTCCGCCGGTAAAGCTGGCGTGCGCCGGCCAGGTCAACGAAGACCTGTTGCGCTTGATCCTGCGCAACGTACGCACGCCCGACGAGCGCCGCGGCGACATCGCAGCCCAACGCGCAGCCCACGCCGTGGGTGAACGTCGCCTGCACGAACTTGTTGCGGCCCACGGCCAGGAAGAAGTGCTGGCTTACGCCCGTCATCTGCAAGAATACAGCGAGCGCCTGACCCGCGCCGCCATCGCTGCCTGGCCCGACGGCGTCTACACCTTCGAGGATGTCATCGAGGTCATCGACGGCGACAGCCTGACCCTGGCGCCGATTCGAGTCGCGACGACCATCGCTGGCGACGAGATCATCTTCGATTTCGCGGGCACAGCACCCATGATCCACGGCTCCCTCAACGCTGTCATCGCCATCACCCAATCTGCGTGCTACTATGTTGTGCGTTGCTTTATGGAAGCGGACGACCCGCACCATGCAGATGTCCCCATGAACGCCGGCGGCTTTGCACCGGTGCATGTGTTGGCGCCGGCGGGTTGCCTGGTCAATGCTCTCTCGCCGGCGGCCGTGGCCGGCGGCAACGTGGAGACCTCGCAACGCATCACCGATGTGGCGCTGGGCGCGCTGGCGCAAGCTCTGCCTGACCGGGCGGCGGCGGCCAGCCAGGGAACCATGAACAACTTGACCGTGGGCGGCCAGCGCAGCGATGGTCTGCCTTTCGCCTACTATGAAACCATTGGCGGCGGCATGGGCGCATCCGCCCAGGGGCATGGACTGGACGGCGTGCAGGTGCACATGACCAACACGCTCAACACCCCCATCGAGGCGCTGGAGATGGCCTTTCCTTTTCGGTTGGAACGCTACAGCCTGCGTACGGGAAGCGGCGGCGCAGGCTTGCACCGGGGCGGCGACGGCATCGTGCGGGAATATCGGTTCCTGGCGCCGGTCACAGTAACCATGCTCAGCGAACGTCGCGCCGTCGCGCCTTGGGGAGCGGCGGGCGGACAGGCGGGCGCGCTCGGACGAAACCTGCTCATGCGTGCAGATGGCTCAAGCGAGGAGTTGGCGTCGAAATTCACCCGGCGTCTCGTTGCGGGCGACCGCTTGCGCATCGAAACGCCCGGCGGGGGCGGATGGGGCAGGTCTACGATCTCCTGAATTCGTAGACCATCTCGCCTTGGGGATTGGGGCGATAGTGGCCGTAAAACAGCCCGCCGCCAGCCAGGGTGAGGGGAATCACCTGATGGAGGTCATCCACCAGGGAATAGTCAGCGAGGCGATTGAGGGGAATCCATTCGGGTGTTCCTTCGGCGGTGGAGATCACGGTGCGTTGGCGGCTTTCGCCGCAGAAAACAAAGACGATGATGCCCGGAAGTGGGCCGGCGGCGTCGTGACCTGCGTCGATGTGGATGACGCCGGTCAAAGTGAGCGACGCATCGACGATGCCTGCCTCCTCTGCCAGCTCGCGCTGGGCTGCGGCCAATACATCCTCGTCCACCTCCACATGGCCGCCCAGGCCATTATAGCGGTTGGCCCATAGCCGTTTGGTCGGCGCGCCTTTCAACAGCAAAACCTCGGTCTCGCCTGTCTCTGGATGACAACTTTTGAGAAAGATGAGGACGCGTGGGATGACCTGACGGCGGTCTCGCCGCGCGCCTTGTTCCAATGCCTTCAAGCAGCTTCACCGGTCCACAATTGTCACAGAATAGCGTCGCAACATGTCATCTACACTCAGAACGGTGAGTTGTTCTGAGATCGCCTGAGCCACGATGATTCGATCGAACGGATCTTTGTGATGGAACGGGAGCTGTTCCAGCGCCAAGACATGGGTCAATTCAATGGGCAATAATTCAAGCAAATTCTTTGCCCGGTGCTCCTTGACGATCGTGGCAAGTGAGCGATTGAGTTCAAGTTTGCCGAGTTGCGTCTTTATCTGTATTTCCCAAACGCTTGCGACGCTCAATATGAGGGTATTCGATGGATCTGTGCATAGCGTCAAAAGGTGTGGTGAAAGCTGCTCTGGTTCACTGTCCCACCAGATGAATACCTGTGTGTCTAGCAGTATTCTCATGATTGGCCGAGCCAAAATGCATCAGGCAGCGGTTCGTTGAAATCATCGCGCATTCGAATCGCGCCACGGTGCAAACCGGCAATACGTTTTTGTGGGTGTTGGGGAATGGGCGTCAATTGCACTACCGGCTCTTGGTTCTGTGTTATGACAACCTGATTCCCTTGCCGTACTAGAGACAGCAATTTTGCCCACTGGATCCGGGCATCATCAATATCAATCGTTGTTATGTCCATCTTCGTCCCTTTCTGGCGCAAAGTCTAGCACAAAACCGGGTGATAGTGAACTCCGGTGTCATCAAACTGGGTTTGTAGGGCGCGTTTACCCCCTTTATCTCGAATCAAGGGCTGAATGTCCCCGTTCTGCTCCTTTCTTTTCTGACGAACGTAACAACGCAGCAAAGCCGCTGGCGAAGGTCACGAGTCCACTAAAGAACAGAAAACTCCAGTAGGAGATGAAGCGCACCAATAACACGGCTGCGACCGCGCTGGATGGCGTCAGAGCCATGAAGGATAGTAGCGCCGTGTTGGCCGCCTCGATTTGTCCCACGCCGCCAGGCGTGAGCGGGACGGCGGCAAAGACGTCTACGGTCAGGGCCACGAACGCCGCATTGGCAAAAGGGAGTAGGTTGCCCAAACTCCATACCACCAGCCACAAGAGCAAGGCGTCGCACAGCCAAATGTAAAGACTCTCGATGGTTGCCAGGCCGGCGACTTTTGGCTGACGAGCCAACGTGCGCAGGCTGGTCACGAAGCGTTCGGCGAAATCGCAGGCAGCCAGCCACCAGCGGTTGGATGACAGGCGACGAAAGCCGCCCAAAAGTCGCGGAGCGAGAAGCACCACCAAAGCGAAGAGAATCAGCAGCGTCAGCGCCGCGGCATAACCGGTGAGCACCCAAGCAGGAAGATGCGTGCGCAGGGCGACAAAGCCAAAGAACGCGCCCAGGCTCAGAATGGCGAAGAGATCGAGCGCACGCTCCAGCACAATGGATCCCAGGCTGTCGGCGACGGGTGTGGGCGGCTGCCCATCCAGTTCGGACCGGAGCGCAGCCACGCGCAAGAGATCGCCGGCCCGGCCGGGCAGCAGTGCGCTGGCGAACCATCCCGCCAGGAGAATCACTGTCAAGGTGCGATAACGATAGGTGTGTCCCATCACCCGCAATAGCAGTTCCCAACGGTGGCCGCGCAGGGCAAAACCGCTGTAGTGGATGAGGGTGGCAGCCAGCAGCAGCCAGCCGTTTGCCCCAAAGATCGCCCCGACTGCTTCCCGCCCACCCCCCAGCGCCAGCAGCAGCGCCACGCTCAGCGCGCCCATGACAACGATAAGAACGATGCGTCTGGTCGTCAGTTGAAAGGATCGTAGCGGTTCAGTGTTGGCTGGCAGGTTGGAGTCCATCATGCTTGAAGTGGGCGGTGATAGAGATACATCGTCCGGCCAAAAAGCTGGAAGACGCGGCGGCGATAAAAGTCATAGCGTTCGTAGAAACGCTGCGCGTCCAGATTGGCTGCGTCGACCGTCACGTCGAGCGCCATCGCGCCGCGACGCCTGCACTCGGCCACGAGCGCGGCGAGCAGCACTGCGCCCAGCCCCCGGCCGCGCACCTGGTCTTCGACCATAATGGAGAGCAGCTCGGCGCTAAACTCGTGATCGTCGACAACCTCGTAAGTCAACAAGGGGTAGAATGCTGCCTGAAGACTGTCCGCCAGCAACCAGGGATGCTTGACAAAGCGCCCGATCAAAATGGGCAGAAAGTGACCTGCGCGCCGGGTCAGCATATAGAGAAAAAGTGCGCCGGTGCTTGTGGCTGCGCTCACGAAACCGACGACGCGCCCATCGTGGTCCATTGCGACAAAACCAAAGCCCGCCGGCGACTTTGGCAGCGCCGTATAGAGCGCGGTCAACGCCTCGCTGCCCAGGCTGGTAAGAAACGTGCCCGGTTGGCCTGCCATGTGCAACCGGGCCGCGTCCTGCGCATGATGCGCGTCCAGGGGAAGAATAGCGATCTTGGGCATCAATAGTCGGGCAGGCGCTTGAAGCGTTCGAAGGCCTTTTCTTCCAACATGGCGCGCTGGTCGGGATGAGCGATCTCGATGAGCGCCCGCGCCCGCTGGCGCAGATTCTTGGCGTAGAGATAGGCAACGCCCCACTCCGTCACGACATAGTGAACGTGGGCGCGCGTCGTCACCACGCCGGTGCCCAGGCGCAAGAAGGGCGCGATACGCGAGATGCCGCTCTTGGTGACAGAGGGCAGGGCGATGATGGGCTTGCCGCCCTCCGAGAGCGACGCGCCGCGGATGAAATCCATCTGCCCACCCACGCCAGAGTATTGGCGCGTGCCCATGGAGTCCGCGCCCACCTGGCCGGTCAAATCGATCTCGATGGCGCTGTTGATGGCGGTCACTTTGAGGTTGCGGCGGATGACTGCCGTGTCGTTGACGTAGGCTACATCGAGCACCGCCACCAGGGGATTGTCATCTACGAAGTCGTAGAGGCGTCGCGACCCCATGATGAACGCGCTGACCAGCTTGCCGGGGTGGACGCGCTTGTTGGTGCCGGTGATGACGCCCCGCTCCACCAGGTCGATGACGCCGTCGGAGAACATCTCGGTGTGGATGCCCAGGTTCTTGTGGTTGACCAGCGCCTGAAGCACCGCATTGGGAATGCCGCCGATGCCCATTTGCAGGCAGGCGCCATCTTCGATCAACTCTGCGCAGTGTCTGGCGATGCGTTCTTCCACCTCGCTGATTTCGGCCGGCGGCACTTCGTGGATCGGCTCGTGCACTTCCACTGCATAATCGATCTCGCTGACGTGGATCAGCCCATCGCCGTGGGTGCGCGGCATGGCGGGATTGACCTGCGCGACCACGTGTTCTGCCACCTGGATGGCCGCGCGCGCCACGTCCACCGAAACGCCCAACGAGCAGTAGCCGTGCTTGTCGGGCGGCGACACGTGGATCAGCGCGACATC
This sequence comes from uncultured Caldilineaceae bacterium, assembly GCA_964560495.1. Classification (GTDB taxonomy): domain Bacteria; phylum Chloroflexota; class Anaerolineae; order Caldilineales; family Caldilineaceae; genus UBA5069. The sequence continues at coordinate 32,030 of CAZLMM010000018.1, forward strand.
GATGGGCATGATGCCCTTACGAAAGAGACCGGGCACCTCGCTGAGAAAGACCGGCACGTAATCTGCCGCGCCTTCCGCCACCGCCTGGCGCACATTGGCGCCCACAAAGAGGGCGTTGGTGGTGAAGCTATCAGCGTATTCAGGCTGGGCGTAGGGCGCCTCGCCCTCGGTGTGAAGGTGCACCACCTCGACGCCGCGCAGCTCAGGGGCGCGCTGGGTCATGGCCTTGACAAGCTGTTTGGGTGTGGCCGCGCCGCCATGCACGAACACCCGGTCGCCAGACTTGATGATATCGACCGACTCTTCCAATGATTTCCATTTCATTTTTTTCAGTCTCCCATACGAATGATGGTTTTTTCCAAGTGTATCACAAGTGCGACCCTGCGCCCTAGTACACGTGGGCCTAAATAAGCCGGTGGTATTGTCATGCTGAACGCAGTGAAGCATCTACGCAGTGAAGCATCCATCGTGGTCGAGCAGGATTCTTCGCTGGCGCTCAGAATGACAACCATTGGTTTACTTCAGCCCATGTATACAAGCGCGATGCGACTTGGTGGGAACAGACTTGAGTTTCCGGTCAACCTGCGATAAAGTGAAGCAGTCATCAAGCATTTTTCACAGCGTGTTCATACCAAAGGAGTTGACAATGAATTTGGGAGCAATTTTCCGCACGTGGTTGGATGTTCTCACCAAGCCAGGTGAGCAGGTGTTTGAGGATGAGCGGGTCAAACCGCAAGCAACGTTGGGAACCGCCGTATTGATGATCCTCATCGTAGGGGTCATCAGCGCCCTATTTGCGATCATACGCGGCTGGCTTTTCCAGGCCCAGTTGGCCGCCATGGGCGGTATGGACGCACTCTTTGGTCAGGCAAATCTGCCGCCGGAAGTACAACAGCAGTTGCAGATGATCTATTCCGCTCTCTTCACGCCGGCGGTGGGCTTCACCGGCGCATTGTTTAGTATCTTTTTCAGCATCGTTGGCTTCCTGATTTTCGTTGGCATCCTCTATTTGGTAGGGCGCGTACTGGGTGGACAGGGTGAATTCGGTCGCTATGCATACTTGAATGCAGCCTTTGTTGCGCCTGTGACTATCGTCAGCGCGCTGCTCAGTTTTGTTCCAATTCTGGGTGGATGCCTGAGCCTCTTCCTGGTCATCTACGAGATCGTGCTGTGCTATTTCGCCACGAAGGTCGAACAGCGCCTCAGCTCAGGGAGGGCGATTATCACAGTACTTTCGCCGTTGATCTTGGCTGTCATTCTGGCGGGTTGTTTCGGCGTAGCCCTGGGCGGCATGATCGCCACGCTCATGAACAACCAGTGACATGGCCCCCACCAGCCGCCATACGCCCTATTTTGAGGTGCGCGATGCGTTGGGAGAGAGCGGCTGTGCGCTTTGCACACTGGTTTCCCGTTCTCTCACCCGCTACATCAGCAGCCTGCTCTACGAGAGCGTCAACAGCCCGCCAGCCCGCCAGCGGCTGCGCGACTCCCTCGGTCTGTGCGCCAGTCACAACGAATTGGTGCGCGAAGCGCGCAGCGCGTCCGGCGCGGCTATCATCCAGCGCGACCTGCTCAAGACCCTCTCCACCCGACTTGCCAACAACGAGCAAAGCGGGACGAGCGGCTGGCTGGAAGATCTCTTTCGCCCGCCCAAGGCGAACCGAGGCGGGACGCTGACGCCCGAGCAGCTCTGCCCGGCGTGTGTGGCGGCCGAGGAGCGTGAGCGCGACTATGTGGACGTGCTGTTGACGTCATTGGACGACGCCGAGATGCTGGCCGCGTTGCGCGCTTCGGCCGGGTTGTGCGCGCCGCATCTGCGCATGGCGTTGAGTCGCGCCAGAGGCGCCCAGGCGGAGCGCATCAAGGCTGAGCAGCTGGTCATCTGGCAGCGCCTCATCGCCGAGCTGGATGAATTCATCCGCAAGTTGGATTACCGCTTCACCCATGAAGGCATGGGCGCCGAGGGCGACGCCTGGGATCGGGCGCTGGATCTGGTGGCCGGCAAGACAAGGGTGATGGGCAGCCGGGTGCGCTAGGGGTGCTCAAACATTGAGTACGCTTCACAAAGGCGCCGGTCTTGGGCCGGACATGGGCGTTGTCCATCCCATGCGGCAGGGACAGGGTGGATTCACCGCCCAATTCGTTCAATGAACGCTTCCAACAACCGCATGGTTGGGGCGGGGCGTCCCTGGACAGTGTGCAGCAGGGCGGTAATGACCCAAGCGTCCGCACACCCGCGGCAGGTGCGGGCTATTCCCGCCGCACTTTCACAATCTCCGCCATGATCGCCAGCGCAATCTCTTCAGGCGTCTGCGCCTGAATCTCCAGGCCGATTGGTCCGCGAATCTTTGCCAGTTTCTCTTCATTCAAGCCGGCTGCATGCAGCCGCGCAAGTCGGCTGGCGTGGGTTTTGCGGCTGCCCAGCGCGCCGATGTAAAAGACTGGACTGTCGAGCACAGATTCCAAGGCCGGGTCGTCGATCTTGGGGTCATGGGTGAGCAAAGCCACAGCCGTGTTTTCGTTGAGCGCAATGTGGGGAAAGGCGTCCTGCGGCCACATGGCGAGCAGGCGATCCGCGTGGGGAAAACGCTCGGCGCTGCCAAAGGCCGCTCGCGGGTCAATGACGATGGTGCGATAGCCCAACGTCTTGGCAATCGAGGCCAACGCGACGGCAATGTGTACGCCTCCCACCATGACCAGGGCGGGCGGCGGCAGCAAGACATCCATGAAAAGCTCGACCGTAGGGTCAGTCAATGCAACGCGCTGACAGACGCCGCGGGTGATGGCCGTCGCGAGCATGGCAGCGATGGAGTCATCGAGCGCCGGATCGATGCAGCCAGTGCGCACACCCTGCCCATCCACCAGCAGCTTGCGCCCCAGGAGCGTTTCTGGGCCGGCGATTACCGTGGCGACTGCGCCGGCCCGTTCGACCTCCACCAGGCGTTGGATGGCGCCGAAGAGGTCACGATCCAGCGCCTCCACAAAGACCTGGATGCTGCCACCGCAGGCCAGGCCCACCTCCCAGGCCGTCTCATCGGCCACGCCAAAGCTGAGCAGTTTGGGACGCCCGCTGGCGAGCGCCGCGAAGGCCTCTTCTGCCACCGCGCCTTCTACACAGCCGCCGCTGACCGAGCCAGACAGCTTGCCATCTGCGGTGATCGCCATTTTGGCGCCGACTTTGCGCGGGGACGACCCCCACGTTTGGACGACCGTCGCCAGGGCCACGGCTGCACCCTCGCCTTGCCAGCGCCGAATGGCAGGGATCACTTCTTCCATGATGTTTTTCCTCCTCCAACAAAGGCTGCGCCGCGCACCTGGGTGGTTGTGCGCAGCGGCCGGCGTTTCTCGTCCAATTGGCTGAGATGAAAAGCCAGCTCTTCCAGGCTTGCCAGGTTGTGCACCGGCAAGAAATCGTCGAGATGGGGCAGCGCCGCCTGCATCCCGCGCGTCAACGGCTCGTAATTCTCGCTGCCCAACAGCGGGTTTAGCCAGACCAGGCGATGACAGAAACGATGGAGTCGCCCGATCTCCTTGTCCAGGAGGAGTGGATCGCCCCGATCCCAACCGTCGCTGATGAGCAGCACGACCGGCTCGCCGCGCAGCACCCGCCGCCCCCAAACGTAGTTGAAGGTCTTCAGCGCGTCGCCCATGCGCGTACCGCCGGACCAATCTTTGACAACTGCAGTCACATCATCGAGCGCCTGGTCAACATTTTTGCGGCGTAACTGGCGTGTGATGCGCGTCAGGCGTGTGCCAAAGACGAAGACCTCCACCCGGCGGCGCAGTCCATTGGTCACGCCATACATGAAATGGAGTAGCAAGCGCGTATAGGCTTCCATGGAGCCGCTGATGTCGGCAAGGATGATGAGGGGGCGCGGTTTGATCTTGGGTGTGCGATACGACCAGATCAAAAGCTCGCCGCCGTGGCGCAGGTTACGACGAAGGCTGCGGCGTATATCGATCAATCCGTCACGCCCGGGCGTATAGCGGCGGGTCGTGCGCTCGCTCATGCGCCAGATCAACTCTGCCATCATCTGTTTGATAGCAAGGAATTCTTCTCGGGTCAAATGGGCGAAGTCCTGCTGGCGCAGAAGTTCACGCTCGCTGTACGTGCGGGTGAGCTCGATGACTTCCTGCGTCTGCTCATCGTCCGACGCAGAGGACTCTGCTTTGTCGGCGTCGGGTTGGGGCAGAATGACCGGCAGCGATTCTGGACGGGGCGGCTGTCTGTCGGCGAGGAGTTGCGCCAGATCGATCTCCCAAACATCATCCACGGGTTTGCGCCAGAAGAGGGCAAAGGCTTCATCGAAAAGCGGCAGGTCTTCCCGGCGCTTGACCAGGAAGCTGCGCAACGTATAGAAAAAATCGGCTTTGCGCCCAATCTGAATCTCACGCAGCGCCTCTTGCACGTCGATCATACGTCCTGGATTGACCTCCAGCCCCAATCCGTGAAGCAGACGCCCAAAGAGGAGCAGGTTGTGGAGAAAGGCGTTTTCCTGGGACGCGGGCGCAGCGTCGCCCTCAGCGCGCTCTGGCACGATTGAAGACCTGCTGAAAGAGCTCATTTTGCACCTTGTTAACATCGTCCTGGTATTTCAGGATCACACCGAGCGTCTCGCGCACGATGGCCTCATCCAACACAGTCCGATTGAGCGCCACGAGAGCAGTCGTCCAATCGATCGTTTCTGCCACGCCTGGCGCTTTGTAGAGATCGGCCGTACGCAATTCCTGAATAAAAGATGTCACCCGATAGGCCAATTCTTCAGAAGCGTCCGGGACTTTGGCGCGCACGATCTCCAATTCCTTCTGGAAGTCAGGATAGTCGATCCAGCAGTAGATGCATCGCCGCTTGAGCGCATCGTGCAGTTCGCGGGTGCGATTGGATGTCAGGATCACAATCGGTCGATTCACTGCTTTGATCGTACCGATTTCTGGCACCGAAATCTGGAAGTCTGAAAGGATTTCCAGCAAGAACGCCTCGAACTCTTCGTCGCTACGGTCGATCTCGTCGATGAGAAGGACGCACGGCTTGTCGCGGCTCTCCTCGATGGCCCGCAGCAGGGGGCGTTTGAGCAAGAAACGCTCGCCGAAAAGCTCGTCCTCGTTGAGGTGCGCCTGTTGCGCTTCCAGAAAGCGGATGTGCATGATCTGGCGCGCGTAATTCCATTCGTAGACGGCCTGGCTCACATCCAGCCCCTCGTAACATTGCAGCCGGATCAGCCCGGTTTTGAGCAGGTTGGCGATAACCTTGGCGACTTCGGTTTTGCCCACGCCTGGTTCTCCTTCCAGGAGCAGGGGCCGCTGCATTTTGAGAGCCAGAAAGACTGCTGTAGCCAGTCCACGCTCGGCAATGTAGGTTTGAGCGCGCAGCGCATCCTGAAGCGCGTCGATTGAATCAAGATTCACAGAGGTTTCCTTTGCTTTGAGGCCGCTTGGGAAGCTGCTTTACAGCTCAGCCGACCGGCGGAGAGTGTCGAGGTTGCGGTCGCTCGGCCACATCTTCTAGCAGGCCGCCGTGACCGAGACGCAAGATGTCCAGCCGCGTCAGATAATCGCCAGCCAGCAAGCGAGGCAGGAGAAGGTCAATGATGTTCCGTTTGGGGCTGCGGGCGCAGCCGGGCGCGCCGACGATGGGTACAGACCCGTAGCGCGCCAACATGAGGAGGTTGCCGGGATCGACCGGCGCGCCAAAACAGACCACGCGACCGCCTGCTCGCTCTACGGCGCGCGGGGCGATGTCGTGCTGATCCATGATGGCCGTGTCACTGGCAAGAATCAACAACTCCATGTTGTCATCCACCTGGCTGCGAATCGCTGCGGCCAATGCGCCTTCTGCATCTTGCACGTCGAGCGATACGTAATCGACGCGTGTGATCTCTGAACCCCAATCAGCCAGGCGTGTGGATAGCGCCCCCTCGAAACTAGACACAAGCTGGGTGCGCGCCTGGGGCCAGCTCGAGAAGATCAGTCCCACGCGCCGGCTTGTGAGTGGGTCTACATGAAGAATGGGCTGGGGAATAGCGCCGGCGCGCGTCCACTGACCGGCGGCGATCTTTTCCACTTCGCGCACTGCATCTTCGGGGATGGCATAGGCCACTACCTTGAGCGTAGCAATGATCGATTGGGGGTGCACAACTGTATGATTGGAAAGCGTCGCCAGCGTTATGCCTTCGCACATGTTGACTTGAAGCAGACGATCTTCATCGACGCGCAACAATCCCAGGCTGGAGGCGTACAGGTTGACGCGACCCGTGGCTGCCGTGGAGAGATGAACATTGTCGCCCTTGAGCGCGCTTGCGATTCGCTGCGCCGCCAGGTTCTCATCGACATCACACGGTTCCAACGCAGCTACATAAACGGTCTGCCGCCCCAATGTCGCGAGTCTGGCAATATCGTCCGCAGCAAGCAGCTTCCCTTTGCGTAGGATGCGCTTGCCGTCCGCTGCAATGATGTTGTGGCCGAGGACTTTGTCTTCCGCTTCTTCCAGTGGGACTGGGCCAAAGTGCATTGGCTTGTTTCCAGACAGACGGCTCTCCGCCGTTGGTTGATCTACGCGATTGGCGGATGTCGCCGTTGCGTATGTGTACGATTCTCAATCGCACCGACGACGGCGACATCCGCCTCCTTTGATATACGGCTATCCGGCTCGCTGAGCAGCCTGGGTCAGGGCGCGGGCAACATAAACCGGCGCGACCTGTCGCCGGTAATCGGCGCTGGCGTGAATGTCGCCCAGAATGTCGTCGCCCAGGTCGTCAGCGACCGCCGCCGCAGCGGACTCGATGACATCCGCCGAAAGCATCTTCCCAACCAGAGCGGCAGCCACCGAGGGCGCGCTCATGGCGTGGGGCGTCAGGCTGCCGATCGCGACGCTGGCCCCCGTGCAGACGCCGTTCTTGACCGTGAGCGAAGCTGCGGCGCCCAACATGGCGTAGCGCGATGCCGGGTTGGCGAGCTTGGCGTAGGCAGAACCCGCGCCGGCGCTCTCCACCGGGACTTCCACTGCGGTCAACATCTCGCCATCGCCCAGCGCGGTGGTGAAGAGACCGGTGAAAAAGTCAGACGCGTGCACCGTGCGCGTGTGCGCCTGTCCATTGCCCGGGCTGGCAATGTGGAACACCGCGCCCAAGGCCAGGAGAACTGTGGGATAGTCTGCCGCCGGGTCGGCGTGGGCCACGCTGCCGCCAATCGTTCCGCGGTTGCGCACGGCCGGGTCGCCGATGCCGCCCGCTGCCTGAGAGAGCGCCGCGGGGACCGCTGTCGATCGCTCGATGGCAACATGCGGCGTCAGCGCGCCGATGCGCGCCACGCCATTGTTGACCGTGATGCCCTTCAATTCGGCGATGCGGCCGATGTCGATGAGCGCGCTGGGCGAAGCAAGGCGCATCTTCAAGATGGGAAGCAGGCTGTGACCTCCTGCCAGCAGCCTGGCTCCGCTGTGTTGTTGAAGCAGGGCGACAGCTTCGTTCACCGACCCTGCGCGATAGTAATCGAATTTTGGTGGATACATCAGTGACCCCCTCCGTTGCTTGCACTGCGAATCGCCCCATAGACCTTTTCCGCCGTGTACGGCATGTCCAGATGGCGCACACCCAAGGGGCGTAGCGCATCCATCACTGCGTTGGCCACCGTCACCGTGGCGGCGATTGTCCCCATCTCACCGGCGCCCTTCACGCCCAAGGGATTCACCGGAGAGGGCGTCTCGGTGCGCCCCAAGGTTGTCGTGGGGAAACCATCGGCGCGCGGCAAGGCGTAATCCAACATGGTTGCGCTCAAAAGCTGGCCGTTCTCATCATAGATGCCGTGCTCCCAAAGCGCCTGACCCACACCCTGAACGAGACCACCCTGCATCTGTCCTTCCACGATCATGGGATTGATGACGTTGCCCACATCATCCACCGCCGTGTAACGGATGAGGGAAACCTGACCCGTGCCGCGATCAATCTCCACCAGGGCGATATGGGCGCTGTTGGGGAAGGTGAAGTTAGAGGGATCATAGAATGTGCTCTCCTCCAGGCCAGGCTCCATCCCCGGCGGCAGTTGATGCGCCGTCAGAGTGGCGACAGAGAGTTCGGCAAAGGCCTTCTTTCTGTCCGGCGAACCCTTGACATAGATCTCGCCCTTTTCCCGGTCATAAACCATGTCTTCTACAGCCGCCTCCAGTTGATGGGCGGCGATCTTGGTCACCTTGTCGCGAATCTTTTCGCAACTGCGCACCAGAGCGCTGCCGCCCACCGCTGCGCTGCGGCTGCCGTAGGTGCCCAGACCGAAAGGCGTGCGTCCGGTGTCGCCGTGGACAATCTCCACATCTTCTATGGGGATGCCCAGTTCATCGGCCACAATCTGGGCAAAGGCCGTCTCATGACCCTGGCCGTGGGAATGGGAGCCGGTCAACACCGTCACCTTGCCGGTGGGATGGACGCGCACGATGCCGCTTTCCCACAGTCCAACGCCTGCCCCTAACCCAACTGCCGCCTGGGATGGGGCCGGGCCGCTGGCTTCGATGCAGCCGCTCACGCCTACGCCGACCAGGCGCCCCTGGGCGCGTGCAGCGTCGCGCTGCTGCAAAAGCTGATTGTAGCCCGATAACTCGACAGCCTTGTCGAAGAGCCTGCTATAGTCGCCGCTGTCGTAGACAAAGGCGACGGGCGTTTGATAGGGGAATTCATCCGGCTGGATGAAATTCTTTCGACGCAGCGCGATGGGGTCCATGCCCAGGTCAGCCGCGGCGATGTCCATGAGCCGTTCCAAGAGATAGCTTGCCTCGGGTCGGCCTGCGCCGCGGTAGGCGTCCACCGGCACGGTGTTGGTCATGGTGCCGTAGGTTTCGGCAAAGATCACCGGAATCTTGTAGAGGCCGGAGAGCAAGGGGATGTAAAGCGCCGTGGGGATCATGGGCGCAAAGGTGGATAGATAGGCGCCCATGTTGGCGTAGGTCGTCACGGCTAACCCCAGGAGGGTTCCATCCTTGCTCAACGCCAGCTTGCCATTGGTCACGTGGTCGCGACCATGCGCGTCGGTCACAAAGGACTCGCTGCGTGTGGCGACCCACTTGGCTGGACGCCCCGTGCGCCGCGCCACCCATGGCACGATCACCTCTTCGGCGTAGTGGAAAATCTTGCTGCCGAAACCGCCGCCCACATCGGGCGAAATGACGCGCAGCTTGTTCTCTGGCAGCTTCAGGGTGGCGATGCTCAGGAGCAGGCGGATGATGTGGGGGTTCTGGCTGGTGGTCCACACGGTCATCTCTTCGGCAAAGTCGCTCCACTGAGCCACGCAGGCGCGCGGTTCCATGGCGTTGGGAATCAGGCGCTGGTTGATCAGGTCAAGCTCAACCACATGGTCAGCTTTGGCCAGCACTTTGTCAATTTCTGCCCGGTCGCCCAAGGGCCAGTGAAAGCTGATGTTGTTGGGGATCTCATTGTGAACCTGCGGCGCGCCGGGCTGGGTGGTGGCTTTGGCATCGACAACGGAGGGCAGCGGCTCATACTCCACCTCGATGAGATCGAGCGCGTCCGCTGCTGTGTAGGGGTCTTCGGCCACGACCGCGGCAACGCCATCGCCAACGTGACGCACTTTGTCTACGGCCAGCGGCATGTGAGGCGCGGTCTTGATGTTCGGCGGGTTGAAACCGCACGGCAGCGAGCCAACGCCGTCGTCGGCCAGGTCCTTGCCGGTGTAGACTGCAATGACACCCTCCAAGGCCAGTGCGGCGCTGGCGTCGATGCCCTTGATCACCGCGTGGGCATAGGGGCTGCGCTTGATCGCCACATGCACCATCTCGGGCAGCTTGAGATTTGCCACATAGCGGCCCTTGCCCTGAATAAAGCGCGCGTCTTCAACGCGTTTGACGCTTTCACCGATATATTTGCCCATGATGTTCCTCCTATCCTCTCATCGCAACAGCGGCAGACTGCACGGCCTTGACGATGTTCTGGTAGCCGGTGCAGCGGCAGATATTGCCTTCCAGCCCGTGGCGGATATCTTCCTCGGCGAGGTCGGGGTTGGTCTCCACCAGTTTCACCGCCGTCATGATCATACCGGGTGTGCAATATCCACATTGCAAGGCGTGTCCATTGCGGAAGGCCACCTGCATGGGATGCAGGTGATCGCCGCTTGCCAGCCCTTCGATGGTTGTGATGCTGCTACCATCGGCTTGCACAGCCAAAACCGTGCATGACTTCACAGCCTCGCCATCCATATGGACGACGCACGCGCCGCATTGGGATGTATCGCAGCCGATATTGGCGCCGGTCAGGCCCAGGTCATCGCGTAGAAAATCGACCAGGAGCCGCCGCGCCTCAACGCGCCGCGTATACGACTTTCCATTCACTGTCATTGTGACTTCCATTGAATCGACCTCCTTTGTTGGTTGAATTGATGGGGAGCGGGTCTGGGAATTAAATCTTGACTTGCTGTGTGGGTTTATTCTCCTTTTCTAAGCTGTCGGGCCACGCGGCGGGCGACCAGGTTGGTCCACCAGTTAAAGATGATGAAAAGCGCCAGAAAGCCTACGCCGGCCAGCACCCATGGTTGTTTGTCTTTGGGAACAAATTCATCGAAGAGTTCGCGGGCGATGCTCATGGCGAATGCGACTTGACTGGCGGAAGGAGCTTCTTGCGGGCTGACAACCCCTTGGGGCAGTGGTTGCGGCGCCGGCTGTTCTACGCTCTGGGGCGCGTCTGTTGCTACCTCCTCGGTTGGGACGGTCTCTACGCTCGAAGCCGCGGGTGGGGCAAGGCGCGCCTGAATCTGTTTGTCCATATTCTCCAGGCTCTGCCTGGTGATGGCGCGGGCCGAGCTATCCATCACCCGCTGCCCCACGCTGGCAATACGTCCGCTCACGTTGGCGTCGCCGCTGTAGCGCATGACGGTTTTGCCGTCACTTTCTTCCAAAGAAACATCGCCGACGCCATCGATGATGCCGGCGGGGCCGCGGCCGCTGACCTGCATACGATAGCTGGTGGGTTGCTGTAGGTCAGTGAGCTTGACAAGGCCCTGAAATGTCCCTTGAACCGGCCCGATCTTGATGTTGATCACGCCTTTGTACTCGTCGTCGCCCACTTTGTCCAACGCCTGACAGCCGGGCATGATCTTGGCCAAGACCTGGGGATCGAGCAGCATCTCCCAGACGAGAGGCCGCGGCGCAGCAAACTCGTAATCGCCCTCGATTTTCATGATCGGTTTTACTCCCCTTTGGCTGTGGTGGATGGTGCAACCAAGCGCAGGTAGCGTGTCGACCGGCGTGGACGGGCGTGCACGTCTGTGTGGGCGTCGCCCATCTGCCTGACAACAAGATTCCTTTGCACGAACTGGAAAAGTTGGTAGGGACTATCCTAAACGATCCGGCGCGGAAATCAAAATGTTCTTTTCAATCGGAACTCAGTATGGGGCATTTGCCAGCAACGTCCCTGGCGCAACGCAACCTCACCGACGTTTACCAGCGATCGGCGATAGGTTGTCCATCCAACAAGAGTGAAGGGGTCGTCCATTGTAGGTCTCCGTCTGGTCGAGGAGCTTTACAGCGTTCGATTGAAACAGGGATGAAGATGTATTTCGCTTGTGGGTGAGTATCTTACGCTCGTCCTGCCTAACCTGTCAATCTGCGCTTGATGACGGGCGGGACGATACACTCATTTGGGTCTTGGCTTGCGTGGGTTGGTCGAGAATCGGACGATTGTGTATCATGAATCCACTGAAAAGGATGAAAAGGACGAAGTGACCAGGGAATGGGAGCCAAGCGATGAAAGCCATCATGAAAGTTGCGCCCGGCGTGGGGAATGTGGAGCTGCGCGAGATCGACGCGCCCCAACCCGGCCCGGGAGAAGTAAGAGTGTGCGTGCGGGCGGCAGGTCTGTGCGGCACCGATCTCCACATCTACGCCGACGAGTTCCGCAGCGCGCCGCCCGTGGTGCTGGGTCACGAGGTGGCTGGCGAGATCGACGTGGTGGGCGCCGGGGTGACGCATCTCATGCCGGGGATGCGCGTCACCAGCGAGACCTACTTTTCAGTGTGCGGACAGTGCCGTCATTGTCGAGCAGGACGGATCAACCTCTGCCTGGCGCGTCGCTCCATCGGGTCGGCGGTGAATGGCGGCTTCGCCGAGTATCTGATCACGCCAGCGCGCAACATCCACCTGTTGCCCGACACGGTGGATTTCTTCGGCGGCGCGCTCACCGAGCCGCTGGCCTGTGTTGTCCATGCTGTGCAAACCACGCCGTCAGTCAGCCCTGGCGATGTGGCCGTGATTGCCGGGCCTGGCCCAATCGGTTTGCTGACGCTGCAGGTTGCGAAGGCGGCGGGTGCACGCGCCATCGTGCTGGGCGTGGCTGCGGATGAGGCGCGCCTTGAACTGGCGCGCAGGCTGGGCGCAGATGCGGCCATCGACGTGCAGACGACCGCTCCCCAGCCGATCATCGAAGCGTTGACGCCTGATGGGTTGGGCGCCGATGTGGTCTTTGAGTGCGCCGGGGCGGGCGCAGCCGCGCAAATGCTCCTGCAATGCGTGCGACGGGGCGGGCGCTATGTGCAGATCGGTCTCTTTGGCAGGCCCGTAACCTGGGAACTGGATCAGGTGGTCTACCGGGAGCTGAGCGTGACCGGCACGAACGCCAGCACGCCCTCCTCCTGGCTGCGCGCCCTGGAGTTGCTGGGCAGTGGGCAAGTGCGCACCCAGCCGCTGATCAGCCACGTGCTGCCGCTGGAGGCATGGGAGACAGCCTTTCTGGGCGGTCAGGACCGCACGCGCGTCAAGGTGATCTTTGATCCCACGTTGTGACGCGCCAGGCAGCAACTCTTCTTCATGCTGGCCGTCCACTCTCTGCCAGCGATGAAGGCGCCAGAATCGCGCCCAACGCATGAATGCAGGTGATCAAGTTGCGCTGGGAGAGGCCAGCGCTCTGTGTGACCGTGATGATGTTTCCGGCGATCGGGTCGCCAGCAGGGTCTCGCGAAGAAATGATGATCACCGGAATGTCGGCAATCGTCGGGTCGCGGCGTTTCTCTTCCAGCACCTGAAATCCATTCATCCCTGGCATCATGAGGTCCAGCAGCAGCACATCGGGACGACGGCTGCGCAGCATGCTCAGGCAGCGCGCGCCGGTTGTCACTTGCAGGATCAACGAATGGGGCTGGATCGATTCGAGCATCCGCGAGAAGAGGTGCAACTCATCTTCCTCATCGTCGACGACCAAAATGGTTTTCAGCTCTGAACCCAACTGGGCCAGTGTGCTGGACAACTTCTCTTGTGACAGGGGCTTGATCAGATATTCCACCACGCCCAGGCTCTTGGCGGCCTCGTGCTCGCCTGGCAGCCAGCAGGTGATCGCAGGCGTCCCGAAGGGCAGATTTCCCAGTAGTGTGGGCGGCAACTGCTCAAAGGGAGAGATGTTGATGATCAAGGCTTGGGCTGGCGAGCGGCGTAGCGCCGCGATTGCACCCGTGATGTCGGGCGCGGCTTCGACCTCCACATCGGAGAGATAGCGCAACAGCAACCGCTCCACCGTCTGTTCTGAATCAACAACCACGAAGCGCTCTGTCAGCGTGGGCGTGGGCGCCCTGGAACGGCGGGTGCGCACGCGGTAGCCTATCTCATCGTCCCAATTGAACCCTCGGCGCAAGCGCTGGTTGGCGTCGAGGGTCAGCGGCGGCGACGGGTTTTCAAGGGGCAAGCTGAAAAAGATGGTTGCGCCCACGCCCACCTCACTCTCCAGCCACATGCGACCGCCATGCATCTCCACAAATTGTTTGCTGATGGTCAGCCCCAATCCGCTGCCGCCATGACGTCGTCGAGTGGAAACATCGGCTTGTTGAAATGGCTCGAAGATGCGCTTCTGGTCCTTTTCGGCAATACCGGGGCCAGTGTCGGCCACACTGATGATCACCTCGGTTTCAACCTCCCGGCACTGGAGAAGAACGCCGCCGCGCTCGGTAAAGCGACCGGCATTGCCGAGCAGGTTGATGATCACCTGGCGAATCCGCGTCTCGTCACAATAGACCTGCGAAAGGGCTGGCCTGGGAGGATGGGGAATGATCTCGGACTCCAGATAAAGCCCTCGCGAGTCGAACAGTCCCTTGACCACCGCCAGCGCTTCGCGGATCATCGGTTCCAGAGAAACCCAATCACGGCGCAAGGCCATGCGTCCGGCCTCCACCTGACTCAAATCCAAGACATCGTTGACCAGCGTCGCCAGGTGTTCGGCGTTGCGGCGGATTGCCGCAATGTCGGTAAGCAACGAAAGCGGCAGCCGACTCCCATAAACATGGGGCGACCGAGAGATGACGTCGGCGAACCCGATGATCATGTTCAACGGTGTGCGCAATTCGTGACTCACGTTTGCGACAAATTCTGTCTTTGCCTGGCGCGCTTCCTCGGCAATCCTCTCTAGAATCGTCAATCTATTGGAGAGGCGTGTCAATTCCCGGTTTGCCTGAATCAAATCCTCGCGCGACTGCTCCAATTCCAGGCGGTGCTCGCGCACCTCATCTAGATTTTTGCGCGCTTCATCAAAGCTCGTCATCGACCATTCAGTCACAGTCAGCAATTCGCTGCGCCCGGCCCAGCCCAACAACCCGTTGAAGATGCCGGCGATGATGATCACCAGCGCCTGATCGATGGGCAGCGGCGCGCCCAAAAGTCCACGGGTTGCCAACCATACCAGGAGGATCACGACCACTTCCACGACAATCCCTGCCCAGCCGCTTACCGCGATCACTGCAATGAGCGGCAGGACGCTGCTCAGCAGCAGCAGGCTCGGATTCTGCAAGAGCCAGGTCCCCAGCAAAATGGCGGTCACTGTTCCCATCAGCCAACAGAGCAAAGCGGGCAGATAGAAGCGATCGACAAGTTGATAGGCCAGGGCAAAGCTCAGCCCCACAACCAGGATGCCTGCCAACAGCCCAGGGATACGGTCGCCGCCCCAATCCCCCGTGAAGAGCAGCGCACACGCCAGCCAAAACAGCGCGCTGACGATGACGAGTCGGCGAATGATGGAGCGCAGCAATTCTCGCATCGTCTCCCCATACTCGACTTCGCTCTGCGGAAGTTTCTGGATCAAGTGCCACATGGTGGTCTTCTTTTCCTGGCTGTTGTGCAGAGCACAAGAGTGAATGCCGCCTAATCCACCTTGATGGTCTGCCCGGCAAGAGTGTGCAAGAAGTGCTGCTGGGTGACAGGCTTTTGCAGAAACGCGTTGGCGCCAAGCGACAAGGCCAGGCCTTCCACAGGCAGAACCGTGCAAATGACAATCGGGATGTGGTCGGTGGCCGGCGCATTGCGCAATTGACTAAGCACTTGCCAACCGTCGACATTGTGCATCATGACATCGAGAACAATGACAGCCGGCTGGATTTTCTCGGCCAGGCGATAGGCATTCTCTGGGTCGCGCGTTCCGGTTACCAGATAGGGCGAACCTGCCGCATAACGTTGGACGAGCTCGATCCAGTCTACGTTGTCGTCGATCACCAGCACCGGTATCTGTTTTGGCGCAGGAAGCGAAAGCGACACTGCGAAGTTTGAGTCTTCGTCGCTGTCAACGGAGATGTGCGCTTCATAGAAAGCCGCCAGCTTCTGGGCTACTTGCAGGCCAGCGCGCTCCTGTTCAGAAAAGGGGCCATGTAGCGCGCCGCTGCCCATGCACTGCACCATACAATCGATCTCGGATTCGCGACGGGCAGCGGAAAGCACAACAACGCCCCTGCCCGCACGAGGAATTGCCACGCCAAGCAAAGTGAGAAGAATGCTGCGCAGGGCCAAGGGCGCCACATGGAGCGCAGCAAGGTCGGCCTGCACATGGACGTGGAGGGGGACTTGCCACTGCTGGGCCAGGGGTTGACCCAGGCTCTGGGCTGTGGACAGAATCTCGCCAAGTGAGACGTGCTGCTCGGGCGTTGGTCGTTTCAGCCAGCCAAGTTCTTCACTCAGCGCCTGATTCGTCTCCACCGCTGACGAAACCAGGCTTGTCAGTCGTTGGTCCTGAAGACATGCAGCGGTCTGATCAACCTTGGGCCACAGGTGCTGCGCCAGCACCTCCAACGCCATGCGCAGCTCACGGCGCAGTTGCCGTTCGCTGATGCCCAGCTGCAGCGCCACCACATCCCGCCCCAGCTGGCGGACATATTGAAAATTGAGTGTATCGTAAACGCGCCAGGAGCGCGACTGGGGCGGCTCGTCTGCGCTCGGTTTGAGGCTGCGAATCGCCTCGCTGAGAGTGGACTGCAATGCGGCAGCCCGATCGGATACGTTGGCAAGGCCCAGCAGGCTGACGAGCGGGCTGTTGCGTAGATGAACCGGGTCGTACAGGTAATGGAGCGCGCTGCGCAAATAGGCAACGAACTGGTCGTACGTAACGTTGTGCACGATCAAAGGCACCTTTTCCAGTTACGGGATGCGAGTTACCGTCTGCGGTTTGCCCGGATTTCTCCGTGCGGAGATTGTCTGCAAACCCATGCACAGACCGCACTTTGGTCAAAACTTGGCCGAAATCTGGCCGCGTGATTATAGCATTCTCTCGTCGATCCTGATATAGTTGAACAACGAGCTACAGTCTTCCAATTGAGAGTTGCCAGACGCTTTATGGACGCCGTGAGGGCCTGGTGTGACTTGGCGCTGCACACGCTTCCCTTTGCAGCGATTTCATGCGGGTGAATTCAAACTGAGTTCGCAGTATACGAGTTTCCACGTCTACGGTCATCCGGAGAGAGCCGCCTATGCAACTATCTCAGCCTGAGGCAACGTCCGGCGGTGGGGTCGCTGTGGCGCAGGGCAGCGCACTTCCCCGGTCGTCCACTCGTCGCAGCACCTCCCAGTTGAGTAAGGCAACAAAGAGTCTGCGCCGCTATTGGCAGTTGTATTTGATCATGCTGCCGGGATTGCTCTACTTTTTCATTTTCAAATACATCCCCATGTTCAACGCAGTGATCGCCTTCAAGGATTACAGTGTGGTCAAAGGGATTTGGGGCAGTCCCTGGGCAGGCTTCAAACACTTCGAGCTCTTTTTCCAGAACCCCGTCTTTTGGACCCTGCTCCAAAATACATTGACCCTGAGCGTCTATGCGCTGCTCGTCGGCTTTCCCATCCCAATCATCCTCGCCATCGCTCTGAATGAAATTCGCAATGGTTTCTTCAAGCGATCGGTGCAGATGGTCACCTATGCGCCCTACTTTATTTCGACAGTGGTCATGGTGTCCATGATCATGCTGCTGCTGGCGCCGCGGCTCGGAATCGTCAATCAGGGATTGCAGGCCCTTGGATTGCCGACGACCAATCTCTTGGGGCGGCCAGACGCCTTCCCCTCCATCTATGTCTGGTCAGGCGTCTGGCAAGGCACCGGCTATGCGGCCATTGTCTACCTGGCGGCCCTGTCCGGCATCGATCCAACGCTCTATGAAGCGGCCAAAGTGGATGGCGCCTCGCGCTTGCAGAAGATTCGCTACATCGACCTGCCAGGCATCATGCCTGTGGCCGTGATCATCTTGATCCTGACTTCCGGCAGCCTGTTGGCCCTTGGCTTCGAGAAGGTCTATCTGCTGCAGAACCCGCTCAACTTGAGCACCTCCGAGGTCATCGCCACCTATGTGTACAAGGTTGGCCTGCTCAATGCGAACTTCAGCTTTGCCACGGCGGTCGGTCTGTTCAATTCTGTGATCAACATGATTCTTTTGGTGCTCGTCAATGCCTGGGCCAGGCGCGTTTCGGACGTCAGCTTGTGGTAGTGGAAGGGAAGGGATTCAACTCATGATAGAAGCGAACACAGCGAACGCCAGCACGGTGAAACACCCTATGCGCATCCGCGAGTCTCTCGGAGACCGCCTTTTCCTGTTTGCGGTCTATCTTTTTTTGGCGATGGTTCTGCTGATCGTCCTCTACCCACTCGTCTATGTCGTCAGTTCCTCGTTCAGCAGCCCGTCGGCTGTCTCTTCTGGCCGAGTGTGGCTGTGGCCGGTCGACTTTTCCCTGAAGGGGTATCAGGTGGCGTTCAGCAATCCCCAGATCATCACCGGCTATGCCAACTCGCTCTACTACACCTTCTTCGGCACCTTGATCAGCGTGACGTTGACGGTGTTGGTGGCCTATCCGCTGTCGCGACGCAATTTGTTTGGCCGTGATGCGATCATGATCTTCATCACTTTCACGATGATTTTCTACGGCGGTTTGATCCCGACCTATCTGGTTGTGAAAGAACTGGGCATGCTCAACACCCGCTGGGCGCTGTTGATCCCGCAGGCAGTGGCTGCGTGGCAGGTGATCATTGCCCGCACCTTTTTCCAGGTGAACATCCCCGAAGAGTTGGCCGAGGCCGCCGAATTGGACGGTTGCAGCGACCTGCGTTTCCTGTGGTCGATCGTGCTGCCGCTCTCCAAACCGATCCTGGCTGTGCTGGTGCTGATGTACGCCGTAGGACAGTGGAATGCTTACTTCGACGCTTTGCTCTATCTCAAGTCCGCCGATCTGCATCCCCTGCAATTGGTGCTGCGCGGCATCCTGATTCTCAACACCACCACCAGCGGCTCGATGGAGGCCTCAGCAATGGTCGAACGGCAGCAGATGGCTGACCTGCTGAAGTTCTCGCTGATCGTCGTCGGCAGTCTGCCGGTGCTGCTGATCTATCCGTTTGCCCAAAAGTACTTTGTGAGCGGCATGTTGATTGGGTCGATCAAGGGGTAGTCATTGTGGCTGACCACACCCTCTGATTCTGATGAAGGGTTCATCCAAAAATTGCTTCCGCTTTTGTCATCCTGTTCGGCGCGGGCGCACAGCGCCAACGCAGTGAAGAATCTACGGGTGACGTGCGAAGAATTACATTGACGGCCCCTCAGTACACTTCAAATGCGTTGCCGAATCTCAATTGACCGGCGAAGGAGGTGATGTCTGCATTCATGAATGGAGAAGAAAGAGGTGGGGGCGCAAGTGGCGTTCACCTGGCCTTCTTCCTGTCGCAAATCGTGTCCCTGTGAATTGCTTTGAACGTCGATTCTTTTGTCACTCCAAAGGAGAACCACACCTATGAACAAGTCTGTATTGTATATTGTTGCACTGCTCGTGATTGTGAGCATGTTGCTGATGAGCTGTGCCGGGGCTGCTCAACCTCCTGCCGCCGCGCCGGAAGGCGAGTCAGCCGCCGCAGGGCCAGTCAAGATCAAGATCTTCTCTCCCCAGGGAGCGGATCAGGATTTGGCCACCAACTCGTTTACGAAGCAAGCCGAGGAGATGTTCGGCATCGAGTTCGAGTGGCAGACCACCACTATGGACGGAAATTCGGCAAAGGAACAGCGCCAAATCTCGCTGGCCAGCGGCGACTACCCAGACCTGTACATGTTAATTCCCTGGGTCGATCAGTTTACGCAACTGGAATTACTGAAGTATGGCCAGGAAGGCGTGCTCCTCCCGCTGAACGACCTGATCGCGGAGCATGGTCCCAACATCCAGGCCGCGCTGGACAACTACCCCGATTTCAAGGCGATGGCAACCGCGCCGGATGGCAACATCTACGGCCTGCCGCAGTTGATCCAGTGTTACCACTGCTCCTACGGCAACAAGATGTGGGTGAACAGCAAGTGGCTCAAAGCATTGGGGCTGGAAGTCCCAACGACGACCGAAGAATTCAGGGCCATGCTGGAGGCCTTCAAGACCCAGGACCCCAACGGCAACGGCGTCGCGGATGAAGTGCCGTTGGGCGGATCAATCGAGGACTACGGTGTGCGCCCGATCCCCTTCCTGATGAATGGCTTCATCTATGACGACGACCGCACCTACTTGATTCTGAATGAAGGCAAGGTCGACACCGTCGCCAACAAGCCGGAATGGAAGGAAGGTCTTGCCTATGTCAAGAGTCTATATGACGCGGGTCTGATCGACCCGGGCGCCTTCACCCAGAATGCGGAAGCCTACAAGAAGGTCGGCGACAATGCCGACGCGCAGTTGCTTGGCGCTGGCGCTGGCATGCATCCGGCGATCTTCGTGTCGTGGCCTCCGGGCTACGGGGGCGACTATGACGCCATCCCACCGCTGCAAGGACCGCATGCCGCCTTCTCCACTTATCTGAATCCCAGTGTGGCCGGTGCAACTTTCCTGCTGACCAACAAGGCCAGCCCAGAAGCCCAGGTTGCCGCCGTCAAGCTGGTGGATTACATGTTCACCCAGGAAGGCCAACTGCGCGCCCACTTTGGTGAAGAAGGCAGAGACTGGCGCCGCCCGCAAGAAGGCGATGTCGCCAACAACAAGGATGTCGAACCGATTTTCGCCACGATCCCGATGGCCGAGGGCGAAGAACCACACAATTCCAGTTGGGGCGCCGCCGCCCAGTACTTCCAGCCGAAGACCTTCCGGGATGGTTGGGTCCAATCGACGGACCCGGCAGAGTACTACCTTCCGGCTGGCTACGAGCGCCGTCTGCAAGATGCAACCTACCTGTACGATGGCAAGGAGTCGCCGGATCTCTTCCCATTCTGGGCGCTTTGGCCCGACCCGGCCACGGCAGACGCGGTCGCCATGCAACGTCAGAACATCACCGACTATGTCAACCAGAACGCGCTGCAATTCGTCACCGGCTCCAAGAACCTGGATACAGACTGGGACGCCTATGTTGCCGGTCTGGAACAGTTGGATCTCGCTGGCTACCTGGCGTCAATGCAGGCAGCATATGACGCCAGCACGGTCAAGTAGGCGTGACTGCTTGAGGCCAAGGGTACTGCGGTTGCTTTGAACCTGTGAGTTATCGCCGTTCAAGAATCACAGGTTCACACAGAGCAGAGAATAGATGATGTGCAAACGCCACCTGGACACCCGCGCTTCCTTCAGTGCAGAGGATCAAGCGAACGGTGCTCTGGGTGGTGTTTTTTCTGCGATTGGAGCGATCCATCGGCGTTCGTCATCGTTTGGTCCACCGGTTGAAACCGGTGTCTGAAATGCGAACCCCGCTTCAGCGGGTTGAACGAGCACCCAGTGCGCTGAAGCGCACTTTGGCTATCAGCCGCCGATTTGAATCGGCGGGTTTGGCCGAAACGATGACCGATGCCGATCCATAGATGAAGAGGTTTTATGATTGAGATTGACGAAAAGAAAACTGCAAGCATTCGCTGGTTTACAGACGCTCGTTTTGGGATGTTTATCCACTGGGGCGTCTATTCGCTGCTGGGACGGGGCGAGTGGGCCAGATACACAGAAGCCATTCCGCCCGACGAATACCATGCACTGGCGCAGGCGTTTCATCCGCGCCATTTCGACGCGACAGGTTGGGCGCGGCTGGCAAAAGCCGCCGGCATGAAGTACATGGTGCTGACCGCCAAGCATCATGATGGCTTTTGCCTCTTCGACAGCCAGTACACCGATTTCACCAGCGTCAAGACCGCAGCCAGACGCGACTTTGTCGCCGAATATGTCGCAGCGTGTCGGGCAGAGGGCCTGGGCGTGGGGCTGTACTTCTCGGTCAAGGACTGGGACTTTCCAGCCTATTTTGATGGCCCGGAGCGCAACCCGCACGGCTGGGCAAAAGGCGTCCAACATTTCCACAACCAGGCCAAAGAGTTGCTGACCAATTACGGCAAGATCGATATCTTCTGGTTTGACTGTGCGGACGACGCCAACTTCCGTGGCGGTTGGGGAGATGCGACAAATGACGTTTGGCGCTCACAGGAACTGGTGGATTGGATCCATGCTGCCCAACCCGGCATCCTGATCAACAATCGCAGCGGCCTGCCGGGTGATTTCCGCACCCCAGAACAGACCATCCCGCGCACAAGTCAAGAGGGCATCTTTGAGTCCTGCGTCACCATGACCCACAATCACTGGGGATATTGCCCAGCCGATCCCTTCAAGGAGACGTGGCATCTGTTGAGCGACCTGGTCGCCTGCGCCGCGCGCGGAGGGAACTACCTGCTCAACGTGGGCCCGGGCCCAGACGGGGTGATTCCCCTGCCAGCGTGCGAACGTCTGCTGGAAATCGGGCGCTGGATGGAAGTGCACGGCGAAGCCATCTACGGCTCGCAGCGCATCCTGCCCGACTGGTGGGATCACTTTTCCACTGGCCGCATCACGACAAGAGACAACATCGCCTATCTGGTCGTCCAACTTTGGTCGCCCACTGGCGCGCTCTCGCTCAACCAGTTGCAGAATGATGTCCGCCGCGCCATGCTGCTGGCTTCCGGCCAAGAACTTCAGGTGCGCCGCATCGGGCGCAGAGTGTTGATCGAAGGTCTGCCGGCCCTGCCGCCAGCCATGCCATTCAACGTTGTGAAACTTGAGCTGGACGGCCCGGCGAAGCCTCAGGTCTACTATTGAGAACACCCACCATGAACGATTCTCTCGACCAATACAACATCATCTGGCAATCGCCCAGCCGCAATTCCGGCGAATCGATGCCCTGTGGCGGGCACGACATCGGTCTCAACGTCTGGGTGGAAGCCGACGCTGCCACCGGCGAAGGCGACCTGCTTTTCTACATCGACCGCGCCGGCAGCTTCGACGAGAACAATCAGATGCTCAAGCTGGGGCGCGTGCGTCTGCGCTTGACGCCAAATCCCTTCAGGGTCGGGCTGCCTTTTCGCCAGGAGTTGAAGCTGCGCCAGGGGCATGTTGAGATCATGGCAGGCGACCCTGCTGCGCAGATCGTCGTCTGGGTGGATGTTCACCGCCCCGTGATCCATGTCGAGGTTGCCAGCGCCCACCCGTTGGAAATGCAGGCCAGCTATGAGAACTGGCGGCTGACCGAACGCGAAATCCCCTACGAGCGGCGCCATCCGTGTGCAAGCTGGGTCGCTTACCCAGGCAGGGTGACGACCGAACCGGATCGCGTGGATTTCGCCGGCGATGGCGTGCTCTTCTATCACCGCAACCGCAACGACCGTCTGCTGATTGATCACCTGATCGAGCAACAGGGACTGGCGGCGGTCAGGGAGCAGATTCCCGACACGCAGCGAAACCGCACTTTTGGCGGCATGATGGCCGGGCCGCACCTGGTCGCTGCTGGCATCGGCGAAGGGCGCTACGGCCAGACAGCATTCCGCGGCTGGACGCTGCGCAGCCAACAGGCGGCGACCCAACATCGGCTCGACATTAGCCTGCACACCGCCCAAAGCGAGACGCTGGAAGATTGGCGCGCCGACCTGGATCGTCTTGCTCACGAAGCCGCAACCGACGTCGAGGCGGCGCGCTCGGCGTCTCTGGCCTGGTGGGAGCAATTCTGGCAGCGCAGCCACATCGTTCTGCGGCCATCACGCTCCATCCCCCAAGACATCACCCCCCAAGACCTCACCCAGGACACAGTATGGCAGATCGGACGAAACTATCAGCTCTTTCGCTACATGCTCGGCTGCAACCGCTCCGGCGAGTACCCCACCAAGTTCAATGGCGGCCTGTTCATTTACGATCCCGGCTTCGTGCGTGAAGAATACGCGGCAGAATCGGCCGATTTCCGGCTGTGGGGCGGGGGAAGTCACACTGCGCAGAACCAGCGCCTGGTCTACTGGCCCATGCTCAAGAGCGGCGACTTTGACCTGATGCCGCCCCAGTTCGAGTACTACCGCCGCGCGCTGCCCGGCGCCGAGGCCCGCACCCGTCACTACTGGGGACACGGCGGCTGTTCCTTCACCGAGCAGTTGGAAAATTTTGGCCTGCCGCTTGGCTGGTCGTGGGGCTGGCCCGAAACGCCCGACCCCTACCACCGGCGCCCGCCGCACTTCGACCCGACCGAACAGATGGCGCCCTGGATTCGCTATCTCTACCTCAGTCAGCTCGAGTTTACGCTGATGATGCTCAAGTATCGCCAGTACAGCGGGCTGCCGATCGATGATTACCTGCCATTTATCGAGAGTGCGATTCGCTTTTTCGACGAGCACTATCAGTGGCAGCACTTTGTCAACGCCATTCGTCCGCTCGACGAGAACGGCCACCTGGTTTTTTTCCCGTCCACCGCGTGCGAAACCTACAAGGACGCGCTCAATCCGGCCGATCTGGTGGCGGGGCTGCAGGGCACGGTCGAGGCGCTGCTGGAGATCGCTGGCGACCTGTTGAGCGAGGAGTCGCGTGGATATTACCGCGGTCTGCTCGAACGCATCCCGCCGCTGCCCTTCCGCGAGATGCAAGGATACAAGACCATCGCCCCCGCGGTCTCGTGGACTGGCATCATCAACGTCGAGATTCCGCAGCTTTACCCCGTGCATCCCTACGAACTCTACGGGCTGACCAAGCCCGACCTGCAGGTAGCAATCGACACCTGGCGCTACGGCGACTACAACGCCGACCAGTTGAGCCACGTCAGTTGGCACCAGCAGGCGATCTTCTGCGCACGCATGGGGCTGACCGAGGATGCCGCCCGCTACACGCTGCTCAAGCTGGCGGACTCAGGCCGGCGCTTCCCAGCTTTTTGGGGGCCGGGCCACGACTGGACGCCCGACCACAACTGGGGTGGCTCCGGCATGATCGGCTTGCAGGAGATGTTGATGCAGTGCTTCGGCCGGCAGATCTTGCTGCTGCCTGCCTGGCCTGCCGATTGGGATGTGGAGTTCAGACTGCACGCGCACGACAACACGATCGTCGAGGGGAGCTACGCAGCGGGCAGGCTTGAATATACCGTCACGCCGCCAGAACGCGCGGCTGATGTCGTCGTCATGCACAGACAATCTTCGGAGCAAACCCAATGAGTGAGGAAACAACAATCTGGTATGCAGATGCGGCGGAACAGTGGTGTGATGCGCTGCCGCTGGGCAACGGGCGCATGGGCGCGATGGTCTATGGCGGTGCGTGCGCCGAACGCATCTACCTGAGTGACAGCACCTTCTGGTCGGGCGAGCCGTCGCGGGAGAACAACAACGCGGATGGGCCGGCCATCATGCCCGAGATTCGCCGTTTGTTTCTTGCCGGCGAGGTCGATGCCGCCAACCGGCTCTGCGAGCAGATCGAAGGCCGCAAGCTCAACTACGGCACCAATCTGCCCTTTGGCAACCTGCGCATCTTCATGGCGCACGGCGACGAAAACCTGCTCAACTACCGGCGTACGCTCGACCTCGACACCGGCGTTGCGACCGTCCGCTACGAGGTGACCGGAACGGCCAGCGAAAGGGGACTCTTTCTCGGTCGTGTGGGCGACGGCAAGTACGACGCCGGCTATACGCCGATCGTGGTTTCATATCAGCGCGAGCTTTTTGCCAGCCACGCCGACAACGTGCTTGCCATGCGCATCACGTGCAGCCGCGCCGGCGCGTTGGGGCTGCGCGTGCAGCTCGACGGCGACGAACAGCCCTACGCGGTTTCGGTGATCGATGACGCCACGCTGGGCATGGAAGTGCTGGCGCGCGAGCACTATCATAGCGACGGTGCGTGCGGCGTGACCGGCCATGCCTGGCTGGCTGTCCTGGCCGAAGGCGGGTCCGTCCATGCACTTGGCGCGGGCATTGTGACTGAGGGATGCGACGCCGTCACCCTGCTGTTGGCGTTCGAGAGCACCTTCGACGGCGCCGACCCGGTCGCTGCCTGCCGGGCGCGCATCGACGCCGCGACCGCGCAGGGCTACGACGCGCTCAAGGCACGCCACATTGCCGATCACCAGGCGCTCTTTCGCCGTGTCGACCTCGACCTGGGATCATCGCCGCACGCGGGCGAACCGCTCGACCGCCGCATGGCTGCGGTGCAGGCCGGTGAAGACGATCCGGCGCTGGCCGGCCTGCTCTTCCACTTTGGCCGTTACCTGCTCATCGGCAGCTCGCGACCCGACTCGCCGCTGCCTGCGCATCTGACCGGCGTGTGGAACGACAACGTCGCCTGCCGCATCGGGTGGACGTGCGATTATCACCTCGACATCAACACGCAGATGAACTACTGGATCGCTGAGCTGACCGGCATCGCCGAATGTCACCTGCCGCTGCTGCGCTGGATCGAGCACACGCTGGCGCCATCCGGGCGTCACACTGCGGCAACGCTCTACGGGCTGCCGGGCTGGGTGGCGCACATCTTCTCCAACCCGTGGGGCTTTGCCGCGCCGGGCTGGAGCATTCGGTGGGGGATGCACCCGACCGGCGGCGCGTGGGTGGCGACGCATCTCTGGGATCACTTCGCCTTTAGCGGCGACACGCGCTACCTGGCCGAAGTTGCCTACCCGATTCTCCGGGAAGCTGCCCAGTTCTTCCTCGCCTACCTCGTCGAGGACCCGGCTACTGGCTGGCTGCTGAGCGGCCCTTCCAACTCGCCGGAGAATCTGTTTCTCTTTGATGGGAGGCCCTATGCTGTCTGCATGTCGCCCACGGCCGACCGCATCTTGATCCACGAACTTTTCGCCGAGTGCATCGCGGCGAGCACAATTCTGGGCATCGACGAGTCGTTGCGTGTGCGCATCGCGGCGGCGCAGGCCAAGCTCCCGCCCTACAGGATCGGACAGCATGGGCAGATTCAGGAGTGGCTGGATGACTACGACGAGGCAATGCCGCATCACCGCCACACGACGCAGCTTCTGGGCGTCTTTCCCTTCGCCCAGATCACGCCGGACGCCACGCCGGAGCTGGCAGCGGCTGTGCGCGTGTCGATTGCACGCCGCGAGAACGCGCCGGGTGGCTACGAGGAGGGCAGTTGGGGGCGCAACCTGATCATGCTCTACCATGCGCGCCTGGGCGACGCCGTCGCAGCATACGCCTGCCTCAACACGCTCTTCCGCGTCGAGGGCGACCGCAGCCTGATGGTGGGCACAAAGTTGGCGCCGCGCAACGCCTACGAGATGGACTACAACACGGGGGCGACGGCCGGCATCGCCGAGATGCTGCTCCAGAGCCATCAGGGATTTCTCCACCTGCTGCCCGCGCTGCCCTCTGCCTGGCCGAACGGACGGGTGACAGGACTCTGCGCCCGAGGCGGTTTTGTTGTGGACATCTCCTGGCAGAACGGCGCGCTGACCAGGGCCAGTATACACTCCCGATTGGGCGGCCGTTGCCGAGTGCGCGTCGCTGTCCCTGTGGCAGTCTCGATGGACAATCATCGGGTGGGAATGACCAGCGTCGCACCCAACGTCGTGGAATTCGCCGCCGATTCCGGTTGCACGTACTGGATTGAAGCTCAGGAACGCCACTCTGTTTGAAATCACGATTCAAGATCAACGGCAATGCATTCGTGATCCACTGTCACAAGCGCGTTCACGACGATGGCCCCGGCGGCGTGGGCAACCCCGTGCGATTTCCCACTGATGTGAAGACAGCGAGTTGCGCATGGCGAAGCGGCGCGCCGCTACGTTCATCGTTATCGGCGCTGTAGGTATGTTGATTCTTGCTCCTGATTCGCCTGAACGTCCCCGGCGTGGCTCAGATGGTTTGCGCAGGCAGGATGATCTCGTGCGCTGCGCCGGGGCGTGATGATCGAGTGGTCACCAAATTTGCCACGAACCCCGCCCCGATCTATACTCAATACACTTCAATTGAATTTGAATCAATTTGAGTTAGATCAATGTCATCCACGGTAAAGTCTACAGACCTGCCAGATATTCTCAAGCTGTTCGCTCATGAGCTGCGCTGGTCGTTGTTGGCGTTGTTAGCGCACAGCGATTTCCGCGTCCAAGAATTGGTGGCGCGCGTGGGGCGTCCCATGAACCTGGTTTCCTACCATCTGGCCCAGTTGCGCAAGGGTGAACTGGTCGTGGAGCACCGCAGCAGCGCCGACGCCCGCGATGTCTACTACAGCCTGGACCTGCAGAAGCTGGCCGCGCTCTATGCGACCGCCGGCGCTGCCTTGCACCCCTTTCTTGTGCGCCGGACGGACGAGCCTCACGGCGATGCGCCCCCCACTGGCCAATGCCGCGTCCTCTTCCTTTGCACACACAACAGCGCACGCAGCCAGATGGCTGAAGCGCTGCTGCGTCACGCTGGAGGGGGCTGGGTCCAGGCATTCAGCGCCGGCGCAGAGCCGGCCGGGGTGCATCCGCTGGCATTGGAGACCATGGCCGGTCTGGGTATCGACATGAGCAGTCAGCGTTCCAAAGGCTTCGACGAATTCCTGGGACAGCGTTTCGACGCGATCATCACCGTGTGCGACCGGGTGCGCGAGCAATGCCCGGTCTTCCCCGGCGACCCGCAGCGCATCCACTGGAGCATTGCCGACCCTGCGGCGGTGCAAGGCGATGGAGAGGCGCAGCGCGCAGCGTTCGCAACGACGGCGCAACTGTTGGCTGGCCGGGTTGGGCCTTTGTTGGCGGCGCTTGCGGACGAGGCATTGATTTGAGGGTGTGAGGTTTTGGGGACGCCAGAAACCCCAAAACCTCAATTCCCCACAACCCCACTTCACCCATTCCAGACAAAATAAGGAGTTCTACATGGCGCAACCTTCACTATGGCATCGCAGCGCAGCAGAGTTCCTGGGCGTCTACGCGCTGGTGACGGCCGGCTGCGGCGCAATCGTCGTCAACGCCCAGACCGGATCCCTGGGACATTTGGGCGTGGCCCTGACCTTTGGCCTGGTGGTGGTGGTCATGGTGGCGGCCACGGGGCATCTTTCCGGCGCGCACTTGAACCCGGCCGTCACCATCGCCTTTGCCGTGAGCCGCCACTTCCCCTGGCGCGAAACGCCAGCCTATTTCGCCGGACAATTGGGCGGCGCGGTCGCTGGCGCGATGACGCTGCGTGTCCTCTTTGGGCTGGAAGCAAATCTGGGCGCTACGTTGCCGGCCGGGCCGCCGCTCCAATCGTTAGCGCTGGAGATTCTGCTGACCGCTTCGCTCATGTTCGTCATCACTGCTGTCGCCACCGACACGCGGGCAGTTGGAGAACTGGCCGCGCTGGCAATCGGCTTCACTGTGGCGGCCAACGCGCTGTGGGCTGGCCCCGTCAGCGGCGCGTCCATGAACCCGGCGCGCTCCTTTGGCCCGGCGTTGGCCGCCGGCGTCTGGCAGGATCAATGGCTCTATTGGGTGGGCCCCATCGTCGGCGCAATGGTGGGCGCGTTGCTTTATCAGTGGGTGCGCAAGCCGGTTTCGACGCCTGCGCCGGCGCTTGCCTCTGGCGAAGAAGGCGCTGAATTCACACCTGACGCAAAAATGAAAGGAAAATCCCGATGAAAACGAAAGTCCTCTTTGTCTGCATTCACAACAGCGCGCGCAGCCAGATGGCCGAAGCGTGGCTCAGTCATCTTTACGGCGACCGCTTCGACGCCATGAGCGCCGGGCTGGAGCCAGGCACGCTCAACCCGAACGCGGTGCGGGTCATGGCAGAAGTGGGCGTCGACATCGCCAACGCGTCCACCAAGAGCGTCTTCGACATCTACAAGGCAGGCAAGCTCTTCAGCTATGTCGTCACCGTGTGCGATGAGACCGCCGCGGAACGCTGTCCCATCTTCCCAGGCGTGGTCAAGCGCCTGCACTGGAGCTTTGCCGACCCGTCGCAGGCGCAGGGCAGCGATGAAGAGAAGCTGGCGCAGACGCGGGCCGTGCGCGATGCCATCCGCCAACAGATCGATGCGTGGGTGGCGACGGTCTGAACTTCGACATAGGCCCACTCACGCCGCCACACCGACGTTATAGAGAGTCAGGAAAACATTCGTAGTGACGACTTCAGTCGTCATGTAGGCTGAACGACTGAAGTCGTCACTACGGTGCGGATCTTTTTCTGAACATCTATAGCGTAGTGACTGTCTGCAACTTGCCGATCCAGCGGCTTCAGACCGTAGCCTGCCTGTACATTGAGCCAATTCGCCAGCGACTGGTCTGGCGCACGCCCAAACAGCAGCGCCATCCGCTGTCGTTGGACGTGCGCCAATGGCTATCATTGACCCCAAATCGGAGACAGACCCGATTCTTTTGTGGCATTTGACACGAAAGTCAAGGGTAAGTTAAGTTGCAATATACTGGAATTCAGGCATAATCAAGCGCGCACTACTTCTAGGAAAAAACTGCGAAAGAAATGGGAAGATAATGGGAACGCGAGCGGCTATCCTGTTCTCGAACGAATCGTTCCCCTACAGGCGCAGAACAACACCTTTGCACTTTCTCAGGTGACAGTCACTTCACAAAGTGACTGTCACCTCTGGATGACGCCAAAACTGCAAACATAGTGGCGCAGACCCAGTCGGCGCAGAAAGCGAGGATCGGTAATGGCGGTTCTGTCACGCGCTGCGCTGGCGTACAGTGAAGTCCCGGGCTTGGATGCGCTTGACTTTCTCGGGCCGTGCGACTCAAACCAGGTGATCGAGATCGCGCTGCACCTGCGCTACCCATCTGGCGCGCCGACGGCGCCATCGACCGGCGACTGGCTGAGTCATACAGCCGCTCGACTGGACCGGACAGCCTTCGCCGAGAGACACGGCGCCGGCCGCGACGACATCGCTCTGGTGGAGCAGTTCGCGGCTGAGCATGACCTGACGGTGGTCAATGTCAACGCGGCGGCGCGTCTGGTCACGCTGACCGGAACAGTGGCGAGCCTGAACCAGGCGTTCGGCGTCGAGTTGGGCGAATATGCATCCAGGCGACATGGCGGCAAGGTGCGCGCCTACGTCGGCCCATTGACTGCGCCCGGCCAGGCGGCGCCGCTCATCAGCGCGGTCGAGGGGCTTTCCACCATAAGCGCCATGCGGCGTCATGCAGCCCAGACCGCGCCGCCCGGCGGCTCATTTCTGCCGACCGAGATCGCCGGCCTGTACGACTTTCCCGCCGACGCCAGCGGCAAAGGGCGCTCGATTGCACTGATCGAACTCTTTGGCGGCGTCGACGCCAACGTGGTGCATTCCTATTTCACCAATGTCCTGAAACGCCCACCGCCAAAGCTGACAATCTGCGAGATTGCCGGCGGGCAGAATCAGCCCCACGACGCAGACGGCAGCGCCGAAGTTTATCTCGACGTGCTGATTGCCTCTGCAATTGCGCCCGACGCCGAAATCGTCGTCTATTTTGCCGATGCCAACCGCTGGGCCGAAGCAATCAAGAGCGTAGTCCACGACCCCCTATATCACCACGATGCTATCTCCTACAGTTTTGGCCAATCCGAAAAATGGTGTCTGGCGTCAGACGGCAAGAGCCTGACGGCAGATGTCATGGCTTGTGAAGAAGCGCTGCGCGATGCCGTTCAACTGGGAATCACCTTCTGTACATCAACAGGCGACCTGGGCGCGGGCAACGGCGAAGACGATGGTCTGGCCCACGCCAACTATCCCGCCTCCAGCATCTACGCGCTGGCCTGCGCTGGCACGCAGGTGACAGCGTCCGGCGGCGCGATCACAGACGAAGTGGTGTGGCATGACGGCAGCGACCATGCCAGCGGCGGCGGCGTGAGCCAACTCTTCGCCTGCCCGGAGTACCAACGCGCCGCCGGCGTCATCCCCCAATCAGTGAATCCAGGCGGCGCAACGGGACGAGGGGCGGCGGATGTGGCCGGCCACGCCGCCGACGAGCACGGCTACTACATCTACGCGCCAGAAGCGCGCGTCATGGGTGGCACGAGCGCAGTGGCGCCGTTGTGGGCTGGCCTGATCGCGCTGCTGAACGAAAAGCTCGGACAGCGGGTGGGGTTCATCAACCCACACCTCTATCAAACAGCCGCCCGAAGTGGGGCGCTGCGCGACATCATCGAAGGTGACAACAACACAGCCGGCGTCAGTGGGTATCGAGCAGGCGCTGGCTGGGATGCCTGTAGTGGTTGGGGCAGTCCACGTGGGCTTGCCCTGTTGGAGACATTCACAGCGCTATTTCAACTGCGGTTGCTTTGAAACCAGGAGTTTTCGCAGTTCAAAAACTCCTGGTTTCAAACAGAGCGAAAAATCATTGATCGAGTGTGAGAGAGGAAAGGAAACAAAGAACCATGGGCACCGTTTTGAGTCAGTTTCAGAAGAACCTGCTGTCAGCGTTCGACATGCAGGGCTTCGACATGGTCGTTGGCGTCACCCAAGAGACGATCAACTATCAGTTCAAGCAGCTTTGGAAGAAGGGGGTCATCCACAAGACGTTGGATTTCAGCGCCCAGGCGCAATCCACGACCGGCCACATCAAGCATTCGGTCAGCGCGACGCTCCACGCAAACCTGGATGCGCCCACGGTCGAGATACTCGAAGGGAGCGACAATCGGCGCAGGCTGCTCTTTCACTTGAAAATGAGCAGCGGCGTTCTTGCGTCGCCAGAATCTTTTGACCAGCCATTGAACTTCTCGAATTGGGAATATGTCTTCACCGTCAACCTGGACATGCAGGAGATCGCGCAGGAGGCAGTGATGAATCACACAGCCATCCCCGATGAGGTGAAACGCTCTCTAAATAACTTCACCGATGACATGTTCACCATCCGCCACCTCTTCATGGATTTCCAGGATGCAGACCTGGCGACCTATGACAAGGCGCGCAGCCAGTGTCCCATGCCCGACGATTGGGGCGGCGGCGACCTTGCCAAGCGCACCGACGATTTTACGCTGGTTCTGCTCCAGGCGGCGCTGCAGGGTCACTTCCAATCTCTTGCGGGCACGGAGCATCCCTACATCCTGGGCTATGCTGTGGAAAGCAAGCAGGCGGGCGGCGTGAACCTGTTGCCCACGCTCGACCCGACCTCCTCGACCTTCTCGACCAACTACAACAGCGCAAACCCTGCGCTCAGTAGCCTCAATTTCCTGGTTATGACCAACCATCACTCGCTGCCCACCGACCCGGCGGCTGGTTTGTTCACCCAGAGCGCCGTCACGTCGGCGGACGCTGACGGTCGCTTCCTGGTGGCCCAGAACTCCTTCTTCTCTGGGTGGCTGCTGCCTCAACTGCAATCAGCCATTTCGTTGCAGCAAACCCCGGAATACTACCACGCCAGCAACGCAAGCGGTCAAGGCGTCAAGAGCAGCGGCAGCGACACGCCAAACTACGGCTCGGTGAGCGCTCTGTCGGCCACTGCGTGGACCATCAATTATGACGTCTACTACTATTGGATGGTAAGCGATGGCTGGGACTGCTGGCCGACCCATGTCGACGCCCACTACTGGCAGCAGGACACGCGCTTTCTGGGGCTGGCGCTGACCAACCCCTCTCCGCAAACGGCGCAAGCCCTTCTGGTCGGCAGTTTTTCTGTAAAATATGAGGTGGACTACACGTGTGTGTGGGATAACTGCCTGTGGACGAGCGCCAACGACAGCTTCACCGGCGACATCACCTTCTCTGGCGGGACGCAGGGTGAACTGGGCATGGTGGGAACCATCCCGCAGCCCAATCCCAGTTTCGACAGCGGCAGTTGTGCGGGCAGCAAGCTGGACGCACTGCTCGATGTAAACAAGAACATCCTCAACGAACAATCGACCAACTTCAGCAATGAACTACCAGGGCTGGTGACGAATCTGGAGAATTCGTGCAACGACGCCAGAAATCGCTTCGTCCTACCAGCCGGCGATGTCTTCTTCTTCAAGAATCCCCAGTTCGACCAGGCAGGCAACCTGTTGCTGGATATCACCTACAAGATGTAGCAGAGTGCGAAAGGAGCAAAACTCATGGCAGCCACGAATAACCAGCCAGACCAGACCTTCGACCTGGGGAGTGTGCGGGTCATCGCCAACTCGGAGCTAATGAAGAATCACGCCACCGGGATGCCGGTCTCGGCGCAGCAGCGCATGGCCGTCTGCGAAGACGCGAACGGGCTTCCGCTGCTCTTCACCATCGGCACAGACAACATCCTCTACCTGATCAAACACCTGCCGGGCAGCCCCACCGGCTGGGAGCGCATGGATCTGAGCAGCGCCATCGACGCCGGCAAGGAGGCAGCCGCCTTTGCTGCGTCACAGGATCGCGATGGGACGATCCATCTCGCGTTGGCGTTGCGCTCCAAAACGGATGCAAGCGACGACAACCTCTACGTTGCGCCTCAATTGCCCAACAACAGCAGCGACGATGTGTGGTCGAAGCTGGCCGGTCGTTTCGTGCAACGCCCCTTTGCAGCCGGCAAGATGACCATCAGCGAGCTTCTGCTGGGCAGCAACGACGATGGGCAGGGCAAACCGCTGGCGCTGGCCGCGGTCGAAACGCAAGACGGCGGCATCACGCGCGCCGAGCACTACTTCATCAACACCGACGCCGACGACACGTCGTGGGGCTGGCAACTCTATCCGATCCCTGAGAACGCCACACATATGATCGACATGGCGATTGGCACGGTCGAGGGCGACCGGGGCGTCTATGCGCTCTACCAGACGCTCAGCGGGCCATCGCTCAGCTTCACCGGCCCCAGCGACCCGGAGTATCCCACCAAGCGGCCCTACTACGGCTTCAACCTGCCCCAGAATTCCGCCGCAACCTGCATCGCGGCGCTGCCTGGCCAGGACGGCGTCAACTCCGTGCTCTATCTCGCCGGCTCCGGCATCTACACCTTTTCCGGCAGCAACCAGGACGCTGCGACCATCTGGAGCGGAGACGAAATCGACTCCATCCATGAGATCTTCGCCGAGGAGGACACGCGCAATGTGTCGCTATGGATGACAGCCGGCGACAATGCGCTCTATCATGTGCGCGGTCTGGTCGACGACGACACCAAGTGGACCTACCCCCTGCCCATGCGCCAGAACGTGGCCCAGATCGCCAGCCTGCGTGACCAGAAGCGCTTCACCAGCCAGCTCTTCATCGTCCACGCTGACAGCACGCTGGCCTATCTCTACCAGGACCCCGGCACAACGCTTTGGAAAGAGAGCAACGTGCCGCTGATGGACACGGGCCATGTGTTGGAATTCAACTGCTACACAACCCATCTGCACTTCGAGGATGAGAGTTATGCCCCGCTGATCAACAAGCCCGTGCAGCTTACGGCCAGCGTGTGGAGCTTTGTCACCGTCAACGGAAAGGTGCACTCCATCGACCCGACCACGCCGGCCACAGTCCACACCGATGTTCAGGGCAACATCACCATCATCAACAAGGTCGAAAAGCTGGCGACGCCTGTGCTTCATCTTCAGGCCGATTTCCTGAGCCAGGCGCTCGACGTCAACCCGGGCCATAAGATCAGCGAAGGGCTGAAGCAGGTCAAGAGCGGCGGCGACCTGACCAACGCTCAATTGCGCAACGGCCAGCCGCTCCTGGACAAGTCCTTCGACCAGGGAACGTTGGACAGCGCGGCCCAAAGCGTGCAGCAACTCACCCAGGCAGGAGACAGCCTGCCGGCGAGTGGCTCCTCGGCTGGCGGCCACATGCGCGCCATGGCCGTTGCGCCTTCGCTGCACCTGCTCGACCCCAGACAGGTTCCCGTGGGCCATGTCTGGGGCGTCTCCTTTGCCAATGGACAGGCGACCTACGTCGAGGGCGCAGAGGCCCGCGCCCTGGTCGCCCCGGCCCATTCCCACGGCATGGTCGCCATGATGAGCGCCGGAGAGTTCTTCGCCGACATCGGCGACTTCTTCGAGTCGCTGTGGAATGGTCTGCAAGAGATCGGCCATTTCATCCTGGAGAAGGTCGAGGAAGGGCTGAAGTTCATCATCAACGTAGCCGGCAAAGTCTTTCATTTCATCCTCAAAGCAGTGATTGAAGTCCTCAAGGTCATCAACTGGGTGCTCGAACACACGCTGGGCATCAGCATCGAGAAGTTCATCGAATGGCTGGGCTTCCTCTTCGATTGGGATGACGTGAAGAAGATGCACAAGGTGATCGTCAACGTCGCCAACCAGACGCTTGCCTTCGCCCAGGCCGAGGCGCTGGTTCTCGAAGACAAGGTCTCAACCTTCTTCGAGCATCTCAAGGAGAAGGTGCAGGCGCTGGAACCGCTGCCGGAAGGGGATCAGGATGTCAAGTCATCTCACACCCAGTTCATCGGCCAACAGGGCGCAAGTTCGGGTGCGCCGTCCATGCTCCACTCCCCCGGCGGCAACTATGCCAGCTATCAGACTCTGCATGGCGGCGTGATGACCGCGACATGGGAGATGAACGCCACGCCCACCGACCCCCTGACCGCGTTCATTGAGGATGTGCTGGCGCCGACGGTCGATTCCTTTGTCCACACCATCAAGAAGCTCTTCGAGGACATCAAGGACGCCTACGAAAAGAGCAACCTGACCTTCAACCAACTGCTGCTGGAACTGGAAGTCGACTTTCTGACCGGTCTGCTCGACGCCCTGGAAAAGCTGGTTGTCGGGCTGATCAAGTTCGTCGCCGACATCATTGCACTGGTGCAAGAGCTGATCAACCGCAAAGTCGACATTCCCTTCATCGGCGGCTTTGTGCAATGGCTCTACAAAGAGATCTCAGGCAGCGACCTGACCATCCTGGATGGCTTTGCCTTGTTGATTGCAATTCCAGCCACCTTTGGCTTCAAGCTCCTCACCGGCAGGAACCCGCTGGACACCGACATCGATCTCTCTACCGCCACCTATCAGGAAATCTTCGGCATGTTGCAGGGAAAGAAGGCTACGCCAGCGCCTTCACCGTCGCACATGCGGGCCATGGCAGTCGCAGCCGCCATGCCGGCAGGCGAAGCCGCGCCGACGGGCAAAGAGTCCGTATCGAAGGGCGCGCGCGTCTACTCGCATGTCGGTGGAGTGGTGGCCGATATCGCCAATTTCATCGTCTCGGTGCTCGCCCTGGTGGAAGCGGTGAGCGATGAAGAGGAGCTAGAGGAGGCGACCAGCGTATTGGAACGACTGAAGGGCATGACAACCAGCCAGCGCATTTCAACGGCGCTCTCGCTGTTCGCTACGGCGTTCTCCTTTCCCGTGGGCGCTGACCAGGAAGTGGGGGTTCAGCGGGCAGTCTGGGCTGTGCGGGGAGGAAGCTCCATGATCAAACCGATGCTGCCGGCGCCGGTGCGGGGCGGGTGGACCATGGTGGAAGGGGTGGCCTGCTTTGTGATGGAGTGCGTCATCTTCGGTGATGAGATGGGGCACGGCACTGGCCCAGAGAAGACTGGCGATATCATCAAGTTCTTCGAGAACCTCGTGGGGTTCCTGGCCGAATTGGCCGAAGGCGCAACCTACTTCGACCCGGAAAAAGAGACGAAAGCCGCGTTGGCTGCCGGTTCTGGGGCTGGGTTCTTTATCGCCGGGCTGCTGGATGTGGTGCGCCTGGCGGCAATCGACGTGCCCAACGAATTGGAACATATGGTGAACTGAACAATGTACGATGTTTATTTGTTGTGTCTATCAGACACATAACTCGCCACTATGTTTGCAGTTTTGGCGTCATCCAGTCATCCAGAGGTGACAGTCACTTTGTGAAGTGACTGTCACCCGAGAAAGCGCAAAGGTAGTCTCTCCCCAACCGTGAAATACCCCCTGGAAAGGCGTAGATTATCCACTGCAGGATCGTCGTGATACAATCCGTTTCATGTGAAGCGACGACGAGGCTTGCCGGGGAGCATGCAATTTACCCGGTTTTGAACACAGAGCCTCTACCAGAACTCACAACCCTGGTAGAGGCTTCTCTTTTGCCCACTGCGCTACGCTGAATGGGGAGGATATGAACGAAGCAGAAGAATTGCGAACGACAGCCGATAGACTGCGCGCCAACATCGGGCGCGTCATCGTGGGCAAAGAGCGAGTCATCGACCTGTTGCTCATCGCTCTGCTGTGCGAGGGGCACGTGTTGTTGGAAGATGTGCCCGGCATCGGCAAAACTATGCTGGCCAAGTCGCTGGCGCGCTCGCTGGATTGCGCGTTTCAGCGTATCCAGTTCACGCCGGATTTGCTGCCGTCGGACATCACCGGCGTCAGCGTCTTCAACCAAAAGTCGGGCGAGTTCGAATTTCGACCCGGCCCGCTGGCGGCTCAGGTCGTCCTGGCCGATGAGATCAACCGCGCCGGCCCGCGCACCCAGGCCGCCTTGCTGGAAGCCATGGAAGAACGCCAGGTAACGGTGGACGGTGTGACGCGCCCGTTGCCGCGCCCCTTTCTGGTCTTGGCAACCCAGAATCCTATCGATCTGGAAGGCACCTTCCCTCTGCCCGAAGCCCAGGTGGATCGCTTTCTCATGCGCGTGGCGGTGGGCTATCCCGACGAAGATGAGGAACGCGCTATTCTGCGCCGCTTCCGTGAACGCAATCCCCTCGCTGAACTGCAGCCGGCGGCGGCTGCAGAGCAATTGCTGCGCCTGCAAGCGGCAACGCGCCAGGTCTTCGTCCATCCCGCAGTGGAACAGTACATCGTGCGCCTGGTGCGAGCGACACGTTCTCATGCTTCCGTGCAACTGGGCGCCAGCCCGCGCGGCGCGTTGGCGCTCTATCATACGGCTCAGGCGCGGGCAGCCATGGCCGGTCGCGGCTTTGTCCTGCCCGACGACGTGCAGGCATTGCTCCAGCCTGTGCTGAATCACCGCATCATCACCACCAGCCAGGCGCGTGTGCGCGGCAAGGCCGTGACCGACATCCTGGCCGAAGTGACGACCCAAACGCCGGTGCCGGTGGAAGAGACCTGGTCCGTGGAGGATGCGGCCACATGACGCGCGTTTTCTATCTCTTGATGGGCGTTGCCTTTGCCATGGCGCTCTGGCTGCGCGAGCCGTTGCTGGCGCTTCTGGCGCTGATGCTGGCGCTGCTGGCCGGGTTGACCTGGCTGTGGGATCGCTATGCGCTGACCGAGGTAAGCTATGTGCGGCGGCTGGGGGTGAGTCGCATGTTCGTCGGCGAGGAGATGAACCTGGCCATCGAGGTCGTCAACGCCAAGCCGCTGCCCCTGGCCTGGCTCAAGGCCGTGGACGAGTTCCCCGGCGAAATGACCCTGAAGCGGGGCTATCTGGGTCACTCCTTCAAGCGCAATCGTCGCCTGCTGACCAATCTGTTGGCCCTGCGCTTCTACGAACGAGTGCGCAAACAATATCAAGTACGGGCGATCAAACGTGGGGTGCTGGAGTTTGGCCCGGTGACGCTCCACGCCGGCGACCTCTTTGGCTTCCGCCAACAGGAACGCGTTGTTGGACAGATTGACGAATTGGTCGTCTACCCGCGCATCGTTCCCATGCCGGCCCTGGGGCTGCCGGCCGCCCATCCCTTTGGCGATGCAGTCACCCGGCGGCGCATCAGCGACGATCCGCTACGCGTCACCGGCGCCCGGCCGTATGTTCCCGGCGACAACCCACGTTTCATTCATTGGAAAGCCACAGCCCGCCGCGGCGAGCTGCAAACCCGCACCTTCGACGCTGGGGCCAGCCCGCGCACCGCCATCTTTCTGGATGTGCAGACCGTGCGCGGGATGCCGGGCATCGTGGATTCGTATCTGGAATACGCCATCACTGCGGCTGCGTCGGTCGCCCATGACCTGCTGGAGCGCCGCGAAGCCGTTGGCCTTTACGTGAACACCTGGCGGCGCAGGACGTCGGAGCTGGTGCGCCTGCCGGCGTCGCGGCGCCCCGACCAGTGGCGCGCCATGCTCGAAGCGCTGGCGCGCGTGCTGGATGTGGCGACGGTCGGCTTCGACCGTTTCTTACAGGCCGAGTTGCCGGCGCTGCCCTTTGGCGCGGGGGTCATTGCCATTTCCTCACTGCCCGACGCCAAGATCTACGCAGCGCTCCTCGATGTGCAGCGCGCAGGCCACCCCACCTGGCTGCTGGTGGTGGCGGATGACGAGCCGGTCGACATTCCTGACGCCCTGCGCTGGACGTGGATCGGCGGGCGTCAGGCGTATCGACAGTTGAATGACTTGGACAAGCTGGACGAGCTTGATGAGCTGGATGAGGAGCCATGAAGGGACTCCCACCGCCAACTGCGCGCCATTGGAACTGGTTGGACGACGGCGTGCTGGTCTACGCTGTTGCGGCGCTGCGCACGCTGTGGACCTGGCCCCTGCTGCTCCTGCTCGCGCGCTCTTTCTTTCCAGGGGAGAGCGATCTTCTGTCGCCGTTCATCGTTTTTGGTTTGCTGGCGGGGGGAGCGCTGACCGTGCAACTCAGCGCCAGATATATCAGCAGCAAGCGCGCTCCAGTGATTGCTGCCGTCATCGGCCTGGCAGCTATCGGGCTGGCGCTCTATCTCAGCGTGCGCAACGAGATTGGCGCGCAGTGGGAATGGCGCTGGCTGGAAAGCGCGCCCGAGCATTCCGGTCGCGTCATCATGACGGTTGCGCCGGCGGTCTGGCTCTGGTGGTGGGGCATGACGCTGGGGCGCAATCGTGATTTCTACGACGGCCTGGCCCGTGAGTTCGCCATCGGGTTGGCAGGAATGCTGCTGGTAGTGGTGTTGGGCGTGACTTCCCAGATGTTGACGACCACTCTGACGCTGACCCTTCTCCTGGCCTATCTGGCGCTTGGACTCTTCATTCTGGCCCTGGCCACCATTCAGGACGCCCGTCGCTACGAAGGGGCGCGCGCCGGTCATGACTTGCCGCTGGCGCGCCATTGGTGGGGCACAGTCGGCGCCATCGTCGCAACTCTACTGGTGGTGGCGTTGCTGTTGAGCCAGCTCTTCATGCCAGAGACGCTGGGTCTGTTGGGACGCGGGGCAACCTTCTTGTTGTCATTGGTAGGGCAGATCTTCATCTGGATTATCATCATCATCAGCTACCCCATCCTCATGGCGTTGGACTGGCTGATCCGTAACATGCCCGCCGGTGAACGCGAGGGGCCGCCGCCGGAGATCATGGTTCCTGATTTCCTGGCACAGTTGCGCGAGATCACTGGGCAGGAGGCGACGGTTTCTGCCCCGGTTTCACAGACGCCTTACTGGATCGTAGGTGGCGTTCTGGCCGCGGCTGTGATCCTGCTGATCTTCATTTTGGCCTTCCGCCGCTTTCGCGCCCCCAGCGACGAAGATGTTGCTGAATCCCACGAGAGCATCTTGACCCTCGACCTGCTGAAAGCCCAATTGGCCCAGCTTTTCCGTCGCAAAAGAGCAGGCGATGACAACCAGACGGCGCCTTTCGTTGCGCTGGCCGGCGACGAGCCCCACGTGCGCATCCGCCGGGTCTACCAGACGCTGCTGGTCTGGGCCGCCGCTCGCGGGGTCGCCCGCTCGCCAGGGATGACGCCGCAGCAATACAGAACAGTGCTCGGCAACGTCTATCCTGGCCACGACGCGCAGTTCGCAGTCATCACCGCGGCCTATGACCTGGCGCGCTATGGAGCGGCGTCTGTCACCGAGGAGAGGGCACGCGCGGTCGACGCGGCGTGGCAAGAGGTTGTGGAAAAGGAATGAAAATGGCAACGTCATCCCTGCCGATAGAGGAACAACCCGACAAGCGCACAGAACGAGCGCGCATGCTCTGGTACTCCTATGTGAGAAGCTCGTCAAAAAGCACCAGGTAGGCGTCGAGATGCAGCTCACCATCTCATCTTCGGCTGCGCCTGCCACAAAACGCACATAGAACTCGGCAGAGGGCTGCGCGTACCGTCGTTCCAGTTCACCGATGACAAAACTGTAAACGATCTTCGCAAAAAATGGGCTTGCTTTTCGCAACCCCGCCGTGCCATGCTGTGCCGCACTACGGCCCGACATCGTTTCAGTCGCCACGCCGGCCAGCGTGCATCACGACATCGTTCTGGCAGCGGCCAAGTTCGGTTGCCACATCGTCTGTGAAAAGCCGCTCGGTCTCGATGCGGCGCAAACCCGTGCGATGGTGCAGGCGGTCGAGCAGGCCGGCGTCAAACACAGCTATTGTGCAATCAGCCGCTATGCTCCGGCGGCCATCTTTGCCGAAATGCCGCTGTCGGGGCTGATCGGGCAAATACAGGAGATCGAGTCCATTCACCATTTCAACACATCGCCGTTGTCGCGCTATTCCTGGTTTTTTCAGCTGAGCCAAGGCGGCGGCGCGCTCTACAACGACTTCCCCCATTTCTTGGGCCAGGTATTAGACATTATCGGCATTAGTGTACAATAGGTCCATGCTAACCTACACGAAGCTCAAAGAGCAACCCACCAGTTTTCTGGCTGCGACAGGATTGACCGTCGTGGTGTTCGAAGAGTTGTTGCCAGCCTATCAGGCCGCCTAGGCCAAGCTCTATCCATCCCACTTGACAGCCAAAGGCCAGGAGCGGGAGCGGCGCGTTGGCGGCGGGACGAAAGGGGTGTTGCGAACGGATGCAGACCGTCTCCTCTTCATCTTGGTCTACTTGAAGACGAACCCGCTCCAAGTGATGCACGGCTTGCATTTTGGTCTGAGCCAAGCGCAGGCGAATTACTGGATACATCGCTTGCTCCCGGTCGTCCAGGAGACGTTGGGTGCGCTTGGCCTGGGGCCTGAACGTGACGGCGCCAAGGTGGGCACGAGTCTGCTGGCGCAGGCAGGTCTACCTGACTTGGCGCTCGACGGACAGAACGGCGTCGCGAGCGTCCGACCGACAGTGCAGAACAGAAGCGCATGTACAGTGGGAAGAAGAAAACGCACACGGTCAGGAATCTCATCCTGGTAAATGAAGCGACAGAGCAGGTCGTCTATCTTGGCCCCACCGAACCCGGGTCCAAGCACGACAAGAAAGCGGCTGACCAAGCTGGCATCATCTATCAGGCTAACGCGAGCTCGGACAAAGATACCGGCTTCCAAGGCTATGAGCCGGCGCAAGCCTTGGCCAGACAGGCAAAAAAAGCCCTGCGGCCAAGAACTGAACTGCGGTGACAAGTTCTGCAACCAGATTCTGGCCAGCGTGCGGATTGTGGTTTTACATGTCATCGCCGGTGTCAAGCGATGTCGGATCGTCAAAGACGTCCTCCGGCTGACCAAAGATGGCGTTGCCGAGCATGTCATGGAGATCGCTTGTGGCCTGCACAACCTGCGCATGAGCCGTAGACACCCGTTGCCAGCTTTCGATCTGCTTCACTTGCTCGGCCAAACCTAATGCCGATAATGTCTAATAAATTGTCAAATGATGAATATCGTCGGTATTAGGCGATTCCCTGCGTACTGTCAAATCAACCTGCGTGAACCAGGCGCTCTAAATTTGAGCCGCGGATAAAACAGATCGGGCTGATCTGAGCGGATAGGGTCAGGAATGAATCCGTGGAATCCACCCGTTCATGCCAAATCCGCGTTCTCTTGGCATGGACTTTCTTGACAGCCAGTTTGAGGGCGCCGTGGACATTGTGCTATGCTGCGCCATGCAGAGGCATTCCTTTGACTTTCTCTGTGTTCTGTCGTCGATTGGGCAGAGCGGCCGGCGCGAATGGCCGGCTGTCGGCGGCGCTCATCATGAGGTGGCTATGTCAACCGAAGTCTCCAGCGCGCCCGTGGCTTTCGTGCGCGACCGGGCCACCTGGCTCGCCTATCTACTGTCGTTCTATTACGCCTATGTGATCAACATCCTGGGTCCCCTGACGCCGTTCCTACGCTCTGAACTAAGCCTGACGTACACCCTGGCGAGCCTGCATTTCAGCGCCTTCGCGGCTGGAATGTTGGTGGCTGGCGTCAGCGCAGACCGGGTGACTGGGCGGCTGGGCCGACGGCGCACCCTGTGGGCAGGCGCCTTTGGCATGGCTGGCGGCGTGCTCGTGTTGCTCGCCGCCAGGCAGGCGATTGTCACCATCACCGCCTGCTTTCTCATGGGTGCGGTGGGTTCCTGGATCCTGGCAGTCTACCCGGCAATGCTGGCCGACCGCCACGGTCGCCTGGCCGCTATCAGCTTCACCGAGGGCACTATCGCAGGCGGCGCGGGCGCTGCGGCTGCACCGATCCTTCTTGGCCTGCTGGCCTATTCTTCGCTGGGCTGGCGCGCTGCGCTCCTTTTGCCGATTCTGGCCTTGATCCCACTCTTCCTGGCCTATCGTACTGAGCCGCTCGCTGCGACTGCTCCAGCCCCTCGTCCGTTGGCTTCTTCCGACCGCCCAACGAGAAGTCTACCCGGCGCCTATTGGGCCTACTGGTCGGTGCTCGTAACCGTCATCTCCATCGAGTTCTGCATCATCTTGTGGATTGCCGATTTCTTGCGGAGTGAGCGCGGGCTTGCGCCGGCGGACGCTGCGTTGGCAGGCGCGCTCGTTCTGGCGGCCATGCTGGCGGGGCGCATTGCAGGCAGCCGACTGCTCCAGCGATTCTCACCCCAGGGTCTATTGTTTGCGTCCCTGGCGGTGACGATGGTTGGGTTTCTGCTCTTCTGGCAGGTGCACAATATGGGATTGGTTGCGGTGGGGCTGGTGGCGGCGGGTCTCGGCGTGGCGAACCTTTACCCCACCACGCTGGCGCTGGCGGTGGGCGTCGCGCCGGGGCAGCCCGATCAGGCAAGCGCCCGCGCCTCGCTGGCTTCCGGGACAGCGATCATTGCGCTGCCCTTTCTCCTCGGCCGCATCGCCGATCAGGTGGGCATTGCGCCAGCCTTTGCTCTGGTGGGTGTTCTGACGCTCGCGGCTGCAGCTCTCCTGCTGCTCGTGACGCGTTTGCTGGCGCGGCGGCCAGCAGTCTGATGCACGCAGTGCAGGCTGGAGAACAGATTGGGTGTATTCAGAGTCAGTGACAGGCGATCATTCCGTGCGCGCTCTCACTCTTCCAACGTGCTCAGGTCGCCTGCATCCCTTCCCATCTCCTGGGCTTTGAGCAGACGTCGCACGATCTTACCGCTGCGTGTTTTGGGCAGCTTTTCGATGAAGGCCACCTCGCCGGGCGCGGCGATTGGCCCCAATTCACGGCGTACATGGTCGATGACGCTCTGCTTCATGGCGTCGCCTGCTTCTTCGCCGGGGCGCAGCACCACGAACGCCTTGATCGCCTCCCCCTTCAGCGGGTC
Organism: uncultured Caldilineaceae bacterium; assembly: GCA_964560495.1. GTDB lineage: Bacteria > Chloroflexota > Anaerolineae > Caldilineales > Caldilineaceae > UBA5069. The sequence goes on from CAZLMM010000018.1 coordinate 76,554, forward strand.
AGGTATGCCGATCACTGCCGATTCCGCGACCGCGCGGTGGGTGATGAGCGCGGACTCTACATCCGCTGTGCCGATGCGATGCCCGGCGACGTTGAGCACGTCGTCGCTGCGCCCCAACACCGAAATGTAGCCTGCTTCATCGCGCACAGCCACATCGCCAGCCGCATAAACGCCGGGGATTTCATTCCAGTACTGTTCATAACGGCTGTGATTTCCCCAAACCGTCCGCATCATGTGAGGGAAGGGGCGACGCAGGGCCAGGAGGCCGCCGGTTCCGCGCGGCGTCTCCCTGCCTTGCTCATCGACGACCACCGCTTCCACGCCGGGCAAGGGGACGCCGGCCGCGCCGGGGATGGCCGGTTTGACAATGGGCGTGGCGATGGTTGGGCCGCCTAATTCAGTCTGCCACCAATTGTCTGCCACAAAACCGCGGCGACCTCCATCCAGCAGATGTTCCACGGCCCACCGCATGGCTTCCGGGTTAAGGGGTTCGCCGGCCACCGTGATCAGCCGCAGACTGGAGAGGTCATAACGGCCTGGATAATCTGCGCCGTATTTCATGAACATGCGCACCGCTGTGGGCGCGGTGAACATGACGTTGACTCCATAACGTTCCACCATCTGCCAGATCACCCCCGGATCCGGGTAGTCGGGCGCCCCTTCGCGAAAGACCGAGGTGACGCCCTCCACCAGCGGCGCGTAGACGATGTAGCTATGCCCCACCACCCAGCCGATATCTGAAGTGGCCCAGAAGATTTCGTTGTCTTTCACATCATAGAAGGTGCGCAGGTGATAGCCGGTCCCGACCATGTAGCCGCCGTGAACGTGGACGACGCCTTTGGGTTTGCCGGTGGAGCCAGAGGTGTAGAGGATATAGAGGGGGTGTTCGGCGTCCACTGGCTCGGGTGCAACGTCAGGTTTCGACGCGGCCAGAAGCGTCTCGAAATCGACCTCGTGGGGACGCAGCCCGGCCTTTGCACCGCGTTGATGCCAGATGACATGGCGCAAGGGCAGGTCTTCGATTGCCTGGTCGACGATGCTGCGCAGGTCTATGGCTTTGCCGCGGCGCATGCCTACATTGCCGGCAATCACGAGCTGGGCGCCTGCGTAGAGGATGCGGTCGCGCAGGGCAGTCACGCCCATGCCGGCGTAAACCACGGAGTGGATCGCCCCCAGACGGGCGCAGGCGAGCATGGCGATCACGCCTTCCAGGGTCAACGGCATGTATATGATCACCCGGTCGCCCTTCTGCACACCCAACGAGCGCAGCCCCGAGGCGAACTTGGAGACAAGACGGCGCAGCTCATAATAGGTCACTTTGCGCTCGTCGCCCTCCTCGCCGACCCAGATCATGGCAACTTTGGCGCGATTGGCGCCATCGGCGTGACGATCCAGCGCGTTGAGGGTGATATTGGTCTCGGCCCTCACAAACCAGCGGTGATTGGGGAACTCCCATTCCATCACCCTACGCCAGGGGGTAAACCATTGATAACGCATGGCCCACTCACCCCAGAATTGCTCAGGCGCAGCGATGCTACGCGCGTACTCCTCGTCGAAATTGGCAAGCGTGGCCTGGGCGATGAGCGACGGCGGGGCGACAAAGGCGTCGGCCTGTGGCAAGAGTCGTTCGAGTGTCATGAGGATGGCTCATTTCTTGTGGAAAACCGGCGGTCGGCGACATGGAAACACAGGCTGTTGTGCTCGCTTTTCTCTGCGATCTCCACGTCTCCGTGTGAGCTTATTTGTCCCCGCATCCAGATCCTGACCGTACAGGATTGCCTTCCATGCGAAGATAAGCCCAGTGGAACAGACGCAAAAGCCCATCGGCGTTGGGGTTTCCGACGGGCTTCTTTGCTTACGAACTCACTCCCCACGGGCGGCGAAGCGCAAGCGGGTGCTGCCTTCACACCTGTAGTGAGCCCCCTGGGACTCGAACCCAGAACCCACGGCTTAAAAGGCCGTTGCTCTGCCAATTGAGCTAGGAGCCCGTTTCTCACTTGCGCCATATGATAGCACGGCCTGAAAACTGTCGCAAAAACCGACCTGAGTCTCTGCGCTGGCGGATCACGAGAAAACGGGCGGTCTGTTGCATCTAACCCCAGAAGGCCCATGGAACGCCGAACCAAGTCAACGCGCCCACCAGCAGAATCACGAAGAGAATGGTGAGCACGGCTGCTTTCCAGCCGTCGATGACGAAATCGAGATAAGGCGGTTCTGTCATGATGATCCCTCTCATCAGGAAACAGCCTGCGCCGCTTCGCTCAGCCAACGGTCATAGCCGAAAGGGCTGCCAGGCGAATTGGCAAAGAGCGTCTCTAGCTCGCTGCGCCTGGTCGCGGCAAGCTGGCGCGCTGTGCAAATGCCCGCCATGTAGAGCAGCTTCATCTGCTGGGGCGTGATGTCGGCAATCTGCGTCAGATCATCTGGCAGCGGACCCGAATAGGACGCGTTTTTGCGCCCGTTGCGCTCTGCCAATGCGCGCGCCTGCGCCGGCCATTGTTCCACCGCCACATCGGCGGGCGCTTCTGCTGCCTGGCGCAAGTATTCCACTTCGCTGGTCGCCACATGATGCCAGGTAAAGATGTTGGCCCGATAAAGTCGCGCCTGAATCGTTTGATCGATGCCTGGAATTAACGTCAGATCGTCAGGATGACCCTTCGACCGCTGACTGCTCGGCGTCCTGGCTGGTGTGCGTTCGACGATTGGCGGCGGCGTCCACACGCTCTCGGACGCAACCACCGCGCCAGGGCTTTCGATGTCCATGCGAGCGCCGGCAGGCTCCAGGCGCGCCGGTTGCGATTCGCCTGCCGCTTCTTGTGCTCCGCTTTGTGGGAGAACGGGCGCTGCTCCCTTTGGCTGGATTCGTTTGCGGCGAAAATAGAGCCACTCCCACAGGGTCGATGCCGAAAAGCCGATGATCACACCGGCGAGCAAATACCAGATCCCTGTTTGAATTTGGTCGAATGGTGCATTCACTCAGTGCGCTCCGTGATTACGGGCAACCCGGCCTTTGGCTGGGGTCGATGGTTTGATGATACACCCCGACGATAAAGCATGTCAATGCCGTGTAAAGTTGCGCCGCCAGAGATGTATTTGCAGGCGTAGTCATGTCTGCACCGCTGTGGTCAGGCGACGCTGGCGTGCAGCCTCGAAGAGAATGACTGCGCCGGCTGCGGCAGCGTTGAGCGACTCTGCGCCGCCGCACATAGGGATGGCAATCGGCTGTGCGGCACGCCTGGCAGCCAGGCTGGCGCCTTCCGCTTCGCCGCCCACGATCAGTGCGCTGGGCTGACGCCAATCAACCGCGTCGTAGGCTATGTCCGCGTGAGCGTCGGCCAGGTAGAGCCTTGCGGACGCAGGCAGCGTCCTGCTCACCGCCGACCAGTCTGCGCAGATGCAAAGCGGCAGGCGAAAGTGCGCGCCCATGGCCGAACGCACCACCTTGTCATTGTAGGGATCGACTGTTTCGGGACCAAAGATCACAACATCGACTCCCGCCGCTTCCGCTGTGCGCAGTAGCGCGCCGGCATTGCCCGGCTCGTGCACACGATCCAACACCAGGGCAAACGTCGCTTTGGTCGGGAGCGCCACCTGCGGCAACGGAGCGACTGCTGCGACGCCCTGGGGCGTCATCGTGTCGACCAGGGTTGCAAAGACGGCGTGGCTACAGGCGATACACTCGACGCCATTTTGGGCGAGATCGTACAGCAGACTTTGAGCGGCCTCGCCGAGCAGCGACTCGCCATCATAGAAGGTCAACTCTGGCTGGAAACCGCTGCGCCGGGCGTCGGCGATGAGGCGCACCCCTTCGAGCAGCAGGCGCTTGGCTCTCATGCGATGCTTGCGGCTGTGCAGCTTGCGCGCTTCTTTGATGCGGACATTCTCTTGGCTGGTGATCATGGGGCGCCCAAAGAAGACGTGACGGAACAGAAACGGCAGAGGCGTTGCACCTCTGCCGTTCAATGTCTGCCAGGACACATGGTGAGTCGTTCGCTTAGTTCAAATGGGACTTCGCCATGTCGGCGAGTTTGCCAAAGGCTGCGGCGTCGTGTACGGCGATGCTCGCCAGCACCTTGCGATCCACCTGAATATCGGCCATTTTCAAGCCGTGAATGAACTTGCTATAGCTCAGGCCGTTGAGCCGGGCCGCAGCGTTGATCCGAACGATCCACAACGAGCGGAAATCGCGTTTGCGGTTGCGACGATCACGATAAGCGTAAAAGAGGGATTTCAGCATGGCCTCATTGGCGCGTCGGAAGAGGGTCGATTTAGAGCCATATTGTCCCTTGGTGAACTTCAGTACTTTCTTGTGTCGGGCGTGAGCGTAGACCTTTGGTCTTGAACGCGGCATATTTTTCTCCTTCCGTGAGGGCGGACTCCAACGAACGTGGGTCGCTTTCCGAGCCTGTCACGTGTGGTGTATGTTGGTCTGTTTGTTAGCTGCTCGCTGCTTTGCTGGCAACAGCCTTGACGCGGCGGATGGTTGCCTTCACCGTGCTGGGTGTAACATGGCGAAAATCACTGTTCTTGCTGGCGCTTTTGCGGCGGCGCAAGTGCGTCCGGCCTGTTTTCAGGTGCATGAGCTTGCCGTTCTTGGTCAGGCGAAAGCGTTTGGCTGTCGCCTTGTGTGTCTTCATTTTCGTCATCATCGCCTCCTCATTCCTATCACTCTGTTGTGCCTGGCAGACACAAAAAACGGGCGAACGCCCGTTTCTTTCACTGAAATCGCAGAACAAGAATCCGGTCTACGTAGGCGGCGACAGCAGCATGATCATGCTGCGGCCGTCAAAAGCTGGCATCGATTCGACAATGACGGTGTCTGCCACATCCTTGGAGACACGCTCCAGAAGGTCACGGGCAACTTCAGGATGCTGAATCTCTCGACCCCGGAAGCGGATGCGCACCCGAATCTTGGCGCCTTCCTTGGCGAACTTGCGAATCTTGGTCAAAACGACTTGAATGTCATGTTCATCGGTCTTGGGACGCAGGCGCACCTCCTTTATTTCGATCTGCTTCTGCGCCTTGCGCGATTCACGTTCTCGCTTCTGCTTCTCGTATAGATACTTGCCATAGTCCATCAACCGGCACACTGGCGGGTTGGCGTTGGGCGCAACTTCCACCAGGTCTAGCGTTCGTTCGGTGGCAATATCCAATGCATCGCGCACCAACATGATGCCTAGCTGCTTGCCATCTGAATCGATGACTCGCACTTCACGCGCCCGAATCTCACTGTTGATGCGCGTCGTATCCAAAGCGGCGGGCGGCCCTCGGAACGGTTCTCGTTTGCTGATAGCCTATACTCCTCTGATTGGTCGATTGCCCGACGCATCGTCCCGCAGACGGGTGGCAGGTTTCTGTCAATGCGCCCAAAGCAACCTACGCTGGTTAAATATCAGCGTAAAAGTATATCATCACCCCTACAGAGCGTCAAATCAAAAGGATGCATTCGGACTTCGTGGCAGGAGTCATTTCGTAGAGGCTCGAACGGCGGCGAAGTCATCATATTGCACAAGCAGAGAAGTCTGCGCCGTCGTTCAAGCCCCTTGACAAACCAACCTGGAACCTGACGCACACCACGAATCGGACCTGCTCCCGGCAGCTATTCGAGAGGTGTGGTGCTGAAGCTGGCCTGGAGCGCGCCGCCACTGTCGCGCAACTCAAGGGCGTTGCCCTGAATCGCATAGACAGTGGCGTTGCTCAATGCAGTCACATACGCCATCTCCTGCTCCATAACGCCCTCTGGATCAACGCACATCATCATGGTCATGGCCGCCGGGCCGATGGAAATGGCGTCGCCGTCGGTGGTGTATTGGGCCGAGTAGTTATTGCATCCGGCTGAACCGCTCAAGCTGCCATCTTCCCCAAAGAGCGCCGTGATCTCTGTACCGGCGACCAGGCCCTGCACGGCGCCTCGACCATTGTTGACGCTCACAGCGTACCAGGTCACACCAGTCAACGTGGTTGGCTCTTGTACATGGAAGATCAGCAACACGTTGCCATCCGCATCGGCAATCTCCAGCTTGCCGTCAACAATCTGATAACTGGCTGCTGCGCTCAGCGCCGCCAGATAGGCCGATTCCTGAGCCATGATCGGTTCGGGGCACATCATCACGGTCGTGCCGACTGCACCCACCGTCAGCGAAGCGCCATCCACCGTGTAGCTGGCGAAATAGCGATTGCAGCCAGCGCTGCCGGATACATTGCCATCCACAAAACTGGCGGTGACGGGAGCGTCTGGCAGAACTTCGGTCATCTCGCCGTCGGCGTTGGCATAGCTCTCGAGTTCCCAGGTCAGACCTTCCAGCGACGCAGCCATCGCGCCTCCGGCGGCGGGCGTCTGGTTCACAATCTCGACCAATGTGTACTTCTTGCTGGAAGCGTCGGCCGGCGCGTTTGCCACATCTTCCACCATCACCAACAGCTCGTACTCATAGCCCGGTTCGAAGGTGAAGCCCTCGATCTGGCTGTAGAACAACTCATACTCGCCCTCGGGATCTTCCTTGACCAGCATGCATTCCATGGGAGCGACGCCTACGCACTCCTGAAGCTCTGGCCCTACATAGAGCGTCATGATTTTGCCGCCAGCTTCTCTATCGTCTTGAATCGGCTGACAGGCCGCCAGCGCCGCCATCAAGACCACGGCAACAACGAGAAGAATGGTTGTACGAATCTTCATATTTTCTCCTTGATTGACTATCCGTTACTATCTGTACTATCAGTGACATGCCACCCATCTCTGGGCAAACGGGCTGACCCGCTTGCGCTTCAATGAGACTGACAGCTCACTGAAGATGTTCCATTATACTTCGCTGAGTTTGAAACCAGGAGTTTTTGAACTGTGAAAACTCCTGGTTTCAAAGCAACCGCA
>CAZLMM010000019.1:0-82465 GCA_964560495.1 uncultured Caldilineaceae bacterium
GACAAGAGCGGTGTTTCTTGCCCACGTTATGCCACGCGGGGCATTGGAAACTCAGAATGACAACCATTGGGTTACTTGCGCCCTCGTGTACTAGAGAGGCTCAGTGAAAGACTCGGGTTCCCCTATACAAAGAATCATGCGGGCATGTACAACGTGCTTCTGGGTAGGCAAAAGATCGCTATTCAGAATGCCGGGAGATTGTTGGAGCAATATCACCCACCAGATCCAGCCAACGACCACCCATCGACCACGGTTCACCTACCCGTCGAGGCATTGAATAAGCACGCGCGGTCGTGAATCCCGCGGCGTAACTTCATGTATCTTGCTGCCACTCCATCACATCATGGTTATTGATTGTACACCTCTGGATTGACGCAGTGTGGCAGACGCTCGCCCTTGAGGCCGGCGATGAGATTCTCCGCGGCCATGAGCGACATCTTCTCGCGAGTGCTCTTGCTGGCGCTGGCAATGTGCGGAACGACAATCAGGTTGTCCAGCTCCAGTAACGGGCTATCCATGGGGAGCGGCTCCGGGTCGGTCACATCCAGCGCAGCGGCAAAGAGGCGCCCGGCCTTGAGCGCCTCATACAGCGCCTGTCCATCCACCACCAGCCCCCGCGCCGTGTTGATGAGCACGGCGTTGGGTTTCATCTTCGCCAACGTCTCCGCATTGATCAGGTGATGCGTCTCCGGGGTGAGAGGCGTGTGGATCGACACAAAATCGGCCTCTGCGAGGAGCTCGTCCAGCGTATCCACTCGGGTTGCGCCGGTCTCTATCCCGCTGGTGAAGGGGTCGTAATAGATGACCCGCATGTCGAAACCCGAAGCGCGCCTGGCCATGGCGCGACCAATGCGCCCGTAGCCCACCAGCCCCAACGTTGCGCCCACAAAATCGTTGCCCAACAACAGCGACGGCCCCCAGGTCTTCCACTTGCCAGCGCGCACATAGCGTTCGCCTTCCACGATGCGCCGCCCCGCAGACATCATCAGGGCGAAGGCGAAATCCGCCGTGGCGTCGGTGAGGATGCCGGGCGTGTGACCTACGGGCAGGCCGCGGCGCGTGGCCTCTGGGATGTCAATGTTGTCAAAGCCGACCGCGTGGGTGCTGATCACCTTGAGCTGGGGGCCGGCAGCCTCCATCAGCTCGCCATCGATCTTCTCTGTGAGCAGGCAGAGTAGCCCATGGACGCCGGCGACGCGGCGCAACAAAGTCGCCCGATCAGGCGGCAACTCCTCTGGCCAGACATCAGCGTCGCAAAACTCTTTGACCAGATCAAGCCCTTTGGCAGGGATGATCCGCGTAACGAAAACCTTTGGCTTGGTCATAGTGCACTCCTGATTTGCGCATGGTTGATGCAATCATTGTATGCCAAATGAGGCGCAACGCAAAGCAGCAAGGTTGGATTTGCTGGCGAGCGCAGGGTGGATCAACCGCGCCAGTCGCATCACCCTGCGCCAGGGCGTGAACTCTCGCCTGGCATACCCAAAGATGGTGGACTGATCCCCCATTTCGAGCTATGATCATGCCATGCAGCCGCAACGCGCTGCATCAAGGCAGGCATCTATGTCGCTCGTTTCAACGGGCGTTGGCTCTGTCCACACCCTTTCACCCGAAGAAGTCTTCTCACTTTTGGACTCGAACCCAAACGGGCTTTCCCGAGACGAAGCACGCGCTCGCCTGAAGCGATTCGGCGCCAACGCCATCCGCGAACCTACACGCACGCCGCTGCTGCGCAAGTTTTTCGCCAACTTTACTCACTTGATGGCGCTCCTTCTCTGGGTTGGTGGGCTGATCGCTTTCGCCGCTCAGATTCCCCAACTTGGCGTCGCCGTCTGGCTGGTGGTGATCATCAACGGCCTGTTCAGCTTCTGGCAAGAGTACAAGGCGGAAAGGGCTATCCAGGCGCTGCGCCGTCTGCTTCCCGCCTATGCCCATGTGTTGCGCGTGGGACAAGAGGAGCGCGTCCTTGTGGAAGACCTCGTCCCAGGCGACGTGATGCTGTTGGCCGAAGGCGATGCGATCTCGGCTGACGGCCGGCTGGTGGAAGCAAACGAACTACGCGTCGATCAATCCACTCTCACGGGCGAGGCCCATCCCGTTCACAAACACGCCAACCCGGTGGAGCGCGCCGGCCTGGCCCAGGTCGAGCTCCCCAACATGGTCTTCGCCGGTACGATGACTGCAGCGGGCAGCGGCAGAGCTGTGGTCACGGCCACTGGCATGAACAGCGAGTTCGGACACATTGCAACTATGACCCAGGGCATGTCCGGCGACCTCAGCCCGCTTCAGCGCGAGATCCAGGTGGTGACGCGACGGGTGAGCGGCATGGCTGTTGCGGTTGGCTGCGTCTTCTTTGTCCTGGGCGCAACGCTGACCGGCATGACTTTGAGTGATGGCATCATCTTTGCCCTGGGCATGATCGTTGCCTTTGTGCCCGAAGGATTACTTCCCACGGTGACGCTGGCGCTGGCATTGGGTGTGCAGCGTATGGTCAAACGCAACGCCCTCGTCAAACGCCTGTCCGCCGTGGAGACTCTGGGCTGCACCACTGTCATCTGCACCGACAAGACGGGCACACTTACGCAGAACGAAATGACAGTTCGTGAGCTGTGGACAGCCGACAGACGCATCACGGTGACCGGCGTCGGATATACTCCTGTTGGCGATCTTCTGGAAAATGGCGCAGCCATTCCACCAGAACGCATGGGTGATGTCCATGATCTGCTTCTGGCTGCAAGTCTATGCAGCAACGCTCGCCTGCTCCCGCCGAATGGAGATTCGCCTCGCTGGACATCTCTGGGCGATCCCACCGAGGCTGCGCTGCTCGTGGCCGCGACGAAAGCGCAGGTGGGTCTGGAGAACGCGAAAACGTCTATGATGCGCCTTCATGAATTCCCTTTTGAGTCGCAGCGAAAACGCATGAGCACTATCCACCAAACAGAGACGGGACGCATCGCCCTGGTGAAAGGCGCGCCGCGAGAACTGTTGACCCTTTGCACCATGATCCAGAAAGAGGGCTGCGCCTTGCCCCTCGATGAAGCCGGGCGGGCAAGCATTGTAGCAGCCAATGACGAATTTGCCCGCAATGGGTTACGGGTCCTGGCTGTTGCGCGCCGCGACCTGTCATCCGATTGGAACAGTGAAACCGCCCAGGATGTAGAGCAACACCTCACCTTCCTGGGGTTGTGCGCGATGATGGATCCGCCGCGCCCCGAAGTGACGGAGGCGGTTGCCCGCTGTCATTGCGCTGGCATCCGCATCGTGATGATCACCGGCGATTACGGCCTCACCGCCGAGAGCATTGCCCGTCGCATCGGCATCGTCAACGAACCGCTGCCGAAGATCATCACCGGCGCCGATCTGGACGCGCTCGATGACGCGAGTCTCAAGTCTGCCCTTGGCCGTGAGGCGATCTTCGCCCGGGTCGCGCCGGAGCATAAGCTGCGCATCGTGCAGGCGCTCCAGGAGATGGGACACGTGGTGGCGGTGACCGGTGATGGGGTGAATGATGCGCCAGCTCTGAAAAAAGCTGATATTGGCGTGGCCATGGGGCTGACAGGCAGCGACGTGGCCAAAGAAGCAGCCGACATGATCTTGACGGATGACAACTTCGCCTCCATCGTCAACGCCGTCGAAGAGGGGCGCGGCGTCTACGACAACATCAAAAAATTCGCCAGTTACATCTTGACCAGCAACATGCCAGAAGCCGTGCCTTTCATCCTCTTCGCCCTCACAGGCGGGCGCATCCCGTTGGCAATCAACATCATGCAGGTGTTGAGCATCGACCTGGGCACGGACATCGTGCCTGCGTTGGCGTTGGGAGTCGAGCAGCCCGAACCCGGGGTCATGGACCGCCCGCCGCGCAGCCAGCAGGAACACGTCATCGATGGCCGGCTACTGCGGCGGGCCTACCTGTGGTTGGGGCCGTTGCAGGCTCTGGCAACCATGTCGGCCTTCTACCTGCTCTATTGGACGCAGGGCTATTGGGGACAGTGGCTCGATCTACTTGACAGCGGCTGGATTTATCATGCCGCGGCGGCCATGGCGCTCGGCGCTGTGGTAACGACGCAGATCGGCAATCTCTTTGCCCATCGCGCCGAGCGCGTCTCAGCGTTCCGCATCAATCCCTTCTCCAACCGGCTCATCTGGCTGGGCATTGGGGTGGAACTGGCGCTTCTCTGCGTGCTCATCTATGTGCCTTTCTTCCAGTCCATCTTTGGCATGGCGCCCTTCCCCGCTTCGCTTTGGCTTTATCTCTTTGCTTTGACGCCGTGTCTGCTGCTCATGGATGAGCTGCGCAAGGCATTGGCGCGCTGGCAGGCAAGACATCAAAAGGTTCGGGGCCAGAATGGCCTGACCAACCCACGCTCTACAGGAGGTGCGGTATGAGATTCATCGTTGTGGGGTGCGGACGCCACGGCGCGGGTCTGGCGCAGCTGCTCTCCATGCGCGGACACAGCGTCACGGTGGTGGATAGCGACGCAAACGCTTTTGTCCGGCTGGCGTCCGATGGGAAAGTGCAAACGGTTACAGGCGTTGGCTTCGATCGCGCCGTCTTGTTGGCCGCCGCCATCGAGCGCGCCGATGGTCTGGCGGCGGTGACAGGCAGCGACGAGGTCAACATTGTGGTTGCTCGTACAGCCCGACAGCGATTTCACACGCCGCGTGTCGTCGCCCGTCTCTACGACCCGCGCAAGGCCGATATCTATCGCCGGCTAGGCATCCAGACCATCGCGCCGGTCGCCTGGGGGGTCAACCGGCTGGCGGACTTGCTGGTCTATTCGGAGTTCGACGTGCAGTTGAGCCTGGGCGGCGGCGAGGTGGAGATCGTGGAGGTGAGCGCGCCGCCTCTGCTAGAGGGGCGTTCGCTTTCCGCTCTCAGCATTCCTGGTGAATGTTCAGTCATCGCCATCCGGCGCGGCGCGCAGACGTTTCTCCCGGACGCTGGCGCGCGCTTTCGCCATGGCGATGTCGTTTACCTCGCCATGCATGCCCGCTCTGTGGGCCGTCTCCATGAGATGTTAGGAGAGCGATGAACAATTGTAGGTGCGGCTCGCAGCCGCACGATCATCTGAGAGAGACGCATCGAAGCGCAGGAGGAGCGCCATGTACATCTTAATCGTCGGCGGCGGTAAAGTCGGCTCACACTTGGCGACAATGCTCCGGGCAGGCGGCCATACCATCAAGGTGATCGAATTGCGCGCCGAACACGTCGCCGAGTTGGCAAGCTCTCTGCCAGACACAAGTGTGGTCGCCGGCAATGGAACAGACCCTGATATATTGGAGAGGGCGGGCATTCGACAGGCCCAGGTTGTGGCAGCCGTCACAGGCGCGGATGAGACCAATTTGGTGGCGACGAGTCTGGCGCGCTTTGAGTTTCGCGTTGGCCGCACCATCGCCCGCGTCAATAACCCGCGCAACGCCTGGCTCTTCACAGCCGAGATGGGTGTGGATGTGGCCGTGAATCAGGCCGACATCATGGCGCACTTGATTGTGGAAGAGATGTCGCTTGGCAATATGATGACGCTGCTCAAGCTACGCCGGGGGGAATACGCGTTGGTGGAAGAAAAGGTACACCCGGCGTCGCCGGCCGCGGGAACAGCGCTGCAACATCTCAATCTACCGCGCGAGTGCATCGTCACTGCCGTGCTGCACAAGGGTGCGATGATCATCCCGCGTGGCGACACCGTGTTACAATCAGGCGATGAAATTTTGGCGGTCGTACACAGCGATCAGGCTGGCGCATTGGCCGCCCTGTTGGGCGAGCCGCCCACATGATCTGATTACGCTATCAAGAGCGCGGAAGCGTCGAACAGGATGAAGGAGATCAGCTATGAACATTCGTCGTCTCATTGGCCGGTGGGCTGTGATCGGGATCGTGCTTGCCCTGCTGCTGCCAGTTCCAAAGAGTGTGCACGGTCAGGCCACAGTCGCCGGCGTCACCCTTGACCCGGCCTCGATCCTGTCGTGCGAGGATGGCGACCAACCCAATGGCTCGCGCTACCGCATCTGTATGCCGGTCACGTGGAACGGCGGTCTTGTAGTCTACGCCCACGGTTACGTGGCGCCAAATCGTCCGCCCGGCCTGCCCGAAGACCAGTTGACCTTGCCCGACGGCACGGGGGTGGATGTGCTGGCGACCAGTATGGGTTACGCCTTTGCCGCCAGCGGCTATCGCGTCAACGGGCTGGCGGTTCAGGAGGGCATAGACGACCTCAAGGAATTGGTGGATGTTTTTTCCGGGCTGAAGGGGAAGCCAGACCCGATCTTGTTGGTGGGCGTTTCAGAGGGCGGGCTGATCGCCGCTCTCTCTGCCGAACGTCACCCAGAGGTCTATGACGGCGCAATGGCGATGTGCGGGCCAATTGGCGACTTCCAAAAACAGGTGGAGTATTTCGGCGACTTTCGCGTCGTCTTCGATTATTTCTTTCCAGGTTTGATCCCGCCGAGCGCAGTCAGCGTCCCGCCAGCGTTGCTCGACGCCTGGGAGAGCGAAACCTATTCCAACACAGTCAAGCCCGTGGTGCTCGACCCGACCAACGCCATCTCCGTCACACAACTTTTTTCTGTGACCAAAGCGCCTTTTGATGCGGCCAACGAAGCCACCAAAGAGGCGACCATCGAGCGACTGCTCTGGTACAGCATCTACGCCACCAATGACGCGGCGACAAAGGTGGGCGGCAATGCCTTCGAGAACGCCACCGTCAATTATGAGGGGTCGAAGGATGACGCGGCTCTCAACGCCGGCGTAGCGCGCCACTCAGCGGATGATGCGGCATTGCAGACAATCGAGGCTGATTACCAGACAATCGGCCAGATTGCAGACCCGCTCGTCATCATGCACACGACGGGCGACCCGGTCATTCCGGCCTGGCACGCCGACCTGTACATGAACCGGGTCGTTTCTGCCACCGCGACGGTCGAGTATTATCCCTACACCCGCTACGGTCACTGCAATTTTACGGCCTTCGAGATTGTGGTCGCCTTCAACCGCCTGGCCGCCCTGGAACGTCAGGTGCAAGACCGTACGGTCTATCTGCCACTGCTGTCCCGCAGTGAATAGTCAACCCTGGTCAAAGGTCATCCACACCTCGCCCTGGCCTTCGGGCACAGAGAAGGAAAAGTCCTTGCTGTCGCGCTCGCCGTTGCCGTCGAGCACCCAGATGGTGTAATTGCCGGCCACGTTGTTGCCCGGCAGTTGGTCCAGAGGAATCTTATACTCGTAGTTGTACCTGCCGCTGGCGCTTTCGCGCATGGCGATGGATGGATCGAAGGAGCGCACGCTGTCCGGAACGTTCAGGTTTTGACCATCCTTGAGGAGCACCACGAAATAGCTACCCTGGGGTTGGCCGCCGTCGATGCCGCTGTGAATGAAGGCCAGGGTCAGTTTGAGCTCGCCGCCGCCATTGGGCAGGAACTTGGGTCCGGCGGTGACGCGGAATTTGCAGCCGTCGCCGCCGATGTTGGCGCAGGGATCAGCCGCCGGGGGCGGCGCAGGCGTCGGCGGCTCAGGTGTATTCGTGGGCTGCTGGGGGGCAGGCGTTGCGGCCGGGGGTTGCACTTGCACCACTGGCTCCGGCAAATCTTCCGCTACAGGAACGTTCTCTGCGTTCTCCGTGCGCACTAGCTGGCTGAAAATCCACACTGTCTGGCCGTTGACGCAGCAGACCTGCCACCAGTCGCCAGCTGCGTTTTTGGCGACAATGTCGAGTTGTTGATCCTTGTTTACGCTGCCGGCCAGTCCAAAATCGAGACCCGGGCCGCTGCGCACATTCGCCAGGTCTTGGGTGACGACCAGGATAGCTTTGGGCGTAGGCGACGGCTCGGGCGCGGCGGTCGCTTCTTGCGGGCTGCCTTGCTCCTGACCGGCAGGCTCCTGAGCAGGCGCTTCCTTTGGCGTTTCGGTCGCGGTTTCGACTACAGGCATCGGAGTGGGCGGCGCCGGCGTAGCCGTTGGCGCCTGACCGACGGGCGTCGGCGTGAAGGTGGGCACAAGGGGCCGCGCTGGCGTGGGCGTCTGTTCCGGTTCTCCACCAAAGAGAAGGCCGCAGCCACTCAACATGAGCGCCGCCGCCAGCAGCACAATCACCAAAATTGATCGCCCTGTGGCATTTGCAGCCATGGGATGGACTAACCATACGTTCTGTTTCACTCTGTGCTCCTTCTCGCTGAATCGGCGGAAGCCGTCACCTCCACCAGATAGCGCCCGCCAGCCGATTGCACTGTCAGCTCCTCGCCCGCCGCTGCCATGTCCGGGCTGATGACCACGCGGCCATCCTGTCGCTGTACGATGCTATACCCTCGCTGCAAGACTCGCCGAGGATTGAGGGCATCCAGGCGCAGAAACGCGCTGCGGGTGTGCTCTGCACGTCGCTCCAATCGGTTGCGCAAGGCCAGGGTCAGGCGGCGTTGACGCTCGTCCAGGCGCTGACGACGCAGGTCGAGCTGGCGCTGGGGATGCGCGCGGGACAGTCGCTGGCGCAGGCGCAAGAGACGATTCCGTTCTTCCAGGAGACGCTGCTGTGCGTCCTGGCTCAGACGCCGACTGATGGCGGCCAACTGACCCTTCACCTCCGCCTGATCGAGCGTCACGACCGCCGCCGCTGCCGAGGGCGTTGGCGCGCGCACATCGGCAACGAAATCTGCGATGGTAAAATCTGTTTCATGACCGACGCCGCTTACCACAGGCAGGCGGCTGGCCGCAATCGCTTGGGCCACCCGCTCATCGTTGAAAGCCCACAGGTCTTCGATGCTGCCGCCGCCGCGCACCAGCAAGAGCACATCCAACGGTTCGATCTCTGCTGCGCGACGATTGGCGGCTTCTATAGCGGCCACGATCTGGGCAGGCGCCTCGCCCCCCTGCACGAGCGTGGAAAAGACAATGACCTCGGCCAACGGCCAACGCGCCGATACCACGCGCAGTACATCGCGCAGGGCCGCAGCATCTGCGCTGGTGACGACGGCGATGCGGCGGGCTGCGCCGGGCGTTGGCCGTTTGCGCTCTTGATCGAAGAGACCGCGGGCGGCCAATTCCTGTTTGAGCGCCTCGAAGCGTGCAAAGAGCTGACCACGGCCGGCCGGTCGCAGTTGATTGACATAGAGCTGATATGCGCCGCGCTCCGGATACAGCCCCACATAGCCGTGGGCAAGCACCTGGTCGCCTTCCTTGGGCAGCCATGCATGCGCGACCGCGCTGTTGCGCCACATGACCGCCGAGATGGTCGCGCCGGCATCTTTCAGGCTGAAATAGATGTGACCACTGGCCGCGCGCTTCCAATTGCTGACCTCGCCAGTCACCCAGAGGTCTCGCAACAAGTCATCTTGCTCAAGTAGTGCGGCCAGATGCACGCTCAAGGCCGAAATCGTAAGGGGATTCATCGCCAGTCCACTATTTCTCGTAGTCGTACCCGTAGTCGCACCCGTAATCGTCTCTGTGTCCACCGTTGCGCCAACCATGTACAGATTGTAGCACCCCAGACCACATCGCCCGAATTCGGGCAGGTCTATCCCAAGTTTTTGGAACCAACAGCCAGCCCTCTGGGCCAGGAGTGTAAGCGACTGATTTCCTATTCCTGCTGACGCATGCAGCGTACCGGCGCAAAATGTATCCCTAACCATGAAGTAGACCTTTCAAAGCAAAGGGTTGCGACGGATTACAAGTTTTATGATACAATCAGTGTAGATGCAAAGTGAACGATCAGTGCATCAAGCCAGTCAGCTTTTACCATCCCTTTTCCAGCCAATCCTGAACCAGGTCTGCCTGACAACAGGTGGGCGTCAGCAGGCAATCTCTGACGCATCGTGTATGCGAGAAGGATTGCCCAGGAAAAAGGTGCATCATTCGAGGGAGAAACAGATGAACTATCGCAGGTTAGGCAGCGCAGGGCTCAAGGTGAGCGAGTTGTCATTAGGTTCATGGATCTCTTTTGGCAGCCAGCTGGATGACGATCTGGCGCTGGAGGTGATGACCGTCGCCTATGACGCCGGCGTCAACTTCTTCGACAACGCCGAGGCCTATGCGGCTGGCCGATCAGAAGAGATCATGGGGCGCGTGCTCAAGCGTGCTGGCTGGCGGCGCGCCAGCTATGTCATCTCCACCAAGTTCTACTGGGGACTGAACGACGGCCCGAACGAGCGTAACACCCTCAATCGCAAGTATCTCATGCAAGCTATCGACGGCTCTCTCAAACGACTACAACTGGACTATATCGATCTCGTCTTCTGTCACCGTCCGGACCCAAACACACCCGTGGAAGAGACTGTACGCGCCATGCACGATATGATCGCCCAGGGCAAAGCGCTGTATTGGGGCACGTCGGAGTGGAGCGCAGAGCAGATTATGCACGCGTGGCAGGTCGCCGAACGCCATCACCTACACAAGCCACAGATGGAGCAGCCGCAGTACAACATGCTGACGCGCGACAAGGTGGAGCGTGAATTGCGCCGCCTGTACACGGAGCTCGGCCTGGGTCTGACCACGTGGAGTCCCCTGGCGGCAGGGCTGCTCACCGGTAAGTACAGCGCGGGCGTACCTGCCGACAGCCGGGCGGCGCTCCCCGGCTATGATTGGCTGCGCAACCGGGTCAGCGATGAGGCGCAGTTGGCCAAGGTGCGCGCTTTGCAGCCTGTAGCGGATGAACTGGGCTGCACCCTGGCCCAGTTGGCCCTGGCCTGGTGTCTCAAAAATCCCAATGTGAGCACAGTCATCACCGGCGCCAGCCGTGTATCTCAAGTGCACGAAAATATGAAGGCGCTGGCCTTTTCGTCTCAACTCACAGCCGACGTGATGACGCTCATCGATGAAATCCTGGGCAACAAGCCGGCATAGGAAACTGAAAACCAAAGGAGACTAAACCAATGTCACAGAGCTACAATGGCAAAGTTCTACATGTCGATCTGACGGAGAGTCGCACCTGGGTGGAAGAACCGGGAGAGCGAGTCTATCGCAAGCACCTGGGCGGCGGCGCGCTGGCGACCTACTTTATGCTGCGCGACCTGCCGGCTGGCGTCGATCCCCTTGGCCCCGACAACCAGCTCATCTTTATGACCAGTGTGATCAATGGCTTGCCCCTCTCTGGCGCAAACCGCTACAGTGCGGCGGGCAAGTCGCCTCTCACCGGCGGCTTTGGCGAGGCCGAGGCGGGCGGCTTCTGGGGGCCAGAGCTGAAGCGCAGCGGTTTCGACGGCATCATCATCCACGGTCGTGCGTCGCGCCCGGTCAATCTCTTTGTCCATGACGGCGAATGTGAGATCCGCGACGCCAGCAAATACTGGGGGCAGTTGGCTGGCGAAGTGCAGGATGGTTTGGAAGCTGAGCTGGGCGACAAACGCATTTGCGTCCTCCAGACCGGCGTGGGCGGCGAGAACCGCGTCCGCTACGCAGCCATCACCAACCAACTGCGCCATTTTCATGGTCGCGCTGGGCTGGGCGCAGTGATGGGCAGCAAGAACCTGAAAGCCATCGTGACGCGTGGGCGCGAGCGCATCGCCGCTGACTCGCGCGAGGAGGCCAACGCGGTGCTCAGGTGGTTCCGCGAGCACTACGACCAAGAGACCGACCGCATGCACTTGCTGGGCACCTCGGGCGGCGTCACTGGGTTGGATCGGGACGGCATCTTGCCCACGAATAATTTCCGCAACGGCTCCTTTGAGCACGCCCGCGCAATTACGGGCCAGACCATGGCCGACACGATTCTCGTCAACCGCGGCACCTGTTATTCGTGCGCAGTGGCCTGCAAGCGCGAAGTCGAGGTGCCAGAGCGCGGCGTTTCCGCCAAATATGGCGGCATGGAGTATGAGGTGATCGGCGCGCTCGGCTCGCTTTGCGGGGTAGGCGACCTCCACGCCATCGCCGAAGGGTCCCAGTGGGTCAACCGCTATGTGTTGGATGGCATCTCCACCGGCGTTGCCATTGCCTTTGCCATGGAGTGCTACGAAAATGGCATCTTGAGCAAAGACGAGGTGGATGGCGTCGATCTGACCTGGGGCAACGCCGACGCCATGCTGACTATGATCCACAAAATTGCGCAGCGCGAGGGCATCGGCGATGTGTTGGCCGATGGCGTCAAGCGCGCTGCGGCGCGCATCGGACGCGGCAGTGAACGATTCGCCCTTCACGTCAAGGGACAGGAACTGCCCATGCACGAGCCGCGCGGCAAGGTGGGTCTCGGCTTGGCCTATGCCCTTTCCCCCACGGGCGCGGATCACATGGAGGCCATCCACGACCCGACCTTCGAGGGGCTGGGCACATTGGACAACGGTTTGAGTGAAGCCGGATTGTTGGATCCGGTTGACCGCATGGATTTTGGCCCCAAGAAGGTGCACGCCTTCTTCTACGCCCAGGCTATCTGGAATCTCTACAACAGCGTGGGCATGTGCGACTTCGTGGGCGTTCCTATCGGCGCGCTCAAATTACACGCGCTGACCGATTTCATCAATGCAGCCACCGGCTGGGACATGAGCCTATGGGAGCTGCTCAAGGTGGGCGAGCGCGCCAACACCATGGCGCGACTCTTCAACGTGCGCGAGGGCTTCACCAGCGCCGATGATGGGTTGCCTCAGCGCATGTTCGAGCCGCTGCAAAATGGCAAGCTGAAGGGTGTGGCGCTGGATCGCAGCCAGTTCGAGCAGGCGCGCTCGCTCTACTATCAGATGGCCGGTTGGGATAGCAACGGAACCCCGACGACGGCCAAACTTGCTGAGCTTGGGCTGCTGTAAAGGGCTGACTTGATGAACACTGCACAACGCTTGCTCGCCGACCTGAATCTGCCCACCGGCGACCTGTACGACTTGCCCACTTCCTCTTTGCGTTTTCCCGACGAGGGACACTATCGCATCGAGATTCCCAGCGTGGAGGGTCCGGCGGCCCTGGCTGCCGTGCTCGACCAGGCGCAGCGACTAGGCGTGACCATCCATCGCGTCTCCCAGGGCAGCGGCATGATGTTGCTTACCACCCAGGAACTGCAAGAGTTGGCTCAGCTCGGCCATGCGCATCAGGTGGAGGTGTCGCTCTTCGTTGGTCCGCGGGCGAACTGGGAGGGAACGGCGCAGCCGCTCACGCCCGATGGCAAGTTGCTGGGTTGGCGACATACGGGCATGGATCAGCTTGCCTACGCACTCGATGACATCTTTCGCGGCGTGGAGGCAGGCATTCGCAGCATTCTGGTAGCCGATGAGGGGCTGCTTTGGCTGGTGAATCAGGCGCGACAGCGTGGGTTGCTGCCGGCGGACCTGGTGATCAAGGGGTCGGCTGTGTTGGGCGTCGCCAATCCTCTGGGCGTGCGGCTCTTGGAACAGAATGGCCTGAACACCATCAACGTGGCGTCGGACATTTCCCTGCCGCGACTGGCTGCCATGCGGCAGGTGATCGCCATTCCCATCGACCTCTACATCGAGGGGCCAGATGGGCTGGGCGGCTTCACTCGCTATTACGAATTGCCCGAAATCGTGCGCATCGCCGCGCCGGTCTATCTCAAGTTTGGCCTGCGCAATGCGCCCAACATCTATCCCAGCGGCGTGCATCTGGAAGCCGCTGCCATCGCCACCGGGCGCGAGCGGGTTCATCGCGCGGCCATTGGGATGGAGCTGCTGGCGCGCGCGGGCGGCCCCTGGCAGGCGTCGCCGGTCGGCGCGCGTGATCTGGGGATTCCAATGGTATGAGCAGGAGTTTCAACCGCGAACAAGAAGGTGCAGACAGGATGATTGCCATTGATGGTGAGTATCTATTGGAGACGCTGAAACAGGCGATCTGCATCAACTCGGTGTTGCCCCACGAAGAATCGTTGGCGGCGTTCTTTGCCGAACGCATCCGCGACCTGGGCGTGGAACCGGAGTGGCATGTCGTTGCATCCGGTCGCCCCAACGTCTATGCCTCCATCGAACTGGGTCCATCGGAGAAGTTTCTCACCTTCACCGGTCATACGGATACGGTGGATGTGGCGGCGAATTGGCCGAGCGACCCCTTCGAGCCGTTGCTGCGCGATGGCAGGCTCTACGGACTTGGCTCTGTGGACATGAAAGGCGGCTGTGTATGTGCGCTGGCCGCGTTCAAGGCGCTGCTCGAGGCCAAAGAAGTGCATGGCAAGTTGGGACGCATCGGACTGGCCTTCACCGTGGACGAAGAGGGTTATGGATTGGGCGCGCGGGCGCTCTTGGAGACGGAATACGCCAAAAGCGACGGGATGCTGCTGGGCGAACCATCGTTTGGCGCCGACGAGGCAACCGCTCTTCCTCGCGGGCTAACAGGCAAGGTGCTCTACAAGCTGACAGTGACCGGACGGGCGGCTCACGCGTTCATGCCAGAGCGAGGCGTGAACGCTGTGGAAGACGCCGGCAGAATCGTGGCGGCGCTGGAGCGGCTCAGATTGCAGGAACATCCCGACTTTGGCAGGGGAAACTACTCTACGCTCAAAATCTCCGGCGGTTACAAAGAATACGCGGTCGTTGTCCCAGAAGCGTGCGAGGTCATCATTACTCGCCTGACCGTCCCGGGCGAGACGCGCGCATCGGCGGTTGCGGATATAGCTGAGTTGGTCGATTCTCTCGGACTGGCGTCTCAAGTGACTATCGAGACGCCGCCGCCCTTCTACGAGGCCTTTTCCCTGGACTTAAGCACACACTTCGCCCAATGCTTTGAATCGGCCTACGGTGAAGTCATCGGCCAGCCCCCGGTCTGGCGGGCCCGCCGCGGCATCGAAGACGCCAACATCTATGTGGCCGAGGGTGGCATTCAGACAATCACCTTGGGGCCGTCGGGAGGCGGTCTGCATGAAGCAGGCGAATTCGTGAATGTGGCGACGTTGACGCCGGTCGCACGCGTCTATGCACAAACAGCGATTCGCTTTTTCGCCGATTGATGTACAATTTTTGTACTACTCAGCAGGTTGCAGTACGGGCAGTACCAATTTCCGACAGTTTTCGTGACGCCACAGATGGACTGAGGCGTCCACCAGTCAGTTCTTATTCAGGAGGAAATCCAATGGCAAAAGAGCAGATCGATTTGAATGAGCAGGTCGTCGTGGCGTTTTTCCCAACTGCGGAAGCGGCCGACGCCGCGGCAGAGGCGCTGATGCAGTGGGACAAGGCAAGCGATGAAATCAAGCTGGGGACCATGGGGCGGCTCACTCAGAAGGATGATGGTAAGTTGGAGAGCAAACGCTACGGCAAGTCGAGCACCAAGAAAGGCGCACTCATCGGCGGCGCAGTTGGCTTGCTGGCGGGCGTCGCAACGGGTGGCTTGTCGCTCTTGGGCGGCGCATTGGTGGGCGGCGCGCTGGGTGGAGGCGCAGGTTCACTTGCAAAGGGTTCTCTGGGTTTGACCGAAAGCGCGATGGATGACATCAAACAGCGCCTTCAAGCCGGCGGTGCAGCGCTTGTTGTGCTGGTGGACGACTTCGAGATGGAACCCACCTTCGAGGAGCTAAAGAAGGCGGGCGGCGAGGTGCAATCCTATGGCGTGTCTGCCAAGGTATTGCAGGCCCTATCGGAGGTGAAAGTGGAGCAGCTGCATGAGACAATGCAGGTGCAGAGTGCAGGTCAATCAATGGCCACTACTGGGTTGGGTGAGTAACTCTCCTCCCTGGGTCGTGGAGACTTCTGTCGAACATCTTCCAGGAAGCCGCGGAGCTTCCTGGAAGATTGGGAGATGGTGAACTCGCTGCCTTTCAGTCTCTCCTTGATTCAACCGGCTGCGCGCGCCTCGAAGGTTGCGATTTCCTGCTCCTTCGAGAGCAAGTAGCCCATATCGTCAACGCCTTCCAAGAGACATAACTTGCGAAAGGGGTCGATCTCGAAGGTCAGTTGCTGACCATCGGGCAAAATTACCTGTTGATTTCTTAGATCGACAATAATCTCTGTCTCCGGTTCTTCCTCCACCAAATCCCACAACATATTGACTGTCGCCTCCGGCAGCGTCACCGGCAGCAAGCCATTCTTGAGGCTGTTGTTGTAGAAGATGTCGGCGAAGCCAGGCGAAATCACACAGCGGAAGCCATATTCGGTCAGCGCCCAGACCGCGTGCTCGCGGCTGGAGCCGCTGCCAAAATTGCGCCCGGCGATGAGAACCTCTGCGCCCTGATACTCTGGCCGGTTGAGTACAAAGTCGGGCTTGGGGTTGCCATCACGCTCATAGCGCCAGCTAGAAAAGAGACCATCGCCCATGCCGGCTTTGGTGACGGCTGTGAGAAAGCGGGCCGGGATGATCTGGTCGGTGTCTACATTCTCTGCGCGCAGCGGCGCGGCGGTGGCGGTAAGGGTTGTGAAAGGTTGCATTCAGTCAGGTCCTTTTGCTTTATCGAGTAATCATAGCGTACATTTCATCTTGTTCGAGCCAGGCAAGGTCGAATTCGCCGATGGAGACGACGATGGGACCCAAGCGTAAAATGGGGATCATTCAGATAGACCGACTCGCCATCCATGCCAACAACGAGGACTACATGTTGAGTGGAGTAGCTCCAGTAGTAAAGTTGGCCGGTCGTCACGAAGGCGATGATCGGGTGCGCCCGGAGCAAGCGTCGATGTATGGTAGTCAGAGTCCCTTGGCGGTATTCGACCCTTCTCAGAGGAGCGCACGCCGGCAAACCGGCTGACGACCCCGCGCCTACAGCATTTCCCGCACATCCACCACGCGCCCGTTGACTGCTGCGGCCGCCGCCATGATGGGACTCATGAGCAGACTGCGCGCGCCTGGCCCCTGTCGCCCCTGGAAGTTGCGATTGCTGGTGCTAGCCACATATTTGCCGGCGCCGGCCTTGTCGTCATTCATAGCCAGGCACATACTGCACCCGGCGCCGCGCCACTCGAAGCCGGCCTCGCTGAAGATGCGATCCAGCCCCTCAGCCTCGGCCTGAGCCTTGACCGCTTTGGAACCGGGCACGACCAACGCCTGGATGCGACTGTCCACACGTTTGCCATGGACGATCTTCGCCGCCTCGCGCAAATCTTCGATGCGGCTATTTGTGCACGAGCCGATGAAAACGATGTCCACCGGCTGTCCTGCCATGGGCTGCCCCTGCGTCAACCCCATATATTCCAGCGCGCTGAGCAGACTGCGCCGCTCCGCCGGGTCTTCAAGCTCATCAACCGTGGGAACGCGCCCGGTGACGGGTACGCCCTGACCGGGATTCGTGCCATAAGTAACCATCGGTTCTAGTTTGCCGGCGTCGAGCTTTAGTTCTCGATCAAAGACTGCATCTTCGTCCGTGACCAGCGTGCGCCAGTAGGCCAGCGCCTGCTCCCACTGCTCTCCTTTGGGCGCATAGGGTCGCCCTTTGACCCAGGCAAAGGTTTTTTCGTCGGGCGCAATCATGCCGGCGCGCGCGCCGCCCTCGATGCTCATGTTGCAGATGGTCATTCGGTTCGCCATGTTCAGACTGCGGATGGCGCTGCCGCGGTACTCGAAGACATAGCCGGCGCCGCCGCCCGCGCCATTCCTGGCGATGATAGCCAGGATGATGTCTTTGGCCGTGACGCCAACGCCCAGCTCGCCATCCACGGTGATGGCCATGGTCTTGGGCTTCTTTTGCAACAAACATTGGGTCGCCAACACGTGGCCAACTTCGCTGGTGCCGATGCCAAAGGCCAGCGCGCCGAACGCGCCGTGGGTGCTTGTGTGGCTGTCTCCGCAGACGATGGTCATGCCCGGCTGGGTGACGCCCATTTCTGGCCCCACCACGTGGACGATGCCCTGCACCGGCCCCTCGATGTCCCAAAGGGTGATGCCGAAGTCCTGGCAGTTCTGACGCAGGGTGCGCACTTGGGTCGCCGCGTCGCTGGGCCACAGGGCGATGTCCACGTTGCGCGTGGGAATGGCGTGATCTGTGGTGGCGAAGGTCTTGTCAGGCCGGCGCACTCGAATGCCGCGCGCCCGCAGCTCGGCGAAGGCTTGCGGCGACGTGACCTCATGCACCAGGTGCGCGTCGATATAGAGCACAGCCGGCGCACCCTCGTCCTGCGCAACGACATGGGCGTCCCAGACTTTCTCGAAAAGTGTTTTTGCCATTGAGTTCCTCCAGATATTCGGAAAAATGAGCAATCTGATCCTGTGTATTAAAAAGTTTCTCTAAATCATCAGGATCGACGCCATGTTTGGTTGCAAGTTTGTCAATGAACACGTAAGGTGGACCAGCGTTTCCGCGCCAACGCCTTCAGACACATTATGCTTTACAGCTAGTCTTTCGACAATCTCTGGTAGCCAGATGATATCGCTGATGTACGTGTGCCCCCTATGCCTTTGTCTCGTGCTGTTCCGTCTCTGCTTTGTCATCTACCCGGCGTGCAGTTCTTTTGTTCCGTCGTTGCAACAGGACGAGGCCGACTGTAAAGATGGCAATGAGCGCGAGCAAAAAGAGAACCGGTGAAGTGGGTGGAGCACTACTGGGTGGATCGCCAATGTTTTCTTCTGGCGTAGGGATAGGGGGCGTAGGGGTTTGCATAGGGGTCTGCGTTGGCGTCGGGACAGGCGTGGCCTGCAATTGCGCCAAAGAGACCCGGCCGTTCACCAGGTCGTCGACAACCTGAGCCGGCGAAGTGGCGCCGCCAGCGTCTTCTAGCCTTGCAAGATAGGTCACTAGCCAGCGCAACTCATCTACAGAGAAGGTCTCGACAAGACGCTTCAGAAGCTCGCCGGGCAGTGCCAGCAAGGTAGCCGTTTCGTCGGGAGCGAACGCCAGAACGCGCTTCGCTGCTTCTGCATCTTCAAGTGTAAGCAGTGCACTCAGGCCAGCTGGGTCGATTTCGTCAGGCTGCGCCTGTTGCGCCACACCGAGAGCGACAACCCGATCGAGTTGGTCTCCTGCCAGTTTGACCCATGCCAGCGTATCCGTGATGGAGCGAGTGGTGGTCAGCAGAGTTGTAGCTGCAGGCTGGGCCAACAACGTGTCAAGCGCGCCGACCTCGATGGCGCGATTGAGCTCGCTACGTCCGATTTCATCCACAAAGACGTCAACTAACTTGTTGAGGCGCTCAAGATCGGAGAGCGCAGTGTTGTCGAGCAAACTACGAAATCCAGGGCTCGCCGCGGCCTGGCGACACAGCTCAGCGTGCTCGCTGCAGAAAGCGTCCCATGCTTCCAGCAGGGTGACGGCAATCTCCAAACTGGCAATGCCGGTCTCTTCAGGTAATCCGCCGACCACCGCATCAACGATTTCACCGCGGATGCGCTCCTTCACTTCTTCGCTGGTCAAGGCTTCCTCGATCTGCGGCAGCGAGCCTTTCCCACCCTCGTACAAATCCCAGGCGATCAACCCGATGCCCACAGCCCAGCCAATGACAGGCAGGAACGAAGAACCAGCGCGGCCAAGCACCCGCCCGATGATCTTCCCGGCGATGCGCCCGGCAATCTTCTCGCCGATCTTCTGACTGACGCGCCGACCCACTTCGGTGATCACGAGCACGCTGAGCCCGGCAAGACCGGCTGTGTGATTTGTGATTGCGCTGACATCTAGTTCGGCCGGATCGATGGTCATCTGTGTGTGTTGAACCTGCACTTTGACGCCGGTCTGAAACGCCTCGAACAGAACGTCTGCATACGCGTCGCCGACATAGTCCTTGAGACACAGAAAGGCAACCGAAGCCGCCCGCGCAAACTCGGCGTCAATGGAGCGCGCAATCTCAGCGCCAATTGACTTGCCCACCTCTTCAATCTTTGCAGTAAAGGCTGGCGAACGGAATGCATCTTCGGCTATCCGACTTGCATACTCCTCTGCCTTCTCCGCCGACCATCCCGACCAGAGGCGGTCGAGATAGCCCTCTTGGGCAGCCAGATCAGCAACGGCCCGCGCCACCTCTGCGTCGATCACAGCGTCAACGCCCAGTTCAGCCCATTTGCGCGCAGTCAGCGCGTCAATATCCAGGCGGCTGCCGCCGCTCGCCAACACATCTAGCGCAACCTGCTCGATCTCGACGCGCAGGTTCTCGCGATCGATGTTGCGACATGCGCCAACGGTATAGGAAGAATCGCCCCCTTGCAGGGCTGGCGCGGCGCGTGCAGGGGTGGAAGAGAGAAGTAGACAAATAATCCACAACAGGAGAATCGGGCGTATCCTGTTATGATTGCTGGCTATGGCAAAAAAGATGTTCATCGATAGATGTCGCGGCGATGCCCAGCTCTTAAGACTGTGAGCCGCTTCAGAGCATCATCTATCTGATAGATAATGCGATAGTCGCCTATACGATATTTGAGACAACCGCTCCATCGGTCACCCTCAAGAAGTTGGCGGCGCACAAACAGCGCATTGTCGCCAAGCCACTGCAGTTTGTCGAGAATGCGTGTCTGAAGCATTGGATCAAGACGGAGAATATCTGTTTGAGCTTCGGTGGTCAAGTGAACGGCGTACACAACTACTGCCCGAGTTGCTGTCGAAACGCTGCCAAATCAATCGTGTCGCCGGCTTGCGCCTGCTGAAGCGAACGTTGCATCGAAGCCTCGAACTCTGGCTGAAAATACTCGGGATCACTCTCTGGCAGCATAGTTAAGGCATCGGTCAACTGAGTCAGCCAGACCGCCAGCCGCCTATCAATGGTGCGTTCAACAAGCGTTTCGAACTCCGCAGTCGACAACTCGCCGATTGTGTTTCTCATTTGTCACCTCTTCCAGTCATATTGTTTCCCGTTCATTCTACATCCGGTCGCGCACGAAACGAAAGCCATTGCCATAGACCACCACCTCCACGCCGCCCTCCACCACCGTGGGGTTGGCGACCTTGACGCCAATGACGCCATCGTAGCCTTTGGCAATTGCCTTTTGGTCAAGTTCGCGCAGGGCGGTGTTCACGGCATCGTCAATGAGCCGCTCGTAGTGGGTCATGCGCCCTCCTACTAGATTGCGAATGTTCTCGCGAATATCCTTCACAACATTGGCGGCGTTGACAACCACCACGGTCAATAGCTCACCCAGTTCAATAGCGTCGCCCGGCGGCGCGTCCAGTGCAATCAACATGACTAGCGCCCCTTGCCCAGCAAGCCCGTCACGGGCGCAAAGAGCCACGCCCCCAGACTATAAATCAGCCGCAACATGATCAATACCAAAAGTACAAAGGTCAAACCGATGAGCAACGTCACGCCCCAGCCATGTTTCATGATGAAGAGACGCACCGATGCGCCGCCGGCAAGAACCGTTGCCGCATCGTTCAGCAGGCCCATCACGTCGCGTGGTCTTGCCAGGAACTCAACGGCTGCATCGAAATCATGCGTCGAGTTCAGCGCGCTCAACAGGTCGCTCTCTTTGATGAGGGCAAGGGTCTCCGGTTGACTCACCAGGCGTGCGATCAGTAAGTTGCGCTGGGATTGGTCGAGTTTGACCAATGTTTCAGCCAGCCAACCCAATTCCTCTGGTGTGAGCGACTTGACCAACGCAGTGAGATTGGCTTCGGCAACCGTCAATAGGGCGCGAATCTGATCAATCGGCAACAAGGCGAGGCGCTCGATAGCGAAGTTATCTGCCAGCGAAAAGAGTCCTTGCAAGAGTGAGCGATCAACATCGGCTGGAGAAAGATGTTTGTACAGCTCTGTGGCAATCACTTGTTCAAGGAACACGCCGGCAGCGTCTCCCCACGCCGCTGCATTTTCCATTGAACCGGTTGCAGCAATGATGGCTGATGGATCGCCCGGCAGAGCGATGACCCGAGACAGCACGCCGTTTTCGGCTGCCTGGATCACTCCCTCGCGCCCCAGACCAGGCAACGCCGCGCCCACGACGGCCACCAGACGGGACAGGTCTTCGGTGGATTGGGTTTGCTGCAAAACATCGGCGAAGGCATCGCTCTCGGCCGCCATCTCGAGGATCACGCGGATGTCGCGTTTCACCGATAGCCACTGACTGTGCAGGTCGTTGGCAATTCGGCGCGCCACGGTCGGCAGCTCGAGCGCCAGCTCAGGCTCAATCGTCTCGGAGATTTGGCTCCGGATGGCTTCGGCGACTTCGGGCGCCTTGAGAGACTCTTGGATTTGCGGCAGCGCGCCGTCCAGGCTGTCGTAGATGTCGTAGGCGATCAATCCGGCGCCGATGATCCAGCCGGCCAGGGGAATGACGGTTGTGCCGATGCGACCCAAGACGCGCCCCGCAATGCGACCCACCACTCGCTCGGCGATGCTCTCGGTCACCTCCCTCACCAGTCGCCTGGTGATCTGCGCCGCGATGATGACGCCAACGCCGCCCAACGCCGACTTATGTTGAGAGATCACATTCAGCAGGCTGGGGGCCAGCCCTTCAGTGTTCAAGCCGTCGGCAGATGTGGCGATCTGTACTTTCTCATCGAAGGAAGCCAGCAACGCCTGTGAATAGTTCGCGCTGATGAATGTTTGCAAGCAGTACAGACCAGCCGAGACCGATTCGGCGGAAATCTCGCCGATCTGCCCGGCGATATCGGCGGCCACGGCATTAGAGAGCTGGTTCATGGCCGTGCGAAAGGCGGGATCATCGAACGCGGCGCTGGCGACGGACAATGTGAGCTCCTGGGCTTTGTCTGTGGACCAACCCGACAGAAAGGTTGTCCACAAGTCTGTATTCGATTGCACTGTCTCGACCGCTCGATCAATTGCGGTGCGGAGCGTATTGTCCATACGCAGGGTGCGCCACTGGCGGTTGACTATCGACGCAACGTCAACGCGCGTGAGCGCATCCACAAAGACTGTCTGAGTGATGGTGTTCAGGTCCTCCAGTAGATACGTCTCATCCACCGCAGTGCAGGCGACCAGGTCGCGCCGGCCTTGGTGCGGCGGCGCAGCATGAACCGGCAGACAGCCCAAAAGCAGGGTGACAATCAAAACAATCGTGAAACCGATAAGTCTGTTGTTCTTCATGGCCTCATACCGAACTTGAAACTGGAACCGGAGCATTCCCGCCCGCAAATGGCTCTCGCTGAATCATACCATAGGGTATGAAATCGCCATACTACTTGGCAATAGTTGGTAATCAGACTTGCGCAATCGCTCCTGGAGGGTGGGTCAGTCCCGCTGGCCGCTGTCAGCGCAAACAATTCCATCATCCAGAGATCAATAGCTGGGAATGTCGCAGAGGCTATGCAAGGAATTCAGGTGGTCGCATCTCACGCGCCGGGGACGTGGGGGAAGTGAACTGGCTAACCCAATGCGTGCCCGCCCATCCTAGCGCATAGCCACACAAGATTCAGGTTGAGTCGAAATTCATTCACTCACGCGCGACATGCGCGTATTTGACCAATCAGCCGTGCGCGCTTATTATGCAAATTGTTCAATTGCAGTCAGTTAGTTTTCTCGTAGGTATTCTGAGATGTATTCAGCCAGCCTGATCCTTGTCTCCTTGATTCTTTCCGAGCTTCTGGCCGTTGTAGTAGTAGGCCAGAGGCGGATACCGGTTGGTAAGGCTCACTGAGGCGACTGCACAGGCAACGCACCAGGTCACCGTAGACCCTTCCCAACCGGGAAGGGTCTTTTTTGTTCTATCAGTCATCGTGTCCCAGAGCAGGCAAATCACAAGGAGTGAGAAACTATGCCTCATGCACACACGAACGGGTCGCACAGCGGCGCATCGCCAACAGCCAAAACGCCGCCGCCTGACCCCAATATTCCCAGGCAGATGAAGGGCGCACAGATGGTGTGGGAAGCCCTGCTACAAGAGGGCGTCGATCTCGTTTTCGGTCATCCGGGCGGCGCTATCTTGCCTACCTATGACGCCCTGGCCCCCTATCAAGGAGATGGGCGCATCCACCATGTGCTGGTGCGCCATGAACAGTGCGCTGCGCACATGGCAGACGGCTACGCGCGAGCCACCGGGCGAGTGGGCGTCTGCATCGCCACCAGCGGCCCCGGCGCAACCAACCTGGTGACCGGTCTGGCGACGGCGCAAATGGACAGTGTGCCCGTGGTCGCCATCACCGGCCAGGTGCCCACCAACCTCCTGGGTACAGACGCCTTCCAGGAATCTGACGTGGTAGGCGTCACCCAACCAGTTGTCAAACACAACTACCTCGTCACCTCCGTCGATGACCTGCCCCTCATTATGAAAGAAGCTTTTCATATCGCCCGCGAGGGGCGCCCTGGCGTCGTGCTGGTGGACATCTGTAAGGATGTGCAGAACGCCACAGGCTGGTTTCGTTACGACATGGAGATCGACCTGCCGGGTTTTGAGCCGTGGCCCACGGTAGACAAGGAGGCAGTGCGTCAGGCAGCCGAGCTCATCAACCGGGGCGAACGCCCCCTGATCCTGGCCGGCCATGGCGTGCAGATCGCCGGCGTGAGCCGCGATCTGTTGGAATTGGTAGAAAAAGCCGAGATTCCTATCGTCACAACGCTCTTGGGCACAGGCAATATCCCAGAGAGTCACCCCCTGAATTTAGGAATGGGCGGCATGCATGGCGAAGCCTATGCGAATCGAGCCGTGCAGGGCTGCGACGTGCTCATCGCCATGGGCATGCGCTTCGACGACCGCATCACCGGGCGTCTAGATCGCTTCGCCAAACAGGCCAAGATCATTCACTTCGAGTTGGATCGGGCTGAGGTGGGCAAGAATGTCGTGCCTGATGTGCCCGTCATCGGCGACCTGGCCGAGACATTGCCCGCGCTTCTGCCGCTCATCGAGACGCGTCGCCACTCAGTGTGGATTCAGGAATTGCAAGAGTGGCGCGAAGATTCCATGCAGGGGGATATCATCAACTACGAAGTTGATGAACTGATTCCACCCTTTGTCATTCGCCAGTTGTGGCACGCCACCAACCATGGACAAAAAGCGCCCATCATCGTCACCGATGTGGGGCAGCATCAGATGTGGGAGTGCCAGTATTACACCCACGACCACTCGGGCATGCTGCTCACCAGCGGCGGTCTGGGCACCATGGGCTATGCCCTGCCAGCGGCCATCGGCGCACAGATGGCGCACCCAGACCGTCTGGTGTGGGCTGTGGCTGGCGACGGTGGCTTCCAGATGACGCTCCAAGAGCTGGCCGTGCTCAAGCAGGAGCACGATCTGCCTGTGAAGATCGCCATCATCAATAATGGCTTCCTGGGCATGGTGCGCCAGTGGCAGCAGTTTTTCTATGACAAGCGCTACGTGGGGACGCCGGTCTGGTCGCCCGACTATGTCAAGCTGGCCGAGGCCTATCAGATTCCCGCCTTGTGCGTGCGTCGCCCCGACCAAGTGATGCCTGCCATCGAGCAGGCGATCAATACGCCCGGACCGTTTCTCATCGACTTCCAGGTGAAAGAGGAGGTGAATGTCTACCCGATGGTGCCTCCGGGCGCTGCAGTGGACGAACTCATCCGTCGCCCCAAGCCATCGGTCGTCCAGGGCTACAGCGGCGTGGAACCAAGTTGGTGACGAACAGAGAACATATCAACACAAAGGAACGGGACAAAATGAAACATACTCTGGCGGCCTGGATGCGTGACAAACCCGGCGTGCTCAATCGGGTGGCCGGCCTGTTGCGCCGCCGCAATTTCAATATCGACAGCTTGCAGGTGGGACACAGCGAAGCGCCCGGCATCAGCCGCATGACCTTTGTGGTGGATGGCAATGAACGCATGGTGGATCAGGTCATCCAACAGTTGCGCAAGGTGGTGGACGTGACGCGTGTGGAGGACATCTCCGACAACCCCATTGTGGCGCGTGAGATGGCCCTGGTGCGCGTCTCGGCAGACGCTGAACACCGCTCCGAAATCGTCCAGATCGTGGACATCTATCGCGGCGAAATCGTGGATCTGGCTTCGGACAGCATGGTCGTCCAGATCGTCGGCTCGGAGGAGCGGGTCGACTCGCTGATCAACCTGCTGGATCCCTACGGCATCGTCGAGATGGTGCGCACCGGGCGCGTGGCGTTGGTGCGCGGCGCCATCGAAAAGCGCATCCGTCGTGGAACAACCGTCTGGCGCGCGCAGGCAAATGGAAAAGATACCGTGGCTGCTGAACGGTTCAGGACCGGCGGCGTGTAAGGCGACTTTTGCTGTGAGGTTGTAAGGGATTGGGGTTATGGGAAGAACGAGCAGAGTTTTTCTCGCCTCAAGACCCCAAGACCTCACCCATTTCACTAACAAACAATTCCACAACAACGAAACGGACTTATTCTCATGGCAAAGATTTATTACGAGAACCAGGCTGACCTCGCTCGGCTGGCTGGCAAAAAGATTGCTATCCTGGGCTATGGCAGCCAGGGTCATGCTCATGCGCTCAACTTGCAAGACAGCGGCGTCGATGTGCGCGTTGGTCTTTATGCAGGCAGCAAATCTTGGGCCAAGGCCGAGGCCGACGGCTTGCGAGTGATGACCAATAAGGATGCCTGCGCCGAGGCCGACACGGTCATGGTCTTGTTGCCTGACCCCATTCAAGGACAGGTCTACAGAGAAGACATTGCGCCCAATCTCAATCCGGGCGATACGCTCATGTTCTCCCACGGCTTCAACATTCGCTTCGGTCAGATCGTACCGCCGCCCAATGTGGATGTGACGATGGTGGCGCCCAAAGCGCCCGGCCATCGTGTGCGCGAGGTCTTCAAGGAAGGCTCTGGCGTGCCGGCGTTGGTGGCCGTCCAGCAGGATTACAGCGGAAGCGCGCTGGGGAATGCGCTCGCCTATGCAAAGGGTCTGGGCAGCACACGCGCTGGCGTCCTGGAAACAACTTTTGCCGAAGAAACCGAAACCGATCTCTTTGGCGAGCAGGCTGTGCTGTGCGGCGGGGCCAGCGAGCTGGTCAAGGCAGGATTCCAAACGTTGGTTGAAGCAGGCTATCAACCTGAAATCGCTTACTTCGAGTGCCTCCACGAGCTCAAACTCATCGTCGATCTCATGTACCAGGGCGGCCTGAGCTACATGCGCTACAGCATCAGTGACACAGCAGAGTGGGGCGATTATGTGAGCGGGCCGAAGATCATCACTGATGAGACGCGCAAAGCCATGAAGGAAATCCTCGCCAACATTCAATCCGGCGCATTCGCTGAAGAGTGGATGGACGAGTATCATCACGGCCGGCCACGCTTCTTCCAGTTGCGTAAGCAAGAACAGACGCAGCCGTTGGAAACCGTGGGCAAGCAGTTGCGCAGCATGATGACTTTTCTGAACGCCAAGGAAGTCAGCTAACCAACTCAGAATTACAAACTGTGAATGAAGAATTGTGAATGCGTGGTTCCCCACAATTCAACATTCACTATTTACCATTTACCATTCTTATGACCGACATCATCGCCACACTTGGCCCGGCGTGCGCACATGTAGAAACCCTGGCCGACATGATCCGGGCGGGTATGACCGTTGCCCGCATGAATTTCAGTCACGGCGATTACGCGTTTCACACGCGCATGGCTGCGCTTGTGCGCGAGGCTTCTGCGTTGGTGGAGAAACCAGTCTCCTTGTTGGCCGATTTGCAGGGAGCCAAGGTGCGCCTGGGATGGTTGAGCCAGCCGGAACAGGTGCGTGTCGGCCAGCAGATCATCCTCGTTGGACCAGAGGTGGACGCCCGCGAACGACCGGCTGACCATGAGGCCGACGCCATCCTGTTGCCTGTCGATTTCGACCTGGCGCCCCATCTGAAGCCCGGCGCGACGGTGCTCGTCGATGATGGCAACATCGAGTTGCAAGTCGAATCGATCAGAGAGGGACATGTTCACTGCCGCTTGCTCCACGGGGCGGAAATCAAGGCGCGCAAGGGTGTGAATGTGCCGTACACCTGCCTGCCGATTCCGGCGCTCACGGATAAGGATCGAGCCGACGCAGCCTATGCCGTGGGTATCCATGTGGATTGGATCGCGCTGAGCTTTGCCGGCAGCGCAACGGATGTGGACGATTTGCGCCAGCTTGTTCATCGCGCCAATGGAAACGGTCATGCCGCCCCGCGCATCATGGCCAAGATCGAGCGGCCCGACGGTGTGGAGAACCTGCGCTCTATCATTCAAGCCAGCGATGGGGTCATGGTGGCGCGCGGCGACCTGGCGCTGGAAACCAGCCCGTGGCAACTCCCCCTCCTACAAAAGCAGATTGTGCGCGCGTGTCGCGTCGCCAACAAGCCTGTCGCTGTCGCGACGCAGATGTTGGAAAGCATGATCCACAATCACCGCCCCACCCGCGCCGAGGTGAGCGATGTGGCGAACGCCTTACTCGACGGCGCCGATGCAGTCATGCTCAGCGCCGAAACGGCCGTGGGCAAGTTCCCGGTGCAGGCCGTGCGCACCATGATCTCCATCTGTCAGAACATCATGCCGGGCGCCAGCCGCGCCTTCCCTCTCTCGGCGCCTCATGCAATGGAGAATGGGCGCAGCGCAACGCCTGCGCTGGCGACAGCGCGCCGTGAAAGATATGTACTCTGATTATCCCAAAATGCTGTACGCACCGAAAGGGGGTGATTTGAATGGACGATGGTCTTGCTGACCTTTCGACTCAAGAACGTTCGATGACAAACTGTTTGGCAACCTATTCTCTGTTCAAATTCAGTCCCTGGGAGGGGATGCACTGTGGACGCACGACCAAATGACAGCGAGGCTTCTGTAGACTCGCCTGACAATGTAGATGTAGCTCAGTTCACCGTTCCTGACATGGTCGCCTATGCGCGTTCGATTGCGCACGGCGAGACCGTGATCATTTTTGACACCACCCTGCGCGATGGCGAGCAAAGCCCTGGCGCCACCCTCAACGAGCAGGAGAAATTGGACATTGCCCACCAACTGGCGCGCCTGGGCGTGGATGTAATCGAGGCTGGTTTCCCGGCCGCCAGTCCAGGCGACCTGGCTGCAGTCAAGCGCATTGCCGAGACGGTGGGACGCCAGCCGCGGTTGGACAAAAACGACAACGTCACCGCGCCGCCCAGCATCGCCGGCCTGGCCCGCGCCAATAAGCAGGATATCGACAAGGCGTGGGAGGCAGTCCAAGGGGCGGTGCGCCCCCGCATTCACACCTTCCTGGCCACCAGCGACATCCATATGCAACACAAGCTGCGCATGACGCCCAACCAGGTCATCGAGACCGTGGGCGAGATGGTGGAATACGCCCGCAGTCTGTGCAGCGATGTGGAATTCAGCCCGGAAGACGCTGGACGCAGCGATCCGGCCTTTCTGGTGCAGGTGTTGGATGTGGCGATCCGCGCCGGCGCAACTACGTTGAACATCCCCGACACCGTGGGCTACACTACGCCCGAAGAGTACGGCGCGCTGATCCATCACCTGCGCGAAAACACGCCTGGCGGCAAGGATGTCATCTTCAGCACTCACTGCCACAATGACTTGGGTCTGGCGACGGCCAACACGCTGGCCGGCGTGCGCAATGGCGCACGCCAGGTAGAAGTAACCATGAACGGCATCGGCGAGCGCGCCGGCAACACCAGCCTGGAAGAAGTGACCATGGCGATCCACACGCGACGCCCGGTCTTTGGCCTGGACACGAACATCGTCACCCAGGAAATTCACCGCGCCAGCGACATGGTCAGCCGCTACACGGGTATGGTGATTCAACCCAATAAGGCCATCGTTGGCGCCAACGCCTTTGCCCACGAGGCCGGCATTCACCAGGATGGGATGCTCAAGCACAAGCGCACCTATGAGATCATGGACGCCTCCACCATCGGTCTGCACCAAAGCAAGCTGGTGCTGGGCAAGCACAGCGGTCGCCACGCGCTGGGCAAGAAGCTGGAGGAGATGGGCTATCATCTGCCTCAAGAGAAGCTGAAAGATGTTTTCAATCGCTTCAAAGACCTGGCCGACAAGAAGAAGAGCGTCACTGAGGCAGACCTGGAGGCGCTGGTGGGCGATGAACTCTATCAGCCGGTGGAGGCGTGGGAGCTGTTGGGGGTGCAGGTGCATTGCGGCAGCAGCCTGACGCCCACCGCAGTGGTCAAATTGCGCAACAATGAAATCGGCGCAGAGGTGATGGGTGCATCGATCGGCGCCGGGCCGGTGGATGCGGTCTACCGCAGCATCAATGAAGTTGTCAAAGTGCAGAACAACCTGGTCGAGTTCCTGGTGCAGGCCGTCACCGAGGGGATGGACGCTAACGGCGACGTGACTATTCGCATCGAGGTGCCTGATAGCCGCGGATATAGCCAAACGGCCCAGGGTCGCCAACGCCGCCGCCTTTTCAGCGGGCGCGGAGTGGACACCGACATCATCGTCGCCAGCGCCAAAGCCTATATGCAGGCGCTGAACAAGATGATCGCTGCCCAGAAGGACGAAGCACGCCCTGAAACTTTGGTGGGCGAAGGGGAGCTGGCGATCACGGCTGGCGCGTGACACGCCCATCGAGGTATAGGAAGGCGAGGCCAGAGGTGAAGCCAGAGGCAGAAACGAAGGACGGGTAGAAACACAGTATCAGACCATCGCCAACGTGAAGTTTGCCGCACCATTCATGGGATTGATCACCTGTATGATATAGTTGCCGTTGGTTGTTTCAGGAGCGTATCGCCCCGTGCGACCACATGGATGATTTGTGGGCTGCCTGGGTCGGCAGCCACCGGTATGGTCAGCCGCTGTCCTACATCAATATGGCTTCCACTTTGGTGTCGTAGCGCCGGGCAATGGCGCTGAGCGTATCGCCCCGTCGCACAGTGTAGACGATAGGATAGTCTGGACCGGACTGTGGGGCGGCCCTGCCCTGGAATGAGCAGGCGCTGCCCCACATAGATCGTTGCACCGGTCAGCCCATTGTAGGCCATGAGAGACTGGACAGTGAAGTCGTAACGCTGGGCGTCATCTGCGCAATCTGCGGTTGATGCTCGAACCACTGCGAATACTCCTGGTCTCAAACGCGCATTACTTTAGTGGTGGTGATGATCGGGTGCTGGCTCGCAGCCACCTAGCCGCCCGTCGCCTAGTCGCATGCGTCGCTCGGCGTCGTTGTCGATCTGCGGCGTGAGCCAGTCAATGACCTTCTCCAGACCCGCGCCGCCCTTCAGGTTACAGAAGATGAAAGGACGCCTATTTCGGACCAGCCTGGCGTCTCGCTCCATCACGGCCAACGACGCGCCCACATAGGGCGCCAGATCGATCTTGTTGATCACCAGCAGGTCGGAGCGGCTATTGCCCGGGCCGCCCTTGCGGGGAATTTTGTCGCCGGCGGCCACGTCGATGACGTAGATCCAGATGTCCACCAGTTCCGGGCTGAACGACGCCGCCAGATTGTCCCCGCCGCTCTCCACCAGGATCAGTTGCAGGTTGGGGAACTCACTCTCCAGTTCACGAATCGCCTCCAGATTCATGGACGCGTCGTCGCGGATGGCCGAATGAGGACAGCCGCCTGTCTCCACTCCGCGCACCCGCTCCAGCGGCAGCACCCCCCGGCGGCGGAGAAACTCGGCGTCTTCCAGAGTATAGATGTCATTGGTGACCACCGCGACTTCATATCCCGCGGAAGAGTACTCGCGGCTGAGACACTCCACCAGGGTTGTCTTGCCACTGCCCACGGGGCCTGCTATACCCACGCGCAGCGCGCGTGCCGAGTTTGTCTGCATGTTTGTCACCCTTTCAAAAAAGGAAATAGCGCTGCGCCAGGGGCAGCGTTTCAGCCGGCGCGCAGGCCAGCAGTTCGCCGTCGGCGCGCACCTCATAGGTCTCAGCATCGACCTCGATGTGCGGCGTGGCGTTGTTGTGCACCATCGCGGCTTTGCTGATGGCGCGGCAGCGTTGGACAGCCACAGTGCGTCGCGCAATCCCCAATTGCTCGGGGATGCCCGCCTCCAACGCGGCCTGCGAAACGAAGTGGAGCGCGGTGGCTGCGGTGGCGCGCCCAAAGCTGCCAAACATGGGGCGGTAAAAGACAGGCTGCGGCGTCGGGATCGAGGCGTTGGCGTCGCCCATGACGCTCCAGGCAATCATGCCGCCCTTGAGCACCATCTCCGGTTTGGCGCCAAAGAACGCGGGTCGCCAGAGCGCCAGATCAGCCAGTTTGCCCGGCTCGATGGAGCCTACCTCGTGCGCGATGCCGTGGGTCAACGCCGGGTTGATGGTGTACTTGGCCACATAGCGTTTGGCGCGCTGATTGTCGTTACGCGCCGAATCCTCTGGCAAGGGGCCACGCTGCACCTTCATTTTGTGCGCTGTCTGCCAACAGCGCGTCACCACCTCGCCAATGCGCCCCATGGCCTGGGAGTCGCTGGAGATCATGCTGATCACGCCCATATCGTGCAGGATGTCTTCGGCTGCGATGGTTTCGGGGCGGATACGGCTCTCTGCAAAGGCCACATCTTCCGGCACGTTCGGGTTGAGATGGTGACAGACCATTAGCATGTCCAGGTGCTCGGCGATGGTGTTCACCGTGAAGGGGCGCGTCGGATTGGTCGATGACGGCAGAATGTGTGGATAGCCGGCGATCTTGATGATATCTGGCGCATGGCCGCCGCCGGCGCCTTCGGTGTGATACGTGTGGATCGTACGGCCGGCGATGGCGGCGATGGTGTCTTCGACAAAGCCAGCTTCGTTGAGCGTATCGGTGTGGATCGCCACCTGCACATCATAGAGGTCGGCCACTTGTAGACAACAGTCGATGGCGGCGGGCGTTGTCCCCCAATCTTCGTGCAATTTGAGGCCGCACGCGCCGGCCAGCAACTGCTCCACCAGTACATCGGGCGTCCCGGCATTACCTTTGCCCAGAAAGCCAAAGTTGACCGGCCAGGCTTCCGCGGCCTGCAACATGCGCGCCAGATTCCACGCGCCGGGCGTGCAGGTGGTGGCGTTCGTGCCTGTGGCCGGACCCGTGCCGCCGCCAATCATAGTGGTGATGCCATTGGAAAGCGCCTCGTAGACCTGCTGTGGCGCAATAAAGTGAATGTGGCTATCGATCGCGCCTGGCGTGACAATGAGGTGCTCGCCGGCGATCACTTCGGTGCTGGCGCCTACTACCAGCTCAGGATCGACGCCTGCCATGGTATCCGGGTTGCCAGCCTTGCCTACCTTGACAATGCGTCCGTCTTTGACGCCGATGTCACCCTTGGCGATGCCCCAGTGGTCAAGGATCAACGCGTTGGTGATGACCAAATCGAGCGCGCCGTGAGCTCCTGCTCGCAGAGCGCGGCTGCTTTGGCCCATGCCGTCGCGGATGACTTTGCCGCCGCCAAAGGTGATCTCGTCGCCGTAGTGGGTGTAGTCGCGCTCCACCTCGATGATTAGCTCGGTGTCGGCTAGGCGCACCCGGTCGCCGGTGGTCGGACCGTAGAGATTGGCGTAGACGTCGCGTGGAATAGAAAGCGTCATGCGGTAGCTCCTCCTGTGAGAGGGCCATTGACCAGCCCATTGTGACCATAGACTTGACGTGCGCCGGCCAGCGCCGTCAGGCCGACTGTCTTTTCTTCACCTGGCTCAAAGCGCACTGCCGTGCCAGCGGGGATGTTCAGCCGCATTCCATAGGCTGTGGCGCGCTCGAAGTGCAGCGCGCGGTTGACTTCGTAGAAGTGATAGTGGCTGCCGACCTGGATCGGCCGGTCACCGGTATTGCGCACAAGCAGCGCGCACACAACGCGGTTTGCGTTGGCGTCTATCGCGCCGCTGCTTTCATCAACGATGATTTCTCCTGGCAGCATAGTTTCTTCCTCCTATCGAATCGGGTCGTGTACGGTGACTAGCTTGGCGCCGTCTGGGAAGGTCGCCTCGACTTGCACTTCATGAATCATGGCCGGAACGCCCTCCATGACATCGGCGGTTGTGAGAATGGACGCGCCGTAGACCATGCAGTCCGCGACGGTGCGTCCGTCGCGCGCCGCTTCCATCACTTCGGCGGTGATGAGCGCAACGGCCTCAGGGTAGTTGAGCTTCAGCCCGCGCGCCTGGCGTCGCCGCGCCAGATCGGCGGCTACGACGACCAGCAATTTCTCTTGTTCTCGTTGGGTCAAATGCATGGCATGTACACCTCTTGAAAAATTCGTCGGCGATTGGACAATCTGGTTTGGACAGGATGACAGGATTTGGGTGCATTCAAAGTTAGTTTGTTGTAGGAATGACCATCGTAACCTGATTTTGAACACACTTACTGCTTGCTAGGTAAACAATTCATACGTCACGAGTCACGAGTCACGAGTCACGAGTTACGAGTCACTCGTGATGGTCGGCGATATGAACTGCCAATCTAGAGATCAGTAATAGATTTTACGTGGCAAGATCGCCTCCTCTCCATAGAGCAGATGCTTGGCCGTTCGCCAGAAAGCCGGCAGTGCGGCTGACAGAGCAGCGCCGGAGACGCCCAGACCGCGCGCCATGACGCCGTGGGCACTCAGCATAGAGACGCCCCACCAGCTGGCTGGCAGGCGACTCCACTCTCGGGCCACCGCGGTTAACCCTTGCTCGACGACGGACCAATGCGCAGCAGATTTCCCCACTCGACAGGCGAGAAAAGTCGCGACGTAGCGGAATTGTCCCAACCGGGCCAGCGCCGTGAGAGGTCGTACAGATGGTTCCAGCAGCACCCGCTCTATGGCAATAGGCGTCGGCGCGCCATCAACGGCGGTCACCAGGGTCTCCCAGGCCAACCGTTCGTAGGCAAAACACTCGCCATGCGCCTCGCGCCCTGGCGTAATCACGTCCCAGGCAAACAAGCCGGCGTCCTGCTCCAAAACGATGTGGGTGCGCTGGAGGTAGTTTGAGCCGGCATAGGGAATCACCGGATCGGGTAGATATTCGAGCAAAGCGCCGGATTCCACACGCAGCGCCGTCTCCTGCACTGCGCACCCGCCTGCCGACGAACCAAAACCAACGCGGCGGCGGTAGATGCGCGTGGCGCCGGTGGTCGTCAACTGGGCGCGTGCGCCGGCAGCCACCTCTACTGTTGTGCGGAGGTAATCGCCGCTTAGCACCCCGCCGGAGAGGTTATGCAGATGAACCAGTGCGCTCCCGTCGGCCAGAGGAAATGCACGTACAAAGCGCAACGGCGGCTTTTGGGCAACTGCATCAACCACCGTGGCGCGCAAAGCTCCGCCGATTCCCAAACGAAAGCGCAGGTGCAGCTCGCCCTCTACCATTCAGGGTCAATCCACCTTGCCCGAATTTTGACACTGTTCTTCGTCACCGCTGGCGCGTCCTTCCACTCGTAGATGCTCAGATCGAGTTTCTCACATATTTGCACAAACACAGACATCTCAGTATCGCCTGATTCCGCCGATTTTGACAACTTCATAGTCTATTCACCTGCTGAAATCGCGTCATCGGCAGCAGTACACGAATGTAAAAAGGCTTGACTTGTGCATTTAACATAACGAATCACGCTAATCGCTTCATTGGTAGCAATTATTCCCAGAAACTCCTTTTTTGTTCGAGATATATATGTGCAATATGCACAATTCTAGCCATAGAATCATGTAGAGAGTCTCCGTTAACAGCCGGCGGTTCTTGCTGTACTCTGCTGGCGTGCTACGTTGAACGATGCCCGGCGTTGCACAAAGGGTTGTCAACAACCAGAAGCAGTGTGCACACAACGTCATCTACGACAACTACTCACCCCCAGAACTTTCTTATCCGGCAATTACAGTGGAGGAAACGAGGTATTTCATGTCAGTACAGAAGAAAATGAAGGGTCGCAACGTTCTCTGGGTGATCCTGGTCATTCTGGCGCTGGTTTTGTCGGCGTGCAGCACTGCTGCGCCGTCAGCTCCAGCTGAAGAAGGCGCTGCAAGTGAGGCCGCTGCAACCTCTGCGTCCGCAGCCGACGATGTCATCAAGGTGGGTATCTTGCACTCGCTTAGCGGCACCATGGCGATCAGCGAAGTCTCAGTCAAGGACGCCACTCTGTTGGCCATCGACGAGATCAACAAGACAGGCGGCGTCAATGGCAAACAGATCGAAGTGATCGTCGAGGATGGCGCAAGCGACTGGCCGACCTTTGCAGAAAAGGCGCGCAAGCTGGTTTCCCAGGATGGCGTTGCCGTAGTTTTTGGCGGCTGGACGAGCGCAAGCCGCAAGGCCATGCTGCCGGTCTTCGAAGAGTTGAATGGTCTGCTCTTCTATCCTGTGCAATATGAGGGCCTGGAAGCGTCGCCCAACATATTTTACACCGGCGCAGAGCCAACCCAACAGATTATCCCCGGGGTTGAGTATTTGGTCAATGAGTTAGGCGCCAAGAGTATTTACCTGCTTGGTTCGGACTATGTCTTCCCCCGCACCGCCAACCTGATCATCAAGAAACAACTTGAGAGTCTGGGCGTCACGGTGGCTGGCGAAGAATATGCTCCATTAGGGAGCACTGAATTTAGCACGATCATCAGTAAGATTCGCGAAGCCGATCCAGACGCCATTTTCAATACCCTCAACGGCGACAGCAATGTGGCCTTCTTCAAACAGTTCAAGGACGCCGGCTTTACGCCCGAAGCAATGCCGGTCATGTCTGTGAGCGTCGCAGAAGAAGAAGTGCGCGGCATCGGACCTGAGAACATCGCCGGCCATTATACAGCGTGGAATTACTACCAGACAACCGACACGTCGGAGAACAAGCTCTTTGTGGATGCCTATAAAGCTGCTTACGGCGCTGACCGGGTGACTGCCGACCCCATCGAGGCTGGCTACTTTGGCCCATACCTGTGGAAGGCAATGGTGGAGAAAGCCGGTTCGCTGGCAGTCGATGACGTGCGCGCCGCTGCCCAAACAGGTGAGATTGAATTTCAAGCGCCGGAAGGGCTGATCAAGGTCGATCCGGAGAACCAGCATACCTATAAGTATGTGCGCATCGGCCAGATTCAACCCGATGGCTTGATCACGGAAGTGTACAGCAGCCCCGATCCGGTCAAGCCTGATCCATTCTTGAAGAACATCCCCTGGGCTGCTGGTCTGGCGGAGGGCACCTCCCAATAGAACACCGATGGATGTCTTGGGGCGCTGCAGAGTGAACAGTGCAGCGTCCCAAGACTTGTTGACCGATTCAACATGAGAGCACCCACTCTTTTGGGTATGCCCGATTGTGGACGAGATACCATCTCGTCCTGCAGCTATTTTTACGGCGTGCTTGCAGCGCAGAAGGAGCGACCATGCAGGAATTGATCCTCAATATCTTCAATGGCGTTAGCCAGGGTTCTATTTTGCTGTTGATCTCCCTGGGACTTGTCTTCATCTTTGGGTTGATGGGTGTGATCAACATGGCGCAGGGCGAATTTATCATGATCGGCGCGTACACCACCTTTATTTTGCAGCAAGCGCTGGCGCCACTACTGGGCGGGGTTGATGCTGGCGTCTGGTATCTGTTGGCGCTGCCCTTGTCCTTCCTCATTGCTGGCGCAGTTGGCTGGGCGCTGGAAGTCATGCTGATTCGCCATCTGTATGGCCGGCCGTTGGACACTTTGTTGGCAACATGGGGAGTGGCGTTGGTGCTGCAACAGGCGGCCCGCTCGATCTTCGGCGCGCCGAATGTCAACGTCTCCAGTCCACTTTG
Source organism: uncultured Caldilineaceae bacterium (assembly GCA_964560495.1). Classification (GTDB taxonomy): domain Bacteria; phylum Chloroflexota; class Anaerolineae; order Caldilineales; family Caldilineaceae; genus UBA5069. The sequence continues at coordinate 37,282 of CAZLMM010000019.1, forward strand.
GCTTACGGGCGGTTTCGACATCAGCAACGGCATTCTCATGCCTTACAAGCGCGTGTTCATCATTCTGTTGGTGATTGGCGCGGTGGCGGCCATCTATCTGCACTTACACCGCACAGCCAGTGGTCGGCGGTTGCGTGCGGTGATGCAGAATCGCCCGATGGCCTCGGCGTTGGGTGTGCAGACGCGACGGGTGGATGCAACCACCTTCATGCTCGGTGCAGGGTTGGCTGGCGTCGCCGGCTGCGCCCTGACACTGATTGGCCCGATTGGCCCCTCGTTGGGGACGTTCTACATCGTTGACGCCTTCATGGTCGTTGTGCTGGGCGGGGTGGGCAGCCTCTTCGGCACCATCGGCGCCGCCATGCTCATCGGGCTGGCAAACACATTCCTGGAACTTGGCACGTCGGCGACCGTCGCCAAAGTGCTGGTGCTATTGTTGATTATCGCCTTCTTGCAATGGAAACCTTCTGGATTGGCAGCAGTGAAGGCGCGTTAGGCAGACGGGTTGTATCAGACCATGACCGACTGATCACAGACGAGGTGCAACGGCAATGAATTCTCAACGATTTGGATGGCTACGTACGTGGGGAGGGCCGCTGGTTCTGCTGGCCATTCTACTGCTGGCGCCGATTTTTCTATCAGATTTTCGACTGAATCAACTGGGCAAATTTCTCACCTACGCCATTGCCGCGTTGGGGCTGAGCCTGATTTGGGGATACGGGGGCATGTTGAGCCTGGGACAGGGACTGTTTTTTGGATTGGGCGCCTATGGCTTTGCTCTCTATCTCAAGCTACTGGCATCTGGCGAAAAGCTGCCAGACTTCATGTTCTGGAGCGGCCTCACTGAATTGCCCTGGTTTTGGCGTCCCTTTGGATCGCCTATTTTTGCGCTGGCCGCAGCGCTGATCGTGCCGGCTGCTGTTGCAGGCACATTGGGTTACTTCATCTTTCGCAGCCGCGTCCAGGGCGTCTACTTCTCGATCATCACTCAGGCGCTGACCCTGTTGGTGAGCATCTGGTTTGTCGGCCAGCAGGCTTACACAGGGGGCACGAATGGCATTACCAACTTTGGCAACGCTGTGATCTTTGGCGCGCCGGTGCAGAGCTACTGGATGAAGGTGGCCTTCTATCTCGCCAGCGCGGTCCTATTGGCGCTGGTATGGGGATTGCTGCGTCTGTTGGTCAATTCTCGTTACGGACGCGTGCTCCAGGCCGTGCGCGACAACGAGGATCGAGTGCGTTTCTTGGGGTATAGCACCGTCACGATTAAAGTGGCAGCCTTTGCGCTCTCTGCCATGATCGCCGGATTGGCAGGAATCCTCTTTGTGCCCCAGGTTGGCATCATCTCGCCCTCGAGCTTGGGTGTCGCCATGTCACTGGAGATGGTCGTCTGGGTTGCGGTGGGCGGACGCGGCGCCCTGTTTGGAGCCATCATTGGGGCGTTGGCAGTCAACTATGGCAAGAGCTGGCTGAGTGAGAGCTACCCCGACATCTGGTCCTATTTCCTAGGCTTTTTGATCATCCTGACCGTGGTGATCTTCCCCAGCGGCATCGTTGGCGGATTTGCCGCGCTGCCTGCTAAGTTTAGGGCGCTACGAACCCGCCTGACCCAGCTTGCAACACGACGAGCCGGTCTGGTCACTATGCCCACGCCGCCAGTTGCCCTCCAATCAACTGCCCAACAGGGAGGGGCAGACTATGATGCCTGACACAAAAATCTTGGATGTCCAACACATAAGCGTGAGCTTCGATGGGTTCAAGGCGCTCAATAATCTGAATTTCACCCTGAATCAAGGTGAGCTCCACTTCCTGATTGGCCCCAACGGCGCAGGAAAGACCACGCTCCTCGACGTTGTCACAGGCAAGACGCGCCCCGATTCCGGCGCAGCATATTTTGCTGGCAGCATCAATATCCTGCACACTCCTGTGCACAAACTGGCGCAGATCGGCATTGGTCGCAAGTTCCAGACGCCGACGGTCTTCGGATCATTGACGGTCTATCAGAATCTTGAGGCGGCTGTAGGCTTCAAGGATGGTATGGGGCGGCTTTTGAAGAAACTCCTGCCTGAGAGCAAAGAACGGATCGAGGCGACGTTACGGTTGATCGGGCTGACGGCCCGCGCCCATACACCAGCGGCGATCCTGGCGCACGGAGAGAAGCAGTGGCTGGAAATCGGCATGTTGTTGGTGCAGTCGCCCAAACTGCTGCTGCTGGATGAGCCTGTGGCCGGCATGACGCGCACGGAACGCAACCGCACCGGCGAACTTCTCCAGCGCGCCGTGGAATCGTGTACAGTGCTGGTGGTGGAGCACGATATGGAATTCGTGCGCAATTTTGCCAGCCAGGTCACAGTGATGCACATGGGCGATGTGCTAACCCAGGGTCCTGTTGCCCAGGTGCAGAGCGACCCGCGTGTGGTCGAGGTGTACATTGGGCGCAGTCGCGCGCATTGAGTGCGGTTCACCTCCTTGGTTGATTTACTCTCGCGAAAGGAATCAGGCGTTGTTGCAACTTACGAATCTGAGCGTCAATTACGGGGAAAGCGTCATCCTGCGCGATGTCAATATAAACGTACCTCCCGGCGCAGTGGTCTGTCTGCTGGGTCGCAACGGCGTCGGCAAGACCACATTGATGAAGGCCATCATGGGGCTGCTCAAGCCCCAGAGCGGCTCCGTGACCTACGCCAAACAGCCGGCCACCCAATGGACTGCCAGTCAACGAGCTCGCGCTGGATTTGGCTACGTACCGCAGGGCCGCGGCATCTTTCCGCAGATGTCGGTCTATGAAAACCTGCTCATGGGATTCGAGGCGCTGGAAGCACGCAGGGCAACACAAGACGCCCTCGACGAGGTCTACACCTACTTTCCTGTGCTGCGGGACATGCGTCAGCGGTTGGCAGGAACGTTGAGCGGCGGGCAGCAGCAGCAGCTCGCCTTTGCGCGGGTTCTAGTGCGGCGGCCACAGCTCCTGCTCCTGGATGAACCGACCGAGGGTATCCAGCCTTCCATCATGGCGCAGATCGAAGAACTGGTGCTGAAGCTGCACAAGGAAAGCGCGATATCCATTTTGTTGGTGGAGCAGTATTTGGATTTTGCTTTGAGCGTCGGCAACTATTTCTATGTTATGGAGACGGGGACGATTGTCATGGAAGGCGCTGCGGGCCAGTTCGACCCAGCTGCCACCCATGAGTATTTGTCGATCTGAGCCGTCTGCCCGATTGACGAGTCTCGTTTCAGCGCCGGCGCCACGACGCCACGGGCGCGGAAAACGGTGAAGCAAACCCCGCGTCAGCTGACGAAGAGGCGTACTCCCAGGTGGGGGTGACGCATACTGCCCACCTCGACCAGCGCCGTAAATGCAGGCGGCGCTTCAGTCAGCTCTCCCACTGTTGCCGCAATGGCCTCGATCTGCCCATAGGTTGCCCACTGAATCGCCGCCGCCTGGTTTTGCCCCAAGGGCATGAGTTTCTGGCAGGCAGCGACCACTCCAGCCGTCATCTGGCGCAAAAACGCCGCGACAACGCCTTGCGCATCCACCTCCAGACACCCGCCAATCAGCCCAAACGCGCAGGCATGGTGCACGCCAACGCTCTCTGCTTCGGCTGCGTGGAGCAGTCTGCGGAGCGTGTCGTCCTCTTCCAGATCAACCCCCAGGTGCAGCAGCCGGTTGCCCAGCTTGAGGCTGGCCTGGCGGCTTTCACGCGCCATCTTCAACGCTGAGAGTTCATGGTTGAGCGCCAGCCACGCCTCGACCTGCTCCGCAACATGAGACTCCACAGCCAGTCCATGGCTGCGCCGACAATAGAAAGCCTCCAGCGCGCCTATCTCGGCGAGATAACCCTGAAGAAACTCCGCCAGTCGGGCTGGCGTCAACCAGCCCTCGCTTACCAGGGTTTCCAGACCAAAAGAGTGCGCCGCACCGCCGATGGGCAGCGCACTGTCGGAAAGATAAAGCAGACGTAACAGCGTAAGCGTCGACATTCAGCGTCACCGTCTCATTTCATTCTGCATCCTACACTACCGCGCGATGAGCGGCAAATAGATTCGTCCTTCAGGCGGCGGAGGTTGATTTCCCCCAACCTGGACGACCAGGCTGTCGGTTCCCAGACCGCCGCGGCTGTCGGTCACGACAAGGATGACGGTGTAATCCCCAGCGATGCTGTAGGCGTGGACAGGCGACAGAGTGCCAGTGATGGTCGTCTTGTCGCCCAAACTCCATTCGATGCTCGTCAGCGGGTCGTCCTCCGGATCGCTGACGATGGCGCTGAATTGCACCGCGATATTTTCCTGGGCGGTCAGATCTGGGCCGATATTCACAAAGGGCCCTTGATTGACCGCCGCCGTCACGCGTAGGCTGTCTGCGCCGACTGCGCCTCGGCTGTCGGTCACGATGAGGGTGGCCGTGAAGACGCCCGCCGCATCGTAGCTGTGCGTCGGCGTCAGGCTCCCCATTGCGCCTTCGCCGTCGCCGAAATCCCAGGCGATGGACAACGGTGTATCGCCGTCCGGGTCGCTGGCGACGCCGCTGAAGTGCACGACATCATCGACTCGCACGTTCTGATCCGCGCCGGCGTTGACAACCGGTGGCTGATTGGCGACAACCGTCACGCGCAGGCTGTCCGTCCCGACTGCGCCGCGGCTGTCGGTCACGATGAGGGTGGCGGTGAAGACGCCCGCCGCATCGTAGCTGTGCGTCGGCGTCAGACTGCCCGTTGCGTCTTCGCCGTCGCCGAAAGTCCAGGCGATGGTGAGCGGCGTGTCGCCGTCCGGGTCGCTGGCGCTGCCGTTGAATTGCACCATATCATCCACCCGCACACTCTGATCCGCGCCCGCGTTGACAACCGGCGGCTGATTGGCGACAACCGTCACGCGCAGGCTGTCCGTCCCGACTGCGCCGCGGCTGTCGGTCACGATGAGGGTGGCCGTGAAGACGCCCGCCGCATCGTAGCTGTGCGTCGGCGTCAGGCTCCCCATTGCGCCTTCGCCGTCGCCGAAATCCCAGGCGATGGACAACGGTGTATCGCCGTCCGGGTCGCTGGCGACGCCGCTGAATTGCACCGCATCATCGACTCGCACGCTTTGATCTGCGCCGGCGTTGACAACCGGTGGCTGATTGGCGACAACCGTCACGCGTAGGCTGTCTGCGCCGACTGCGCCGCGGCTGTCGGTCACGATGAGGGTGGCAGTGAAGACGCCCGCCGCATCGTAGCTGTGCGTCGGCGTCAGGTTCCCCATTGCGCCTTGCCCGTCGCCGAAAGTCCAGGCGATGGTGAGCGGCGTATCGCCGTCCGGATCGCTGGCGACGCCGCCGAATTGCACCATATCATCCACCCGCACACTCTGATCTGCCCCGGCGTTCACAGTCGGCGTCTCATTGGTGAAGATCACGGTGGCGGTGTCGCTATCTCCTGCGCCGCCTGATTGCGCCGCGCCGTTGAGCGTGTACGAGCCAGCCGTCTGCGCAACGACTGTCACGGGCATTTGCAACACCCCACCGGGCGGCAATGTGACCTGGCTGAGCGGACCGCTGCTCGCCGCGCCAACAATGGATGTGCTCAGGTTGAAAACCGTGTTCACGTTGCCCAGATTGGTCACGTTCAGGATCGCCTGCGCGCTCATGCTGTCGTCCACGGTTTGTGTTTGCGGTTCCCAGACCACCTCTACGGCTTCATAGCCGGTCAGGATCACAGAGATCGCAGCTTCGTCATGGATGCGGGCATCGGCCTGGGAAACCGCCGCCGCGCCCACCAGATAACTCAACGGCGCAAAGCCGTCCAGATCGCTCACCCGCAACTGGACGATCTGCGATGCGCCCGGGTTGAGACTGACGCTGTCAGTCGAGAAGGCGCCAGCCTGTCCCACAGTGCCGCTGGCTTCCAGGTTGAACGTATCCGGCGACGCGCCGGTGTTGGTTACCTGAACATCCCACACGCCCTCGTCGCGGGGGTCGAGCATGGCCGGGCCGGAGATGATCTCCACCTGCACGCCGCGATCGATCAGCTGCACCATGGCCACATCGCTGCCGGCCAAGACGCCGCTGCTATGCGCGATGGCGCGGGCGAGCACCGGGTAGTCGCCCACGCCATCGCCAGTGGGCGGCGTCACCAGTAGTTGCAAATTGATTGCGTCGAAGACAAAAGGCGGCAGGGTAACGCTGTTGACCGGCCCCATATTGTCGCGGATTTCGGCGCTCCACCCCGTTAGCAGTTCCACTTGCAGATTGAAAGTTTCTACCCGCTCACCCAGATTGCTCACGGTCAATGTGAAGATGGCTGTGCTGCCGGGACCGGCCGCAACTGGGTCGGGCGACAGGCGCACCGCTGCGCGGACTGTTGCAGTCACTTCGATCACTGCGTCAGCCTGGGCGAATGCGCCGGACGGGGCGCTGACCGCCACGCTGAAGGGCTGTGGCCCGGGCGACGTAGACGTAACGGTGATGGCATGGGTCGCTGTTGCGCCAGCGGCCACGCTGATGCTGGGAGGCGCGTCGATCTCCATCAACCCGGTCGGCGTGACTACGTAGGTGCGGGCGACATTCTCATGGTTCGTGACGGCAAGCGTGTAGGTCGCGGCTGCGCCTGGCAGCGTCGTCTGGCTCGGCGGGCTGATCGTCGCCGAGACGCCCTCGATCACTGCCAGCGACGATTGGAAGCTCTGCATCCCGCCGCTGGAGTTCTCCACATCCACCAACAGGGGCAGCACATCTGCCTCGGCGTTGGCCGGGACAGCAACCGCAATCGCCACAGAAACGGTTTGTCCTGGCGCAAGTTGTACGCTTGCGGGGAAGGTCAGCCACTCCGACGGCGCGCCGGCCACCGTGATGATGTACGTGTCGGTTATGCTACCTGGATTGGTCAGCGTCAGCGTGAAGACCGCGGCTCCGCCGATGACAACCTGGGCGCTGGCCGGCGCAAGCTCGCCTAACCCCTGCGCGGTGACATAGAGCGGCGGCAGCATCAGATGATTGACACCGCTGGGCAGGCGATAGGCAACCTGCACACCTGCGGAAACCTGGCGCGCTTCGCCTGGCCCCAAGCCGGTGAGCAACGAATCGAAACTCGTGGTGATCAGCGGCTGATACCACTCCTGGCGATAGTCCCAGGTGTAGGTGGGCGGGCTGCTGGTGAGGGTGATCGACGCGGTTTGGGTGAGCACGGTGACGTTGGGCGCGCCCTGGGTGTAGGTGAAGGCGATCTGATAGGCCGGCGCTGGGGTGCGTTCGGGCGTTTGCGTGCGATAGGTGTTGTGCAACTGCCAACTGTTCGGCTCGTTGACCGGCGTGCTCCAGTCATCGTTCATGTTGGTGACATGATAGTTGTGCTGATTCCACATGGGGCGCGAATCGCCCCACACGCCGTCGTGACCGATGACGAAGACGCCGTCCCAACCGGCTGCGACCACTTCTGCGTAACCATCGCCATCCACATCACCCAGCGTCGGATAGTCCAGCACGGTGCCAGAGCGGGTGGCTGGCTCGTTGAAGAGGCGCTTGCCGTCGGAGCCGCGGATGACGAGGAAGCCATCGGTGGCGCCATTCCACAACACCTCCCAGACGCCGTCACCGTCCAGGTCTTGGGCAGCCACGCCCGATGCGGAGGCCGTATTGTCTTTGACGATCTGCTGCCAGAGCAGGTTGCCGCTGGCGTCGAACACCATCATCAAGTGGTCGAAGAGCACGAAACCGGCGCTGACCGCTGAGGCGGTGATGACTTCGGGTTGACCGTCGCCAGTCACATCGGCAATGGTGATGTGGCTGGGCCGGTAGAGATCTGTCCGGTTGGTGTCATAGCGCCAGAGCAGCGAACCATCGGGCCGGAAGGCGTCCACCAGATGCCCCCAGTTGATGATGATCTCCGGGCCGCCGTCGCCATTCAGATCGGCCACTGCCGGCGCGCCAAAGACGCCCGCGCCGCCCAGGAAGTTGAGCGTGTCGGTCTGGACATAGCTCCAGGCGAGCTGGCCGCCATTGAAGAAATCGTAGACGTTGAGCGTCCAGAATTGAGCGACGATGATATCTAACACGCCATCGCCGGTGATGTCTGCCAGCACAGGCACCGTTGCCCATTTGCCGGTTGGTTTGTTCCAGACGATGGCGCCCTGGTGATCCAGCACGTAGAGCGCGTCTTCCGACGCGGCGATGACAATCTCTGGTTCTGGATCAAGATCAAGATTGCCAACGGTGGGGCCGCCCCAGCCCAGTTTCTCATTGACGTAATAGGAGACCACCGTCGGGTTGCTCCACATCAGGCTGCCGTCATGACGGAAGGCAAATGTTCCGTTGCGTCCGCTGACGATGATCTCTGCCTTGCCGTCGTTGTCGAGATCGGCCAGGGCTGGCTCCGCCGCCGGCCCCACCAAATCGCTGTACCATTGGATGGGGTCGCCGTCGCCGGTGTCTGCGCCATCGCCGCGGTAGACGTAGAGTCGGCCGTTGAGCGACGGCGCGACCAATTCGACCACGCCATCGCCGTTCAGGTCGCCTAGAGCAACGCTGCTCGCCATGCCGTCGCCATAGGCGGTTGTCACCGGCACGCTGGGCGAGATGTCGCGCCACTCAATCACCGGCGTGTAGCTGGTGAAGTTGGCAGGGTTGACGTTGAATGCGTCGAGGCGCGCCCGCGAGGGGATGTGCACCTGCACCACGTGCGGCCCGTCGCCCAGGTTGGGGAAGTGCAGAGCGATGGGCTGATCGGCGTATTCGGCGGTCATGTTGAAGGGGCCATAGACCACGCCATCGATGACCACGTGGAGCGATGTGCCGTCGCGATTGAAGCCAAGCACGCTCAACCCATCGCCGACAAAGCTGAACCAGGCGTTGCTGTTGGAACTGACGAACGTGTCGATGTAGTCGCCGTCGTACGCGTACTGATTTTCGGCGCGGCCGAGCCACCACTTGTAGCTGAAGTGCGTGCGTCCGCTCTCGTCGTTCGTGTCCAGATCATACCAGCCAAGGTTGGTTGCCCCGCCACTCCACACGTCAATGTAATCTGGATAGACTGTTCCGCTGACCACGACCACCGAGATGGTGTGCGTGCCAGTGATCAAGTCGGCGTAGGCAAAGCTCTTGATGCCGTTGACGCCGTTCGCCGTGCTGACAATGCCTTGCGATGCGCCGTCGATGAAGATTTCCGCCTGACCACTCGTTGTTGTGCTGTGGAAGCCAACATGCACCCAACGCCCGTTGAAAGCGAGGCTCCATACATTTCCGGCTGTGCTGGTGGTCATGTTGGCCGCGCCACTGCTTGTCCACGGGCCGCCGCCGCCCAGCAAGCTCCAACTCTGGGGCATCTGCCGATAGGGATGGCCGTTGTAGCGCATGGCAGGGTGATCCTCTTCATGACGCACAATCGCCGGCGCCGCCGGCGGCTCATAGGCCGACCCCACCGCCGGGGTGATGAAAGCATCCACGCTGGCGTCATAGCGATACTGGCGGACTTCCATGACGTGCGGCCCGGCGCCCAGCCCGTTGAAGGAGAAGGTGCGCGTCATTTGTTCCAGTCGGTAGAGGCTCAGTTGACCCTGCGAGACGCCGTCGATGCGCACATCTACCAGGTTATAACCGGGATTTGTCCAGGGCTGATAGGTGACTGAACCGCCGGTGAAGGGGAACCAGGCTGTGCCATTGCCGCTCGCCGCATATGAGCCGCCGCTGGCCCCGGCGTTGGTCGTGCGTCCCCACGGGTCGCCATAGAGCACCCGGCTGTTGTTCTCCTCGAACGTCCCATCGGCCAGGGGTTGACCATCCCACACGTCGAAGAAGTCGAGATAGACCCGGTTGTTGCTGGAATTAGGGTGACGCGTGCCCAACACGGTAATGGTGATGGTGTGGGTTCCCGTGATCAGGTTGTCGAAGTAGTAGCTGGCCGTATCGTCATCACGCGTGTAGAGATCAACCGTCTTCACCACCGCCCCGTCGATGGCAATTTGCGCCTGGCCGCTGAAGCGATCCGTAGCAAAGCCCACGCCCACCCAACTTCCCTCGAAATCGAAACTGATCGTGTCGTTGGCTGTGAGCGAATAGATGTACTGGCCGTCGCTGACGCGGCTCGTCCCAGCCCGCACCCAGGTCTGCGCTGTTCGAGTGAAGGGAACCCCATTGTAGCGAATGGCCGGATGGTCTTCTTCATAACGGGCGATGGCCGGAAGCGTCGGCGGCTGGTAACCCGGGCCCACGGCCGGTGTGATGAAGGCATCCAGGCTGGCGTCATCGCGATACTGGCGAATCTCCATGACGTGCGGCCCAGCGCCCAGCCCATCGAAGGAGAATGCGCGTGTCGCTTCCGTCGCGCTGTAGGTGCTCAGCTTGCCTTTAGAGACGCCGTCGATGCGCACCTCGACCGAGTGATAGCTGTTACGCGTCCACGCCTGATAGGTGACCGAATCGCCGGTGAAGGGGAACCAGGCTGTGCCATTGCCGCTCGCTGCATATGAGCCGCCGCTGGCCCCGGCGTTGGTCGTGCGTCCCCACGGGTCGCCATAGAGCACCCGGCTGTTGTTCTCCTCGAACGTCCCATCGGCCAGGGGTTGACCATCCCACACGTCGAAGAAGTCGAGATAGACCCGGTTGTTGCTGGAATTAGGGTGACGCGTGCCCAACACGGTAATGGTGATGGTGTGGGTTCCCGTGATCAGGTTGTCGAAGTAGTAGCTGGCCGTATCGTCATCACGCGTGTAGAGATCAACCGTCTTCACCACCGCCCCGTCGATGGCAATTTGCGCCTGGCCGCTGAAGCGATCCGTAGCAAAGCCCACGCCCACCCAACTTCCCTCGAAATCGAAACTGATCGTGTCGTTGGCTGTGAGCGAATAGATGTACTGGCCGTCGCTGACGCGACTCGTCTCTGCCCGAATCCAGCTCTGCGCCGTCTGGGTGTACGGAACCCCGTTGTAGCGGATGGCAGGGTGGTCTTCCTCATAACGGGCAATACCGCTGATGGGCGGGTCTGGGTCATTGAAGGGCGCCTGTCCAGGTGTTGTGAATTTATCGAGGGTTGCATTGTCGCGATAGCTCGACACTTGCAATACGTGCGGTCCGGGGCCGAAGCCACTGTAGGAGAACGTTTGGGTGATAGCCGCAAAGAAGTTGGCAGGATCGTAGAGGTTGATCATATCCAGGTCGCGACCGTCCACGGATAAGCGCGTCCAACCGCCGCCGTTGTATCTCGCCGCCTGGAAGCCGAAGGAATCTCCGCTAAAAGGAAACCAGGCGGTAACCGCTGAGCCGCGGTTGTAGCTGCCGCCGCTGGCGCCGGCGTAAGTGACTGCCGTCCAGCCAGTGCTCAAGATCACCCGGCTGTCGTCCTGCTCGAAAGCGCCATCGGCCAGAGCAGAGCCATCGCCGTAATCCACGTAATCGAGCTGCACCCGGTTGCCGGTGGAAAATGCGCTTCGGCTGCCCATCACCCGCACGGTGAGCGTGTGGCCGCCGCTGCTCATGCCGTCATAGCGGAAGCTGATGGGCAGGTCTTCGCGCCGATAGAGATCGACGACTCCTTGACTGACGCCGTCGATGAGGATGTCCGCCAGACCGCTGGTCGTGCTGCCCAAAAAGCCCACGCTGACCCATACGCCGGTGAAGGCAAGGGTGGCCGTGACGTTGGCCGCGCTGTTGTGGTAATAGCTGCCGCCGCTGACGCGCGTCGCATTGACGTTCGTCCAGGCTGCGCTGTATTTGAAGGCAGAGTCGTTTTGCTCAATGCGCGAGAAGGCCGGTGAGTTGGCTAACGTGGATGCTGCCAGAGTAACATCTTGCTCTTCCAATTGAACAGAGAATTCGGCGCTGTTCATGACCGCCGGCAGATAAGCCGCCTGGCTGACGGCAGGCGACGTTGCCTCCGCATCGTCGTTGCCTGTATCATTGCTCGCAAGCAGCGGCGCGGCGCCAGCAGAGCCAAGCAGAGACGGGGCGTCCGTCGAGGTCGCATCGGCGATCTGCGCGTTGTTGGGAGACGTTGGGGTCGTGAGGTTTTGAGGTTGTGAGGGAGCAGTGATCGCTGAGCGTGCAGTCGTCGCCTGATCGGCGCTGAACGCGTTCGGGCCAAAGGTAGTGGTGACGGCGAGTGCGCTGGTGATGATGGTGGCCACTGTCACCATGCCCGGCGCAACCAGCTCGGGCGTCACTGCCTGGCTGATCTGCAGCGCCTGGCCCACGCTGAGATAACCGTAGCCGTAACCGTCAGGGATCAGCGCGCCATTGCCGTCGAGCAGGGCGACGGTGATGGTGTAAACGCCCTCGCTCCAACTGGAGGTGTCTACGTTGCCCAACAGATAGGCGCGCGGGTTGCCGGCCAAGACCGTGAGTGGGACGTCGGCGGTGAATTGGATGGCGCCGTTGGGCGCGAAGATGGTCGTGGCCGCCACGCCCGGCTGGGCAACGCCCGACGGGTTGGCGACGTGTACGCTGAGGGTCGTTGAGCTGACGCCGGTCTCCACAAAGGCCGGATCCGCGATCACTTCCAGCACCTGGACGAACTTGTCCACCACGTTCAGCCGTGCGCTGGCGGTGCGGCTCATGGGCAGGGTGACGCCGGCTCCCACCGGCTCGACAGTTGCGCCCAGATTGTAGACGCCCAGAGGCGGTGTGTTGACATTTACCGGTATGTTGACCGTTGCGTCGGGGGCGATGGTCTGGCTGGCAGTCAGGTCGCCGCCGGGGATCCCGCTGACGGTGATAGCGTAGGTCGTGGTCAGACTGCCCTGGTTGGTCACGTCCAGGCTAAAATTGGCCGAATCGCCCTGCAAGATGGCCTGGACATAGGGGGTGAAGCGGGCGTTGAAGCGACGTTGCTCCACCTGGCACGAATCGCCGCTCAGGTCGTAGACCGCCGCGCCCAGTTGAACAACGCCGGCCAGAATGTCATCGTCGCTGGTCTGGCTGCCCAAGTTGGTCAACGCGGCAGAGAGCGGCAGCAGCGTGGGCAGCTCAAAAGGCGAAGCGGCGGCCGCAGCGTAATCACTGACCGATTGACCTGCTGTAACCACCCGGTCGCGCAGGGGCAGCGGGCAATCGCCCTCTTCGCACCAATAGGCCAATTCATCGATGGCGACGGCCAGTGAGAGCAGGCTGCTGTGATAAGCCGCAGGCAGGTCGCAGCGATCGGCTGCCGCAACCACAGCGGCAGATTCCGCCGACACCACCTCCAGATCGGCGACGGCGGTGGGCGTGTACTCTGTGTTGGCGACCGGACTGCTGAAGAAGAGCTTGACGGTGCGGCGTTCGGGCGCGCCATTGGTGAAGACCGAAATTGGAGCGGTGGTGCTGCCCCCGGCAGGAATCAAAGTCGCCGCCGGCAGCGCGCCAAAGCTGACCGCGCTGTCGAAGTTATCTGCGCTGGCGGTCACGCCAAAAACACCCGGCGCGTTGCCCACGTTGGTCACGGTCACATCATAGGTTGCGCTGCCGGTGCTGGTGATTAACTGGCTGGGCGGTTCGACCTGGACAAAGCTGAAAGGCACGGCCGGCATGACGAACAGCTCGCTGTCGCTGGCGTTCTGACCCAGGTCGTCGCTCACATTCGCTTGAATCGTGTAGCTCTCTCCAGCCGCAGGAAGATGTCCGGGCGCGACGTAGAGACCGATCTGCCCGTTGGCGCCGGGCGGCAACTGCAAGGTTGCGTTTGTGCTGCGTGCGCCGGCCAGCAGCGTCCAGCCGCCGGGCAGCCCGCTCACGCTGATCGTGTAGGCGCGGGCGGTGTTGCCCTGGTTAGTCACCTCGATGACATAGGCGGCGTTGGGAACTTGCGCCTTGCCGGTGTTGATGAAGCCCTGGTTGTCTTGCTCGTTGCCCATGGGCGTGGTGATGAGCGGGTCGGGGCGCAAGTCGATGGTGAAGCCGTTGTAGGGCAAAATCGTCACGACATGCTCAGCAGTGAGGATCAACGTTGGGTGGCTCGTAGATTGTATGCTGACGACAACCACATAGTCGCCCGGGGCAGCGCCGGGCTGCGGGGTGACTATCGCGTTGCCTGCATTGTCGATCTGCACCTGCCAGCCTTCCGGGCCGGCCAGCGTCACGGTGAACTGGTCGGCAAAGGTGGTCGCCAAATCCACATGAAAACTGGCCGCGCTGGTGGGTGCGATGACGCTGCTGGACGGCGAGAGCGCCAGAGTGAAAAGATGGCCGCTGCCCTGGAATGTAACGCGGTCTGTGGTGGGCATTGTGGCGGTGATGGCAAGCGACCCGGTGAAATCGGCCAGGGCCAGACCATCGCCCAGGGCAAGTGGCTGCCCGCCCAATGTGGCTACGCCGACCGGCGCAGCGATCTGCACATCGGCCCCGTTGAGCGTCAGGTTGGCGTTGACGTCGTGATTGATGGCCGTTGCGCCCCCGCTGGCGCCGCTTGCCAGCGGGTCGAGGCCGGCCGCGTAGAAGGAGCGACTGCCCGCCGCATCCACCTGCGTGAAGTCGGTCTGTAGATCGGCGACGATGCTTTCCGCGCTGAGCGTGGCCGGCTGATTGAGCACCGCGGTGGCAGTAGTCGGCGTTGTGACCGCAACCGGATTGCCCAGCAGCAGGTCGGGCAGCGGCGGGTCGCCGGAGACGCGCGTCTTGAGATAGGCTTCCATGGCCATGTAGCCGTAATCAAGATAGCCCTTACTGATTCCGCCGCAGGTCAGCCAATCTTTGAGCAGACAACCTAGACCTTGGTTCATTTTGCCCATGGCATCTTTGACTGGGGTGCCGACAATTGGCGCGCCAACCGCCTTACTGAAGTGTTTGAGAACAAAATCCCAGGTGGCTGCCGTTGCCCCGATCATAAAGTCCGAAAGGCGCCCGGTTGTAGTGCTAAAGATCAGGTTGCCGAAGAACTCGATCAACGCGTTGTGCAGCCCATTCTCCATGACGCCAATCGTCTCGCCCGTGTTGGGGTCGATCTCCCACCAGCCCAGAGCCGGCGCGCCGTCGATCAATGGCGCAGCAACGGGGATGTTGATAATTTTGCCGGCCAGCGCGGCCGCAGTGATGCGGGCGACGGCTTCGTCGCCCAGTGGAATGGTGGCCAGCAGGTCGAGATTGTCCGCGCCGATGAAGACGAAGTCGATGCCCTGTTCCGAGGCTGCCTGCATGACGCGGGCGCTGGTCAACGCCGACGCGTCGCCCAGCCCGGTGAGCACTTCACCTTCCAGCCACGATTCGTTGATGCCCTTGAAGAGGTTGAAGCCAAAGGTCGCCGGCTCGCCCTGGCTGGGAAAGGCGATGGCGCGTTCGCTGGTGGTGCGCAGGTCCACGTTGAACTGGATTGTGTCGCTGATCACCTCATGAGAGATGATGACGAGCCGCGGGTCGTCGTGATAGGCCTTGACGAAAAAGCCCTCCTGGTTGATCTTGCTGGCGCGGTCAGCCAGCTCGGCAAAGGTCAGACTCACAGAGTCGAGAAACAGACCGAGATTGTACTGATAGCGAGCGCGTATCTGGTTGACTTCGACCTGCTGCTCTGGGGTGAGGGCAGTGAGAGCAGCGAGTTCTTGCATGCGCTCAGAGTCGGCGGCCAGTTCGCTGACTACGTCGGTCAAGCTGGCGCGGCGCGCCTCGACTGCGCTCAAGGGCACTGCGCCTGGAAAGAAGGAGAGCGAGTAGACATCGAATTCATCGAAGACGCCGCTGCTGTTGGCGTCCAGGGCAAAAGTGGGCGAGCCGCCGAAGGTGCGGATATCGTAACCCAGGCGGTCGCGCAGGGTGCGCTCATAGGTCGTCACCTGGCCGTCCAGGTCTTCCATCTCAAAAACCAACCACGCGCCGATGATGACAGTAGTTGCCAGCGGGAAGTTGGTCAGGAGTTCCTGATAGGGTTCGCCATAGACAAACTGGTCGTTGAAAAACAGGTAGGGCGAGTAAGTGAAGATCTTGTTGGCAAAGACCAGGCCGCCCTGGTTCTGCTCATCCACCAAGTTGGAAAAAATGACAGGGCTGGCGGCGATCTCGACGGCGCGGAAGGTATGGTCGAGATAAATCTGCGCTTGCGACTGGGTCGTGAAGGAAAGCTGATTCCATCGCTCCACCTTGAGTTTGATAGTTATTTTGGGGCGCAATGCATCGGTCAGCTCGGCGATGCGGTCGCTGCCGTCGCCGGCGGGACTGGCGAATTGTTGACCGATCGCGGCGTTGGCAAAGCTGGGGTCGAGGTTCGTCCATGCGCCGCCGATGTAGGCCTCCACCCACCAGTGATCTTGCACTTCGCTGATCAGGTCAGCGTCGTTGACGGGATCGCTGATGGGGACTTCGTTGCTCACCGCACCGATCACCGAAGTGGGCGCGGGGAACATGCTGGCGATGAGGGTCTGCGCGTCGCTCTGGTTCAGGCTGCCGTGGCGATAGCGCGCCGGAACGCCGCTGGCGCGCAGCATGGCGATGAGCAGGCTGGATTGGTCAAGGCTGTTGCCCGCGCCGGCCCACAACGTGCCGCGCGTGCCCCGCAGCGAGCCGCGATAGGCTTCGTAGCCCAGGCTGCACACAAAGATGAAGATGTCCGCCGGGTCGCCGCCGATCTGCCCCAAGGTTTGCAGCATCTCTGCATCGTCAATGTCGGCGTCAAGCGTGTCGATCAGCCAGTCGCCCAGAGCGGGAGGCAGAACCAGCGCCGGCGCAGCCGCAGCAAAGACGGCGCGCCCGTCCAGAGACGCCCAGGCCGTCGCCTCTATGAGTGTTGTCGATTGGCTCACCTGGGCCGGCGTGGACGCGGTCATGACAACCGTCGCGCTGGCCTGGGGCGGCAGGTTTTCCAGTGTGAAAACGTAATCGCCATTGGCGCTGTTCGCCGGTTGGCTGGTCGCCAGGATGGCGCTGCTGGCAGTTGGCTGTGCAATCAAAATGACATTGCGCAGGGTGTGGGGGTCATCCGCCAGGTCAAAATCTGCCAGCGCCGTCACCGTGTCGGTGATGGACGCGCCGGGCGGGAGATCGGGCAGGTTTTGCGGCGCGAGCGTATTCTTGAGCGTGTAAGTCATGACGACGCTGCCGCCCAGTTCGATGTAGCTCGACTGGACGCGGCTGAGGGAGAGCGGCTGGGTCAAGGTGGCCGGCTGGGTGGCTGTGCTGGATGAAGAAGCCAGCGGGCTGGCGGCAGCGCGCTCCGTCAGATGCAGCGGCTCGGCAGCGAAAGCCGGCGTTCCGGCCAAAGCCGGAGATGCGACTTGCACGATGAGTCCTGCAATAACCAGCCAGACGATCAATCGTTGCCATTTGTCGACGCGGTTCATGGTCTGCTCCTTTGGGTTCACCCTGGTCGTCAGGGCGTCTCTTTCAGTTCATGCCCAACAAGCCTCGGCCACAATTTCTGTGAAAGACTCGTTGCTGCCTGGCAGGATGTGATGCACAGCGGTTGGTGTTATTCGGCGGCGGAGTGATGCTCGTTGTTTATGCAGATCCAGACGACTCGCGTCATCTTGTCTCACGAAATCGGGGAGAGACAAGAGCCGAAGCGCTAAGTCTCGGGGCTTGTCAAGGTATCAGTGTCGTATCTTCCAGAAAGCTCGCAGCTTCCTGGAAGATTGGATACGGCAATGTAATTCACCAATAAGTCTTTGGTTTAGGAAAGCTATTCTATCAAACGATAGCGAATCGTCAAATTGGGTCGTTGGACTATGCGCTCGCAAGTCAAACTATTTGGAATCACACCCATGCTCAATTGCCACCATACCACAGATCCGACTTGGGGCTGCTCAAGGGTGGTTCCCCATCTCGGCATCAACATAGCGATTCGTGCGCGTCCATGCCAGCAGCTCATCCAGCGTTGCGTCGATGCGCCACTGGCGGATCGTTGCATCTTCCGACGTGGAGAAAAACCCGCTGGCGTCGGGCAGACAGGCCAGATCGAAGACGATGCCGTTGTGTCCTTCGTAACAACGAATCGCCTCGCCAGCCTGGAGATCCCAAAGCAAGACCGTCTTGTCGTGGCTGGCCGACAAGAGAAAGCGGCTATCGGGCGTAAAAAGCAGGTCAAGGGCAGAGCCAGTGTGCCCCACCAATCGATGGAGCAATCGTCTTTCCACCAAATCCCAGAGGAGAATTACTTTGTCGTGGCCGCCCGATGCTGCATAGCGCCCATTCGGGCTGATGGCCGTCGCGTTGACGGCTTCCTTGTGCCCAACCAGCCGCCCCACCTCACAACCGGTCGCCAGATCGATCTGGCGTAGGGCGTAACTGGGATCGACTGAGACGCCCCGCCCCGGTCCTACCAACACGGTGCGTCCATCTGGACTGACGGCCAGCGAAAGCACATCCTGTGGGCCGAGATCGAGCAGCACCGCACACTCGCCCGTGGCGATCTCCCAGCGCCGCAGCGTGCCATCGTGGGAGCCGGTAACTGCGTAGCGGCCGTCCGTAGTGATCCCCAGGTCCCAGATGCGTTTCTCGTGTCCGACAAAGCGTCGCACTTCCGCACCGGTGGTCACGTCCCACAGGCGTAGGGTGGCGTCGCGCGCAACGCCAAAGACATCGCCCGAAGCCGAAATAGCATAGCGGTTGTCGGGCAAGAAGTAAACGCCCGCCCAAATCATGTCATCGTGGCCCACCCAATGACGCATCTCGCGCCCGCTGGTAAGCTCCCACAGCGTCAGGCTGCCGTCGATGTGTCCGGCCAGCAGGTAATGTCCATCGCGGGAGATCGCGATCTGTCCTGCACTGATGGCGGTATGAGCGCTGGTGAGACGGCGGGTTTCGGCGCCGTGCTGCAAATCCCACAGGCGGGCCTCGTGATCCGCCGCGCCGGTGAGGGCCAGCGCATCGTCGTCGGCGACGGCGACGGTCTGCACGCGACCGCGGTGGCCAAAGAGATGGCCGCTCACTGCCCCTCGTTGCAGGTCGTAGAACAGCAGTCGGCTGTCCAGGGTGCCCAGTGCGCCCCGCCGTCCATCGTGGAAGAGCGCCATGCTGGCCAACCCCACCGCGGCCGAATCACCGCGTATCAACGCGCCATTTTCTGCATCCCAGCAAAAAATGATGCGGTCTCCTGCCGCGGAATAGGCAGTGTGACCGTCGGGGGCAAAGGCCACAGCCACCACCGGCGCGCAATGGCCGAGCCAGGGCTGCTCGCCTGTGCGCAGCGTTTCGTGGCCGGGCATGACCGCCCGCGCCTCTCCTTTTTTCACGTCCCAGATGCGCACGCCGTGATCTGCGCCGCCGGTGATCGCCCGTCGCCCGTCGCAGGTGAGCGCCACACAACGCACCGGGCCTCGGTGTCCTTCCATGCGCTGGCGAAGGATGCCTGCGGTCAAATCCCATACGAGCACATTGCCGGCCGCGTCGCCAGCAACTGCAATACAACCGTCGTGAGAGATCGCCGCGCAATGAAGCTCAACGCCCTGCCAGCACAACCGCCGCATGAGCGCGCCGGTTGACGCGTCCCAGACAATGAGCTCGCCATCTGCCGAGGCGGAGACGGCTATCTTGCAGGCGCCATCGACTGCGACGCCATACACTGGGCCGTGATGACCGATGAACCGTTGCTCGATGCTTCCCTCCGTCAGATTCCACAGAATCAATGTGTGGTCAGCCGCCGCGCTCAGCGCCCGCTGCGTCCGTTGCCCGGGCAGGTCCGGCAGGAACGCAACCTGCAAGAGCGGCGCCGTGTGTCCCACCAGGCGGCGTCTCGTCCCTGGCGCATAGCCTGCCCGTGAAAGCAGAAGCTGCGCTTGGGCCGAAGGATGGATGGCGACGGCGGCCATGGCCAGGCTGAGGGCGGCATCACTGTTGTGCTCGCTCAGCGCAACCTGAGCGCGCAGGGCCAGCAGATGGGATCGCTCGCGCTGACGCTGTGCGAGGACGGCTGCCAGTTCCTCCTGGCGCTGGGTCAGGCTTCTCTCGATGTAATCTAGCATGAGGGCGCTCAAGTCGTCACGGCGCAACTCACGCCAGCGTTCGGCTTCCGCCAGAGAAGCCCCACGCAGGAGCGCGCCAGCATCCTGGCCGCTGACGCGCCATTGATGGATGCTGGCGCGCAGCCGGCCTTGCCAGGTGCGAAATTCTCGGTCGCTCTCAATCCAGCCACGCAACCGGGGCCAGGTCTGGATCAGCGCCTCGTGGGCTACCTCGACGATTTCATCGCCTGCGACGTCCTGGCTCGTCACCAGCAAGCGTGCATCAGCCAGTCGTTGAGCGATCCGCCAGCCTGTCTCGTCCAGCTCGCGTCGGCTCACCAGGCGGCGCGTAGTAGCAGTCTGCTCGCCCACCTGCACCATCTGCAAGAATAAACGCATGGCGTAGACCTGCTCGTCATGGGAGAGGTGATTGAAGATTTCATCGCAATAGGAAGCGAGGGCGCCGGCCACGCCGCCCAACCCGGCATAGGCGCTGTGGGTCAGACGACGCTCTGACTGTTGCTCCCAGAGCAAGGTCAAGGCAAACTGAAGGAGCGGCAGCGAGCCTGGCTGGCTTCTCACGTCTGCCAGCAATCGCTCCAGCAGACCAGGCTCTAGCCCGACGCCTTCCAATCGCGCCGGTTCGAGGATGGCGCGGGCCAACTCATCGGCATCCATGGGTCCCAGAAAGATGCTGTTTGCCTGCAAGCTGTCAGCCAGATGGCGATTGGTCAAAGCCTGGGCAACGAAATCCGCCCGCAACGTAGCGACGCAAGAGAGAAAGGGCGGTTGCGCCGCGCTACCATCCAGACCAGCAAAGAGTAGATCGAGAAAGGCCTCGGTGACGTCTTGGTTGGGGCTGAGCGTAAAGATCTCCTCGAACTGGTCAATCACAAATAGCAGACGTTCGGAGGGATGGTTCAACAGCGCCGCGCTTTCGGTGCGCAGGGAACTGTGCCTGCTCTGCAATGCCTGGGCAAGCTGACTGGGAAGCGCTTTGTCAGGATTTGGCCCGGCCAGCGCCGCCGCCAGGCTGAAGAAAGGGTTGCCGCTGGGGCGGAACTGGACCACGCGCCACATGTTGACCGAAAATGGCTGATCAACGTCAGTGTTCCCATGGAGCGAGGCGACGCGCGCCATCAGGCCGGCGTGCACCAGCGATGATTTGCCGCTGCCTGATGGCCCGACAACGATGACGAAAGGCTGTCGTTGAATGGCGTCGATCAAGGCGGCGATGTAGCGCTCGCGGCCAAAGAAGCGGTCGGCGTCGGCGGCGGTGAACGCATGTAGCGACCGATAGGGGTTTTGTGGCTGGCCCAAATCGACAGGCGGTAGTGCATCGTTGAGGATTGCCTCGTGGAGCTGGCGCGTCGCCGATTCTGGTTCGACGCCCAGCTCCTTTCTGAGCGTGCGTCGGCAGACCTCGTATTGAAGGAGCGCGGCGTTGCGATCGCCACCCCAAGCCAGCAGCCGCATAAGCTGGCGATGGGCCTCCTCTCGCCAGGGGTCGATTGCCAGCAGGCGACGAGCGTCCTCACAAGCGGTTTCCAGATGGCGACGATAGGTGGACCATTCCACCAAATGATGGAGCGCCCAGACCATTTGGTCGCGCACTTGTTCGCGCATGGCCGCCGCCCACTCATCGAAGGGTAGCGCATCCGGCGGGTGGAGGCCGGCGAGAAACTCACCCTGATGGAGCTCGACCGCCCGGCGCAGGCGCTCGGCGCAGGCGATACACGTTGTGATATTGCTGTGGGCATGGCTCTGACACGCAGCAATGAGCGTCTGAAATGCAATGAGATCGATCGCTCCACTTTCTGCCAGGTTGAAACGGATGGTTTGAGCCGTTATGGTGAGAAGCTGCTCGCTCAGCCCCGGCGTGTGCTCGTCCAGGGCGGCGCGCAGGCGTGAAAGCGACTGACGCAGGCTGCGCCGTGCGATTTCGTTGTCGCGGTCGGGCCACAGGAAATCGGCAAGGGCGTCCCGCGAATGGGGGCGATTGGCAGAGGCGATCAGGTAGGTCAGCAGGCCGCGTTCACGGTCGGTGGCAAAGCGGGTGAGGGGACGGTCGTCTACGGTGATGGTGAATGCACCAAACAACTTGGCGCGCAGAGTGTACATGGAAATCTTTGACGGCATGGGTGAATCTGGCCGCTGGTACACGTGGGCGCAAGTAACCCAATGGTTGTCATGCTGAGCGCCAGCGAAGCATCTCGTTCAGCCACCCAGATGCTGAGCGCCAGCGAAGCATGACAATACCCTGGCCTATTTGAGCCCACCTGTACTAGCCTCATCGTCGGGCAAAGGCGTATACAGGCAAGTTCACCGAGCGCCGACAATCTGATAGCACGGAAATCCTCACTGCAAATCAGAGGCTAATCAACGGTTCAAAATAGATAATGCGCCGTAAACTCTTCTAGGCTCGCATCGAGTTCTGGACTTGCATGCGCCCGTTGCAGTCGTTGGCGAATCATTTCTTGTTCTTCTAGCTCAGCCAGGCGGCGCGACGCGCGTTTCCACTCCACCACAGAAACCAGGACTGCCGTAGGAGTGCTATGCTGCATCAGGAGACGGGACCGCGCCGCAACTTTGTCAGCGCCTGGGCGGAACGGTTTTGAGATTCGCCATGGCTTCGACTTGTGGAATTACCAGCATCGCGTACTCCTTTTCCAGCAACCATCCGGCGTGAGCTCTGGCGACTTGTTGCGCATCGTATTCGCGTCGATTGAATGTGTCAAAACGACGGACTCAGAGAATTGGGCTTGGTGTAATGCTCACCTCAAGAGACCAGCTTGATGCCCCGGCAGTAAGAATCGCTGCAAAACATCGTAGGGGTCTGAACGGCGGCGCAGACTTCTCTGACCGTGCAACAACGCCCATTCGCCGCCGTTCAAGCCCTTCTTTCCTGTGGCAGTTTGGCCGTCGGCAGGTTTTGAATGGCGGCGAACCAACAAACGGCATCTATTGATCGCTAGAATGGCAGCTCATATCGCCGACCATCACGAGTCACTTGTGACTCGTGACTCGTAACTCGTGACTCGTAACTCGTGACGTATGAATTGTTTACCTGGCGAGCAGTAAGATGAGATTCACCGTCGCCATTCAAACCCCTATGCTCCGTTGCCTCTCAAGGGTGCCGGAATAGGCCGCCAGAATAGATGGCCGGCTCAATCTGCATTCGAGCGTCGCGTCACGCGATTCACTAATTTGCTCCACCATCGGGTTTTTGTCTGCGCTGGCGGCTCTTCTGCCTCGACAAAGGGCGGCAGATCGAACATCTTGCGCCAGGCATAAGTGCCAAAGAGTTTGATGGATGCTGTGACTGGCGCTGCAAGGATCGCGCCCAAGATGCCGGCCAGCGACGCGCCCATGAGCACGACCACGATCACTGTCACAGGATGTAGGTCGAGCGCCTCGCCCACAAAACGCGGTACAAGCACGGCCGATTCGATCTGTTGCAGGAGAAACATGACGCCGATGATCAACACGCCATACCAGAACGATGACAATCCCAACCAGTTGCCGTCTTGAAAAACAGCCACCAATGTCGCTGCAATGGTGGCAATGAGCGGACCGATGACGGGCAGGAACTCCATCAGCCCAGACAGCGCGCCCAGACCCAGGGAGTAATTCACACCCAACAAGGTGAGCACCAGACTGACCAATGTAAACATGATGACGGCAAGAATGACCTGCCCGCGCAAATATGCATCCCAAATTCGCATGAACTCGCGGCTGAGCCGTTCGGCGTCGGCGCGATAGCCTGGGGTTTGAGCCACATCGCCGATCATGCGCGCAAACAGGGGACCATCCTTCGCAAGATAGATGGCAACGAAGAGGATGAGAAAGCCGGTGCTGATTGCGCCGAATGTGGCTGACGCCACCTGCGCCGCAAGCGAGCCGCCGCTGGAGAGCGCCGGCTGTACGTAGGTCAGCGCCTGGCGCGCCAGCTCGCCCAGATCGATGTCCTGGGGCGATAGGTCGAACGTATACGTCACCCCGGCGACGGTCACACTGATCGTCGTCAGGTTTGCCTTGAACCAGGCTGAAACCCGGCTCAACAGGGAAGGCGCTGCATCGATCAGACTGCGCGATTGGTCAAAGGCGACTACACCAACGCCAACGAGCGCGGCGATCCAAACGAGGAGAAAGAGGGCCACCACCAAAAGAACTGCGCTGCCTCGCCGCAGATGAAGGCGCGCCACTGCCAGGCTGATCAGCGGGTTGAGGAGATAGGCGAGGATCGCTGCAATGATGAGCGGTTCGATCAGATCGCGAAAGCGCCACAGGACCAATGCAATCAGAGCAAGACCGACTACGGCGACGATCGCTTTGCTCGTTGTGCTCCATGGCGGCGATTCTGGTGAAGGCTGATCCGGCGTCTTGTTGGACACAACTGGAGTCAATCATGCTAGGGCAATGTTTGAAATGTCAGTGGCAAGATTGTAGCACATAGGTTTGCATTTTCGCGAATGTGTCTGTGGTATAGTCTGTGGTATACTTGGCTTATCGAAGCGCTGAAGTGAATTCCTGGGAGGAAAACGATGGCGATTGCGAAAATTCGACCCGGCCCCGTCTACATTTCGGCCAAAGAATCCATCCTGTACCCCGAAAGCGACGGCGAACCAATGGCATATAACACGCGCCAATTCGACGAAATCACCACCACGAAATGGAATCTTGAGCTTCGCTATGTCGATGATCCGAACGTATTCGTCGCTGGCGACCTCTTCTGGTATCCCGTGGAGGGCGAACCAAAAATACGTCAGGCGCCCGATGTCATGGTCGCCTTTGGGCGACCAAAGGGCTACCGCGGCGCGTACTTACAATGGCGTGAAGACAACGTTGCCCCGCAGGTGGTCTTCGAGATTCTCTCGCCCGGCAACCGCAAGGGCGAAATGGACGATAAGTTCGGCTTCTACGAGCGCTACGGCGTCGAGGAGTATTATTTTTACGACCCGGATCGTGGTCACTTGAACGGCTGGCTGCGCAACGCATGGGGCAGACTGACGCCTATACCCGAAATGCACGGCTGGCGTAGTCCCCGCCTGGGCATCCGTTTTGAGCTTGAGGGCAACGACTGGCGGCTCTACTATCCAGACGGAAAGCCCTTTTTCACTCTCATCGAAGCCTATGATCGGCTGCGTCAAGCTGAGCTACGCGCTGCCGTTGCCATGGACCGCGCCGATGCGGCTCTGGAGAACTACTACAGCGCGCTTGATCGCGTCGAGGAGGAATCCCGACGCGCTGAACAGGAAGCGCAGCGCGCTGAACAGGAAGCGCAGCGCGCTGAACAGGAAGCGCAGCGCGCTGAACAGGAAGCGCAGCGCGCTGCGGAAGCAGAGGCGCGTGTGCGAGAACTGGAAACCATGTTGCGCGCTGCCGGACTTGCGTGATCCCCCACTGTCATAGTTTCTTGAGATTTGCCAGGGAAACCAGCAGCTTCTTGATGCCCACACCGGGAAACGCAATGGTCACTTCTTCATCGTCGCGCGTCAGCGCGCTCTCGATGACCGTGCCCACGCCGAACTTCTCGTGCTGCACACCGTCCCGCCGCTTGAAACGGGGTGCGCGACCAGCGTTTGCGGCCTTCTGGGCGGCTTCCTTTTCTTGCCCGTCTTTGCGACCTGACGCCGCGCCGGGCGACCAATAGGCTGATTTGGCCGCGCCGGGCTGCTGCCCAGACCCGGAGACCGATGCTCCTTCGCGCGGCCGGCTCCAGTTGTAGGGATTGCGTCCCTCGTCTGAACCTGGTTTGCGCGATGGCTGAGGGCTGTCGTCATCCCAACGCGTGGCGCGCTGATAACTGGCCTCGCGCCGGGAGCGCTTATCCACCATGCCCGCCAGCAACTCCTCCGGCGCCTCTTCCAGGAAACGGCTGGGCGTCTGCACCTCGCTGTTGCCCCATAGGCTGCGTCGGAATGCATGAACCAGGTAGAGTCGCTTCTTGGCGCGGGTGATGCCCACGTAGCAGAGACGCCGTTCTTCGGCCAGGTCTTCCGGGTCGCCGCTCTCGATGCTGCGATTGTGAGGCAGGATCCCTTCCTCCATACCCACGATGAAGACGATAGGATACTCAAGGCCTTTCGCCGTGTGCAGCGTGAGCAACGTCACTGCGCCGGCCCGCTCATCCACCTGGTCAGCGTCGCTCACCAGGCTGATCTCCTCCAGAAACAGGGATAAAATAGTCTGCTCGGGGCGGATACCGGCGAGGCCAACGGTGTATTGGGCCGCCACCCCGCGCAATTCTTGCAGGTTGGCAAAACGCTCTTCGCCCTCGTCGCTGCCATCGCGCAGCCAGGCGGCGTAGCCTGATTCTCCCGTCACCCGGTCCATCAGCTCGGCCACGCTGTGGAATTGGCCTGTGCGCAGGCCATCCATCCAGTTCTCCACCATCTCGGCGAATTCCACCAGGCCGGCCTGAGCGCGGCGGGTGAAGGTCGGCGCTGTGTACGCGGCGCGCGCCAGCAGCGCGCCGTTTGCCTGGCTGACGCTTTCCGGCCCGTGACGCAATATCTGCAAAGCTGTGAATGGGCTGACGCCCATTTCCCGCGCCCACTCCTTCAAGTCAGCATAGCTCTTGGCGCCGATGCCCCGCGTCGGCGTGTTGATGATACGATCCAACGCCACGCTGTCCGCCGGGTTGTCAACGAGCCGCAGATAAGCCAGTGCATCTTTGACCTCTTTGCGTTCATAGAAACGGGTGGCGCCGACCAGCCGGTATTTGATCTGGCGACGCACGAAAGCCTCCTCCAGGGCGCGGCTTTGGGCATTGGTGCGATACATGACCGCAAAATCGCCTGACTTGAAGGCGCGGCTGCCCATGAGTTTCTCGATCTCGTCGCAGACGAAGCTGGCTTCCTCGACTTCGTTATAGGCCTCGTAGACTGTCACCGCCGCACCCTGACCGTTCTCCGTGTGCAAGCGTTTGGGCGTGCGGTTGCGGTTGTTGGCGATTATCGCGTTGGCTACATCGAGGATGGTCTGGGTGGAGCGGTAGTTCTGCTCCAGGAGGATGACGCGGGCGTCGGGGAAGGTTTCCCGGAACAGGCGCACGTTGCGATAATCCGCTCCGCGAAAACGATAGACCGATTGGTCTTCATCGCCCACGCAGAAGAGATTGCGCCTGCCCTCCGGCGGACCGACCAACAGGCGAAGCAACTCGTATTGGGCCGAATTGGTGTCCTGGAATTCGTCCACTAACACGAACTGCCATCGCTGCTGATACTTGCGTCGTACATCTTCTCGATCCCGCAACAGCAGCGATGTCGCCATGAGCAAGTCGTCGAAATCCATGGCGTTGTTTGTGCGCAGGGCTTCTTGATAGCGCGCATAGACTCGCCCGGTGATTTCCTCGAAGTAGGAGTGGGACTGATAGTGCTGCGGCGTGATCAGGTCATTCTTCTGTTTGCTGATGTGCGTCAGGATCGCCTGGGGGCTGTGGCGTTTTTCGTCCAGGTTCAGCTCGTTCAGCAGCGCCCGAATCAACGCCAACTGGTCTGCACTGTCGTAGATGACCCAGTTGCGCTGGAAACCAATGGCGTCGGTCTCGATGCGCAGGACGCGCGCGCAGATGCTGTGAAAGGTGCCGATGGTCAGCCCGCCCAGGCGATGGGGTTGTCCTGGCGGGGGCGGCCCGAATTTTTCGTCGAAGCGCGCCTCCACCCGCTCGCGCATTTCGCGCGCCGCCTTGTTGGTGAAGGTGACGGCCAGGATGTTCCAGGGAGCGATGCCTTCCACTTCGATGAGGTGGGCAATGCGTCGGGTAAGCACGCGCGTCTTGCCCGACCCTGGCCCGGCCAACACCAGTACGGGACCGTGAACGGCCTGCACAGCCGCGGCCTGCTGTGTGTTCAGATGAGCGAGTGTATCCGCCATGTTATAGCTCCAGGCGTTCTTTGCCGTGTAGTCGATCCTGAATGCGCTGGGCCACCAAATCGAGGGCCGGCGCTTCGTGCACATAGTCCAGGTTGTCTGTCTCGATGGTGAGCACCGGACAGAGGCCAAAGCGGGCGATCCAATCATCGTAGAGTTGGTTGAGCGCGGCCAGGTACTCATGGGAGATGCCCCGCTCGTAGTCGCGCCCGCGCTGGGCGATGCGACGCTGCAAGGTGGGCGCCGTCGCCCGCAAATAGACCACCAGGTTTGGCGGAGCGAGCAACGCCGCCAGTGTGGAGTACAGATCATAGTAAGTGCGCCAGTCGCGTTCGCTCATGTGGCCTTGCAGATAGAGCGTGCGGGCGAAGACTTCGGCGTCTTCATAGACGCTGCGGTCCTGGATGACCGGGCGTGATTGTTCCAGCAGGCCCGCGTGCTGGCGCAGCCGCCTGGAGAGGAAATACGCCTGGGATTGGAAGCTCCAGCGCGCCATGTCCTGATAAAAATCGGCCAGATAAGGGTTTTCATCCACCGCTTCAAAGCAGGGCGTCCAGGCCAGGCGATCCGCCAACAAGCGCGTGAGGGTGGATTTGCCCACGCCGATGTTGCCGGCAATTGCGACGAAGGTGGGGCGCATAGGTCAGTCGTCCCCGTGGAGCAGGCGCAGATAGCTGTCATAGCGCGCCGGGGCGATGACGCCGGCTTCGACCGCGGCCCGCACCGCGCATTCCGGCTCGTGGTCGTGGGTGCAGCCGGGGTAGCGACAGTTGTGGAGGATAGGGCGCATCTCGACGAAGTAGAATTGGAGATTGGCCGGGTCGATGTCGTACAGACCCAGCTCGCGAATCCCGGGCGTATCGGCCACGTAGGTCTCCTCGCCAAAGGGCAAGGAGAGGAGGTGGGCGGAGCGGGTCGTGTGTTTGCCCTTGTTCATAAAGTCACGCAGGTCGCCCGTGCGTAGGTTGAGCGCCGGGTGGATGGCGTTGAGCAGGCTGCTCTTGCCCACGCCGCTCGGCCCGGTCACTACCGTGACGCGATTGGTAAGCAGGTCGGCCAGCGCATCTATGCCCAGTCCCTCAGCAGCGCTGGCGTAGATGACCCGGTATCCTATCCGTTCGTAGGGGCTGAAGATGGACTGGGCCTTTTCCTGCTCCACCAGCTCGATTTTGTTGACGCAAACCACCGCAGGCAGTTCATTGGCTTCGGCAATGACCAGAAAGCGGTCGAGCATGCGCGGGTGGGGTTCCGGCTCCGCCGCGGCAAAGACCACCAGTGCTTGATCGGGGTTCGCCAGGATCACATCTTCGGCGGCGATGGCCGCGGAGGGGTCCTGGCGGCTGAGCACGCTGTGACGCTCGTCGATGCGCTCGATGAGACCGCGGCCCTCGCCGTCGGGCGCAACCCACACCCGGTCGCCCACGGCCACCAGGGTGCCCCAGGTCTTCTCCATGCGCAGCCGCCCGCGCACTTCGCACATGCGCTCACGATGGCTGCCGTTTTCGGCGGTGCGCACGTCGTAATGATGGCCGCGCGCCCGCATGACGATGCCGTGTACAAGATTGATTGAATCCTTTTTCGGCTTCGCCTTGCGACCGATCTTGCGTTCGTCGATCTCAAGCTGCTCGTAGGATTGGTTTTTACCGCGATTGGCCAAACAAGATGCTCCTCTAGCGAGGCCCCACTCAAGCTGAAACGTCCTGGTTTTCACCGATAGCGGCGCCTGTAAGTCATGCGCCGGCCCTCCAAACAACCTTACCACAAAGGTGCACAGACACAAAGAAAAGGGATGAATTTCGTAGGTGCAAACGAGAGCGATCGAAGAGTGGATGAAGGACGAGTGGGCGAGCGTTTGGGGGAAAAGACGACGCCGAAGTAGTCACAAAACGTAGCGAACACATGCAAAATGCGTAGCGCGCTACATAAGAAATGTGAGTAAAATAGGACTCACGGCACAAGCAGAAAGTTTTGGTGTATGATGAATTGTCATGAAACGAGCTTAAGGATGGCTCCAACTCGACTTTCCCCTTTGGAGGCAAGATCAACTATGATGGCTCTGTTTGCGCGCCTGCGT
The DNA here is from genome assembly GCA_964560495.1 of uncultured Caldilineaceae bacterium. GTDB lineage: Bacteria > Chloroflexota > Anaerolineae > Caldilineales > Caldilineaceae > UBA5069. Next base: position 67,025 of record CAZLMM010000019.1, read on the forward strand.
ACTCCCTATCGCAGCAGCATTCCGCCGGTCGTGCAACCCTGGATCGATCCGGGGCGGCACGCGTTGCTTAGTTTCCGGCATCGCTGGCCGCCGATTCGTATGGCGGTCGTGTGCGTGATCTTAGTTTTGGCGGCTTGGCCGTTGGTGAATTCCTGGCGTCGGGTTGTTGCGCTTTGCCTGATCATTGGCGTTTACCTTGTCTGGCAGTTAGCGTTTCACTTCATCGAGCAACACCCGCGCTTTGCAGACAATCGATGGCAGCACATGGCCAGTATCATATGGTACTTGGGCGGTGTAGTTGCCCTTTTTGTCTTAACTAGCGCCGTTCCCTCCCTGGCTGCACACGGTTGGGTGCTCTATCTTGCACCGGTGTTGACCATTGGGGTGTGCCTAGAACGCTGGTCGGCATTTGGCCTCATCTTGCTGACTACTGGTCTGGCATTTATCTCAGCCATTCAAGCAGGCGCCAACAGCTTGACTCAATCAAGCCTTGAAGCTTACGTGCGAGAAGGTCTGATTCGTGCTGCTATCATTGGTTATGTTGGGTTCACTACATATTTGTTGGCTCGCTGCCTGGCCTATCAGCACCGCTCCAGTCGACGGGCCATTCACCAACTGTTGAACATAACTGCAATGACCAGTTGGACGGTGACGGCGAACAAAATCGCCGAGATTATCTCAGATCAGTTCTCCGATGTGGGAAATCCTGTGATTGCCAATATCCTGCTCTATGATAGAGCCAGCGACCAGTTAAGCGTTGCTGGCTCTTCGGATCAACATGGGAAACATCTTGCTGAGACTCATTTTTGCTTCCCCGCGAGTAAAGGTATTACTGGTTGGGCAGCGCGATATGGCCAACCTTGCTTTATTAACGATCTGCATTGCGATCCTGAAGGACGCTATTTAGCAGAGCGCGCGTTTGCCTTGACTCGTTCGGCGCTGGCTGCACCCGTTGCGTTGGATGGAGATCACACAGCCGTTCTTGAGGTAGAGTCGCCTCGCCCTGTCGACTTTGCCCAGGAAGATCTACAGCTTTTGGAGATGATCGGCAGTCACCTGGTGGTTTCCCATCGACGCAATCAACTGCTCGAATTTCATCGCCAGTTGGCAGAGCTTGGTCAAGACCTGGCAGAGCGAATCATTCAAGTTGAAGAGATCGGTCAAATACTGGATCGAATTGGCAGCGTGGCGCTACGTCTGTTGGAAGCTGACGTGATCGGCTTCTACTACCGTCACCCGGCAACTGGTAAAATACTCAAGCGCCGCACAGTTGGAAACCTGTTCTTTCCAAGCATTGAAGGTTCGCCGATCAATGACGGTGATAACCCAGTGGTGCGCCTGATGGAAGTACGCCAGCCCAACTTTTACACTGAGGCTCAGAACGATCCAACCCTGACTACGATCCGGCCCTGGCACAGAAATCATCTCACGGATCCATTTGTCCTACGCGAGAGAATTGTTTCGTGTGCGGCGATACCTTTGGTAGTAGGTAAGGAGTGCAATGGGGCTATGTGGGTCAACTATCGGCGTTCCGTATCATTCGAGGCGCCCTTGCGACATGTGATTCAGCTCATCGCACCTTATGCAGCCCTGGCAATCCAGAGCGGACTGCAAAGTAACCTGGTGGAACAACAACGACGCAAGGAATTACAGCGCATTGCCCATGATTCACTTTCCCATCGGCTACGAGACATCTCGCGAGGTTTTGACAAGCTAAGCGGGTGCCAACCCAAGTCAACCACATGGTTCGAGGAAATAGTGATTGTCCGCGCACAGTTGGAACGCGCCAAACGTGTTACCGATAATTTGGCGGGGGAGCGCCCTTGGTGGACATTGCGCTCCCTCGTCGACGACCTGTGTTCGCACGCCCAACTCATCGAACGAACCTATGGGATTGCTGTCCAGGTCGCCGTTTGCGCAATGCCAGAGATGGCAATCAGCCCGGATGCCGCCAATGAATTCATGTTCGCCTGCGATGAAATCCTCGGTAACATCACGCGTCACGCCGAGGCAACGAGCATTGAGATACGAGTTAACATAGTTGAGAGAGTTCTGATCGTGGCGATTAAGGACAATGGCATTGGCTTCAATGTTCAGCAGTTGCGTCCAGGCCAGGGGCTTTCAAGCATCCGCGCCCGCGCAGAAGCGCTTGCCGGTGCGGTCCAGATTCAGTCCGAACCTTGTAGAGGAACGACTATTACCCTAACGATTCCACTTCCAGGCAATGAGAATGGAGGGCAACATTGAGTAGCGAGCAGAAGCGCGTTCTGTTGATTGAAAATGATGGCGGTATGATTCGTTCTGTCAAAGACGCAATCGATGCTGATCCCCGACTACGGTTCATCGGCTATCTCACAGGTCGCACGGACCTTGACAGTTTTCTGGACGTTCATGCCCCCGATGTTGCCCTTGTTGATATTGGTCTGATGCGTCCTGGCGAGGGCATGCATATGCGCGTCGATGAACAGAGTTTTGATGAAGGGTTGTGGATCGTTGGGCGCATTAGCGACAAAAGCCCACACACGAAAATCATTGGGTTTTCCAACTACTTCATCCACCTGGATCATTTAGTCAAAGATGCGCTGGAACGCGGAGCAGACGCCGTGATTGCTAAACAAAGTGGCCCGCCTGACTGGCCCGCCTGGACTACCTGGTTGTGTTCACAGGTTCACGCTGTTCTGGATGGATGGTGGCGCATGAGTCCTGAAGTTGCCCGTCTACTCTCGGCAGAAGAAGATCGCCGTCGTGCAACAGATAGTATCACCCTACCCCTTACAGATCGACAGGCGGAAGTGCTGAAACTGTTGGCGCGCGGATGGAGCAATGCTCAAATTGCCGAAGCCCTTGTGATCGAAGAAGGCGCAGTGCGTGGCCACATTTCCAACATCAAGAAGAGGCTCCAAATGGAGCATCGATGGGAATTGATCCAAGAAGCGCGCCGTCGTGGTATGGGAGGCAAGCCACCGCCTGCTACATAGCGCGCAGATTTTGCACGCAAGTTTTTGGTGCACACCATATCGCGGTAACGAAAAGACCCTCTTTTTGTTACGAATGAGGCCGCTACAATGCTAATGCGCATCGTAGCGGCCTCTTCTTTTAGTCATCGCAAATATCGGCAAATGAAGGGGCCGCGATATTCAACGCGTTCTATGCATCCTCTGTTAGTGAGACAAAGGATCATCCCGACTGACAGGCGCCTATGGCGTGGAAAGGAACGGCCCCATGATTCGCAAAACTTGCGGTTGCATTGCTTGCGTCATATTCGTTTTGATTGCTCTCGTTGTCGTATTGACCCTCTTCATCTACGACAACCTCCATGCGGCTGGCGTAGAACAGCCAGCGCCGCCCCTGGGCAGTCGCCGGGGCGTCCTTCCGCCGCCAGCGTTGGATGCCCCACTGCAAACCGATGTCCTCTTGCTCATCGATTCCAGCTTGAGCATGTGGGAGTGTTCCGGCGTCGGCTCCGACCCCAATATGCTGCGGGTGGACGCAGCCTCCCTTTTCATCCATTACCTGGGCGCGGACAGCAGCAGCGCCGGTTATCGGGTTGGCCTGGTCCACTTTGGCGGCGAGGCCGTGGAGATGGCGCCCCTGACTGACGTGAGCGCCGAAGCCATGCGCAACCAGCTGGTGAGCGCCATCAGCAGTCCCCAGCCCATCCGCTGGACCAACCCATTGGCGGCTCTGAATCTGGCGCAAGAGATGTTTGCCGGCGTCGATGTCCCGGCGGAGCGTCGGGTGATCCTCATGCTGACCGATGGCGAGCCGGCCTGGCCCGGCGACCAGCCGCAGACCGAAGCCGGCTACACTGAACAACTGCGCCAGATCGTGGCCAGCTTTGCCGGCAGCAATGTGGACTTCTTCGTCGTGCAGCTCAACAACCTCAACAGTACATGCAACCAATCGGCCATCGAACGCTGGATGGCTCGCTGGCGCGAGCTGACAGCTGCGACGCCCCATGGCGCAGTCTATGCCGCCACATCCGCCGCAGACCTGCTCCCTATCTATCACAGCATCGTGGCCGACCTGACGGGCGCAGTCGAGAGCACGGCCCTGACACAAGAGACCGATCTGCCAGAGAACGGCGCATTGGAAGTGCTCGTGCCTGTGGAAATCGAGCTGGCAAGCATGACGTTGGTGATTCTGAAGGATGAAGCGGCTACTCTGGTGCGCATCGTCACCCCTGGGCAGACGCCCCTTGCGCCCGATAACGGCCAGGTGACGATGACCGGCAGCCAGGGTCAGCAGGAGATCTGGCGAATCGAGCGGCCAGCGTTGGGAGAATGGAAGGTATTGTTGCAAGGCCGTGGACGGGTGACGGTATGGCAAGACCGCATCCCCGCGCCAAACCCCACGCCGACTTTGACCCCTACAGAGACTTCGACGCCCACGCCAACCCTGACGCCCACGCCAACCCTGACGCCCACGCCAAGTTCCACGCCAACGTCTACACCGTCGCCATCTCCTACCGCAACGCCGACGTCGTCGCCTACTGCGACGGCTACGAGTACGAACACGAGTACGAGTACGGCGACGCCTATGCCGCCGCCCAAATCTGACGACAAGGGGCTGGGGTGGTGGCTGTTGGGGGCCGGCGTCGGCTTCTTTGCCTTTATGAGCGTAGCCGTTGCTGCGAGTCGGCGTCGGGGCGCGGCCCTCACCGGTCAGCTCATCGCAGAAGCCGGGCCTGCTGGCGCGCTGCTGCCTCCGCCTCGCGATTTGGGGGCCGAAGGGCGACGCGCGGTGAAGTTGGGGCAGAAGGGCGAGGCTGGCTGGCAGCTCGTCGGCTGGGGCGGAGCGGCGATCTTGCACGCCGACGCCTGGGGCGCTGTGCTGTTGACGCCGCAGAACGGAGAGGTTCGTCTCAATGATCTGCCGCTCAAGCGGGCAGCGCGCCTGCATGATGGAGATGTATTCCTGTGCGGTGAATACCGCATTCGCTATGAAAATTTGTTGATGTAGGTTCAGAAAGGAAACCCACAATGATTGCGCAGCAAAATGGAGCAGTATTCACAGCGTCGCCCCACGGGGGTGACCAGAGAGGGGCCAACGGGAGCGACAGAACGCCGCTTACCCCTTGGCATGTCGCCCCAGTAAGCGCAGAGCAGGCGCGCCCGTCGCTGCACGCAAGAACGGGCGAGAATCGCAAGCCCCAGCTCGATCAGCCTCTGCTGATCATCGCCAGCGGCGGCAGGGGGCGTGAGATTGCCACCTATGCCAAAGCGACCTTCATCGAGACCCTTGGCGCCACGCCGGGCAACGTACGCATCGTTGCCTTCGACAGCGCGGCAGACCCCATCACCTGCCTCGAAAGTCGCTCAGGCCGAGTCGTGGAGCTGGAAGCAGGCCGGGAGTTCTTTCTGCTCGGGCGAGTGCCCCTGGCCGGCATCAAGCGCAACCTGAAAGGGCACACCGAGCTTTGTGATCGATTGGGCAGCGCGTTGCTGCGCATCTCCAGGGCTAGCATAGAGGGCGGCGCAGCCCAAGAACGTTGTCAAGGGCTGTTGGCGCTCATGTGGAGTGCAAAAACTGTCGATGCCATCCTGGGCAATGCAGTGCGCCAGTTAGCTCAACGCAGCGCCAGCATCGAGGGCGAGCTTGACCAACAGGGCGGCATGAATGTGGTTGTCGTTGGCTCCACCGCCGGCGGCCAGGGTTCCGGCTCGATCTTCGACCTGACCTATCTGGCGCGCGAACGGCTGGCCGCCTTGGGAGACCTGGGAGAATCCAGCCGGGTCATTGGCATGTTCGTCCTCCCTGGCGCGCTGGTGGGTGTACAAGGCCCCAACCTTCTGCCCAACACCCACGCCTTCTTCCTCGAACTCGACGCCTTGCAACAGGGAGCGGGGTTCGAGGCGCGTTACCCAGGCGGCCTGCACATCCAAAGCATGGAGCGCCCCTTCGATTATGTCTACGTTCTGGATGGCGTCGATGAACACGGCAAGGCGTGGCCGAACCAGGAAGAAGTATGCGCCATGGGCGCGCGGGCGCTCACCATGCTCTTCGGCGGCAGCGTCGGTGCACGGGAAATTTTCAACACCATCAACGAGCAAGGCGTCTTGCAGGGCAGCAGCGCCAGCGGTCGCGGCGCCTATCTCTCTACAGCCGGCCAGGCCGTGCTCCGTTTTCCTGCGGTTCAGATTCTAGAACGCTGCGCCCGGCGCCAGGCGCGCGCCAGTCTCGCCACACTGCTGACCGCCCCCACTGCCCAGGAAATTGCTGAGCTGTCCATTCAGCAGTTTGCGCCGACCGCGGTGGATCGCCTGCGCAACAATCAAGACGGCGCGCCCCATCAGGCTCAATTGCATGCGCCGGCCGCCCTACAAAAATCGCCCGCTGAGGACATTCCCGCCCAGGCGCGCACGCTCACAGCCCACTACATGCAGCGCCGCGTTTTTGGCGACTGCTTCACCGAGATCGGCCATGTCGGGGCTGCATTTCAGGCTGAAACCCGCGCTCGTCTGGAGGAATATCTGCGTCGGTTGCTCCACAGTGGGCGCTTTCGGCTGGCGCAGACATGGCTCCAGAATGTGCAGACCCAGCTCGACCGTGAGCTGAGCGGCCTGAGTACAGAAATCGCCAACCTGGCGCAGGCTGTAGAGCGCGGCCAGGTTGCCGTGGACAGCGCATCCAGCAATCTGGATCAGGCTGCCGGCAGTTTCATCATCTGGCGGCAAAGCCAGGTGCGCAGCAGCCTGGCAGTCTACATCGACGAGGCGGCGAGCCTGGCGCAGCTGCGCATCGACCAGCGCGTGCGCCAGCTGGCAGGCGAGTGTCTGCGCACTGCGCAGCAATGGGCAGCGGAGAAGACGCTGCTCGTGAATGCTGTCATCCGCAACATGGAGCAGGCCCAGATTGCGCTGACCTCGACCGCAGATGAACTGACGCGTAGTGTTGCCGCCCAGCGCGAAATCGTCTTGGCCGATGACGATCTCATCGAGCAGCTCTACCACAGCTACTGCGGCCCGGCGGAAAGCGATGGCCAGGCGTTGCTGGGCGCCGGAGGCGACATCTTCCATTGGGCCCAATTGCACCCCAATGCGCTGGCAGAGGCCGCCTGTGACATCGCCCGCCGCTCCTTTGCGCCCCTGCGCGAGCTCAGCGTCGAGGACATTCTACGCTTGCGCTGGGATGACCGCTCGGCGCAGCAGTGGATCGAACGGCTGCGCGGGCTGGCGGCCGGCGGTTGGAATCTGGATCGCAGCCTGTTGCCGGGCGGCGGCGCCCAGCTCGCCGCGTTTCTTACCCTGGGCGCGCCCGACGCGGCTGCCAGCATCTTCGCCGACAGCGGCGTGACCCTGGTCTCGACTCACGACCGCGAGCGCATCATTGCGCTTTCCACCGTCTACGGCGCATCCTTCGATACGCTCAAGCCGGCGCGCGCGTGGCAATACGCCTACGATGCCAGCCTGAGCCGCACACCGCTTCATATCTTGCCTCAATTCTTGCGCACCAACGAGAATCACGCTACCCATGCCTTCGTGCTGGGAGTTGTCTTCGGGATGGTCTTCAACCAGGCAACCTGGTTCTATTATCGGCCCGCCGACGGTCTGGCTCAGCCTGTGCGTTTGGGTCAGGGTATCGACAATGTGTTGAGCGACTTTGCCGGACACGCCAATCTCCATGAGGAGATCATGGAGCGGGTGGAGCAGCGCATCGCCGTGGAGGGCGTGGCCAAAGCCCTGGAGATGCTGGACGCGTATGTGAACACGGCTTCGGGCGGCGACGAAACCACGCAAAAGTTGCGCCGGGCGGCGCGCGATTATGCCGAAGAATTGCGGCGCAGTCGCCGCATCGTCAAGAGCGAAGGGTGACGCCGATGAACACGCCAATCCACACACGACCTATGTCACGGCGCATCAACCGCGCCATGGTGCTCACGCTGGGCGATGGAGCGCAATCCGTCGCCCAGCAGACCGCTGCGCTGAGCCGGACCACAGTGGCCGACTGTCTGCCCCTGGCCGTCGTTCCGCTTTCGCCCGACAGCGATCCCCCAGCAAGGGATGTTTCCGAAGAGCTGACGCAGCGTCTCACAGCGGCGTGCGACGCTCTGGCCGACGCAGGGCTGGCCGACAGACTGCGTCAGCAAGGACTCAGTATCGCCTTCGAGGACGATCTGCACGTTTGGCTGCTCGCCGATCTGAATGACGAGCAGGTCGAATCTGAAAGCGCCCTGACTGGCCTGCGCCTCTTGGAAGAAATCGCCTGGCGACGGGGGCGCATGACTGTGATTCCCCACCTGCTGCTGTTGGTAGAACCGGAATTTCAGGATCGGCTGGAAGATTGGGCTGGCGAACTGGCGCGCCGCTGCAGCAACCAGGTCTTTCTGGCCAGCGCCATCAACCTGCACCATCTGCGGCTGAGCGCAGCGTGCTGGCAGGACAACGCGTCCGCAGCATTGACGCTGTTGCTGTGGTCACACATGCCCAGCCACAGCAGCCTGGCTCAATCGGCTGCCAGCGGGGCGAGCTTCTGTGCGTTGGGCGCAGCATTGTGGCCGGCGCCGCGCGCTCTGCTGCGCCGCTGGTGCGAACATTGGTGGATTGGGCTGCTGATTCGACGGCTGCAAGCCGGTCGTCTGGCCGAGACGAACAACCCGACCCAGAGCATGGTGAATGACCTGAAGCTGCATGAAGCGGAGCTTTCAGCCGCGACGCCGCCCGCCCTTGCCGCCGAGTCGGCGAGAAACTGGCGGCCCGCCTGGGGCCATCTACCCACCGCCGGCAATGATTTGTTGAGTCGCGCCAACCGTCGCAACGAACTACGCTGCCAGGAGCACGAGCGGGCGCGACTGGCCTGGCTGGATGCCCGCCTCTCCCAGTGGGCGGAATCACTGAGACGGCGCGCCGCCGACTATCTCGCACCCTGCCAACGTTGGCCTCTGCCGGCCCTGTGGCGGGTGGAACTGGATGATTTATGTCAACGGCTGCAAACAGAGTGCGCCCGGGTGGATGCAGAATTGGATGCAGCGGGTCAACGGCTGGCGGCAGCCGAAAGCACCCTGGCCCGTGAGACGCAGGCGCTGGACAGGCTGTGTCGCTCCTTCCCGGTCAACTCGTTGCGTGGCCTGCTGGCGTTGATGTTCCAGCCGTGGCGCTGGCCGTTCTGGGCCTGGCGCTATTCGACGACGCTGCCCAGGCAAGCGCAACGGACGCTGGATGTGTTGGCGATGCGCAATCAGCGCGCCAGAACCGAGGCGAATCTGCACACATTGCGTCAGCTTGGCCTGGCCGCAGCTCAAGATGCGCGCCTGCAAAGCAGCCAGCTCGACGCGCTGTACAGGCTGCTGGCAGAGATGCTCAGCCTCATCGAGCCGGTTCTGGCCCGAACGATGGCGCAGACACGTTCGCCCTGGACGGCGCAGCGGCTGGAAAGAGTGTCTCCCGCCATCGACACCGAGCTGGCTCTTGCGCTTTTCGAGCATTGGCCGCTGAGCAAGTGGGGCGTTGACGCCGCTGCGGACGCGCTGGAGCGTGCAATCTCGCACGTGGGACTCAGCCTGGCGCAGATGGATGCGGCCTGCGCGAGCGAACTCCTGGCTCTTGCCTTTGCGCCAACAATATTGGTCGCAGATGAGGAAGCCCAGTCTGTGGGTGATTGGTTGACGGGTTTCTATCGAGACGCCGCGCCGCTGTGGCCGGTGGGTGAAGACCAGCACGCAGCCTATGGTGAATGTTGGTTCTTTGCGCCAGAGCCGATGAATAATGGCGCATTCGACCGGCTCTCCCACCCAGGACGCGATGACATGCGCGCCTGGGCTGCTGGCCAGCCCGACCTGATGACAGCGGAAGGCGCGACAGACGCGGTGGCTATCCTGCGCTGGACGCGAGTCGATCACTATTCCGAGCCATGAGCGTCAGCGCATGGACGCGCCGATGTTGATCACGCGCACGAGTACGAGTACGAGCACGAGTACGAAAGAAGGGACAAATGATGAACAATCGGTGGCTGAAATCTTTATCCGAGAAATTGAACAGTGTGGGAGATATCGACGCTCCCCACGCACCCACTTCCTCTATCTGGCGCGGGCTGGCCGGCCACAGCCCCGAGATGGCCGATGTGCAAGAGGAAGTCGCCGCAGACCAGATGGGCCGGGTGGCGTTGGTGAGCCGGGTCAGCGAGGAGAATCCGGCGTTGCTGGCTCGACTGCGCGGGGATGCTCCCGTGACGCCCGAAGGCGTTATCGACTACGAGGGTTTCTTCACCCTGGTGCACCTGGGCGCAACCCAGGCAGAGCCGAACGGCGATGGCGCAGATTGGGTCATGCCCTTGCCGGGTGAGGATGCGATCCAAGCCGACGCCCACCCAGTCGATCTGTTGGCGCATCTGACCGAAGCCGATCTCTTGCTTTACGTGGTGCGGGCCGAGGACGATTGGGACAACGCCGACGCCCAGTGGACGGGCCGGCTGCGGGCTGCCCATGCGCCCTTGCTGCCGGTGTTGACCTGTGGGCAGGACGCCAACAGCACGAGGCTAAACGACCTGTGCGCCCGGCTGCGCGCCCGCATGGGGGTGCGCCCGGTCATTGTGCGCCGCTCGCCTGAACAGTTGCAGGAAGAAGAGACGCCGCCCGATCTGCTGGAGCTGGTGGAGCGCATGTTGTCCTTGCGTCCTCGCCTGGCGATTCCCCTGGCCCAGGAATCGCCGGCCTGCCGGGCGTTCATCGCCCGCCGGGTCATCCGCACCGGCGCATGGATGTCGGGTCTGCTAGGTCTGGAGCCGATCCCCATCCTGGACTTGCCGCTCCATGTGGCGGTGCAATGGAAGGTGGCGCTGCAACTGGCTGCCATTTACGGCCGACCCGGGCTGGATGTACGCAGCCGAGAAATGATGAGCACGCTTTTGGTCAGCGCCAGTGTGCGCTATGTTGCGCAGCAGCTCATCAAGCTCATTCCTGTCATTGGCTGGCTGCTCAGCGGGCTGTTGAGCGGGGTGAGCACCTGGCTGTTGGGGTCGGCCCTGGCGCGCTACTACGAGGAGGAGCGTCTGCTGGCAACGCCTGATCTCGGGTTGAGTGACCTGAAGGAACGCATTGCGCCTCGCCTGGCCGCGGTTCATTGGCCCCGGGGCGTCGGGGCGCGCTTGCCCTGGCCGCAGAGGGCAACGACGAGCAGGAACGGCAGCCTGGGTGAGGGGGAGAAGGAAGACGAGGGCGAAGAGGAGGAGTTGGGTCAGCGCTCAATCACACCAATCACAGCCCAGGAGGGGGAATGATGGCTTGGTGGCGGCGAAGAGTGCGCAGCGAGCAGGCGGCGGCAGATTCTGCCGCCGCTCCCACCCCTGCGCCGGTCAGAAGCCAGGCGGCGCTCCCGCCAGTCCAGGCAGGGCCGCTGCGCTGCCGACCTGGCGAGGAATGGTTCACGCCCGAGTCGTTGCGTCGCGCCTGGCTGGCTATCAAGCGGGCTGGCGGCGGCGCCGGCGTCGATGGCGTGACGTTGGAGCTCTTTGCCAGCCGCCTGGACAAGGAGCTGGAAACGCTGCGTCTGGAACTGGCGGGTGGGCGCTATCGACCGCGCCCCCTGCGCCAGGTGCTCATTCCTAAAAGCAATGGCGGGCTGCGACCCCTGGTGTTATGGGCGCTGCGCGACCGCATCGCCCAGCGCGCGCTCCACGACATCCTGGCGCCCTGTTTCGAGCCGCTCTTTCTGCCGTGCAGTTTTGGCTTTCGGCCAGGGCTGGGCGTGGAAGATGCAGTGCGCCAGGTGGAGCGCCACCGGGATGATCATCTGCGCTGGGTGGTGCATGGCGATGTGCGTTCCTGTTTCGACGAACTGGACAGTCGGCGTCTGCTGCGGCTGATTCAGCGACGGGTGCACGATCCCCTGTTGGTGGGCTATGTGCGCATGTGGCTGCATGCACGCTTACTCAACAGCGCAGATGGTTTGCCCAAGGAGGCCGGCGCCAGTCAGGGCAGCGTCCTGTCGCCGCTGCTGGCCAATATCTATCTCCACGACTTTGACCAGCGCCTGACGCGCCAGCAGCTCGCCCTGGTGCGCTACGCCGACGATTTCGTCATCTGTTGCCGTCGCCGCGCCGATGCTGCCCAGGCGTTGACTGCAGCCCAAGAGAGCCTGACGGCCATTGGGCTGGCTATGAGCGAGCGCAAGACGGCAGTCAACCATTTCGACGCCGGCTTCGAGTGGCTGGGCTATTTTTTCGTCAGAGGAGAGTGTTATCGGTTGTAGTGGGATGGAGAATGAAAAGTGAGGAACGGTTAATGGTTAATGAAGCAATGCGCCGTCAGTTCGTAAACCGTAATTCGTAAACGGTAAAGAGTTGAAGGGAGTCGTCGATGACAATCTTACACATCCGCGAACAGGGCGCATTGGTGCGCCGGAGCGGAGAACAGATTCGGGTGACGCAGCACGTTGGGCAACCGCGGCAGATGAAAACGCTGGCGCAGACGCCGGTGCATGAGGTGGAGCAGCTTGTGCTCTATGGCAATGTACAGATCACGGCCCAGGCGGTGGCCTTGTTGTTGGAGCAAGATGTGGATGTGGTCTTTATGAGCCAGTTTGGGCGCTTTCGCGGCAGGCTGACCAAGAACGCTTCCAAGTTTGCCCGTCTGCGTCACGCCCAGTTGCGTCTTTCCGGCGATGATGCACGTTCGCTGGCGACGGCCAGGCGTATCGTGCAGGCCAAGCTGGCGAATCAGGCGCAGCTATTACAGGCGACGGCCCTGGACGCTGGCGCGTTTGCGGCGGTGCAACTGAACGCCAGCGCTCAGGGCATCGACCAGATGCGGCGGGAATGCGTGCGAGCGACCACGTTGGACGCGCTGCGCGGTTTCGAGGGCAAAGCGGGCGTCTATTACTTTGGCGGCATTCGGGCGCTGTTGCCGGCCAACTGGTCGTTCCATGGGCGCAACTATCGCCCGGCGCCAGACCCCTTCAATGCACTCTTGAGCTTTGGCTATTCCCAACTCCAGCGAGACGTGACGGCCGCAGCGGAACTGGTGGGGCTGGACCCTTTCCTGGGCTGCTTTCATGCCATGACCTATGACCGCCCGTCGCTGACGCTGGATTTGATGGAGGAGTTTCGCCCGCTGGCGGTGGATGGAGTCATGCTGCCCCTGGCCTTGACCGGGAAGATTAAACCCACGGACTTCACCTTTACCGGTGCGACGGAACGACCGGTTGAATTGGGCGACAGATTGATCTCAGCGGCCATCAAGGCCTATGAGGAACGTATGCAGCATGTCGTGCTCCATTCGCCCAGCGGCAATCAGGAGCGATTGCGGCGTTGTATTGAGCTGCAGGCGCGCATCTTTGCCAGAATGGTCATGGGCGAGCGCAACGAATATGAGGGGTTGACGGTGTAGCTGCAGCAAAGGTGAGACAGGATGACAGGATTTGCAGGATGGTTCGGATGAAAACGAAGAGTGACGGTGTATTCATGAGGATCTGGCGTTCACCCAAACTGCTGCGTGTGTGGATCTTTTGCGACGGTTGTACAGGCGCCGGCAATGGCGCCGGGTCGCCGCCGGCGATGATGGAGGCAGCCGGACGCCCGGGGCAGCTGGCCATGGGTTGTGGGGCCGGCGCGGCGGCCTTCTCGGACGCGGGCGAGGTGCTGGCCTGGGAATGTCAACGTCTGCCGGCGATGACCAACAACGAGGCCGAGTACGCCGGGCTGCTGTTGGGGCTGACTCTGGGCAGACGGCTGCGCGCCGCCGAGACCAACTGCGTATTGGATAGCGCCACGGTTGTGCGGCAGATGCAGGGGCGCGCTGCGGTGAAGAGCCGCGCCCTACGCCAATGGCACTGGCGCGCCTGCGAGGCGGCCCGCGACGTGCCCAATTTGCGGCTGCGGCTGATCCCGCGCGAATGGAATCGCCTGGCCGACGGGCTGGCGGCCCAGGCCGGCATGACCTGGGAGGAGATGCGGGCTGCATTGGCGGGAATCGAATGAAGACGCCATTCAAACCCGCCGCTTGCAACCGATGCTGACGAGCACGAGTACGAGCACGAGTACGAGTACGAAGGAGGAGGGAAGATGGCGAAGGTGATAACGCAGAAAGAGGAAAAAATCGGGCCGGCGGTGCGCAATCGCCGCCAATGGACCGTGGTGAGTTATGATATTTCCGATGACAGGCGTCGCACGAAGGTGATGAAGACGCTGGAGGGCTACGGCCAGCGCGCCCAGTACAGCGTCTTCGAATGCGACCTGCGCCCGCCAGACCTGGCTCGATTGGAAGCGAAACTGCGCGCCATCATCGAAGACGAATCGGACGACATTCGCATCTATCTGCTGTGCGAAGCGTGCGTGGGCAAGGTGCGCACCCTGGGCCGGGCAAGCATTCACCGTGAGGTGGGGTTCCGGGTGGTGGAGAGCGCGGGGAAGGGACGATGAAGGGGGAGGTTTACGGTTTGAGATTTACGATTTACGGGCGAGGCGCTACTCGATGTTGAGGATGGCAATCACCTGTAGTTCTTGTTCTGTGCGCAGCTCATATTCAACGGTGTAGCCGGCGACACGAAGTCGATAGGCATTGACCCTGTCTTCGATGGGTTGACCGCCTGTCGGGTTCTTGACCAACTCTCGAATCGCCTCCGCGACAGCAGCTGCGGGGCCACGCGGGATTGCATAGATGCCCACTGTGGCGGCAGGATGGTAGCGAATCTGCCACATCAGTCGATCAGCCCCCGCGCCCGCAAGCCCTGCTCGACCTCATCCTGGGTCACGTAATTGCCCGCCGCAACTTCGCGCGAACGTTCCTCTAGCATCACCAGGCGTTTATAGTGCGCCAGCTCGGCTGCGACTCTGTTCCGCTCTTCGATGTACACCAATGCGGCTGCCGGGCGACCGCGCTGGGCAAAGATGACAGGGCCGCGACCAAGCTGATTCAGAACTCGATCCTGATACAGTCGAAAATCGCTGATCGGTACGATTTGTGGAGTTGGCTGCGTATTTGCCCTCCATTGGCTATCAATCGACAATTTTATGCTAAGTTAGCACGATGTGGATGGTTGTCAAGGTCTAAAGTGATGTTACGATTGGCAGGCAGGTGGAAATAGAGTATTCTTCTCAAGAATCATAAGGTTCTTGAGATATGGAGCATTGGTGATGAAGCAGAAAACCATGGGCAGTGATGAGGCGCGGGTCAACTTTCGCGATGTGCTCGACGCCGTGAGCATGGGCGAGACCATCTTTGTGGAGCGGTACGGAAAGCCGGTGGCTGTCGTTGTCTCTGTTCGGGAGTACGAACGGTTCTAGAACGATCATTGTATGCTGCTTGACGTCATGCTTGCAGCGTGACAATCATGGCTGATTTTTCATCGTTATCGGTGTCCGCAGATCATGTTGCCTATCCTGGAAACCCCACCTGATGTGAAAAATAGGCTCACACAGAGACACGGAGAACACAGAGAAAGAGTCATCCGTAGGTCATGCTTGCAGCGTGACAATCATGGCTGATTTTTCATCGTTATCGGTGTCCGC